>NZ_JBEGHG010000086.1:0-335933 GCF_040675865.1 Burkholderia sp. LMU1-1-1.1 | reverse complement strand
CTCACCCGTTCGCCACTCGCCGCCAGGTTGCCCCGCGCTGCCGTTCGACTTGCATGTGTAAGGCATGCCGCCAGCGTTCAATCTGAGCCAGGATCAAACTCTTCAGTTTAATCTCTGTTTATTTGCTACTTTCGTAGCACCGTCATTGCTGACGGGTCGCTCACTCAAAATACTGACAGGCCACTACTTTCGTAGCGCCTATTTCATTACTTCTTGTGAACATTTGATATTTTAAGTATCGCGGAACCGAAGCTCCGCGTGCACTTTCATCAAACGTCCACACTTATCGACTGTTAATTTTTAAAGAACTTGTTTGGTACTGCTTGGTACTGCTTGCTGAAGAAGCGTTGTGTTCATCAGCGAAGAGGCAAGATTATGAGGCGTTTCGAATATTTCGTCAAGCACTTCTTTTTCTTCATCTTCTTCGTTTCGCGCCGTATTTGTGTACGTCGTTCTGCGAGGGGGCGAACTATAGCAAGAGGCAACAATTACCGCAAGGACTTTTAAAGCCTGTCTGCAACATCTGGATACAGCCGCACCAAGGTAGTCGTCGCTATCCGCTTGATCAACGCCGTCGCCGCCTCGCTGTCCGCCTTGTCCCGGCGCAGGTCGTTCCATAATGTCACCAAGGCGGCGTCATGCTGCGCGACCGCCTGCTCGACCTCTTCCTGCCAGAAAGCCGGCGCCTCGTTCTCGACGAAATTGCCGCGTCCCCGCCCGAAGTGCGCCACGGCCAGGTAGCGCAAAATGCCGACCACCACCAGATTGCGCATAAAAGCGTCAGTAAATTGCACGGCGGCCTGATTACGGTCGGTACTGGAATTGAAACCCCAGGCCGCGCCGGCGAACGTCAGCGCCCCGACCACGCCGCCAAGCAAGGCGCCACCACCCAAGGTCAGCCCGCCAGCCATCACGTCGGCGGACAAGCCCGTCGCGGCACCGGAGATCACCGCGCCCAGCAATCCCGCCTGCGCCTTATCTATAGGGGCGCGCACGGCGAAGTTCTCGCGCACCCGCTCATTGATCTTGCCGGCGTCCGTTGGATCGAGCTGGTGCAGGATCAGCAATTCGCGCGTCGACTCGACCGTCGCCTGGTTCAACCGCGCGATCAGATTGCCCATGGCGCGGTCCTGGCGCTGCTGCTCCTCGTTCTTGCCGATGCCGACGACCTTCAAGGCCGACTTGAGCATGCTCGAAGGCACGGCGTCGACCGCCTCGCTATCGCGCGCGGCGGCCGCCAACTGTTTGGCCAGCAACCGTGTCGCGTGATCGTAGCGGCGCGCGTTGGCCGCTTCCCAGGTCGCGAACAAACGGGCGTAACCGGCCTGCTGCGATGGATCGAGCAATTTTCCGACCACTTCATAGAAGACACGCTCATGTACCCAGCAGCGCGCGAAGGCATCCAGCGCCAGTACCTCGCGCACCGCCGGATACTGCGCCAGATGCTCGCGCCAGCGTCCCTGCTCCGTTTGCTCTTCCGCAGCGGGCCGTGGCCGCCCGGTCTGATTCAGGAGCACCACCACCGGCTTGCCTATCCATTCCAGTATCTTCATTTCCGCCGGCACATAGCCGGCATCCCTCGGATTTTCCGAGGAGTTGACCAGATAAAGAACGACGTCCGCCGATTCCTTGGCGGTGCGCAAGGCATTCTGGCTGAGCCAGAACGGCCGGTCGCGGTAGCGGTCCAGCACCTCCCGCAGGAACCAGCCGATCGGGTTGCCCGACTGCCCCAGCCGCTTGAGCAGGCGCACCGAATCGCCGAAGCCCGGCGTATCCCATAATTGCAGGCTGTCGCCCTGCGGCGTCGTCAGCAAGGTATGCGACTCGGCGAAGATCGTGACGTGGGCGGCGTCGCGCACCTCGCCAATGTCCATGCCGACCAGGGTGCGCGCCAAGGTGGTCTTGCCATTATTGGTATGCGAAATCAGTGCGAACTGGATTTGCACCGCATCGGCGGTTTTTTCAATCGAAACACTCATGCGGCAGCCGACAGTTTCAGCCCGACGCCGGCGTCGAGCGGGTGGATGGAAGGGTCCAGCAGATTCACGACGGTCGCCGTGGTCTGATGGAAGTGGCAGAACTCCTGCCATAGGGCGCTTCTCTCGGCAAGGCCGCGCTGGTCGGCCTGGCCCATGCGCTCCACAAAGGAGGACTCGTCGAGCAGAACGGCGATGCCGCGCGGCGACGCCTTGACCAGATAGTCGAGGAAGGCGCCATGGTTTTCCTTCTCAGGCGTCGCCGTCAAGTTGAACAGCACCGCCGTCATGGTCACGTTCGGATCGTTGAGGTCGACGTCGCGCAGCACCTCGCGCGGCTCCTCGCCGTACGAGGTCGACGGCCGCAGCATCATGCGGCCCTGCTCGCCGAACAGCATGATGGCGATCTGCCCCAAGCCGCGATGCCGGGCTTCGTCGACGGTAAAGCTGAACGGCAACACGCGCAGCATGCCGCCGGTGCCCGTGCCGATGGTCTCGTTGAGTTTGCGGAAATATGGCTGGTCGAGGTCGAGCGGGAAGCGCCGGCTCAGCCGCGCCGCGCGCCAGTTGGCGACCAGCGCCAGCACCAGGCGCGGCAGCACGACCAGCAGGAAGATCGTCGCCGCGTACAGATGGACCCAGCGGGCGCCGCCTTCGGGCGCGGTGGTTTGCGGGAAGCGCAGCGCCTCGATCTCGGCCAGGGTGAATCCCTGCAACTGGAACACGGCGATGGCCGGCGCGAACAAAAAGGACAACAGGCCATGCACCTGGGTGGCGTCGAGGAAGGTGCTCTCCCAGCCGGCCGCGTACTGCGACAGCAGACCACGCCCATATAAGGACAGCACCGCGCCGAGCGCGAACATGGCCGCGCTCAGGTGGATGGTGCGGCCGAGCCGGGCCGTCGTCAATTTGGCGCTCAGTTGCGACCATTCGCCCATAAAACCCAGCAATCCCGTCGCCAAGACCGGCGGCACCTTGCGCGGCACCGCCAGCTTGCCGACGCTCAGGCGGCGGATCAGGCCCGTCTTCGGCCCGCCCGCGACGCGCGCGGGAATGAACAGGCTGATAAACAAGCCCAGATAGACCAGCAGGTTCCAGGCAATGATCAGCAGCAGCGGCGCCGACAGCAGATCGACGCGGTGCGGATCGGTAATGCGGTCCAGCGCGGCGCCCAGCGCCAGCGCCAGCACCGGCAGCAGCCAGGCCAGCGCCCGCAGGCCGGTCGAGCGCTTGGCGAAGCCGGCAAACGCCGGCGTGCGCTCGGCGAGGCGTTTCAGTATTTGTTCCGAGCGCTGCTGCAGGAAATCGTCGGGCGTGACGTCCGCATGCTTGTCCGAGGCCTGCCATTGCGCCAGTTCGCGCGCGCTGCGGCTGGCGTACATGCGGTCATCCTCGCTCAGCACTTCTTTCTTCTGGTCGGCCAATTCAATGGCGCGCACCAGGACGACGTCCCTGGCAATCTGCTCGTTCATAGTGCTCCTGTTTTTGGTCAAAGCGACAACTCAACAGGATTGTGACCCAATTTACCGAATCAGGCCAATTCCGCACGGCGCTCGGCCGGCCCGAGCGTGCGGTAGAGAACGTCGACGATGAATACGGCGATCCACATCGACCAGAGCGTGTGTGTCAGGAAATGCGCGCCGCGCAATTGCTGCATCCAGCCGACCGCCAGGCCGAACGCCAGCATCAAGCCGCCCACGGCGGCCGCCATCCGGGGACGGTGCGGCAACCAGAACACGGCCAGCCCCACCAGCCACAGCGCGCTGGACGCATGGCCGCCGGGCAGGCACTGCCCCGGCGACACGCCGGCCGGCAACATCTCCAGCAGCCGCACATAGGGCTCGCGGCCGCCATAGCGCTGCAAATCCCAAGGGCAATGCGAATCGCTGAAGTGCTTCAGCACGCTAATGCAGGTCGGCACCAGGATGGCCGATAGCGCGAGCACGCGCAGTCCGGTGCGGCGCGACGCGTCCCAGGTCGGCCGAGGCCGCGCCCAATCCCACGCGGCCAGCGCGACGACCATCACGCCCGCCACCTGCAAGATGGTTTTCAATATGCCGTGATTGAATCGTTCGGCCAGCCACGCGTGGTGCCAGGGAAACGTACCGCTGGCGCGGTCGAACATGGCGTCGGCCAGCGCCAGATCGATATTGGTGTAGTTACCGATCCAGAGGATCAGGACGCCCGACAGCATCAACGAAATGTCGATGGTCCGCAGCGCGCTTCCTTGTTTAAGACTGGTTAGCGAGCGTACAAGCATGGAAAATATCGAGTCGGGGGTTGTAGACGGCCGTGCTGATGTTCAGCATGCCGAGGAAGGAATGGAACACATTGTCGTGGGAGAATTCCTGTCCGCGCCGCGCCGCCAGGCAGCGCTGGTCCAGGTTGAAGCGGTCGCGGTAGCGCTCGTCCAGCCACAGCATGAAGGGAACGTGACGCTGCTCGTCGGGCGAGATGAAATACGGCGCGCCGTGCAGATACATGTTCTTTTCGCCCAGCGACTCGCCGTGGTCCGAGAAATACATGAAGGCGGTATCGACGTCGTCGGCGGCGCCGGCCGCGCGCAGCAGGTCGATGGTCTTGCTCAGGAAGTAGTCGGTGTAGGCGATGGTATTGTCGTAGGCGGCCACGATGGATTCGCGCGAGCACTTTTCCAGTTCGTTGCTGGTGCACACCGGGCCGAAACGCTGGAACGCGGGCGGATAACGCTTCCAGTACGCCGGCCCGTGGCTGCCTTTCTGGTGCAGCACAATGACCAGATCCTGCTTGGCGTTGCGGATGATTTCCGGCAGGCCCTGCAGCATGCGCTCGTCGAAGCACTCTTCCTTGTTACAGAACGGATCTCCGGCCTTCGGCTTCGACATGTCCTCATACGTCACACGGTCGCACACGCCTTTGCAACCCGAGTTATTGTCGCGCCACAGCACCTGCAAGCCTGCATGGCTGAGCACGTCAAGCAAGCCCTCCTGCGCCCTCGCCTTGTCCTCAGAATAGTCGGCGCGCGCGAAACCAGAAAACAGGCAGGGAACGGAAATCGCCGTGGCCGTGCCACACGATTGCACATTGCTGAAGTTGAGCAGTCCGGCCTGGCGCGACAGCAGCGGATTGGTGTCGCGCTTGTAGCCATTGAGCGAGAAATTCATCGCGCGCGCGGTTTCGCCGACTACCATGATGGTCACCGTGCGGCGTTTTTCCTGCGCCCACAAAGTGCCTTTCATGGCGTCGCTGCCGAGCGGCGCGATCACCGTCGCGCGCGCCATTTTATGTTTGAAGAAAGAGTTACCGGCCTGGATGACGTTGGTGGGCGTCAGCAGGAAGCGCATCTGGCGGTACTCGCGCACGGCCGGCGCCAGGGTCTTGAAGAATCCCATCATCAGAATGCCGGCGACCAGCAGCGACACCACGATCACGGCGGGATTGATCAGCAGCGCGCGGCGCAACGGCGGAAATTCGAGCTTGAGGCGGTACACCAGCACCGACGGCAACGCCCCCAGCACGGCGATCGTCAGCACCAAATTCCAGCTGAACAACTCGGTCGCCTCGTGGACATCGGTTTCCATCACGTTCTGCAGCATCGAAGCGTCGATGGCGATACCGTAGCGGTTCATGAAATAGCTGCTGGACGCGGTGACGAAAAACAGCAGGATCAACACCGGCTTGATGACGTAGCGGAAGCTGAACAAGGTCAGGAAAGCGTTGAACGCCAGCGTCAGCAATGTGAACGACGCGATATACAGCGGCACATTGGCCAACTGTAAGCCGCCGGTGGCGACAAAAAACGTTTGCCAGAAGCTAAAGTTATACAAAAGTACAAAGAAAGCCGCAGCCGCCAGGGTCAGGTGCTGAACATGGACGCGTTGCGCACGCCAGAACGGCTTGACGCGCAGGAACGGCAGCAAGCGCGCGCGATGATGACTAAGAGTTAAGTTCGGGTGTACGTTCAACAGAGGCTCCTGGATTCCAGCCTCCACCTTACTAACTAGTTGGTCAACTCCGCGTCAAAGATGCGTTAAATCTACGTTAATTCCTCAAGGAAATCGAACTTCAAACACGCTGCCGCCGCCGACGCGCTCCCTGTAGGCCAGGTCCGCGCCGAGATAAGCGCAAATGCGCTGCACCAGCCCCAAGCCCAGGCCGGTGCCCGACGAGCCGCTGGCGCTGACGGGGATGGCCTCGTTCAGCAGGCGCGCGCGGGCCGCCGCCGGCAAGCCGGGGCCGGTATCCTCGACGATCAGCGAACGGCCGGCCAGGCGCACGACCACTTCACCCTGCATGGTATAAAGACAAGCATTGCGCACCAGGTTGCCGATGGCGGCGATCAGCAGTTCGCGCGGCGCGTAGATCATGAAATCCTCGCCGCCGGCATACCGCACCTCCAGCGGTTTGGCCGCCGTCAGGGGCTGGCAGCGCGCCGCCTCCTCGCCGGCCAGTCCGGCCGCCGATACCGACGTCATCTCCAGCATGTCCGGCGACCGGGCCAGACGCAACAGCACCGTGACCGAGTCGGAGGCGTCGCGCGCGGCGCGGTAGATCCGCTCGGAGGCGGCATGGATGGCGGGATTGGCGTGCGCCTGCGTCATCAGGATTTCCGCCGCGCCGGTGATGACCGTCAGCGGGGTGCGCAACTCATGGCTGACGTCACCCGTGAAGAAGCGCTCGCGGTCCAGAACTTCGGTCAACTCCTTGGTACGGGCCGAAAAAGCGCGCGCCAGGATGCCCAGTTCGTCCGGACTGTCCTGCAACGGCAGGTCCGGCCGGCGCGCCTGCACCGCCGAGGCCAGGCCCATGATGGGCGCGACCATGCTGTTGCCGATATACGCCCCGAACATCATCGAGCAAATCAAAAACCCGATAAACCCGATGGCAAACATGCCATACACCACCACCTCGATCTTTTCATAGGCGCTGGCGTGATCGACCACCGCGTACCGTCCGTTATCGTCCCTGCCGGACCAGACATGCAAATCGACGCCATCGACGGTGATCTCGGTCGCACCATCGGGCAAATCGCGCAACGAGAGCGGGATTTCAGCGTCGTGATGGAAGCTCAGGCCGGCCGGCATTTCCACCGGCAGGCCGCCGGCGTGGCGCGGCGAAGCCCAGGCCGCCACTTCCTGCAGGCGCTCGTCCACCAGTTTCACTTCGATGCCTTCGATGGCGACGGCGGCGATGACGGCGAAAAACAGGATGCCGGCAGCGGCGAACGTCAGGTAAGCGACGACGATACGCCGGCGCAAGGATTTAAACGGTGGCATCGGAGGCTAGCAGTTTATAGCCGATGCCGGGGACGGTGCGCAGCATGGCGAATTCAAAAGGTTTGTCGAGCGCCTGGCGCAGCGCATGAATGTGGGTGCGCAACGCGTCGCTGTCCGGACGGTCCTCGCCCCACACTTCCTGCTCCAGCAATTCACGCGGCACCAGCCTGGGCGCTTGCGTCATCAGGCATTTCAGAATGGTGTAGCCGGTCTTGGTCAGCGCCAGCGGCGTGCCGGCACGCTTAACCTCGAAATTCTCGGTATCGAAGCGCAAGTCGCCGACGCTGAGCACGGCGGCGCCGGTGGTCTGGCCGCGCGCGCGCCGCAGCAAGGCGTTCAGGCGCACCTCCAGCTCGACCAGCGAGAACGGCTTGACCAGGTAATCGTCGGCGCCGCTGTCGAAGCCGGCGACCTTGTCCTCCAGCGTATCGCGCGCCGTCAGCATCAGCACCGGCGTGGCGTCGCGCAAGTCGCTGCGCAGCTTCTGGCACAGTTCCAATCCCGTCATGCCGGGCAGCATGACGTCCAGCACGATGACGTCGTACTCGTGCTGCGCCGCCAGGGCCAGGCCGGCGTAGCCGTTCGCCGCCGAGTCGAGCACATGCCCTTTCGCCTCCAGGAACGCGTACAGGTTCGCCAGGATGTCGGGATTGTCTTCAATAATCAGGATGCGCATGGGAGTGGAGCGGTGCGGCTTACAGGCCGTCAAAATTGGGCGGCCGTTTTTCCAGGAAAGCCTTCATGCCTTCTTTTTGGGCAGGCGTGCCGAACGCGGCGTGGAACAGGCGGCGCTCGTAGCCCACGCCCTCGGTCAGCGGCACCTCGAAGGCGCGGTTGACGGCATCCTTGACCATCATCGCCACCGAGGTCGGCATGGCGGCGATCACGGTGGCGGCGGCTAGCGTTTCCTCGATCAGCTTGTCGGCCGGGACGATGCGCGACACCAGGCCGATGCGCTCGGCCTCGACCGCGTCGATGGTGCGGGCGGTCAACAGCATATCCATCGCCTTGGCCTTGCCGATCGCGCGCGGCAGGCGCTGCGAGGCGCCGGCGCCCGGAGTGACGCCGATCTTGATCTCCGGTTGGCCGAATTTGGCGGTGTCGGCGGCGATCAGGAAGTCGCACATCATCGCCAGTTCGCAGCCGCCGCCCAGCGCGTAGCCGGCCACCGCGCCCACCACCGGTTTGCGCACGCGCAGGATGTGCTCCCAGTTGCGGCCGATGTAGTTGTCCCGATACGTATCCACATACGTGTAGTCGACCATGGCGGCGATGTCGGCGCCGGCCGCGAAGGCCTTCTCGCTGCCGGTCAGGACGATGCAACCGATCGCCGGGTCGGCGTCAAACTTGAACAACGCCTCGCCAAGTTCGTTCATCATGCGGTCATTGAGCGCGTTCAGCGCCTTGGGACGGTTCAGACGGATCAGCGCGACTTTGCCGTGCACTTCAACGATCAGGTCTTCATATTGCATGGTTGTACCTCCACGGTGGAATATTATGGGGTCGATTGTAGCGCCTATCACCGCCGCTGGTATTATTGAAGCTTGGCAACTTACTTCGGCGAGCCTCCCATTTTTACCTCACTCCGCCGCCCGCTGCGCGACAAGCTGGCCGCTGATCCCCTGCTGGGCAACAGCGACTTTCTGCGCTACTGGTTCAGCGCCATCCTCAACGGCTTCGGCAGCTATATCGGCGCGCTGGCCGTGCCCTTGTGCGCGGTGTTGCTGCTCAAGGCCACGCCTGCGCAGATGGGCATGCTGGGCGCGGCGGCGGCGATGCCGTTCGCGCTGTTCGCGCTGCCGGCCGGCGTGGTGCTGGACCGCAACCGCAAGCTACCGATCCTGCTTGCCAGCAAAGCCATCCAGGCCAGCGCCCTGTTCAGCATCCCGGCCGCCTGGTGGCTGGGCCTGCTGTCGGTCGAATGGATGTACGCGGTCGCCTTTACCACCGGCGCGTGCAACGTCGTCGGCGGCGGCGCCGAGCAGGTTTTCCTGACCAACCTGATCGGGCGCGAGCGCCTGATGGACGCGCAATCCAAATTCGCCGCCACCGACTCCGCCTCGCGGCTGCTGGCGCCGGGCTTGGCCGGGGTGCTGATCCAATGGCTCACCGCGCCGTACGCGGTGCTGCTCAACGCCCTCGGCTTCGTGATGTCGATCCTGCTGCTACGCAACCTGAAGGCCAACGATCCCAAGCCGGCGCCGTCCGACAAACACCCGCTGCGCGACATCCGCGACGGCCTGCAATTCATCTGGAAGCAGCCGCTGCTGCGCACCCTGGCCTGGAGCGTGGGCGCCTGGCACATGCTGTTTTACGGGTACGCGGCGCTGGCGGTGCTGTTCGCCACGCGCGACCTCGGCATGAACGCGGGCATGCTGGGGGCGGCGCAGATGGTGGGCGGCCTCGGCGTGCTGGCCAGTTCGATGCTGCTCAAGCCGCTGACCCGGCGCCATGGCGCCAGCGGCACCATCCTGATCGGCATCGGCCTGACCGCCTTCGCCTTCATGCTGACGCCGATGATACCGGCCAGTCTGTTCGGCTATCCGGCGGCCAGCGCGGCGGCGTTCGCGGCCTTGTCGCTCTTCCTCGACTGCGGCGTGATGCTGTTTGTCATGCCGTACATGGCCGTCCGGCAGAAGGTCACGCCGGACGCCTACCTCGGCCGCATGGTGTCGACGATGCGCTTCCTGACCATCGCCGTGGCGCCGCTGGGCGCGCTGACGGCCGGCTATATCGGCGAGCATTTCAGCGTCCGCACCGGCCTCGCGTGCGTGGCGGTGGGGGCCATCGTGCTGACCGCCTGCATGGCCATGTCCCCGTCGCTGCGCGAGGCCGAGCAGCCGGCGGCGGCCCCCTCGTAATCCGCCCTACCGTGCGCCGGAAATCCGGCCAAGCTATTAGGCTGGCTCCAGTATCAACCGATCCTGATAGGGGGTGCGCCATGTTCAAAACCATACTGCTGCCGACCGACGGCTCCGACCTGTCGGACAAGGCGACCGCGACGGCGGTCGAATTCGCCAAACTGAATCGCGCCAAGATCGTCGGCATCACGGTGATCCAGCCTTTGCCGCTGTCGTCGATGGGCGACGGCGGCGCCGTGATCGACTCGGGCCAGTTCGCCGTCAAGATGCAGGACGCCGCGCGCGGCTACATCGACAAGGTCGCGGCGGCCGCGCGCGCGGCCGATATTCCGTTCGAAGGGGTGATTTCGGTCTCGCACACCCCGTACGAGGAAATCGTCGAGGCGGCGAAGAAATTCGACTGCGACCTCATCATGATGGCGTCGCACGGGCACAAGGGCATCAACAAGCTGCTGCTGGGCAGCCAGACCGACAAGGTGCTGGCGCACACCACCTTGCCGGTGCTGGTGTTGAGATAAGCTGAGGTTTTACGGCTGCTTGGGCAACAACACCCAGACATTGCCGCGCTGCTTCATGCGGCCGGCGTTTTCCGCCGCCTCGGTGCCGAAGCCGAAGAAGTAATCGACCCGGATCGCGCCACGGATCGCGCCACCGGTATCCTGCGCCATCACCAGGCGCTGCAGCGGAATATCGCTGTTCGGCATCGTGGTGGCCAGGAACATCGGCGCGCCCAGCGGCAGCTGCGAGGCGTCGATCGCCACCGAACGCTGCGGTGTCAGCGGCACGCCCTGCGCGCCCTTCGGACCGACTTTCGGGTCCGGCAGCCGTTCCTCCTTGAAGAACACATAGCTCGGGTTCACATTGAATAGTTCCTGCATGCGGGTCGGATGGCCGGCGATCCAGGCCTTGATGCCCTGCGCGGACGCCTGTTCCAAGGTCAACTCGCCCTTCTCCACCAGATACTTGCCGATCGATTTGTACGGATGACCGTTCTGGTCGGCGTAGGCCACGCGCACGGTTTCCTGCGTGTCGGTCAGCTGCACCCGGCCCGAGCCCTGCACCTGCAGGAAGAACGATTCCACCGGATCGTCGACCCACAGCAATTCCTTACCGGTGAAATCGGCCTTCTCGATGTCGGCGCGGGTTGCGTACGGCACCACCTTCTTGCCGACCAGTTTGCCGCGCAGGCGCATGCCCTTCAGCTCCGGATAGACGCTGGCCAGATCGACGGTGACCATGTCGTCCGGCACCTTGAACAGCGGCGTTTGATACGGGCCGCCTTTTTTGCGGGCGCCGCGCAGCAGCGGCTCGTAGTAGCCGGTGACCAGCCCGTCGGTGGCCCCGTCCGGCGCGATCACCTGGTTCGGCACCATGAACGCCTCGAAGAAGGTGCGGATGGCCTTGTCGTCGGCGGCGTTGACGCCGCGCGCGATCGAGCACGATTCCTTCCACTGCGGCTGCTTGACCAGCACGGTGCAAGAAGACATGAAGGCCGGCCAGGCGGCGCGCACGTCGTCGCGCTCCCAGCCGGGCAGCGCGGCGAAGGTGGTCGGCACCATCCGCAGCGCCGCCGGGGCGGGCGGGGTCGCCGGCGCGGGAGGAACGGCGGGCGCGGCGGGCGGAGTCGGCTGTCCGGCCGGCTTTTCCTGCGGGATCGGCGTGGTGGTGCAGGCGGCCAGCGAAAGCGCGACGACGGAGAGCGGAACGAGTAGACTACGACGTGTAAATGACATAAGGATAGCTATGTGGGTATTGATGTTGGAAGCATGCGTGGCGTTTTTCCTGCTGGTGTTCATCGTCTGGTGGACGATGTACCAGGGCAAAGGCAAAACCAGGAAGTTGCCCCCGCCCGAACAGGATGACGATCCGAAATAAGGGCACAAGCGGCGCGGCCCGGGAACCGGCGGATCAGTGGAGCGTGCGCGGCAGCGACAGCACGAACTCGGGGATCTTGGCCTCGAACTGATGGCCGTCCTCGGCCACGCAGAAGTACTCCCCGACCATGGAACCCTGCTGGGTTTGCAGCGCGGTGCCGCTGGTGTATTCGAAATGTTCGCCCGGCTGCAGCAGCGGCTGGTGGCCGACCACGCCCAGTCCGCGCACCTCTTCGATGTGGTTGTTGGCGTCGGTGATGACCCAGTGGCGCGAAATCAGTTGCGCGGCCACGGTGCCGGTGTTCTTGATCGTGATCGAATAGGTGAACACGAAATTGGTGCGTTCCGGATCGGACTGATCCGGCAAGTACTGGGTTCTGACCGACACAGTAAATTCATAAGTGGCCATCGAAATTCCTTAAGGCTGAGGCGTGGGGTCGTAAAAAGATCAATTGCGATTGTATATCGTCAGGCCCCCATTGCACCGCAAATCGGCACCGCGTGCAAGGAGGACGCGGCTGAAAACGGGCGCGGCCGGGCCGGGCAGCGTAAAATAGCGCATCTTTTTTAATGCAGGCCCCACGTCATGCCCAATTTCCGTATCGCTCCCAGCATCCTGTCCGCCGACTTCGCCCGTCTGGGTGAAGAGGTACGCAACGTCGTCGCCGCCGGCGCCGACATCATCCACTTTGACGTGATGGACAACCATTATGTTCCGAACCTGACCATCGGCCCGCTGGTGTGCCAGGCGATCCGCCCGCACGTGGACGTGCCGATCGACGTGCACCTGATGGTCAAGCCGGTCGACCGCATCATTCCGGACTTCGCCAAGGCCGGCGCCAACATCATCACCTTCCACCCGGAAGCGTCCGAGCACATCGACCGTACCCTGCAACTGATCCGCGACAACGGCTGCAAGGCCGGCCTGGTGTTCAACCCGGGCACGCCGCTGCACTTCCTCGACCACGTGATGGACAAGATCGACATGATCCTGATCATGTCGGTCAACCCGGGCTTCGGCGGCCAATCCTTCATCCCGGAAGCGCTGAAGAAAATCGCCCTGGCGCGCCGCAAGATCGACGAATCGGGCCGCGACATCATGCTGGAAGTGGACGGCGGCATCAAGATCGACAACATCGCGGCGGCGGCCGCCGCCGGCGCCGACACCTTCGTGGCGGGCTCGGCCATCTTCGGCCAGCCGGACTACAAGGCCGTCATCGACGCCATGCGCGCCAACCTGGCGGCGATCTAAGATGGGCGTGCTGACAGGCGTACGCGCCGCAATCATCGACCTCGACGGCACCATGCTGGATACGATGCCCGACTTCCACGTGGCGATCAACGGCATGCTGAAAGAGCTGGGCCTGGATTCCATCGAGCAAGAGCAGATCGCGCTGATGGTCGGCAAGGGTTCGGAAAACCTGATCCGCTCGGTGCTGGCCTTGCAATTAGACGCGGCCGGCGTCGAGCAGCGTTTCGACGCGGCGATGGACGCCTATCAGCGGCACTACCTGGGCATCAACGGCAACCACAGCACGCTGTACCCGGACGTGATCGCGGGCCTGACGGCGATGAAGGCCAACGGCCTGCGCCTGGCCTGCGTGACCAACAAGCCGATTGCCTTCACCACGCCGTTGCTCAAACTCAAGGGACTGGACGGCTTCTTCGACGTGGTCTACGGCGGCGATTCGCTGCCGCGCAAGAAGCCCGATCCGCTGCCGCTGCAAACCGTGTGCGCCGATTTCGACCTGCCGCCGGCCCAGGTGGTGGCCATCGGCGACTCCTCGAACGACGCGCAAGCGGCCCGGGCCGCGGGTTGCCCGGTGTTGACGGTGCCTTACGGTTACAATCACGGACAGTCTATACACGGGATCGATTCCGATGGTATAGTAGACACGCTGCTCGACGCGGCAAGCCGTATAAGTTCGCAAAATTAACCTTTAGCTGAACCAAACCTGACCGAATGTCTTCCATCAAAAAACACAATGTCAACCAAACCGGCTCGATTGAGGCCTGGCTTTGGCGACGCTGGCAATCCTGGCAAAACTAAGCCGAACTGATTGCTGTCGCACGTGCACGCGCACCCGACAGGTTTTTTGACAAACCACCGCCAACCCACACCCATATGTTGGCGGCATGGAGAGAAGACATGACCGAACTCGAATTCAAATCGTTGGCCAACGAAGGCTACAACCGCGTCCCACTGATCGCCGAAGCCTTCGCCGACCTCGAAACCCCGCTCACGCTGTACCTGAAACTGGCCCAGACCCAGAACGCCGGCAAAAACACCTTCCTGCTCGAATCGGTGGTCGGCGGCGAACGTTTCGGCCGCTTCTCCTTCATCGGCCTGCCGGCGACCACCGTGCTGCGCACCTTCGGCACCCGCACCGAGATCGTCAAGAACGGCGCCGTGATCGAGACCCACGAAGGCAATCCGCTCGAATTCGTCGAGGCCTACCAGAAGCGCTTCAAAGTCGCCCTGCGTCCGGGCATGCCGCGCTTCTGCGGCGGCCTGGCCGGCTACTTCGGCTACGACACCGTGCGCCACATCGAAAAAACCCTGGCCAACACGCAGCCGAAGGACGACTTGGGCCTGCCCGACATCCAGCTGATGGTGACCGAGGAACTGGCCGTCATCGACAACCTCTCCGGCAAGCTGTATCTGATCGTCTACGCCGACACCGCGCAACCCGAGTCCTTCAGCAAGGCGCGCCAGCGCCTGAAGGACTTGCGCATGATGTTGCGCCGTGGCGTCGACGCGCCGGTGACCAGCGCTTCGGTGCGCACCGAAACCATCCGCGACTTCCCGAAGGACGAGTACCTGAAGGCGGTCGCCAAGGCCCACGAATACGTGATGGCCGGCGACTTGATGCAGGTGCAGATCGGCCAGCGCATCCGCAAGCCGTACGTCGACTCGCCGCTGACCTTGTACCGCGCGCTGCGCTCCCTGAATCCGTCGCCGTATATGTACTTCTACAATTTCGGCGACATGCAGATCGTCGGCGCCTCGCCGGAGATTTTGGTGCGCAACGAGACCCTGCCCGACGGCGAGAAAAAGGTCACCCTGCGCCCGATCGCCGGCACCCGCCCGCGCGGCTCGACGCCGGAGCGCGACGCCGAACTGGCCAAGGAACTGCTGGCCGATCCGAAAGAGATCGCCGAACACGTGATGCTGATCGACCTGGCGCGCAATGACCTGGGCCGCATCTCCGAGATCGGCAGCGTCAAGGTCACCGACCGCCTGGTCATCGAAAAATACTCGCATGTGCAGCACATCGTCTCCAATGTCGAGGGCAAGCTCAAAGACGGCCTGTCCAACCTGGACGTGCTGCGCGCCACCTTCCCGGCCGGCACGCTGACCGGCGCGCCGAAAGTGCGCGCGATGGAGGTGATCGACGAGCTGGAAATTACCAAGCGCGGCATCTACGGCGGCGCCTGCGGCTACCTGTCGTTCGGCGGCGAGATGGATGTCGCCATCGCCATCCGCACCGGCGTGATCAAGGACGGCATGCTGTACGTGCAGGCCGCCGCCGGCATCGTCGCCGACTCGGTGGCCGAGATGGAATGGCAGGAAACCGAAAACAAGGCGCGCGCCGTTCTGCGCGCCGCCGAACAAGTGCAAGATGGCCTGGATGGGGAGTTCTGAGATGCTGCTAATGATCGACAACTACGACTCCTTCACCTACAACATCGTGCAGTACTTCGGCGAGCTGGGTGAGGATGTGCGCGTGTACCGCAACGATGAAATCACGATCGCGGAAATCGAGGCGCTGAACCCGGACCACATCTGTATCTCGCCGGGTCCGAAAGACCCGTCGCAGGCCGGCATCTCGATCGAGGTGCTCAAGCACTTCGCCGGCAAGAAACCGATCCTGGGCGTTTGCCTCGGCCACCAGGCCATCGGCGAAGCGTTCGGCGGCAAGGTCATACGCGCCAAGCAGGTCATGCATGGCAAAACTTCTTTAATCGCGCATACGGGCGTGGGCGTCTTCAAGGACCTGCCCTCCCCATTCACGGTGATCCGCTATCACTCGCTGGCAATCGAACGCGGCTCGCTGCCGTCCTGCCTCGAAGTGACGGCATGGACCGATGACGGTGAAATCATGGGCGTGCGCCACAAGGACTACGACATCGAGGGGGTGCAATTCCATCCCGAGTCCATCCTGTCGGAACACGGTCACGCACTGCTGAAGAACTTCCTGGTTCGTTAAGCGGCATGCGTGCGCCCACTATCGTGCGCTCCACAAATTAAAGAAGGAATTGCCATGGCTATCACCCATCAAGAAGCACTGCTGCGCTGCATCGAACACCGCGAGATTTTCCACGACGAGATGCTGCACCTGTTCCGCCAGATCATGTCCGGCGAAATGTCGCCGTCGATGATCGCCGCCCTGACCATGGGCCTGCGCGTGAAAAAGGAAACCATCGGCGAAATCGCCGCCGCCGCGCAAGTAATGCGCGAGTTCTCCACCAAGGTGCCGATGGCCGACACCACCGGACTGCTCGACATCGTCGGCACCGGCGGCGACGGCGCGCACACCTTCAACATCTCCACCGCCTCGATGTTCGTGGCGGCGGCGGCCGGCGCCCGCGTGGCCAAGCACGGCGGCCGCAGCGTGTCGTCGTCGTCCGGCAGCGCCGACGTGATCGAATCGCTGGGTGCCAACATCAACCTCAAGCCCGAACAGATCGCGCAATCGATCGCGCAGACCGGCATCGGCTTCATGTTCGCGCCCAACCACCACGCGGCGATGAAACACGCCGCGCCGGTGCGCAAGGAACTGGGCGTGCGCACCATCTTCAATATTCTTGGACCGCTGACCAATCCGGCCGGCGCGCCGAATATCCTGATGGGCGTTTTCCACGCCGACCTGGTGGGCATCCAGGTCCGGGTGCTGCAGCGCCTGGGCGCGCAGCACGCCATCGTGGTCTATGGCCGCGACAACATGGATGAAGTGTCGCTGGGCGCCGGCACCCTGGTCGGTGAGCTGATCGACGGCGAGATCCGCGAATACGAAATCCACCCGGAGGACTTCGGCCTGCCGATGATCGCCAGCCGCAATCTGAAGGTGGCCAATGCCGCCGAATCGAAGGCGAAGATGATGGAAGCGCTGCGCGGGGAGCCTGGCGCGGCGTTCGACATCGTGTCCCTGAACGCCGGCACGGCGCTGTACGCGGCCGGCGTGGCCAGCTCGATAGAGGACGGCCTGGCGCGCGCGCGCGTGGCGATCAACTCCGGCGACGCGCTGAAGAAGATCGAGCAGTTCGTGCGGGTCACGCAAAGCCTCGCCAGCACCAACTAAGGGGCGCGTTCATGTACGGCATCCACGACCTGACGCTGTTTATCATCTCCGGCCTGCTGCTCAACATCATGCCCGGCCCCGATTCGCTGCTGATCATGACGCGCAGCGCGACCCAGGGCTGGCGCGCCGGTTCGGCCGCCGCGCTGGGCATCGGCGCCGGCACGATGATCCATATTGTCGCCGCCGCGCTGGGTTTGTCGGCGCTGCTGTCGACGTCCGCCGCAGCCTTCACGGTCGTCAAATGGGTGGGCGCGGCCTACATCATCTACGTCGGCATCGGCATGCTGCGCGCCAAACTGCGCGGCGACGCCGATTCGCAAGCGGACCAGGCGACGGTCGCCGCCGCGACCGCGCGCCTGCCCTATCGTAAGATCTTCTTCCAGGGTTTTTTGACCAATGTGCTGAACCCCAAGGTCGCCTTGTTCTTCCTGGCGTTCGTGCCGCAATTTATCTCGGCCGATTCGACCAGCAAGCCGCTGGCGTTCATCATCCTGGGCTTCATCTTCAACTTCAACGGCATGCTATGGTGTAACGGCCTGGCCGTCTTCACCGCCTTCGCCAGCGCGCGGCTGAAGGTCAAGCCGCTGGTCGCCCTGTGGCTCAACCGCGTCACCGGCGGGCTTTTCCTGGCACTCGGCCTGCGCCTGGCGCTGGCGGAACAACAATCATCCTAGGTCCATCATGTCCGACATTCTGAATAAAATCCTCGCGGTCAAAGCCGACGAAGTCGCCGCCGCAAAAAAACACCGCGGCTTCGCCAGCCTGCGCGCCGACGTTGAGAGCAACGCCGAACTGCGCGCCGACCTGCGCGGCTTCGAGGCCAGCCTGCGCGGGAAGATCGCCGCCGGTTCGGCCGGCGTTATCAGCGAAGTGAAAAAAGCGTCGCCGTCGAAAGGCGTGCTGCGCGCGGACTTCCGCCCCGCCGACATCGCCGCCAGCTATGCCGACAACGGCGCCGCGTGCCTGTCGGTGCTGACCGACGAACAGTTCTTCCAGGGCTCCGAGGCCTATCTGCGCCAGGCGCGCGCCGCCTGCGCGATTCCGGTGCTGCGCAAGGACTTCATGGTCGACATCTACCAGATCTACGAGGCGCGCGCGATGGGCGCGGACGCGATCCTGCTGATCGTCTCCGCCCTGGACCACGGCCTGATGGCCGAAATGGAAGCCTGCGCGCACGAATTGGGCATGGGCGTGCTGGTCGAGACCCACGACGGCGACGAACTGACCGCCGCCCTGCGCCTGAACACCGCCATGGTGGGCATCAACAACCGCAACCTGCGCACGTTCGAGACGTCGTTGTCGACCACCATCGGCCTGCTGGACCGCATTCCGCCGGAAAAACTGGTGATCACCGAGTCGGGCATCATGGTGCCGGAAGACGTCAAGCTGATGCGCGACGCCAATGTCCATGCCTTCCTGGTCGGCGAAGCCTTCATGCGCGCGCCCGATCCGGGCGCCGAGTTGCGCCGCCTGTTCAGCTAAGCCGGATTACGCGGACGCGTGCAGCGGCAGAACGGCCTCGGCGGCGATCTCGATGCGGTCGCGGCCGCGTTCCTTGGCGCAGTACAACGCGCGGTCGGCACGCAGCAAAATGTTGTCTAAATCCTCATCCGGACTGACCTGGCAGGCGATCCCGATGCTGACGGTGTAAGGCGGCAAAGCGGCCGCCGCCGCGCTCTGTTCGCTCTCCGTTTCGGAACGCGGCGCCCTCAGCGCGGTCTGTATGCGCTCCGCGACATGGTGCGCCCGCTCCAGGCCGGTGGCCGGCAACAGCACGATGAACTCCTCGCCGCCAAACCTTGCGACATGGTCGGAGGCGCGCAAGGCCTTCGCGATCACCGCCGCCACGTCGGCCAGCACCCTATCGCCGGTCGAATGTCCATAGCAGTCGTTAATCGCCTTGAAGTAGTCGAGATCGATGCTGAGCATCGCCATGACGGTCTGTTCACGGCGCATCAGCGCGTGTTCCTTCGCATACATCTCGGTAAAACCGCGCCGGTTGAGCACTTGCGTCAGCGGGTCCAAAGTCGAACGGCGCTCCAGTATCGTCTGCAAGCGGCGGGTGGCGACCGTCATGAATCCCACCGTTAATAGCAGCGTCATGAAATGACTGGTGAGCAAATACAGGTTTTGATGCGGGCCGTTGACGGATAAATTCATATCGTCGCTGCTGTGGGTCATTGCCAAAACGCCGCGTATCAGCACCACCACCGACTGGAATAACATCAGCACGCCGAAAAACACGGTCGAGAAATGGCGCTCGCCATATCCCCATATCAGCACGACCTGATACGAATATAAAACAAAAGCCAGGATGGAAAAGATGGCGAGACGCCCGGAGTAGTCGGGATTAACAATCACATAATAACCGCTTGTCACCATTCCCAAAGTCCAAACAAAATGAAATAACCACCACGAGCACTCGCGGCTGTAGAACATTTGTGTGCCGATCAGTCCAAAACCAAGCCCCCATAAAATAACGGCATTGGCGCACAAGGGCGATAATATATTGCCGAGAAGTCCGCTGGTCGACGCGTAAATGCCGGAACCGAACGCCAGTAATACCAGGCTGATCGCCCATTGTTTCAGGCCTTTAATTTCTCGGGGAAAACTTGAATGAGCGGAATACAGGACGACACTCATCGCCACGGCCATCACGGTCGACATCAAAACGATAGTGGCGGGATCGAGTGGCATAACTTGCGAATCGGTAGCTGACCAATAGAGAGTTATGGTTAAATTCTAATCCAGAACCGCACTTGTCGGAAAATTAAGCCTGTCGAAATCGCTGCATTGCACAAAGATATGGCGCCGATGCATCAGTACATGCCGGATTTTGGCTATTACATGCCATTTTCTAGCATGGAATTGGCGAAAAGAAACCGCCAGCGCCAGCAAAACGGTGAACCGTTGCGGCGGTGGCGGCGAATGCGGTGGCTAGCGGGCCGCGCTGGGGCGCAGCGGGCCGGTCGATTTTTTGGCGACCGGGTCCAACGCCAAGGTAATGCCGGGTACCCGCTCACCTTGCAGGATCACACTGAAAGTCATCAACTCATCGCGGCGGAATGCATGCACCTCCACGTTTGAGCCGACGCCATAGCGCGAGAGCAGGGTTTCCAGATTGGTCGCGGTCACGCGCAAGCCATCAATCGCGACCAATAAATCGCCGGCCGATAAACCCGCCAAATGCGCAGCGCCGTTCTCATGAACACTGGATAATTTGCAGTCGTTGCCGTCGCGGCCGATATTCGCGTCCAAACTCGGCTTTGACGATTTACGCTCGTCGCTGTATTTAACCCCAAACGGCGCCAGCATTTTCGCCAGCGGCACGTCCTCGGTACCGCGTATATATTTATCGAAGAATGGTTTGAAGCGACCGCCGCTGATTTCATCGAACAGCGCTTCCACCTCCGCAGGCGTTACGCCGCGTCCTCCGCCGTTATAAAAATCCCGGCCATAACGCTGCCATAAAGCGCGCATGACATCGTCCAGCGATTTCTTGCCGCCCGTCTTGGCGCGGATACTCAAATCCAGCGCCAGACCGATCAGCGAACCTTTCGTGTAATAACTAATAATTGCATTGGGCGCATTTTCATCTTGGCGATAATATTTACCCCATGCATCAAAGCTGGAATCGGCAACGCTTTGTTTGGTACGGCCGCTACCGCGCAGCACGCTGCCGATAGTTTTCCCCAGCAACTTGAAATAGGCCGGCTCGGCAATAACACCGGCGCGCACCAGCATCAGGTCGTCGTAATAACTCGTGAAACCCTCGAACAGCCATAACAGCGGCGAATAGTTTTCGACTTGTAAGTTATAAGGCGCGAAAGCCGCCGGCTTGATGCGCTTGACGTTCCAGGTGTGGAAGTACTCGTGGCTGCACAGGCCGAGGTATTGCAGGTAGCCGTCGCTGATGTCCTTGCTGGTGGCGGTCGTGCTCGGCAAATCGGCGCGGGCACAGATCAGCGCGGTCGAAGCCCGATGCTCCAGGCCGCCATAGCCGTCGCCAACCGCCAAGGTCATGAAGACATAGCGGTCCATCGGCGCCTGCTTCGATTTCGGCTCGAAGAAGGCGATCTGGGTTTCGCAGATCTTTTTCAGGTCGGCGCTCAGGCGCGCCAGGTCCAGGTTCGGCACCCGGCCGCTGATGACGATGTCGTGCGGGATGCCGTGGGCCTTGAAGGTGGCCAGCGCAAAATCGCCCTGCTCGACCGGATGGTCGATCAATTCATCGTAGTCGGCGGCGATATACGTGCCAAAACCATAACGCTTGGCCTTCAACTCCGGCAGCGACGTCGCCACGCGCCAGGTTTGCGCCGCCTCGTCGGCGGGACGCTGGATATCGACCACGTGCGGCTGGTCTTCCTGTCCCAGCACGCGCAGGAACACGCTGGTGCCGTTGAAGAACGCGTGATTCTGGTCCAGATGCGCGGCGCGCACCGACAAATCCCAGGCGTAGACCTCATAGTGCAGCGTAAGCGGCGACTGGCCGGTTTTCAGCGGGTCCTTTTGCGGCGCCGCCTGCCACGAGTGTTTATCGAGCTTGGTCAGCGCGACCGGCTCGCCGTTCGACTCCGCGCGGATGCGCACGATATTGCGCGAAAATTCACGGATCATGTAACTGCCCGGTATCCACGCCGGCAGCGCGAAGATCTGGCCGTCCGGCGCCGGCGCGTCCACCGTCAGCGTGACGTGGAACAGGTGCGCCGCCAGATCGTGACCGACGATGCTGTAGGCGATCGCCGGGTTCTTGTTCGGTTTCTTCATGTCGGTCCTTGTGTTATATGTCGCCGCGCAAATCGCCTGGCGTATCGATATCGCGCACCACGCCGGCGTCGTCGACCATCAACTCGCTCACGGCATGGCTTTTCAAGATCGCGCGCGCGCCCTGGTCGCCGGATAGCGCCAGCAGCAGCGGCAAATGAAAACTACTGAAGGCGACCGGGTTGCCGCGCCGTCCTTCGTACACGGGCGCCGCGATGCGCGCGCCCCGCTCCACCGTGGCGGCCAGCGCGCGGATGGTTTCCGGCTGCACGTAAGGCATGTCGCCCAACGCGATCACCCAGCCTTCCGCGCCCTTGGTGTGCTCGATCGCCGTCGTCAGCGATTCTCCCATGCCCAGGTCGGCGTCGGCGCAGACGCGCACCTCGCATCCGAGGGCGCCCAGCAGCGCCGCCACCTTGTCGTCGCCGGGCCGCACGACCGCCAACACGCGCGGCAGCACCGCCAGCATGTTCTTCGCACTGGCCGCGACCACGAGGTCACCAGCGGCGCCGTCCACGGTTTGCAGCAGCTTGTTTTGAACGCCGGACGGATCGAAGCGTTTTCCCCGTCCGGCCGCCAGCAAAATACCCGTCAGCGCCATGCGGCTTACGCCTTGGCCGTGCTCAGATCGAACGGCAGCTTGCGCAGGCGCTTGCCGGTCAACTTGAA
This sequence comes from Burkholderia sp. LMU1-1-1.1, assembly GCF_040675865.1. Lineage (NCBI taxonomy): Bacteria > Pseudomonadati > Pseudomonadota > Betaproteobacteria > Burkholderiales > Burkholderiaceae > Burkholderia > Burkholderia sp. LMU1-1-1.1. The sequence goes on along the minus strand of NZ_JBEGHG010000086.1, from coordinate 313,231 downwards.
CAGCGCGTTGGCGAAGGCCGGCGCCAGCGGCGGCAGGCCAGGTTCGCCGATGCCGGTGGGCGGATCGTTCGACGGCACGATATGCACGTCGATGACCGGCATGTCGGTCATGCGGGCGACGGTGTAGTCGCTGAAATTCTGCTGGTCCACCACGCCGTCCTTGATCGTGATCGCGGCGCCCGGCAAGGTCATGCCTAGCCCCATCAGCGCCGCGCCCTGGATCTGCGCCTCGATCGTCAACGGATTGACGGCCGTGTTGCAGTGGACGCCGGCGGTGACCTTGTTCAGCTTTGGCGAACCATCCTTGTTCACCGACGCCACCACCACATAGGCCACCACGGTGCCGAACGCCTCGTGCACCGCCACGCCCCACGCCTGGCCTTTGGGCAAAGCCTTCTTGCCGTAACCGGACTTGGCGACCGCCAGCTCCAGCGCCGCCATGTGGCGCTTGCCCTTCTCGCCCATCAGCTTTTTGCGGTAGGCGACTGGGTCCATCTTCGCCGCGTGCGCGGCTTCGTCGATCAGCGTCTCCATCACATAGGCGGTGTGCGTCGAGCCGACGGAGCGCCACCACAGAACAGGAACATTGGCCTTGACCGCGTGCGCGCTCAGGTTCAGCGGCACCTCGTACGGCTCGCCCATGCCCTCGACCATCGTCGAATCGACGCCGTCCTTGATCATCACCGCCTCGAACGGCGTGCCGGTGATGATCGACTGGCCGACGATGACATGGTCCCAGGCCACGATGCCGCCCTTGGCATCCATGCCGATGTCGGCGCGGTGCACATGCGACGGCCGGTAGTAACCGCCCTTGATGTCATCCTCGCGGCTCCACACCACCTTGACCGGTTCGGTCTTGCCGGCGGCCTTCCAGACCTTGGCGATATTGACCGCTTCGACCAGGTAGTCGGAACTCGGCACCGCGCGGCGGCCGAAGCCACCGCCGGCCGTCATCGTATTCAGCACCACCTGCTCCGGCTTGAGGCCGGCGGTGGCGGCGATGGCGCCGTGGTCGAAGGTCTGGAACTGGGTGCCGGCCCACACGGTGCAGCCGTCCGCGCGCAGGTCGACCACGCAGTTGAGCGGTTCCATCGGCGCGTGCGCCAGATACGGGAACTCGTAGACGGCGGAGATCTTCTTCGCCGCGCCGGCGAGCTTGGAGGTATCGGCCTTGCGCACCGGCGTGCCGGGTTTGCGCGCCAGCGTCTTGAACTCGGCCAGTTGCTTGTCGCTGCTGACCTTTTCGACGCCGCTGGTGTCCCAGTCGATGACCAGCGCCTCGCGGCCCATCTTGGCCGGCCAGTAGCCGTCGGCCACCACCACCACGCCGCTGCCGCCGCGATCCGTCGACACCTGCAGCACCTCGATCACGCCCTTGACGGCCTTGGCCTTGCTGGCGTCGAACTTGGCGACCTTGGCGCCGAACACCGGCGGCCGCGCCACGACGGCCACTTTGCTGTCGGGCGCCTTGAAGTCGATGCCGAACTGCTGCTTGCCGTTCGATTTCGCCGCCGCGTCCAGGCGCTTGACCGGCTTGCCGATGATCGTGAAGTCCTTGGCGTCCTTCAGCTTGACGCTGGCGGGCACCGGCTGCTTCATGGCCGCATCGGCCATCGCGCCATAGGTGGCCGTCTGGCCCGCGGGACCGGTCAAGGTGCCCTTCGAGGTCTTGACCTGCTCCGGCGACACCTTCCACTGCTCGGCCGCAGCCGCGATCAGCATCGCGCGCGCCTTGGCGCCGATTTCGCGGTACTGGATATACGAGTGGGCGATGCTGCCCGAGCCGCCGGTGATCTGGATGCCGAACAGCGGGTCCTTGTACTGCTCCCCCGCCGGCGCCAGCGCGCCGACCATGTTCGACCAATCGGCGTCCAGTTCCTCGGCGATCAGCATCGGCAGCGAGGTTTGCACGCCCTGCCCGATCTCGATGCGGTTGACCTGCACCGTCACCGTGTTGTCCGGCGCGATGCGCAGGAAGGCGTTCGGTTCATAAACCTTGGCCGGCGGCTGCTGCGCGCTGGCGAGCCGGCCCGCGCCGGGCAGGAAAAAGCCCAGCACCAGGCCACCGCCGGCGACGGCGCCGGCCTTCATGAAGCTCCGGCGCGAAAGGCCGGCGGCATCCGCAGCCGCCGGCGCGGAGCCCGAAGCCAACGAAGCCATGTTTTCCTGATTAAGCCATTCGATACGCATACGGTGCTCCTTTAAGCGATGGTGCTGGCGGCGTCTTTAATGGCGGCGCGTATGCGTTGATAGGTGCCACATCGGCAGATATTGCCGCTCATGGCGTTGTCGATGTCGGCGTCCGACGGCTTTTTGTTCGTGCGCAGCAGCGCGGTGGCGCTCATGATCTGGCCGCTCTGGCAGTAGCCGCATTGCGGCACGTCGAGCTTGACCCAGGCGTCCTGCACGGCCTTGCCGATCTTGTCGTTTTCCATCGCCTCGATGGTGGTGATCTTCTGGCCGACGGCGGCCGAAATCGGCGTCACGCAGGAGCGGATCGGTTCACCGGCCAAGTGCACGGTGCAGGCGCCGCACAGCGCCGCGCCGCAACCGAATTTGGTGCCGGTCATGTTCAGGTTATCGCGCAGCGTCCACAAAATCGGCGTCGATGGATCGGCGTCGACCTGCACGTCCTTGCCGTTGATATTCAAGGTGATCATTCAATTCTCCTGGAGGGAAACCGCTTATAGGTATCGCTTATCGGTATATTAAGGGGACCGCCTGGGTCCCCTGGTAGAACTGCAAAAGCTTACTGTTTGAGCTTGGCGAACTTCGCCTCAAGCGCCTTGGTGTCGACCGCGCCGGGAATGCGCGAGCCGTCGGCGAAGAAGATCGACGGCGTGCCGCTCACGCCCAGTTTGCGGCCCAGCGCCAGCACGTCCTGGTTCGGGGTCTTGCAGGAGTCGGCGGCGGCGGCCGGCGTTTTACCGTTCAACATCCAGTCGTCCCAGGCCTTGTTGCGGTCCGTCGCGCACCACACGCCGGCCGACTTGGTGAACGAATCCTCGCGCAGGATGTTGTACATGAAGGTGTAGACGGTGACGTTGTCGATGTCTTTGAGCGTGGTCTTGCGGAACTGTTTGCAGTAGCCGCAGTTCGGGTCCTCGAACACCGCGATCACGCGCGAGCCGTCGCCCTTGACGCTCTTGAGGGCCTTGTCCAGCGGCAGATCGGAGAACTTGATCTTGTTGATATCGTCGATGCGCTCGCGCGTCAGATCGGTGCCGGTGGTCAGGTTGAAGATATGGCCGTTGAACACATAGGTGCCGGTTTTATCGGTGTAGAGGATCTCGTTACCCATGCGGATTTCATACAGGCCGGCGTAAGGCGTGGCCTTGACCGAATCGACCTTCACGCCCTCGCCCAGGCGAGGCTCGACGAGCTTCTTGATCTCTTCCTCGGTCGGCGAGGTTTGAGCCTGGCCGCAAGACGCCATCATTACAGACAACAACAGCAAAACGAACTTACTTTTTTTCATGACATCTCCGGTGACTACTGACAGACCATGCCGCCGCCTTTTTTCCACTCACTTGCCCATGGCGTGAGAGATCAAGCGGCGCTTCAGCACAGGTAATTTATCCAACAAGTTTAATCCCAAATTACGCACCACGCGCAAGGGTTCGACGTCGGCGCCGAACAGGCGCGCCAGGCCATCGGTGGTCAACTGCATCAGCAGCACGTCTTCCTTGCGGGCGCGCTCGTAGCGGGCCAGCACGCGGTCATCGCCGACGCCGCGCTGCGGCTCGCGCTCGGCCAGGGTCCTCATCAACTGCGCCACGTCGGCGAAGCCCAGGTTCATGCCGTGGCCAGCCATCGGATGGACCACGTGGGCGGCGTCGCCGACCAGCGCCACGCGCGGCGACGTCATCGCGTGCGGACGTATCAGGCGCAATGGGAAATCGCGCACCAGCTCCGGCAGCAGCGGCGTCAGACCGCCCAGTTTTTCGGCGGCGTAGACGGCCAGGCGCCCGGCGATCTGCGCTGCCGATTCCCCGCGCAGCCGGTCGGCCAGCAGATCCGGCGCCGACCACACCAGCGACACCCGGTTGCCGGGCAGCGGCAGCAGCGCAATGATCCCCTCGGCGCCGGTGAACCACTGGTAGGCGGCGCCGTGGTGCGGTTTTTCGCAATCGAAGTTGGTCACCACGGCGCGCTGGGCGTAGCTGCGGTAATCGAGGCCGATGTCGCACTGGCCGCGCACCCAGGACTCGGCGCCGTCGGCGCCCACCACCAGCTGCGCCCTGACGCTGGCGCCGTCGTCCAGCCGCACGGTGGCGTGGTCGTCGCCGCGCAGCAGTTGCGTCGCCCGGCCATGGACCAGGGTCACGTTGCGGGCGAATTTAAGGGCGGCGTCGAGCGCCTGGCCGAGGTTGCGGTCTTCCAGTATCCACGCCAACGTGCCGGCGTGGGCGCCGTAGGCGTCGAACGACAAGTCGCCCGCGCCGGCGCCGTCGCCCTGGATGATCATCGCGTCGACCGGCGCCACGCGGGCGGCGTCGAGCGCGTCCCACACCTTCAGCGACGACAGCAGGTTGTGGGCGGTGTGGTTGAGGGCGTAGACCCGGGCGTCCCAGCCGAGGTCGGCGGCGCTGGCGGCGCCGGCTGGCGCGGACGGCTGCGGACAGAGCAAGGCGACGTTCAGGCCGGACTGGGCCAGGCCCAGCGCGGTGGTCTTGGCAATCGCGCCATTGCCAACAATGCAAATGTCACTCTCGATAACGCGCGGCGGGGACGATGGATTATTCATCCACCCATTATAACGAAAGTGTGCGCGAGAAATTGTTCCTTGCAATTTCGCTCCGGCCTGCTATAATTCTGCTCCTTGGCCTGGTAGCTCAGTTGGTAGAGCAGAGGATTGAAAATCCTTGTGTCGGTGGTTCGATTCCGCCCCGGGCCACCAAGAATGCTTCAAACAGAACGCCAACCCTCGCAGGTTGGCGTTTTTGTTTCGAACGTCAGAAAAGCCGACGTGGTCCAATTCCGGTACTAAGCAGCGGCGCCCCTTCGTCCAGCGGTCCGGCCACATCGTCCACCTGTGCAAACTAAGCACCCTGCAACGCCACCGGCATCGCGCCGCGCGAACTTGCCGTAGCGCTCATGTCTGGTCTCCCCCGATAGCGCTGTTGCGTGGATGGTCCTGACGCCCGCGGGGGACGGCCAGGTATTTGAGGCTGAGGAAAGCATAGCAAATCACCGCAGCGGTCAGACCAAACAGGATGTAACTGGTTCTCGGCAATAGCAGGGCAAACCCGGACAACACGAATACGACCACGGTGTTGACGACCAGCTGGGGCCGCAGCTCGGGACGCTCCATGAAATAGGCGTACTGCTTGCCAATGAAAAAGCAGACCGTGCCGATGACCGACAGTACCCGGAAATCGGATATCTGCATGTCATCCAGGATCGCGTGCCCGATCAGGCTGGCTAAGATCGACAGGCCAATGAAAACAAAAAAATGCGAGTACAGGACCGAATGACCGGTCGTGAGCTTCTGCTTGGACAGCAGGTGAAAACTGTCGAAGTAGACCCACCAGATGCTCGATATCGTCACGAAGCCGGTGGCGGCGGTCACCAGCCTCTCCACAGTCCAGCTAATATTGGCCAGTCCCGTCGACAGGCTGATAACAGACTCTCCCAGTAAGATGAGCGTGAGCAGGCCCACACGCTCGATCAGGTGTTCGGTATGCACCGGGATACCCTGGAGATGACGCGGCAAGAAAGAGATGAACGCCAGCAGATCGAACAGTATTCCAAGATAAAGCACGACATATCGCTGTGGCGCCGGGAACAGGATCGCAGCGAGGCTGATGGTGGCGCCGGCGAGGGTCACCCATCCAACTGCCGTTGCGAGTTGCGCGCTTTTCTTGTGCCGATGTTTCGACACGAAATACATCATGGCGATGATGTATTTCGCACAGGCGTAGCAGACGATGATGGCTTCAAAGCTGGCCAGGAATCGTTGGTCGATCAAGCCCGAGATGATAGTCATCAAGAACATGATGAACATGGTTGCCAGCCGATGCCTCCGGTCGTCCGCGTCGAATCGGTTGGCATACATCGTGTGGCTGACCCAAATCCACCACAAGGGTATGAAAGTGAGGACGAATTGCCAGAACCGGAGTGGGTCAAGGTGCCCCTCGTGCGTGTGGTTCAGGATATGCGTTACGTCACCGATCGCCACCACAAAAATCAGGTCGAAGAACAACTCGAGCCAGGTGGCACGACGATTGGGTTCGAAGTATTTCGTGTTGTGCATTTCGCCTACCATTTCGCATGACACGTAGTGCTGACGCCACAACCGTCAGTGGTTGTTACATGGTAAGAAAGCACTTGGCTTGTGCACTTCACGGGCTGCTGCGCGCGGACCGTGTCGCCCTGCGTCGCCGGCTGCGCCTATGCTATCAGCTTATTCATCGAAACTTGCAACGACAGCAGCCGCTTGCCGACTGCCGTCCACCTCCCTTATTCCTTCTTTTCCCTGAATTCGCCATCGATCACCATGTCATCGGCGCGCTTGACGGGGTCGCGGCCAGTGAATTTGAAGATGGCCCCCAACAGGCGATCGAATAGAACGCGCCGCAACCACGGGAATGCCAGAAGAAACGCAGTCGTGAATCCGATGAACAATGCGGGCACGTAGTCGCCTTGCCAGACAAAGTGCAACAAGCACAGTGCGAGGATGCCCGCGATGAGCGGGCGACGCACCGGTTTAGGCAGCAGGCCAACAATACGCGGCTTACCGTTGCTAATCCAGGGAAATCTCGCGAAAAGTACGCCGAGCAGCAGGCCTGCGATGAAGCGGCCAGTGCCGAGTTGATCGGCCAACACGCCGACGACAAGGAAACCGGTATAGGTCATCGTGCCGGCCACCGCCGCCAGCACGGCTAATGCAGCAGCGGCCGTTAGCTTTGGCAGGCGGATCGCCGTTCTGACTAAAAAAGGTAGGATTTGCGTGCTCCTGCAAAGGCGAAAGACGATTGCAAATTCTAACAGCACTTTCTTGAACATCGCTGCGGATGCGTGATGTTGCCGCTCACGCAAATATTGCCACTCCCTGCGGCGCGCCCCAAGCTCAACGATCGCTGGCTGCTGGCCGCCTCTTGCCGAGCAACTTGGTGACAATGTGATAGTTTCAAGATGCCCAAAGACAATTAAAATATCACCTCTGACAAATGTCTAGGACCATATGAAATTTTTAGCCCCACGCCTCAGCCTCCTTCCCGCGACGCTCCTGCTATCTGTGCTGGGAGCCTGCGGGGGCGGTGGTGGCAATGGCGCCAGTGCGCCGGTCCCGCAGCCCCCACCACCTGCGCCGCCGGCGACGCCGGCACCAACCATTTCCAACATCTCTCCGGCAACAGCAATCCTGACCCGCCCCACAGACTTCGAGGTGACAGGTACCGATCTGGGCGACGGTATGCGATTCCAACTGGCAGGTTGCGTCGCCACTGAGGCCGCCGGCGGCGGCAAGACACGGCGGGTATTTAGCTGCACGCCATCAGGCACCGCCGGCGAGTACCCACTGCAACTGTATGCGTCGGCCGCTACCACTTCCAGCCTGGCCAGCAAAACCGTGACCTACCTGACGCCGGTGGCGAAAGTTGGCGAAGTCAATCGCAAACTGGCCGTGCTGAAAGAGGACGGCAGCCTGTGGGTGTGGGAAAACGATTGGGACAAGAGCACGACAGGCAATGTCGTCACCATCAATACCCGGTTGGGATCGAATTACACCGATATTGAAGCCGGCAGCGCTTTTGGCATGGCTATCGACGCCGACGGCGGTCTGTGGGCTTGGGGCTACAACAACGACGGCGTGTTCGCCGAAGGCCCGCCTGCGGGCAGTCCCACCCCAGTTCAGATCGGCAAGGACTACGCAAAAGTGGCGGCCAAGGGCGCGCATACCTCCGGTGGCGAACGCGTGGTGGGACTCAAGCGCGACGGCGGCTTGTGGGCCTGGGGCGCTCGTTCAAGTCCTGTGCCGGAGTCCCCCTCCGCCCAATTGATTCCCCACCAGTTCGGTTCCGGCTTTAGCGATCTCGCCACCGGCACCGCTGGCAATTCGATGGCGCTGAAAGCGGATGGCAGCTTATGGTCGTGGAATGAAAATATATCGCCCACCCCCTTCGTCCCGACCAAGTCCGGCGACGGCTATCAAACGGTGGTCAGTGCTTACGACGCCCATTACGGTATCAAGAAAAATGGCGAACTATGGGCCTGGGGCCGCAATGCCATCAAACGTGACCAGGCCGCGAGCGACGATACCCCAGTGCTGGTGGGTCCAGGCTATGCCTCGCTGTCGGCCGGCTCGTACTACGTGATGGCGCTGAAAGCGGACGGCACGCTGTGGGGCTTCGGCAGCAACTCCGAGGGCCAGTTCGGCGACGGGACGTCGAGGGGCGGCGGGCCGGTACAGTCGGCGAGCGGGGTGCGCAAGGTCTGGGCGGGCGACTCATGCACCGTTATCGAGAAGCGCGACGGCACGTTATGGGCAACCGCGTTTTGCACCCTGGGAGCGACGACCAGCGGCCCCTTATTTTACGGCTTCCGCCGCTTGCCTCAGTACTAGCGTGTAACACCACTTAATCTACGGCAAGGTAATCTCGTCATGAAACGATCTCTCGCCGGCACCCGCTGCGCGCCGCTTGCCGCAATGCTCATCGCCGCCGGTTGCGGCGGCGGCGGCGGCGCCTCCGCCCCGTCCACCTACAGCCTCGGTGGCGCGGTCACGGGACTCAACAGCGGCGCAAAACTGACGCTGCAAGACAAAGGCGGGGCCAGCCTTGAGCTTACAGGCAATGGCGCGTTCAGCTTCGCCAACAAGCTGCCAGCGGGCAGCAGCTATGCGGTCGGCATCGCCAGCCAACCGACAGGCCAGCGCTGTGAAATCAGCCAGGGCAGCGGCGCTATCTCCAGCGCGGCCGTTACCAGCATCGCCGTTACCTGCACGACGGCTTACGCCTACGTGGTCAGCGCCCGATGGGTGTCCGCACTCTCGGCATATCAATATTCGGTGTCGCAGTTTACCTTTGGCGCCAACGGCCAAATGCGCGCCAGCGGCGCGCCCGATGTACCGATAGCGACCGAGCGCATCTCGCTTACCATCGACCACAAGGCAGCCAACGCCTTTATCGGCATGGGCCGGGCGAACGCCGTGCGCGCCTACACGATAGGCGCGCACGGCGAACTGTCGGCACAGCCCAAGGCCACCGTGCGCAGTGGAGACACCACGGAGGGCACTAGGCTGTCGCCGAACGGCAAATTTTTGTATTCCTTCAACTCATGGGACGGCAGCATTTATCGCTACCCGCTGGACGCGGACGGTGGCTTCACCTCGCTAACGACGGGCGCGCAAGTTGCGGGGGTCAATTCGGTGTCCGACATGACCATCGATGCCAGCGGCAAGCGCGCTTACGCCAGCGACGGCTATTCGGGCAAGGTGTTCCAGTTCTCCATCGCGGACGATGGCAGCCTGGTGTCGGCGGCGACCGCAAGCGTCGTCGCCGACAGCACGCCGACCGAAATCGTCTTGGACCCGAGCGGAAAATTTGCCTATACCGTCAATAACTATGGCGGCAGCATCAGTCAATACGACATCGGCGCCGACGGTCTGTTGACGCCCATGGAGCCGGCGAATGTCAGGATCGCGGGCCGGGGCATATTCATGGCGATCACCCCCAACGGCAAGTACGTCTACGCCAACGGCGATCACAACACCATCGAGCAATTCGTCGTCGCGGCAAGTGGCCGGCTGACCTCCCTTAACCCCGCGCGGGTAGCGGCCCCCGACGACTACTCCATGCAGATGGCATTCGACGCGACCGGTGCCTATGCCTACGTCCCCAACAATATCAAAAGCACGGTAACGCAATACGCGGTCGGCGCTGACGGCCAATTAACCCAGGTCGGCAGCATCGCGACGCCCGGCCAACCGACGCAGATCATCCTGTTTCATCGGTGACCGACAGCCGTCTTGGAAATCCTCGCGTCGGTGGTTCGATTCCGCCCCGGTATCGTATCGGCACGAACTTATGCTCTAATGATTGCAAGGATCGCGCAGCCTTCCGCAGCGCGTCCAACCATTACCTCTAGGAGCACATGATGGGATTACTCGATCAACTGGCAGGGCAAGTCATCGGTTCGCTGGGCGCCCAGAAACAGGACTCCGTCTCCCAGAGCGATCTACTCGGCGGCGTGATGAACTTGATTAACAACGCCGGCGGCCTGCAAGGCATCCTGCAGCAGCTGCAAGCGAGCGGCATCGCCGACCAGGTCGCGTCATGGATAGGCACCGGCGAGAACGCCCCGGTGTCGGGCAACCAGATCGCCGACGCGCTGGGCGCGGACAAGGTCAGCCAGATCGCCCAGCACGCGGGCATCGAACCGGAACACGCGGCCACCGGGCTGGCCCAGTTACTGCCGCAAATCATCGACAAGCTCACTCCCGGCGGCCAGGTGCCGCAGAACGAATTGCTGGAGCAAGGCTTGAGCCTGCTGCGGGGCAAGCTTTTCGGCTAATGCCCGTCTCGCCGTCCGACAACGTCGGCCGGCGGAGGGCCGGTTTAGCGGTCGATGCCAGGACAATCGTCTTAGTCGTGCGCCAGTTCGTCTATGATCCAAGGCTGTAGGCGCAAGCTCCCGAACAACACCACCGACGCCCATGGACACCCACTACCTCACCCCGCTGTTTTCCCCCGAGTCGATCGTCGTCTTCGCCGGCGATGCCGACCAGCCCGAGACCCAGACCAGCTACGGCCGCGCCATCGGCGCCCAACTCGAACAAGGCGGCTTCGCCGGGCCGGTCACCTTCCTGCAGACCGGCATGACCGGCACCCTGACCGAACTGGCCCGGTCGCGGGCCGATCTGGCCGTGATCGCCCTGCCCGACCAGGACCTGGCGGTCGCGCTGGAGGTGGCGGGCCGCATCCAGTGCCGCGCCGCGCTGATCCTGTCGACCGGCGTCGAGGCCCCGCTGGCCGGGGAACTGCATGCCATCGCCCACAAACACGGCATCCACCTGCTCGGCCCCAACTGCCTCGGCTACCAGCGCCCGCGCCTCCATATCAACGCCAGCGTCGCCGGCCAGCTGGCCAGCCCGGGCAGCCTGGCGCTGGTGTCGCAATCGGGCGCGCTGACCTCGGCCATCCTCGACTGGGGCAGCCAGAACGCGGTCGGGTTCTCGACCGTGGTCTCGCTGGGGCCCAACACCGCCGTCGATCTGGCGCAGACGCTCGACTTCCTGGCCACCGATCCGGCCACGCAAAGCATCGTCATCTGCATGGAAGGGTTGACCGACGCGCGCCGCTTCATTTCGGCGCTGCGCGGCGCGGCCAACACCAAACCGGTGGTGGTGCTCAAGTCCGGCCACGCGGCCGCCGCCTCCCAGGCCGCGCTGACCCACTCCGGCGCCATCGTCGCCAGCGACGAGGTGTTCGACGCCGCGCTGCGCCGCACCGGCGCGGTGCGGGTGAAATCGTTCGTGCAGCTGTTCTCGGCGGCGAAATGCCTGGCCTCGCGCTACCGCCCGGTCGGGCCGCGGCTGGCCGTCGTCACCAACGGCGGCGGCCCGGGCGTGCTGGCGGCCGATTGGATAGAGGAACTGGGCCTGCGGCTGGCCTGCCTGTCCGACGAGAGCGCGCGGGCGCTGGCGCCGCAACTTCCCGCCCACGCGACCCTGGGCGGCCTGCTCGACCTGTCCGAGGAGGCCGACGCCGACGCCTTCCGCGCGGCCGTGCTGGCGTGCGCGCGCGACGCCCAGGTCGACGGCATCCTGGTGATCTATTCGCCCAAGCTCGGCAGCGACCCGGACGCCGTGGCGCGCGCCGTCAGCGCCGACGGCGCCGGCCTGGGCAAGCCGCTGCTGACGTGCTGGATGGGCGACCGGCAGGTCGCCGCCGCGCGCCAGATCATCACCGCCGCCGGCATCGCCACCTTCCGCACGCCGGAAGCGGCGGTCGATGGCTTTTCCAGCATCGCGTCGTTCTACCAGAATCAGCTGCTGCTGCGCCAGACCCCGCCCCCGCTGTCGCAATTGAATCAGCCCGATCTGGACGGCGCCCGCCTGTTGATCGAGGGCGTGCTGGCCGAACGGCGCAAAACGCTCACCGAGATGGAATCGAAGTCGCTGCTGGCGGCGTTCCACATCCCCATCACGCAAACCATCCTGGCGCGCAGCGCTGCCGAGGCGATGCTCATCGCCAGCCAGCTCGGCTACCCGGTGGCGCTCAAGATCGATTCGCCCGACATCGCCCACAAATCCGATGTGCAGGGCGTGGCGCTCGACCTGGGCAACGCGGCGGCCGTGCGCGACGGCTATGGCGACATGATGGCCACCGTGCGCAGGCTGGCGCCGGACGCGCGCATCAACGGCGTGACGATCCAGAAGATGGCCGGCAAGCGCAACGGCCGCGAACTGTGCATCGGTGTCGTCACGGATCGGTTGTTCGGGCCGGCGATCAGCTTCGGCGCCGGCGGCGTCATGGTGGAGCTGATCGACGACCGCGCCGTCGAGCTGCCGCCGCTGAACCTGTTCCTGGCGCAGCGCCTGATCGGGCGCGTGCGCGCGTCGCGGATGCTCGACGAATGGCGCGGGGCGCCGCCGGCCCGCCGCGAAGCGGTCGAGCAAATCCTGCTGCGGGTATCGGAGATGGTGTGCGCGCTGCCGCAGCTCAGGGAAATGGACATCAATCCCCTGATCGTCGACGAGCACGGCGCGCTGGTGGTCGATGCGCGCATCGTCGTCGACGCCGCGCCGCCGGCGACGCACAACTACCACCACCTGGCGATCCTGCCCTACCCGTCCGACTACACGCGGGAGTGGCCGATGCGCGGCGGCGGCCAGTACACCTTGCGGCCGGTGCAACCGGACGACGCCTCGATGCTGCAGGATCTGGTGCGCGGGCTGTCGGAAAAATCACGCTACTACCGCTTCGCCTCCTCGCTGCGCGAACTGTCGGTGCCCATGCTGGCCCGTTACACGCTGATCGACTACGACCGCGAAATGGCGCTGGTGGCGGTGCGCACGCTGCGCGCGCCCGGCCCCGACGGCGAATTCGTCGCGACGTCGAGCATCATCGGCGTTTCGCGCTACGTCGCCAATCCCGACCGCAGCAGCTGCGAATTCTCGCTGCTGGTCGACGACCGTTTCAGCGGCCAGGGCCTGGGCACGCGCTTGATGCTGGGGATCATGGACGTGGCGCGCGACAAAGGGCTGAGCGAGATCGTCGGTTTGGTGCTGTGTAAAAACAGCGGCATGCTCAAGCTGATGGCGAGCCTGGGTTTCGACATCCGTCCTTATGCGGACGACCCCGACTTCCGTTTGTGTAGCAAGCCGCTGTAGCGGAGGCCCATCCGGCGGCAGTGTGTCGCCGATCCGGGACACCGGCGCCGGCTATGTACTCAAACGCACGGACCAGCACGGTGCGGGGGAACATGCTGCAGGCAGACCACCCCACCACCAAAGGATACATATGAAAACCGCACTGATCTTGCTCGCCCTGACCTCGACCCTCGCCCTGACCGCCTGCCAACGCGAAACGCCGCCACCGGTGGTGCAGGTTGTCGCCGGCCCCGCCGGCGCGCCAGGCGCCACGGGAGCGACCGGCGCGACCGGTGCCCAGGCCCCGGCGGGCGCCACCGGCGCCACCGGTAAAACCGGCGACAGCGGCGCGCCCGGCTTTGACGGCGCCACCGGCGCGGCCGGCGTCTCGGGCAGCGACGGCGCCAAGGGCGAGTCCGGCGCCACCGGCGCGACCGGCTACGACGGCGCCAAAGGCGAGACCGGCGACAAGGGCAAAGCCGGCGAAACCGTGATCGTCGTTCCACAACGTTAAACCCGGCAATGGCCGGCGTCGCCCCTGCCGGCGCCGGCCGAGAACCTTTTTCCATGGCGCTTGTCACACCACACATGTCGACCGACCCATGTTCAAGGATCGGGCTGCTGGTGGAGGCGCAACATGGCGCTGTCGGACTTCATTCTGGAGCACATCGATACCATTCTTGAGGAATGGGCGACCTTCGCCACCACGTTGGCGCCGGCGAAGTATAAATTCGACCGGGTGATTTTGCTCGACCACGCCAGGCATATGCTGGAGACGATGGCGGCCGATCTGGCGTTGCCCGAAACGGCGTTCGAGCAGGCGCAGAAATCCAAGGGACGCGGCGTGCAGCCGTCGCCCGCGCAACCGACCGCCGCCACGGAGCACGGCATGGCGCGCATGCAGTCCGGTTTCAGCCTGATCGCGGCCGTGTCCGAATACCGGGCGCTGCGCGCCAGCGTGACGCGGCTGTGGGAGCGGGTGCCGGAAAACCATCCGATGCCGCCCGCCGGCGTGGTCGACCTGATCCGGTTCAACGAGGCGATCGACCAGGCGTTGAGCGAGTCCGTCACCAGTTACTACTACGAAAAAGAACAGCAAACCCGGGTGTTCGACGCCATCCTGTCGTCCACGCCCGACCTCGGCTTCACGTTCGACCTCGACGGCCGCTTCACCTACGCCAACAAAGCCTTCCTCGAGCTGGTGGGATGGCCGCTGCACGCGGTCCTCGAGAAAAGCTTCCAGGACCTGGACTTTCCGCACGCCGCCGAAAAAGACCGCCAGGTGCGATTTGTCATCCATTCCAGGCAGCACGCGCGCGGCGAGGTGCGCTTTACGCTGCCTTCCGGGCGCGACAACGTGTATGAATATATATTCGTCCCGGTCCTGGACGAGGACGGCGCCGTGGAGGCTGTCGCCGGCACCTCGCGCGACATCACCGACCGCAAGGCCGAGGAGCTGCGCAACTGGCGGCAGGCCAACTTCGATCCGCTGACGGGCCTGCCCAACCGCTGCCTGTTCCGCGACCGGCTGGAACACGAGGTGCGCCACGCCTGCCGCTCCGGCGCGCCGGTCGCCCTGTTGTTTATCGACCTGGACAAATTCAAGGACGCGAACGACACCTACGGCCACGACGCCGGCGACCTGCTGCTGCAATACGCGGCGGCGCGCCTGCGCTCGTGCGTGCGGGAGACCGACACCGTGGCCCGGCTCGGCGGCGACGAGTTCACGATCATCGTTCAGGACCTCGGCGGGAACGGACACGTCGAGCACGTGGCCAGGAAAATTCTGGAGCAGATGGAAAAACCATTCCATATCAAGCAGCACGACATCGTCATCTCCGCCAGCATCGGGGTCGCGCTGGCGCCGGGCGGCGCCGACACGCCGGACAGGCTGATGGAACAAGCCGACCACGCGATGTACGCGTCCAAGCAAGCCGGCGGCAACCGCTTCGGCTTTTATTCCCGGGCCCTCCCGCCGGGACCCTGAAACGCCATCCCGTGAGGCAACCTCCTCCAGCCTGATTCCGGGCGGCCGACGCGCCGTCCATCCCCCGGATTGTGCCGCCTGTCGCATGGTCAACCTGGCAACTTCATATTCGTCTATCATCGAATTGCGATTTTTTCATTCTTTCCACAACGATGAGGTCCCTATGATGCGCTACCTGCTGTCCGCCGCCGTGCTCGCCACCATGCTGCCGGTCCACGCCCAGTCCCCGGTCCAATCCGATGCCCCCGCGCCGGACGTGCCGCTGATCGAGCGGGCCAAGATCTTCGGCAATCCCAGCAAGACCGGCGGGCGCCTCAGCCCGGATGGCAAGTGGCTGTCATGGATGGCGCCGCGTGACGGCGTGCTCAACGTGTGGGTGGCGCCGGCCGCCGATCCGTCCAAGGCCCGCGCGCTGACCGAGGAAAAAACGCGGCCCATCCGCACCGCCATCTGGTCGCCCGACTCCAAGCAATTGATGTTCATCCAGGACAAGGGCGGCGACGAGAATTTCCTGCTGTACGGCGTCGACGTCGTCAGCGGCAAGCAAACCAGCCTGACACCGTTCGAGAAGACCCGCGTGCGGCCCATCGCCTACAGCAACAAGGTCAAGGACCGCGTGCTGATCGGCCTGAACAACCGCGATGCGCGCTGGCACGACGTCTACGTCCTGGAACCGGCCACCGGTAAACTGACCCTGCTGCTGCAAAACGACGGCTACGCCGGCTTCCTGGCCGACGAGC
This sequence comes from Burkholderia sp. LMU1-1-1.1, assembly GCF_040675865.1. Classification (NCBI taxonomy): domain Bacteria; kingdom Pseudomonadati; phylum Pseudomonadota; class Betaproteobacteria; order Burkholderiales; family Burkholderiaceae; genus Burkholderia; species Burkholderia sp. LMU1-1-1.1. The sequence goes on along the minus strand of NZ_JBEGHG010000086.1, from coordinate 297,189 downwards.
AACTGAACCTGCGCGTGGCCGAGAAGGCGCGTCCCGACGGCGGCACCACCTATTTCCGCCTCAAGGACGGCAAGCCCGATGGCGAGCCGCTGGCCGACGTCGGCCTGGAGGACGCGCAGACCACCGCGCCGCTGACCTTCACCGCCGACGGCAAGACGCTGTACTGGACCGATTCGCGCGGGCGCAACACCTCGGCGCTGCTGGCGCAGGACGTCGCCACCGGCAAGACGACGGTGGTGGCGCAGGACGCGCGGGCCGATATCTCCAGCGCGCTGTACGATCCAAAAACCGGCGCGGCGCAGGCCTACAGCGTCGACTACCTGAAGCAGGAATACGTGGCGCTGGCGCCGGCCCTCAAGGCCGACCTCGACTTCCTGAAGAAGAACATCAAGGGCCAGTTCACGGTGGGCTCGCGCACCGAGTCCGACGACAAATGGCTGGTCTCGGCCGATTCCGTCACGGCGCCGCCGGCCACCTGGCTGTACGAGCGCAAGGCCAAGCGCCTGACCAAGTTGTACGTGACCCGTCCGGAGCTGGAAGGCGCGCCGCTGGCGCAGATGTATCCGCAGGAGATCAAGTCGCGCGACGGCCTGACGCTGGTGTCCTACCTGACCTTGCCGAAAGCGGCCAACGCCGACGGCGCGGGCAAGCCCGGCAAGCCGGCGCCGATGGTGCTGCTGGTGCACGGCGGCCCGTGGGCGCGCGACGGCTACGGCTACAACGGCTACCATCAATGGCTGGCCAACCGCGGCTATGCGGTGCTGTCGGTGAACTTCCGCGGCTCGACCGGCTTCGGCAAGAACTTCATTTCCGCCGGCGATCTGCAATGGGGCCGCAAAATGCACGACGACCTGATCGACGCGGTCGACTGGGCCGTCAAGAGCGGCGTCACCACCGCCGACAAGGTCGCCATCATGGGCGGCTCCTACGGCGGCTACGCGACCCTGGCCGGGCTGGCGTTCACGCCCACCACGTTCGCGTGCGGGGTCGACATCGTCGGCCCGTCCAACCTGTTCACCTTGCTCAAGACGATCCCGCCATACTGGGAGGCGGGCAAACAGCAATTCTACAAGCGCATGGGCGACCCGACCACCGAGGAAGGCAAGGCGCTGTTGAAGGAACGCTCGCCGCTCAACTTCGCCGCCAACATCCAGCGGCCGCTGCTGATCGGCCAGGGCGCCAACGATCCGCGCGTCAACATCGCCGAGTCGGACCAGATCGTCGAAGCGATGGCGGCCAAGAACATTCCGGTCACCTACGTGGTGTTCCCTGACGAAGGCCACGGCTTCGCGCGGCCGGTCAACAACATCGCCTTCAACGCCGTCACCGAGAACTTCCTGGCCAAGTGCCTGAGCGGGCGCGCCGAACCGATCGGCAAGGCGCTCAAGCCATCGACCGCGCAAGTCAAGCACGGCGCCGAGTTCGCGCCGGGATTGAAGGACGCGCTGGAGTAGGACCGGCGCGCCGGGGAGCCTTGGTATATACTGAACCCAGGCTCCCTCGATATCGATTTCCTCATGAACATGTTCCGCATTCCCGCGAAGAATCATTGTTCGTCCCTGAACGAGGGGGCATCGCCTGCGGCCGCCCCAACGGCGCGCAACTCCGCCGGCCTTTCCCGGGCTCGGTAAGCGCCCCGCGAGATCACCCGGTCTTCTTCGCACTGCCGAGCCGCCCTCACAGCAACAATCCTTAGACGAGATACGCGATCGCACGCGGCCTTGCCACGTTCGCCGTCCCGCTTATCCGCAACCACTTACCTGGAGCTATCATCATGCAACCGAAAATCATCGTCTCATCGCTCGACGCCGAACGGCTCGAGATCCTGCTCGACGCCCTGCCGCCCGCCGAGGCCGCCACCCACGAGAGGCTGATGGAGGAACTCGGCCGCGCCGAGATCGTCGCGCCGCAGGACATGCCGGCCGGCGTCGTCACCATGAACTCCACCGTGCGCTTCCAGATCGACGCGCCGCCCGAGGAGTTGCGCCTGACCCTGGTTTATCCGAGGGACCTGGCCAACACCGCCGACGCGATCTCGATCCTGACGCCGGTCGGCAGCGCGCTGCTGGGGCTGTCCGTGGGCGACGCCATCGATTGGCCCCGTCCGGACGGGCAACTGGTGCGGGTGCGCATCCTGGAGGTGCTGTATCAACCGGAGCAGGCTGCGGAGCTCGCCCGCTGACGGCGCGGGTGATGGAGGCGGCGCTGGCGCGCGCGCATGGCCGATTACGCTGCGCTAATCCGCCCTGCGTGGTTACGTGGTTTATTGGTGGACCATATCGTCCGATCAAAAAAAATCCCCGCCGGCGTTACTCCGGCGGGGATTTTTTGCGGCCGTCTCTGCGCTTGATTACTGCGGATTGCCGTCGGCGTCGATCTTGCGCACTTCGCCCAGCTTCAGTTCGCGCACGCCGCTCTCGACCTTGCTCATGTCGCCCACCACCACCCACACCAGCTTGCCCGGCGCGATGGTGCGCGCGGCCAGCGCGTTGGCTTGCTCCGGCGTCATCGCCAGCACCGTGTCGGTGAAGGTGTTGTAGTAGGTCTCCGGCAGCTTGTACTGCAGGATGGTGCTGTAGGCGCCGGCCAGTTGCCCAGCCGTTTCAAACGAACCCGGCAGCGCCAAGGTTTCGTTGCTCTTGGCCTCCGCGAGTTCGGCGGCGGTGATCGGCTTGGCGCCGGCGATGTCGCCGTACTCGCGCACCAGTTCCTGCAGCGCTTCCTTGGTCTTGTCGCTCTGCACCGGCGACGTGCTCATGTACAGACGCTGGCCCAGCGCCGGCGACAGGCTGGAACGCACGCCGTACGACCAGTGCTTGTCCTCGCGCAGGTTCATGTTGATGCGCGAGCCGAAGTTGCCGCCGAAGATGTTGTTGACCACGCCAAGCTGCACCGCGTCCGGAGAGTTGCGCGGCGGCGCCAGCTGCACGCCGTAGATCACGCTTTGCAGCGCGCCGGGCTTGTCCATCAGGTAGACCACCGGCTTGTCGGCCGGCGCCACCTGGGCGATGTTCTTCTTCGGCGTCTCGCCGGCCTTCCAGCCGCCGAACGCTTTTTCCAGCAGCGGCGTGATCTCGGCCAGGGTGGTGTCGCCCACCACCAGCAAGGTCGCGTTGTTGGGCTTGAACCAGGCTTGGTGGTACTTGACCAGGTCGTCGCGGCCGATGCGCGCCACGGACGCCTCGGTGCCGCTACCGGTCAGCGGCAGCGAATAGGCGTGGCCCTTGCCGTACACCAGCGACGGAATCACGCGCAAGGCCATCGTCGACGGATTGGCTTTTTCACGCTGGATCGCGGCCAGCTGGTCCTTCTTCAAACGGTCCAGCTCGTTCTGGGCGAAGGCCGGACGCAGCAGCACATCGGCGTACACGTCCAGCGCCTTCGGCATCGTCGCCTTGAGCGCGTTGAGCTGCACGGAGGCGCCGTCGAGATTGGTGCTCACGGAGAAGTTGGCGCCCAGCGATTCGAATTCCTCGCTGATCTTGGCCGCGCTGCGGGTTGCCGTGCCTTCGTCGAGCATATTCGTCGTCAGGCTCGCCAGTCCCGGCAACTCCTGCGAGTCGGACGCGTAACCGGCATCGACCATCATCGAGAAGTTGACCACCGGCGCCGCGTGGCGTTCGGCCAGCACCACCTTCAAGCCGTTCGACAAGGTGGCCTTCTGCATGGGCGGCAGGTTCAGCGATTCGGCCTTGCCCAGCGCCGGCGGCTTGCTGCGGTCCAGCTTAGCGGTGGTGGCGTAGTTGGTGGCGAACGGTTTGACTTCCAGCACGTAGTCGCCGTCGTCCAGCCACGCGCCCATCGCCTGCTTGACCTGCGCCGGCGTGGCCGCCTTGACCGCCGCCAGGTACTCCTTGTAGCAGTCCGGATTGCCGGTGTAGGTGGTGCAGCTGGCCAGCAAATCGCTCTTGCCGCCGAAGCCGCCGACACGCTCGACGATGCGGGTGTAGGAGGCCAGGATCGCGGTCTTGGCGATGTCCAGCTCGGCGGCGCTCGGGCCGGATTTCATCAGCGCGCGCAATTCCTCGTCGGCGATCGATTCCATCCTGGCCACATCGGCGCCGGGGCGCGCGGTCAGGACAACATAAAACTGGCCGGCGATCTCTGAGCTGTAGTTGCCGGCGCTGGCGTCGCTCGCCAGCTGGTCCTTGTAGACCAGGCGCTTGTAGAAGCGCGACGTCTTGCCGCCGCCCAGCACCTGCGCGGCCAGGTCGAGCAGCGGTTCGGTCGCGGTGTGCGCGCCGGGCACGTTCCACACGCGGTAGATGCGCCCCTGCGGCACACGGTCCTCGACCGTGCCGCGATGGGTGCCGGTGCGCTTGGCGATCCATTCCTTGTGCTTGGCCAGCGGCGGACCGGCCGGAATGTCGCCGTAGTATTTTTCGACCTTCTCGCGCGCCTGTTCCGGCGTGATGTCGCCGGCCAGCACCAGCACCACGTTGTTCGGCCCGTAGTTATTCTTGAACCAATCCTGCACGTCGGTCATCGAGGCCGCGTCCAGGTCGGCCATCGAACCGATCGTCGTCCACGAATAGGGATGGCCGGCCGGCCAGGTGTTCTCGGTCAGCAGCTGGCGCGTGACGCCGTACGGCTGGTTCTCGCCCTGGCGCTTTTCGTTTTGCACGACGCCGCGCTGCAGGTCCAGTTTTTTCTTGTCCAGCACGCCGAGCAGGTGGCCCATGCGGTCGCTCTCGGCGAACAGCGCGAAGTCCAGCATCGAGGTCGGCACGTTCTGGAAGTAGTTGGTGCGGTCGGGATTGGTGGTGCCGTTCAGGTCGGTCGCGCCGATCTGCTGCATGGCGTTGATGTAGGTCTTGTTGAAATTGTCGCTGCCGCTGAACATCAGGTGTTCGAACAGGTGGGCGAAGCCGGTCTTGCCGGGCTTCTCGTTCTTGGAGCCGACGTGGTACCAGGTGTTGACGGCCACCACCGGCGTCTTGTGGTCCTCGTGGACCAGCAAGGTCAGGCCGTTTTTCAGCACGAACTTGGTGTATGGAATATCGGGAATGGCGATGTCGGACTTGGCTGATTTGGTCGCGGCCGGCTTGGCGGCTTCGGCGGCTTGCACCGGGCTAGCCGCAAGCAGGGCGACGGACATCGCGACGGACGCCGCGATCGTGGTACGGCGTATGGACATGGTCATGCGGTATCTCCTCGTAATGGGAATTGTCCCTGCAAAAGCGCGCCGGCTTCCTAGCCGGCGCGCAACCATTTTATTGCATTTTAGTTAAACATAAAACTATTTACGCTTGGCCTCCGTCTTGTCGCGCGCGGCGCGGAACTCGGCGTCGGGCGCCCAGTTCGGCCAGGCCTTCGACTCGGCCAGGTCGCGGCCCAGCGAGTACAGCATGCCCAGGTCGTGCGCCATGCCCTTGAACGACCAGTCGGCGCTCCACTCGTCCGACGGCTGGTGGTAGTTGTTGGTGGTGTAGCTCTCCTCGGCCTGCTTGCCGGCCCGCAGACCGCCATCGACGAAGTCATTGCCCGAGCCATAGGAAATGGCGGGCACGCCGCGCTTGGCGAACGGGAAGTGGTCGGAGCGGAAGAAGTAGCCGGCCTCCGGTTTCGGATCGGCCGAATACACCAGGTTCCATTCCTTGGCCTTGGCGATCAACTGGTCGAGCAACTCGACTTTCGCGCTGCCGGAGATGGTGAAGTTGCGCGACAAGCCCTGCGGGCTCAACGCGTCCATATTGATCACGCCGACCGTCTGCTCCAGCGGGTACAGCGGGTTCTGCGCGTAGTACTCCGAGCCCAGCAAGCCCTTCTCCTCGGCCGTCACGGCCAGGAACAGCACGCTGCGCGCCGGTGCCGGCGCCTTGCCGTAGGCGCGCGCCAGTTCCAGCAGCGCGGCCAGGCCGGTGCCGTTGTCGACCGCGCCGTTGTAGATCTTGTCGCCCTTGGCGTTCGGTAATCCAACGCCCAGGTGGTCCCAATGGCCGCTGTAGATCACGGTCTCGTCGGGCTTGCTGGCGCCGACGATGCGGGCGGCCACGTTTTTCGACGTGATCACCTGCGCGTCGACCGCGTAGTGGGCCGACAGGGTGACGTCCTTCAGCTGCACCGGCTTGAAGTCGCGCGTCTGCGCCAGTTTCTTGAGCGCCTCGAAGTCCTGGCCGCCGCGCTTGAACAGGTCGACCGCCAGATCGCGCTGTATCCAGGCCTCCATCGGCGCGTGCGCCTCCGACGGTTTCTTGCGCACGATGTCGTACATCACGTTGGTGTTGGAATTCTTGACCGTCGGCCAGCCGTACGAGGCCGGCGCCGTCTCATGCACGATGAGGGTGCCGAGCGCGCCGCGCTTGGCCATTTCCTCGTACTTGTAGGTCCAGCGGCCGTAGTAGGTCATGGCCTTGCCGCCGAACTCGCCCGCGCCGGTCTCGAAATCGGGATCGTTAATCAGCACCACCGCCAGCTTGCCCTTCAGGTCGACGCCCTTGAAGTCGTCCCACTTGCGCTCCGGCGCGGTCACGCCGTAGCCGACGAACACCAGCGGCGCGTTCTTGAAGTCGACCAGCTTGGCGCCGCTCATCGAGGCGCGCACGGCCAGGTCGTCGCCCTGCTTCAGCTCCTGGCTGCCCTTGGCGTCCTTGACCGACAGCTTGACCGGCCCCTTGATCTCGAAACGGCCCAGCGGCACGTCCTGCGTCCAGCTGCGCTCGCCTTTCTTGCCTTTGACCGGATCGCCGCCCGGCTGCATGCCGGCCGCCTTGAACTGTTCGATCAGATAATTGACGGTCTTGGTTTCGCCGGCGGTGTTCGGGCCCCGGCCCTCGAACTCGTCGGACGCCAGCACCTTGACGTCTTGCGACAACTTCTGCGGGCTGAATTCGGGACCGGTGGCGGCCTGCGCCAGACCGGCGGCAAGCAAGGAAGTGATGAGCAGCGTATGTTTCAAGATAGACCTTTCAAGATAAACCTGCATGGAAAACAGATCGGCAATACTGCCATGAAACCACAAGTACGGCAAACGGACCGCGCTCGGTGGGCTGGCGAACAGTGCGCTGGTGGCGGCCGGCGCACACTGATGGCTTCATTGCGAACCGGAGCATTCCATGCCTGAAGGACCATCGATCGTCATCATGCGCGAGCAGACGGCCGGCTTCATCGGCAAAACCATCGTGCAAGCGAGCGGCAACACCAAGGGCGTCGACATGGAGGCGCTGCGCGGCCAGCCGGTGCTGGACCTGCGCAGCTGGGGCAAGCACTTCCTGATCCAGTTGCCCGGCCTGGCGCTGCGCATCCACCTGCTGATGTTCGGCAGCTACCGGATCAACGAGCGCAAGGATGCGACGCCGCGCCTGAGCCTGGAGTTTGACGATGGCGAAGAGCTCAACTTCTACACCTGCTCGGTCAAGACGATAGAAGGCGATCTCGACAGCCAGTACGACTGGCGCGGCGACGTCATGTCCGACGACTGGTCGGCGGCGGCGGCGCTCAAAAAGCTGCGCGCCGCGCCGGACACGCTGGTGTGCGACGCCCTGCTCGACCAGGATATCTTCGCAGGTGTCGGCAACATCATCAAGAACGAGGTGCTGTTCCGCATCCGCGTCCATCCGCTGTCGACGGTGGGCGCGCTGCCGGCGGCCAAGCTGCGCGAGCTGGTGGCGCAGGCGCGCGAATACAGTTTCGACTTTCTGGAATGGAAGAAAGCCTTCGTGCTCAAGCAGCACTGGCTGGCGCACACCAAGCGCGTCTGCCCGCGCTGCGATCTGCCGTTTCACAAAGGCCATCTGGGCAAGACCAAGCGCCGCAGCTTCTTCTGCCCCAATTGCCAGAAGCAGTATCCGCCCGCGTTGACAGCGCCGGTGGCGCTTAAACCAGTCCGGTCAAGTAGTAAACCGCGATCACAAAGAACACCGCCGCCGTCTTGATGACGGTGATGCCGAAGATCTCGCGGTAGGATTGCTTGTGCGTCAACCCGGTCACCGCCAGCAAGGTGATGACGGCGCCGTTGTGCGGCAAGGTGTCCATGCCGCCGCTGGCCATCGCCACCACGCGGTGCATCACCTCCAGCGGAATCTGCGCCGCCTCGGCCGCGCGGATGAACTGGTCCGACATCGCCGCCAGCGCGATGCTCATGCCGCCGGACGCCGAACCGGTGATGCCGGCCAGCGTGGTGACCGACACCGCCGCGTTGACCAGCGGATCCGGCACGCTCTTGAGCGCGTTGCTGACGGCGACGAAACCGGGCAGCGCGGCGATGACGCCGCCGAAGCCGTACTCGGCGTGTTCATCGCCGCCAGCAGCGCGCCGCCGACGGCCGCCTTGGTGCCCTCGGCAAAGGCGTCACGGACCCGTGCGAAGGCCGTCACGACCACGAAGATGATCCCCAGCAGCAGCGCGCCCTCGACCGCCCAGATGCCGACCAGCGTCTTGATCGGCGTGGTGATGGTCGCGTGCAGGCCGGGCAAGGCGTCGGCGGTCAGCGCGTAGCTCTCGCCGTACCAGACGGGGATCATTTTGGTCAGCGCGAAGTTGACCACGCCCACCAGCAGCAGCGGCGCCACCGACAGCAACGGATGGGGCAGCCCGCGCTGTGGCGACTGCCCGGCCGCCGGCTTGGCCTTATCCTCGACACCGTAGCCCTCGCCGGTGGCCATCACCGAGCGGCGGCGCCATTCCAGGAAGGCCAGTCCGGCCGCCAGGGTGGCGATGCCGCCTATCGTGCCCAGCCACGGCGCGGCCCAGCCGGTGGTCTTGAAGAAGGTGGTCGGGATGATGTTCTGGATTTGCGGCGTGCCCGGCAAGGTGTCCATGGTGAACGAAAACGCCCCCAGCGCGATGGCGCCCGGCATCAGCCGCTTGGGGATGTTGCTCTGACGGTAAAGCTCGGCGGCGAACGGATAGACGGCGAACACCACCACGAACAGCGACACGCCGCCGTAGGTCAACAGCGAGCACACCAGCACGATGACGGCGTTGGCGCGCGTGCGGCCGATGTAGCGGATCGCCGCGACGACGATGGATTCCGAAAAGCCGGACATCTCGATCAGCTTGCCGAACACCGCGCCCAGCAGGAACACCGGGAAATACAATTTGATGAAGCCGACCATCTTGTCCATGAAGATGCCGCTGAACACCGGCGCCACCGCGCCCGGATCGGTCAAGAGCACCGCGCCGAGCGCGGCCACCGGGGCGAACAGGATCACGCTGTAGCCGCGATAAGCTGCCAGCATCAGGAACACCAGTGCGGCGAGGACGATCAGAAAGGACATGCCGGCTCCATACAATATTGACTTCCGTCCATTGTAGAGTTAAATGCAACAGCCCGCCGCCCGCGTGCAATCATCGGCGCCCATCCCTCCCCCCAGACCAGGAAATCCGTGCGCGTGCCAAGCGCTTATTTCGGCAACACCGTCACGCCGCACATCTGGTACGGATACGGCTCCTTGCCGACGGCCGCCTGGCGGATCGCGCAACTGCCGGCATCGAGCCGCAGCCCGTATTGCGGCAGCTTTTGCGCCAGCCGCTCGACGGCCGCGCGGTCGAGCGCGGCCAGGTCGAGGCGGTACTTGGGCGGCAGATCGAAGGTGCAACCGCCGTCGGGCAAGTTGCGCACCTCGACCGTGCGCTTGAGCAGCCATGCCAGTTTGCGGCACCCGGACGGGCTTCCGGTCAGGCCCAACGACTGCGCCACGGCCAGTTTGCGCAACAGCGAGCCGTCCCGATCGTTCTTGCTGGCGGCAAACACCACATAGTGCGGACCGGCGCGCTCGGCGATGGCCTTCCCGCGCAGCGCGTGCCAGGCCGGCGATTCGGGGAAACCGGTGTCCAGCGAAATGATCTTGACCTCGTGCGGGAAGAAGATCGACAGCCAGCCCGACGGCGGATCGGGCTGGGCGAGGAAGACAATGCTTTGCGCCGGCGTCGCGAACAGCGGCACCTCGGCGCTGAAGGCGCGCTCGCCCCAGGCCTGGTGTCCCCAGTTAGCGACCGGAAACACGCCGGCCACCAGCAGCGCCAGCGCCACGCCGGCCAGCCGTTGCCGGGCCGGCGCCAGGTAGCGCCAGACGATCCAGATCATCAGCGGCGCCAGCAGTTCAAGCGGCACCAGATAGCGGTAGATGCTGAACATGCGCATCCAGACGATATAGGCGGTGACAAAAAACACCAGCGTGAAGGCCGCGCGCGGAGCGAGCGCCGGCGATGCGGTTTGCGGCAGGCCGCCATGTGGGCCGGTGTTTTGACCAGCGGTTTGGCCGCCCCGGGCACGGCGGCGCAGCAGCCAGACCACCACGAACACGGCCAGCAAGACGTACAGCAGCGGCCACACCGCCAGCTTCATCGGCAACTCGGAGACGCGCCGCGTGTTGAACGCGAAGATGAACGGCCACAGCAGATTTTCGATCCAGCCGACCGGACGGAAGTAGAAGTCGATGACGCCTTTCTCGGTCGCCAGCGGGCTGTGGAAGATGTTATTAAATTGCGGGAACAGCGGATTGCCGAAGGTGTTCCACATCTTGACGAACCACCAGCCGGCAGTCGCCGCGATGCCGCCGAGCACGCCGACGCCGAACACCAGCGCCAGCCGCAAACGCTGCCACCACGGCAGCGGCACGGTCAGCAAGGCCAGGCACAGCGCCACCGCGTAGGTCGCGTTGGTTAGCTTGAGCCCAGCGCTAAAGCCCATGGCCACACCGGCGCCGGCCATGGCCAGCACCGCGCCCGCGCCCCATTGCGGCAGGCCGTCCCAGTGGCGCAGCACGATATACAACGAGCCGAGCACGAAAAGCGCCGTCAGGTTGTCGCCCATCGTATTGCCGAGCTCGCTCAAGAAGCCCGGCGCGAACATGCACGCGCCGGCCAGCAGCAGCACCAGACGCTGGTGCTTGCCGATGAGCTCGCGCGCGATGCGGGCCAGCAGCACGAAGTTCAGCCCGTGCAGCGCGCCGAGCACGAAGCCGACCAGCTGCGGCGGCAACCAACGGTTCAGGAAATAATACGGCAGGTCGATGGTGGGATTGAAGTAGGTCTGGAAACCGGACGGCGCCAGATCGACGCCGATGCGCCCGTTCATCAGCGCGTGCGCGTTATATAGATGATAGTTGCGCATGTCCCAGCCATCATCCTGGCCGTTCATCACGGACACCAGGCCGAATAGGACGGGGACGATCCAGGCCGCGTGCCACGCGGCGCGCGGACGGCTCAGAAAAGCGGTGCAGCGGGCGAACCAGCCGTCCAGCGCGGCCAGGCGGCGATTGAAAAAGGTCATGGGTGTCAGCGAAGAATCAAGGCCACCATTATAAACTTGTGAAAAATAAAACCCTAATAATTTGCCATTTGGCAATAAGAGACACCGGCGACGGTAACGGTTGGTATCGATTGACGCTCGCTTAACAGGCTGCAATACTGGGACATCGCAGCCCTCACAGGACGCCATGACTGAACTACGAGCCTCGCTCAAGAGCGGTGGCAGGTTCTCGCTGAACTGGAGCTATCTGAATGCCATCGCCAACGGCGTGTCGGCCATCGACCTCGGCGCGCTGGCGTTACGCAATCTCCACGACGCCCGGCAATTCGTGCGCGAGTACGGCTTCGACCTGGAGCAGCCGGCCGCGCCGGCGATCATCGCCCGCGCCCACCGCGAGGCGGTCGACTTCCTCGCCTGCACCTTCCTCGCCCCGGGCCAGGCCGGCTTGATCCCCGAGGAGGTCAGCCATCCCGACGATCCGCTGCAATTGCTGGTGTACGCCTCGCTGCGCGGCACCAACGTCGACGTGCGGCGCATGTGGTCGTGCGCCGTGCTCAAGGTCATGCACGGCATCTTCTACATCGACAACAACCTCAAGCTGCGCCACTTCCACGCCATCCGCGAGCAGGTGTTCGCCACCCTCGACGAGGTGATCCGGCACGACGGCGACCGCCACTTCCTCACCGACGGCGAGGTCTGCCTGCCGATGCTGCACTACGAGCGCAAGGACAACAAGGGCCGCAAGAGCATCCTGCTCAAGCTGCTGCAAAAGGCCGCCTACCTGGCCGCCGACATCTTCGACCACCTCGGCGTGCGGCTGGTGTTCGCGACCCGCTTCGAATGCCTGCTGGCGCTGCGCAGCCTGCAGCGCGCGCATCTGCTGTCGGTCACCAACGTCGACGCCGAGCGCACCCGCAACACCTTGCTCGACCTCGATGCGGCCAAGCAAATCTTCAACAAATACCGCGCGCGGATCGAGCACAGCGACGACTATCCGTTCGAGCTGCTGCGAACCATGGACGCCGAACTGGCCGACCTGGCGCAGCCGCAGACGCGCTGCGACAACCCGCACAGCGGCAGCGGCTTCAACAGCATCCAGGTGACGGTGCGCAAGATGATCCACGTCCAGCCGGACCACCCGAACATCGGCGCCGGCGGCGAGCAGGAATACGACGTCGGCTTTTTCTTCGAGTACGAGATCCAGCTGATGGACCAGGCCAGCTACGAGCGCAGCCTGGCCGGTCCGGCCAGCCACGAGGCCTACAAGCGGCGCCAGATCGACACGGCCCGCACGCGGGTGTTCGGCCGCGACCTGCTGCGCTGGGTGGAGTCGCAAGCGGCGCAATGAGCGGTGCGACGCGAACGCGCGCGCTGGCCTAACATTGGTTTCCCCAATAGCAGGAGCCGACTTGCCCAATTCCATGCAACGCCGCGTGTGGCACTATCTGGCGGCCGCGATGCTGATCGCGGCCTGCTGCCAGGCGTCCAGCCAGGAAACCCCTGCCCGCGTGACCGTCACGGCCACCCGCGATCCGGTCGACAAGTCCTACCGAAAAATGATCGCCGGCATGGACCGGTTCGAGCGCAACCGGGCGCTGGCGCCGCAGGCGACCTTGCGTTTCCAATTGCTGCCGCGCCTGCCCACCACGCGGCTCGACGGCATCACCCTGCGCGTGGTCGGCGACGCCGTCGCCCTACCCGTTCCCGTCGCTCCCGACCATACCTTCACCCTCGACCGCGATAGTCAGGCGCTGCGCGAAGACGCGGCGCTGATCGCCAGCAGCAAGACCAGCACCTTGACCTGGCGCGCGCAGGTGCGCAGCCCCAACGTGCCGCCCGGTATGCGCCGCCTCGGCGACCTGCGCCTTGAATGCCAGGTCGGCGTCGAAGCGGGACTGCTGTCGAACAACGCCAACGTCTTCGCCTGGCTGGGCGAGCTGCTCACCGATCCCGACCGTGTCTGCGCTTCCGCCGACGGCAACTACCTATTCTTCGCCGAGCGGCCGCTGTTCGGCGTCACGCTGCGCGACGGCGCGCGCACCGAGACGCTGCCGTTTTCCATGCTGTACGCGGGCGGCACGCAAACGCCGGACACCCTGCCCTTCTGCGATTGCCAAGTCTTGCTCGACCGCAGCTACTACGCGCCGATATGGGACCGCCGTTGGTCCGACGATACCCTGGTGGAATTCGACTACATGGACGACGCGCCAGGCGCCGGCACGGTGCCCATTGCCGACACCCACCGCACAACGACGCAAATGCGCGCCGCGCTGGGCCCGGCCACGACGGTGCGCTTCGACAGCGGCTACCAGGTCTGGCGCTACCCGTATCCCAAAATGAATCCGCAGAACAAACCGGAGGACGGCAAGTCCGCCTACGCCGAATTCGTCATCCTGTTCGGCCCCGACGGTATTGCGCGCAAAGCACGATTGAGCGAACCCTTGTAAAGCAGCGGCGAATGGATCATGATGAAATCATGAAAATCCCCACCCGCTCCTTTCGCCTTGCCACGGCAAGCCTGTTGATGCTCGCCGCCAGCGCCTGCGGCAGCGCACCGCCGCCCGCGTCTCCGGTGGTCGGCAAGACCGAAGAACTGTGGAAGAAAATCCAGGCGGCCAACGCCGACACCAGTTGCGACACGCAAAGCCAGTGCCACACGATAGGCTTCGGTTCAAAAGCTTGCGGCGGTCCCGAACGCTACATGGCCTGGTCGAGCAAAAACAGCGACGGCGCCGTGCTCAAGGCGCTGATCGACCAGCACGCCGCCGCGCGCCGCGCCGACGACGAGCGCGAGCACATGATGTCGACCTGCTCGCTGGTCAGCGACCCCGGCGCCAGCTGCCGCGCCGGCCAATGTGTCATGAATCCGGGCGGTGGAAACACCACAGATCCACGTAGGGCGGATTAGCGAAGCGTAATCGGCCATGCAAGCACGGCCCGCGCCAACATCAGCACCAAAAACAAAAAAAACCCGCGAGCCCAACCGGCCTCGCGGGTTTTTCACATTCACACCAAACGCTTAGAACGCCAGCGCCTCCTTGGTGCGCGAGTTCTTAAACAGCGGCAACGGATCGGTGGTATCGACATCGATCACCGTCGCGCCCTGCTTGACGCCGCCCAGCAGATAGTTGACCACGCCGACATGGCGCACGCCTGGCGCCAGGCCGGACCAGCTCATGCCCACGCTCGCGGTGCCGCCCACCGTGGCCGTGCTCGGCAGAACCACCTTGAAGTTGCCGCCCGTCGAAGGCTGCACCACCCAGCTCGACAACGCGTAGGTGGCCTGGCCGCCGTTCGGACGGAAACCGATCACGCAGACGTTGTAGTCGCCGGCGGCCGGGGCCACCATCTGGATCGTTTCGTTGGCCGTGTCGCCGCCGCTGCTGAGGATAGGCGTGTTGCCGCGCATGACGATCAGATCCAGGTCCGAATCGCCGGGGATGGCGCCGGTCGTCTCCGAATCGAACAGCGAGAAGCGCGCCAGCATCGTGCCTGCCGGTATCGTCACCGGATGCAGGTTGACGCCGGTCGCGGCGCCCGCCTGGCACAGCGCCGCATTGCTCAGGTTGGTGTTGGCGGTGGCGATGCTCCGCGTCTCGCGGGTGGCCGGCTGCAGGCCACCCTTGACCGCGCTCATCGCGCCGGCGAAGCCGGTGCCGACGGTGACGACCTTGCTGCCGGTGGCCGCTTCGCTGTAGACGCTGGATGGGGCCGACAGGCCGGTGGCGCGCGCCGTCAGCGGGCTGCGCACGACATGGGTGCCGTCCTTCCAGTTCAGCACGCCGTAGGCCCAGGTGTCGAGCGGCGCGCTGGTGCGGGTCAGCTTGACGGTGAAGCTGGCCTTGGCGCCGGCCGCCAGCACCAGGGTCGACGGTTGCACCGAGACGGTGAAGCCCGGCAGCGAGGCCGTGGCGTTGTAGGTCGCGGTGGTGGCGCCGACGTTGGTGACGGTGCGCGTCATCGTCAACGTGCCGAGCACGTTGGCGGCGGTCAGCGATGCCAAGTTCAGGTTGTACGCGGCGATGCCGCCGCCGATCGTGGCGCACTGGGCGCTGGTATAGGTCAGTCCCTGACCGCACAGGAAGCGCGCGTACTCGACCGGCGCGATGTCGTACACCAGGCCGGGATCGGCCGCCGAGTTCGGCGCGATGTGGCCGGCGCCCTGGCCCCATGGCAAGGTGCCGGCGTTGGTGGCGCTGCTGTCCCAGGCGACCTTGGTGGTCAGCCCGTCGCTGAAGGTGTCGGTCGCGCTGGTCATCAGCGCCGACTTGATGGCCGACGGCGTCCAGTCCGGATGCAGCTGCTTGAGCAGCGCGGCCACGCCGGCCACGTGCGGCGAGGCCATCGAGGTGCCGCTGTAGAAGGCCCAGTCGGTCACCGGGGCCGGCGAGCCGGCGGCGACGGCGTCACGCTGCGCGCGCGTCAGGTCGGCGGTGACGGCGGCCAGGATGTCGGTGCCCGGCGCGGTCATGTCCGGCTTGAGGATGTTGGCGTTGGCCACGTTCGGGCCGCGCGACGAGGTGCTCGACATGATCGGCGCCTTGACCGACGGATCGAAGCTGGCGCGCAGGTTGCCCAGCGAGGCGACCGCCGTGGTCGGATTGGCGGCGATGTAGCTCTTCAGGATGGCCGTGTTTTCCTTGACGATATGCACCGTCGAGATCGTGTGCGCCTGGTTGATGATGGTCGCCGCGCCGCCTTCGACGTTGGCGATGATCACGCCGACCGCGCCGGCCACCTTGGCGTTGGCGCTCTTGTTGACCAGTACGTTGCCGCCGCGGTCGCACACCAGGATCTTGCCGGCCACCTTGGCCGGGTCCAGCAGCGGCGCGACGGCGTCGGTGCCGCCGTAGCAGCGGTCCAGCTGGAGGGGATCGGCGCCCGGCAGGCCGGCGTCCTTGGCCAGCACCAGCGGCGTGACCGGGGTGTTGGCATTGCTCGAGGCGCCGGTCAGCTTGGCGCCGGAGCCGGTGACGGCGTCGGCCAGGTACAGGCGGTTGTGGGTCGAGTTGCCGACCGAGGCCAGCCACGGGCTGATGTGGCCGACCGGCGCCGGCGCGGTGGCGCCCGGGCCCTGGTTGCCGGCCGAGGTGGAAACGAACACGCCGGCGGCGGTCGCGCCCAGGAAGGCCTGTTCGGTCGCGTCGGTGAACGAGCCGCCGCCGGCGCTCGAGCCGATCGAGAAGTTGATGACGTTGACGCCGTCCTTGACCGCTTGGTTGATGGCGGCCACGCTGTTGGAGGGGGCGCAGCCGTTCTTGCCGGTGGCCGCGTCGGTCCAGCAAACCTTGTAGGCGGCGATGCGGGCGCGCGGCGCCATGCCGCTGACCTTGCCGAAGTTCAGGCCGCCGTTTTGTGCGGTCACGCCGGCGTTGCCGGCCGCCGTGCTGGAGGTATGGCTGCCGTGGCCGCCGTGGCCTTCGACGCCGGCCACCGAATCGCGCGCCGACAGGAACTCGGTCCAGTGCAATTCCAAGCCGGCCGGTTTGTAGTACCGCGCGCCGATCAGCTTGTTGTTGCAGTTGGCCACGCCGAAGCCCTCGCCGGTGTCGCAGCTGCCCTTCCAGCTGGCCGGCGGCGCGTCGTACACCACGGTCGAACCGCTGTGGCTCGGGTTGCCGTTGCCGTCGATGCGGTCGGCGTAGCTCGGGTTCTCCGGCCAAATGCCGCCGTCGATGATGCCGACGATAATGTTCTCGCCCGACACGCCCTTGCCGCCGAGCTTTTCCCACAGGCCGCCGGGCTGGTCCAGGCCGAGGAAGGTCGGGGTGTAGCTGGTGTCGAGCTCCATGAGGGAGTCGGCCGTGATGGCGGCCACGCCGCTGTTCTTTTTGAGCGCGCGCACCTCGTCGTCGGTCAGCATGGCGGCGAAGCCGTTGAAGACGACATCGTATTTATGGGTGATCTCGGCGGCGTTGATGGTGCTGATGACCGCGTTCTGCTTGGTGTCGAGGTAGTTGATGTAGGCCTGCACGGCGGCGGCATCGACGTTGAGGCGCTGGCCCTGGGCCGGCATCGTCGCGGCCAGGCCGGCGACCTGGCCGGTGTAGGTGGCGACCGGCTTGTCGGTCAGTTGCACGATGTAGGAGCGGCGTTCGGACTCGGCATGCGCCGGTCCGGCGCCGATCAGGGCGGCCGTCAGCAGCAGGACGGCGGCGGAAATAGGACGAAGTTTCATGTGGGGTGTTCCTTGCTCAGGCGTTGATCGTGGCGGCGGCGGCTTTGGCTCCCGCCTTGGCGCGGCGGCGCGACAGCAGGCCCACCAGGCCCAGACCCAGGCCCATCATGGCGTAGGTTTCCGGCTCCGGCACCGGGGCGACGGCGCCCACGGCGTTGATGTTGAGGTTGTCGAAGGCGAACTGCGCCTGGTTCTCCGCGCCAGGCAGCGGGCGGTAGCAACCGCCGCTGCCGTCGAACAGGCAGGAACTGATGATCAGGCTGCTGAGGCTGACGTTGCCGAAGGCCGTCAGCGAGTTGGTGACGAACGGCGAATTGCCCAGCGCGTCGAGCAGGGGAAAATCGTAGGCGACCGAGATGGTGCCGCCGTCGGCGCGCATGCCGAGCAGGGTCAGCTGACCCCACGAATAGCTGGGCAGGCCGCCGACCGGGGCCAGGAAGGCGTAGTCGATGCTCGACACCTGGAAGGCCGCGTTGTCGCCGCGCTCCACCTTCAGGCTGCCGTCATTGACGCCCATGTAGAAATGGCTGGCGTTGCCGGTCGGGCAGGCGGCGATCGCGCACAGATACGGGTCGCTGCCGTCGCCGACGGCGCCGGCGAAGCCGGTGCCGGCAGGACCGGCGGCCGGGGTGTCGATGACGGTCATCGTATAGCCGTTCTCGGCCAGGGTCTCGGTGCCGCCATAGATCGACGAGCCGATGGATTCGAAATCGATCACGGCAGCCATGGCCGGCGTGGCGCTCATCAGCGCAAAGGCGCCGAGGGCGGCGCCGGTTATTTTTTTCAATCGCGCTTGCTTCAAGTGGTTCATTTTCTCACTGCCCTTTTGATGAAAGTAATGGCGCCGTGGTCCGCCGGATTGATTGCCCGATGGAACCTTTGTCTACTTTTTGTAGGTAACAATGAATATAAACAAACAACACAATTTGAGTAACTTAAGATTAAGAATTATTATTCTTTAATATTGAGAAAGTGCCAAATAAAATCCTGATTCCACTATGAAAGCGCTGTCATCAAATTGTCACGAAGTTGTGCCGATGCGCTCATTTTTCTGTTGTTCTTTTACAAAACAAGAGTGTCTGAATCGAAACCATCTGGTCCGAAAAAAGTTATGTCAGCCCAGCAAATTCTGGCATTTACCGGCTACGCCGCGTTAGTCGCGATCATCGTCGGGCAAAGTGCTCGGACGAGAAAAAAGCCGGCGCATGGCCGGCTTTTTCACAAAACGGACGCGGCAATTAAAATACTGTCATTGCTTTCTTTATGGCAACACAACGCTCATCCTCTTGATGCCTTACCAAAAGAGAACGTTTTGTGCCCGTCGACAAGTCCGGCAATTTAACAATTGCCGCTTGCAGGCGGGACACGCTGGCCGGCGTGCAGGTGGCCGGTATCATCGCCTCCGCGTAGGAGCGCATGAAGACCGGGCCGGCGGCCTTGTCGACCTGTCCGAGCGTCGCCAAACGCTGTTCCGCGCTGAGCTCGTTCAGCGCGCCTTGGTCGGCCGGATACATGACCTGCATCGCCTGGCGTATCTTCGAGAACGGCAACTTGGTCTGCAGATCGCCGATATTGGCCAGCCACTCGGCCTTGACCTTGGCGTCCGGACGGATCACGCGCGCGGCCAGCGCGGCCGCTTGGCCGCTGTCGGATTTGTCGCGCTCCTGCTCGGCCGCCAGCAAGGCTTCGCTGCCGGGATAGGCAAAACGGTTCAGGCGGTTGACGATATCCCAGCGCACGTCCTGGCTGACGTTCAGGCCCGGCACCACCAGCTTGCCGGCGAGGATGTCTGCCAGCTGCGCCAACGCCGTCTGGCTGCTGGCCAGGGCGACGAAGGTGGAGAACCACAGGCGCTGGAAATTCTTGTCGGCGCTGGCGGCACTGGCCGCCGTGAACGCCATTTGCTCCAGTTGCCCGCCCGCCTTCGCCCGGTACGCGGCGGCCTGCGGCCCCATCTTGTCCAGGTAGGCCCGCGACTGCCCCACCTTGGCCAGGATATCGCCCAGCAGCGTATAGTCCTTCTCGCCCGGCGCGTTGGTCAGCACGGTGGCCAGGAAGGCGTTGAGCGGCAGCTTGGCGTCGCGCACGCTGTCCCACAGGCTTTGCCACAGCATCGACCGCAGCAGCGGATCGGCAACCTTGTTCAGGCCCGATTGCGCGGTGGCGAACGACTTCTTATCCAACTGCACTTTCGCGTAACCCCAGTCCTGGTAATTCGGATACGCCAGGTCGGGACAGGCCACGCCCTTGAGCTCCGGGACGGCGGTGGCGGCGCCCTTGTAGGTCACCGCCAAGTTCTTGCTGAGCGACATGCCGTCCTTGCCCAGGTTGAACAGGCCGATCTGCACGCGCTGCTCGCGCAGGGTCGGCATGGCCGCGCTCGGCGCGTTCTGGTGCAGGCTGAACGACTTGATCTTGCCGCCGGCGCAGCTGAACTCGGCGGCGATGGTGTTCACGCCCGGCTCGTACAACCATTCCCGCGTCCACGGGCCGAGATCGCGGTTGGCGGCCTGGGCCAGGCTAC
The DNA here is from genome assembly GCF_040675865.1 of Burkholderia sp. LMU1-1-1.1. Classification (NCBI taxonomy): domain Bacteria; kingdom Pseudomonadati; phylum Pseudomonadota; class Betaproteobacteria; order Burkholderiales; family Burkholderiaceae; genus Burkholderia; species Burkholderia sp. LMU1-1-1.1. The sequence goes on along the minus strand of NZ_JBEGHG010000086.1, from coordinate 277,293 downwards.
CGATGAAGTCGTCGAGCTTGGCGTTCTGGTAGGAATACTTGACCAGGTAGTTGTGCACGCCCTGGCGGAACACCTCCTCGCCCAGCAGGTGGCGCAACTGCTTCAACGTCGAGGCGCCCTTCGAGTAGGTGATCGCGTCGATATTGTCGAAGGCGTTGGCGGTCGACGGCACCGGCGTTTCGATCGGGTGCGTGGTGACCCGCTGGTCCTGCGTGTAAGCCTTCTGCTTATCGTCCGAATAGAAACTCTGCCAGGCGTGGGTGAACTCGGTGGCCTCGGCCGTGGCCAGCGTGCCCATGAAGGAGGCGAAGCTCTCGTTGAGCCACAAGCCGTTCCACCATTTCATCGTCACCAGGTCGCCGAACCACTGGTGCGCCATCTCGTGCATGATGACGCCGGCCAGGCTCTCGCGCTGCGCCGCCGTCATCTCATCCTGGTGCAGGAAGGCGCGTTCGGCGAAGGTGATCGCGGCGGCGTTCTCCATCGCGCCATACAGGAAGTCCGGCACCAGCAGCTGGTCGTATTTCTCGAACTGGTAGGGCACGCCGAAGTACTGGTCGAAGAATTTCAGGCCGCGGCTGGTGTAGCCGAACCAATCCTTGGGCGACACCTGCGCCGCCACCGACTGGCGCGCGAACAGGCGCATCGGATACGGGCCGCTGTTGTCCTCCCATACCTTGTACGGGCCGGCGTGCATCGAGAAGTTGTACGGGCTGAGTTTTTTGCTGCGCGGGAAAGTCCAGCGCTTGCCGCCGTCGACCTCGGTCACACCCGATTCGCGCATCGTCGACGACACTACCCAGTCGGCCGGCGTGCTGACGGTCACCTGGAAGGTGCCCTTCAGGTCCGGCTGGTCGAACAGCGCGAACATCTGGTGCGCGGCGGCCGGCTCGAAGTGCGAATACGTGTAGACGCGGCCGTCGACCGGATCGACCATGCGGTGCAGGCCCTCGCCGTTGGTGCTGTGCAGGCGCGTGTAGGCGATGGCGACCGTGTTGCGGCCGGCCTTCAGGTCCTGCGGCGCCAGGGTGATGAACCACTGGTTGTATTGTGGCGTGACGGCCTTGCCGTTGACGGTCAGGCTGGCGATGGTCGCCTTGTCGAGGTCGATGGTCAGAGCTTGCGTGGCGTCTTTCAGGTCGAACGCCAGGGTGGTGGAGCCGGAGAAGGTTTCCTTGCCGGTCAGCGCGAACTCGAGCGTGTAGTCGACGTTGCTGACGCGCGCCGAGCGGGCGGCGGCATCCTCCTGCGACAGATAGGCGTTCTCGGCGCGCGGGTGCGTGGGCGCGACGGGGGTGAGGGCGACGGCGGTTGTGCCATAGGCGAGCAGCAGCGCCAGTACGATCAAACTTTTTTTCATTTTTACATTCTCAAATATGGAAACGCCCGCAATGACAGCGGGCGTTAAATTTCACGAGGAAACACGTAGGGCGGATTAGCGCGGCGTAATCCGCCAAGAGCCGCCAGCGGCCCCACCGGATCACGCACAACGCACGATTACTTCTTCAGATAAGCATCCAACCAATCGATCACCGTGTGATGCCACAGCACCGAGTTCGCCGGCTTCAGCACCCAATGGTTCTCATCCGGGAACACCAGCAACTTGCTCGGAATCCCCTGGCGCTGCAGCGCCGTGAACGTGCCCAGACCCTGCGCAGTCGGAATCCGGAAATCCAGATCGCCCTGCACCACCAGCATCGGCGTCTTCCACTTCTTCACCTGCAACGCCGGGTTGAACTTCTCGTGCATCTCCGGCACGTCGTAATACGGGCCGCCGTTTTCCCACTCGGTGAACCACAGCTCCTCGGTGGCGTACGCCATGCCGCGCGTGTCGAACACGCCGTCATGGTTGACGATGCACTTGAAACCGTCGGACCAGTTGCCTTCGATCCAGTTCATCATGAAACCGCCGTACGACGCGCCCAGCGCGCAGCTGCGCTCGCGGTCCAGCCACGGGAACTTCCGCACCGCCGCCGCCAGGCCCTTCTGCAAGTCCTCCAGCGGCTTGCCGCCCCAGTCGCCGCTGATCGAATCGGTGAACTTCTGGCCGTAGCCGGTCGAACCGTGGAAATCGATGAACACGGTGGCATAGCCGGCGCCAGCGTACACCTGCGGATTCCAGCGGTAGCTCCATGAGTTGCCGAAGCTGCCCTGCGGGCCGCCGTGCACCAGGAAGGCGATCGGATACTTGACGCCCGGCTTGGCGTCCCACGGCTTCATGACGTGGCCGTAGACGGTCTCGCCGTTGGCGCCGGCGAACGAGAACTGCTCGAACTCGCCGAACTTGACGTCGGCCAGCGCGGCCGCGTTCAACTGGGTCAGCTGCGTGGCTTTTTCGCCGCTGCCGCCGAGCTTGAATTTATACAGCTGCGCGCCGGACGACAGGCTGGCCTGCGCCATGACGATGGTGTCGCGCGCGACGTCGAAGCCGCTGACGTAGCCGTTGCCGGTCAGCTTGGCGACCTTGCCGCTGGCGGCGTCGATATGGAACAGCGGATGCTGGCCGATGTCGTCGGCGGTCGCCAGCAGCGCCTTGCTATCGGGCGTCCAGCGGTAGTCGGCGATCGAACGATCCCAGCTGTCGGCGACGGTGCGCTTCTTGCCGCTGGCGACGTCGACCAGCACCAGGTGGAAGCGGTCGGCCTCGAAGGTCGGCTTGTCCATCGCCAGGTAGGCCAGGGTCTTGCCGTCCGGCGAGTAGCTGGCCTTAGTGTCCCAGGCCTGGTTGTCGGCGCTCAGGTTGACCGGCGCGCCGCCGGTGGCCGGCACCGTGTAGACGTCGAAGTTAGTCGACCACGCCTCGGTCTTGCCGGCGATGCGCGCGGCGAACACCACCGTCTTGCCGTCGGGGCTGAAGCGGTACTCGTCGCGGTCGCCGAACGGCTTGGACGGCACGTCGCCGTCGAGCGCGCCGCTCAGGCTGACCGGCTGCGCGCTGACCTTGCCCGTGGCGTCGATAGGCGCCGAGTACAGCACGTTGTTGCGCCCGTCCGCCCAGGTATCCCAGTGGCGCACGAACAGCTTGTCGTAGAGCTTGCCGCTGGCCTTGTCCTTGGCCTTGGCGTCCAGGCGCGATTTGGTGCAGGCCAGGTCGGCGCAATCGCGGAACACGGCCAGGCTCAGCGCCAGGCGGTCGCCCTGCGGCGACAGGCGGAAGTTGTCGACGTCCAGCGGCAGGTCGGTGACCTTGGCCGCCTCGCCGCCGGCCAGCGGCAGCCGCCACACCTGCGACGAGCCGGAACGGGCCGACAGGAAGTAGACGGCGTCGCCGTTGGGCGACCATTCGGGATCGCTGCTGCTGGCGTCGGCCTGGGTCAGGCGCACCGGCGCGGCCTTGGGCGCGCGCAAGTCCAGCATCCACAATTGCGTGTTGCCACGGTTTTTGTCCATATTGGTGGAACGCACCGTGTAGACGACGCGGGTGGCGTCCGGCGACAGCGCGGGACTTCCGACCCTTTCCATCTTGACCAGGTCTTCCACGGTGAAGCCGCGCGGCGCGGCCATGGCGCTGGAGGCCGCAACAGCGGTCCCAAGCAGCAGCAGGGGTAATCTCATTCGGGGATCTCCGACGTTGTAGAAAAATACCGGCTGGTAGCCGGTCGTCGAGCATCATACCAAGTTCGCGCCGCGGCAAGTAAACTGTTACTTTACGCAACTTTACCGGGGAGGCGTCCCCTAAGGATGTCTGGGGAACTCGGCGATGAACCGGCGGAAGCCGGGCGTCTGGCGCGCCTGGGCGATAGCTTGCCAATAGGCCTCGATTTGCGCTTGGTGCTGTTGGTAGAAGGCCTTGTTGACGATCAGGTAGATGGGCGTCTTCTGGAACGGCACCGGCAGCATTTCGATCTGTTCCCGGTACTTGCGCGCGATCAGCTCGCCGCCCTCCTCGCGCTCGGTCACGGCCGCCGCCACCCGCCTGCCCGCCAGTTTGGCGAACACCTGGTCCACACTGGAGCCGCTGTCGTCGATGACGATGTCCATCTCGCGCAGCATCGGCATGTGCAGCAGATCCGGTTGCGCGCCCACCGGCTGCCGGCCCAGGCCGATAAAGCGCTGGCCATCCCAGGCCACCGTCCCGCCCCGCCGGCGGGAGACGGCGAAGCGCAGCTCGCCGACGCCGCGCCCGGGATCGGGCTGCGCCCCCTTCATCGGATAGGCGCCGTAGGCGGCGCGTTCGGGCGTGTAGGCGGCCAGCATGGCGTCGACCTGGCCGTTGCGCAAGCGGTTCATGCATTGGGAACGGGGCGCGACGAGTTGGCGGATCGTCACCGGTTGCAGCGCCGAGGCGCGCCGCAGCAACTCCAGCGACTGGCCGCAACCGTCCGGAAAAGTCATGGGCGAAAATGGCTGGTCGAACACGCATAGCGTGAGGTCCAGCGGCGCCGCCTGCAAGGCCCCGCCCAGCATCAAACCCGGCAACAACGCCGACGGCAGCGAAAGCCCACCCCACACCCTAGCTTTGGTACGCACAGTAGATAACCCATATTCACCATTGGTACGCTAACTATATAGTTGGTATTCACCATAGTCTATGGAACAATAAGTAACCCACCCGCGAAACAACGCTTGACTTATTTAAGACGACCGGTCATATTACACCCATGCCGAAACCTAACGTCAAAGAACAAATCGTCGCCGCCAGCCTGACCCTGCTTCACAGCAAGGGTTTCAACGCCACCAGTGTGCAAGATATCACCGAGGCGGCCGGGGTGCCGAAGGGTTCGTTCTACAACCATTTCACCAGCAAGGAAGAGCTGGGGGTGGAGGTATTGCAGCGTTATACGGAGCAGGCCGGGCAGATCGGCGCCCTGTTGGGCGAGTCGTCGCTGCCGTCGCTGGAAAGGTTGCGTGACTACTTCGGCAAAATGGTCGAATCCAACGCGGCGTCCGAATTCAACGCCGGCTGCCTGCTGGGCAATTTCAGCACCGAGCTGTCGAACCAGAGTCCGGCCATCCGCCTGCAGGCGCGGCAGTCGTTCGCGTCGATGGGCGCGATGCTGGAAGCAGTCATCGCGCAAGGCCAGCGCGACGGCAGCATCGCCAATGCGCAGTCTGCCAGGGAGCTGGCCAATTTCACCGCCGACGCCTGGCAGGGCGCGGTGCTGCGCGCCAAGGCCGAAAAAGACCGCGCGCCGCTGGACCGCTTCGTCGACATGCTGTTGAACCGCATATTGGCTTGATCGTTTTTTTTCACCGGTTTTAAGATGACCGGTCATATTGTATGTTGTACTCTCATCGAAAGGTATTGCCATGAACTTCAAAGACTCCGTCGTCCTCGTCACCGGCGCCAATCGCGGCCTGGGCAAAGCCCTGGCCGAAGCCGCCCTCAAAGCCGGCGCGCGCAAGGTTTACGGCGGCGCCCGCAATCCGGCCTCGGTCACCCTGCCCGGCGTCACGCCGATCAAGCTGGACGTGACCAACGCGGACGACATCGCGGCCGCCGTGCGGGCGATTCCCGACCTCACCATCCTGATCAATAACGCCGGCATCTTCAGCGGCACCGATCTCACCGCCCCCAACGCCTTGCAGGCGATGCAACAGGAACTGGACACGAACTTCTTCGGCCCGATGGCGCTCAGCTCGGCCTTCGCGCCGGCGTTGAAGAGCAATGGCGGCGGCGCCATCGTCAACGTGTTGTCGGCGCTGGCCTGGATCAGCATGCCGGGCACCGGCACCTATAGCGTGTCCAAGGCGGCGGCTTGGGCGCTGACCAACGGCCTGCGCGGCGAACTGCAGGCGCAAAACACGCAGGTGCTGGCGGCCCACATGGGTTACATGGACACCGACATGGTCGCCGCCATCGACGCGCAGAAAACCCCGCCGGCCGAGGTAGCGCGCATCATTGTCGCCGCGCTCGAAAACGGTGACGACGAAGTGCTGGTCGACGACATCAGCAAGCAGGTCAAGCAGGGCCTGGGCGCGCCGCGCGGCGCCTATCTCGGCACGCCGCTGGCCGGCTGAAATCGCTGCGCCGCAACAAGCAAAACCGCGCCCCGCCTGGCGCGGTTTGATACAAAACTTTTTTTGCTAGTGACCCGTAAACGCCTACACGGGTCAAGAAAATGGGTGCATAATTTCCCACTCAGCCAGGTAGAGCACGCATCAGTAATCACCGGCATGGCAGGTGTATAACGCGTTTTCCCCGCCGGTAATCTTCGAAATTGGAAGCAGTTGATACTTATTATTGCAGCACAATTATTGCTTTTTCACTAGTTGTGAACAATTGTAAATCGACGTTGAATGAGCTGGGCTCAGCGCTAAGGTAAACCCACTGGCCGCGCTGGCCGCAGCACTCCACGCTTGCCGCGCAGCCGAAGTCAGACGAATATGGGAAACGTTATGCTAACTGCCACTTATGTCCTACTGACACTCTCCATCGAACAAAAAAAAGAACGCCACTTCATCTCGCGGTTGCTGCAGCATGTGCAGTCGATCGCGCGCCGCCCACAGGAGATCGATCCTGTGTTCATCGAGTCCCAGCTCAAGGAGCTGACCAGCTTTGCCGAAGCCCGCCACCAGCGCAAGGTCGAGGCCTGCCTGATGCCCGCCGTGCGCGCGGCCGATTCCAACTGCGCCGCGCTGATGAACGACCTCGAGACGCTCAGCCGGCTGGGCAGCGCGATGCTCAACGCCGTGCACAAGTGCCTGCGGCGGGCGATGCGCCGCAGCGCCTCGCAGGGAAAATTCCTGTGCCGCACCATCGACCTGTATTGCCAGAATCTTCTGAAGCGCCTGGACAAGGAAGAACAGGAACTGCTGCCGCTGGCGCAAAAGGTGATTTCCAGCGACGAGTGGTTCGAGATCGGCACCCAGTTCCTGGCGCAGGAAGACGGCGACGCCGCCACCAAGCCCGAGTTGCGGCCCCGCCGCAACCTCGGCACCATGAACGACAACGCCCGCGCCATGGGCGCCGGCTCGGTGCGGATCTGACCGCGCCAAGCCCGGCCTCGAATGTCGAATCACCTTGGAACCACGTAGGGCGGATTAGCGCAGCGTAATCGGCCATGCATGCATGCGCCGTCGGCGGCTCATAGATGGCCGATTACGGCGTTCCGCCTAATCCGCCCTACGTGCCACCGACGTGCCACCGACGTGCCATAATGGTGCGCCAGCCCATCCTTTGTTGTTTTGAGTTCCCCATTGAGCCAAACGCTTGCCTAAGAATTTAGGCACGGCTAATATCGGCTACATGCAGACCACTCTTGCCCCCGCATCGTGAACCATGGCGCCACGCTTCTGCACCTGCGCGGCGCTGCCGGCATGGATGCAATCTACCGCAAGATCAGCTGGCGCCTGCTGCCGCTGCTGATGCTGTGCTGCGTGGTCGCGTACATCGACCGCGTCAACGTCGACCTCGCGCAGCGCCACATCCAGGACAGCCTCGCTTTCGGCAACCAGGTCTTCGCCTGGGGCGCCGGCGTGTTCTTCTTCGCCTACGCGCTGTTCGCAGTGCCTTGCAATCTGCTGCTGGAAAAACTCGGCACGCGCAAAATCCTTCTGCGCATGATGCTCGGCTGGGGCGCGGCAACCGCCGCCGGCGCCTTCGTGCGCACGCCGCTCGAGTACTACACGATCCGCTTCCTGCTCGGCATGTGCGAAGCGGGCTTCTTCCCCGGTGTGATCCTGTATCTGACCTACTGGTATCCGGCCGCGCGGCGCGCGCGCGTGTTCGCCGTCTTCGCGTCGGCCACGCTGATCGGCGGTATCGTCGCCGGGCCGCTGTCGGGCGCCATGCAGCAGGCGCTGCATCTGTACAGCGGCATGCAGGGCTGGCAATGGCTGCTGCTGGCGCAAGGCCTGCCGGCCGCGCTGCTGGGCATCGCCGCCTACTTCCATCTCGACGACCAGCCCGACGATGCCAAATGGCTATCGGGTTTCGAACAGCAAATGGTGCGGCAGGATTTGAACCGCGATGAAAGGGCGCTCGCCAAGGCCGCCGGCATCGACGAGGACGACGACGAGGACGAACCGCCGTCGGCCTTCGCCATCATCTGGTCGCTGCTGCGCGATCCCGCCATCTGCCTGCTGGCGCTCGCCAACCTGCTGCTGGCCGGCGCCAGCTACGCGCTGGCGCACTGGGCGCCGGCGCTGATGCAGCGCTGGGGCGCCGGCGGCCCGCTGGAACCCGGGTTGCTGGCGGCGATACCCGGCGTCGTCGGCATCGCCGGCATGATCGCCATCGGCTACGACTCGGACCGCCGGCGCGAACGGCGCGGCCACTTCATCGCTTGCATGGTGCTGGCCGCCGGCGGCCTCGGTCTGGCCATCGCCGCCGACAACGGCCTGGCATGGTCGCTGGCCGGCCTGTCGCTGGCGTCGCTCGGCATCTCGTCGGCGCTGCCGCTGCTGGCGGCCATCCTCACCGACCTGCTGAACCGCCAACGCGCGGCCGTCGGCATCGCGCTGGTGGGCGGCCTGGCCATGATGGGCGGCGCCTTCGGCCCGGCGTTGAGCGCGCGCCTGCTGGCCTGGGGCGACAGCGCCGCCATGCTCGCCGCGCTGATCGGCACGTACCTGGCGGCGGGGCTGATCCTGATGCTGGCGCTGCGCATGGCGCCGCGCCGCGGCGGCCCGGACGCCAAGGACGGCCTCAGAGACAAGATAGCCCGCAACTGACTGTTCGGGTAGTGGACTGCAACGTTTAATTGGGAGCGAAGGACGCGCAGGCGGCGTGCAGGGCAAGGCGTAAAGCGCAGCGATAGCCCGCTATCGCGAGCATTTGCAACGCAGCCATGCGCGTTGCCTGTGCGGCAGGCGCTACCGATTAAGCGTTGCGGTCCACTATAATCGTGGACGCGTCGCAATCCGGCGCTCCCGTTCACCCAACTTCAAAGCGAACTATCAATGCGTTTTGTCCTGCCCTTCTCCACCACGCTGGCCACCACCCTGGCCGCGCTCACCGCCTTGACGGCCCACGCGGCCCATGCGGCCACTCCCACACCGATCACCCTGGACCAGGCCATGGCCAATCCCGACTGGATCGGCAATCCGGTCGAATCGGCATGGTGGGGCTGGGACAGCCGCCAGGTCTACTTCAAACAAAAACGCGCCGGCTCGCCGCTGCGCGACACCTTCCAGATCGCCGCCGGCGGCCCGAAGCTGGTGGACGACAAGCAGCTGGCGAACCTCGACAGCGCCGATCCGGTCTACAACCGCGATCGCACGCGCGCGATTTTGCTGCGCAACGGCGACCTGTTCGAACGTGACTTGAAAAGCGGCGCGCTGACACAAATCCTGCGCGGCACCACCCCGGCCGCCGATCCGCAATACACCGCCGACGGCGCCGGCGTGCAGTTCCGCGTGGGCAGCGACTGGTTCAGCTGGAGCCGCGCCGAGCGCCTGGTATCGCCGGTGGCGGTGCTGCGCACCGCCAAGGACCCGGACGCCGCGCCGGACGCCAGCGCGCGCCGCGACCTGCAACTGCGCCTGCTCTCGACCCTGGCGCGCCAGAAGGAGGAGCGCGACGCCGTCCGCGACCGCCGCAACCAGGAACGCGGCGCCGACGCCACCCGCGCCCCGCAGCCGGTCTACCTGGGCGAAAAGGTCGTCATCGAAACCAGCGCGCTGTCGCCGGACGGGCGCTATCTGCTGGTGGTCACCAGCGCCAAGGACGGCGACAAGCGCCGCGTCGGCAAAATGCCGAAGTACGTGACCGAATCGGGCTACGAGGAGACCGACGACGAGCGCAAACGCGTCAGCGACGAAGGCCCGCAACCGCAGCAACTGAAGCTGATCGAACTGGCCACGCGCAAAGTGACCGAACTGTCGTTCGACACCCTGCCCGGCATCAATGTCGATCCGCTGGCCGAGATGCGCGCCGCGCGCAAGCTCGATCCGCTGAAGGGCAATCGCGGCGTGCGCTTCGAAAGCCGCGACGAATCGATCCGCTGGAGCGACAACGGCAAGCAGGTGGCCGTGATGGCGCAGGCGATCGACAACAAGGACCGCTGGATCGCCACCGTCGATCTGGCCGGCGCCAAGCTGCAGCCGGTGCACCGCCTGACGGACGCCGCCTGGGTCAACAACCGTGGCAACGGCTTCGGCTGGCAGCCGGACAACAGCACGCTGTGGTACCAGTCGGAGGAAAGCGGCTACGCCCACATCTACCTGCAACCCGCCACCGCCGGCATGGCACCGCGCGCGCTCACCTCGGGCAAATGGGAAGCCAGCAACGTCGAATGGTCGGCCGACGGCAAGACCGCCTACTTCATGTGCAACCCCAAGCTGCCGGGCACCTATGAGGTCTGCTCCAGCGCCACCACGAGCGGCACAACCAGCGGCGCGCCGAAGGAACTGACGTCGCTGGGCGGCGTGGAGAGCTTCACGTTGTCGCCGGACGGCCGCAAGCTGCTGGTGCGCTACTCGACCGCCTACATGCCCGCGCAAATCGCCACGGTGGACAGCACCGGCGGCGCCGCCAAACAACTGACCGACACCCGCAGCGCCGACTACAAGGCGCGCGAGTGGATCACGCCGCAAATCGTCGCGGTACCGTCGACGCACGGTGCCGATCCGGTATGGGCCAAGCTGTATCGTCCCGCCACGCTGGAGCCGGGCAAAAAATATCCGGTCGTGATGTTCGTGCACGGCGCCGGCTATCTGCAAAATGTCACGCAGCGCTTCCCGGTTTACTTCCGCGAACAGATGTTCCACAACCTGCTGGTGGAAAAAGGCTACATCGTGCTCGACATGGACTACCGCGCATCGCTCGGCTACGGCCGCAACTGGCGCACCGCGATTTACCGCCAGATGGGCCATCCGGAACTGGAGGACTACATCGACGGCTTGAACTGGATGGTGGCCAACCACCAGGGCGACGCAAAAAATGTCGGCATCTACGGCGGCAGCTACGGCGGCTTCATGACCTTCATGGCGCTGCTGCGCGCGCCTGACCAGTTCAAGGCCGGCGCCGCGCTGCGTCCCGTCACCGACTGGACCACGTATAACCACGAATACACCGCCAACATCCTCAACACGCCGGAGCTGGACCCGGAGGCGTACAAGGTATCGTCGCCGATCGAATACGCCGACAAGCTCAAAGGCCACCTGCTGATCGCGCACGGCATGATCGACGATAACGTGTTTTACCAGGACTCGGTGCGCATGGCGCAGCGCTTCATCGAACTGAAAAAGGACAACTGGGAACTGGCCTCCTACCCGCTGGAGCGCCACGCCTACGTGCACGCCGAAAGCTGGTACGACCAATACCGCCGCATCTATCAGCTGTTTGAACGCACGCTCAAAAAGGAGTGACATTGAAACGACTTGCCACCTTGCTGCCACTGGCAGCGCTGATTTGCACCCTCGGAGCGCCGCTGCAAGCGGGCGCGCAGAAAATCGCACCGGCCGCCGCCACCGTCAAGCATCCGGCGTGGACGCGCAGTTCGAACATCTACGAAGTCAATCTTCGCCAGTACAGCAAGGAAGGTACGTTGACCGCCTTCGCCGCCACGCTGCCGCGCCTCAAGCAAATGGGCGTGGACGTGATCTGGCTGATGCCGATCCACCCGATCGGCGAGAAGAACCGCAAGGGCGCGCTGGGCAGCTACTACGCGGTGAAGGACTATCAAGCCGTCAATCCGGAATTCGGCACCATGGACGACCTGCGGCGCATGGTCAAACAGGCGCACGGCCTGGGCATGCACGTGATCCTGGACTGGGTGGGCAACCACACCGCCTGGGATCACCCATGGACCACCGAGCACGCCGACTGGTACAAGAAAAACGACAAGGGCGAGATCCACGCCGTCAGCTTCAAGAACGACAGCGGCGCCACCGAGGAATGGGCCGACGTCGTCGGCCTGGACTACGGCAACAAGGCGCTGTGGACGGCCATGACGGACGCGATGGCGTTCTGGGTGCGCGAAGCGGGAGTCGACGGCTTCCGCGCCGACGCCGCCGGCATGGTGCCGACCGAATTCTGGGAGCAGGCGCGCGCGAAACTGGACAAGATCAAGCCCGTGTTCATGCTCGCGGAAGCGGACGACCCGGCGCTGCACGCGCGCGCGTTCGACGCCAGCTACGACTGGCAGCTCAACGGCATCATGCAAAAAATCGGCAAGGGCCAGGCCGGTGCCGCCGAGCTGAAAGCCTACGTCGCCAATCCGGCGAAAGCATACGCGCGCGACGCCTACCGGCTGCAGTTCACCAGCAACCACGACATCAACTCGTGGCAAGGCGCTGACAAGGATTTGTATGGACCCGCGCACGGCGCGATGGCGGTGCTGAGCTACACCTTGCCGGGCATGCCGCTGGTGTACAACGGCCAGGAAGCGAAGCTGGAGAAGAAACTGGCCTTCTTCGAGAAGGACGCCATCGACTGGAAGACCACCGAGCTGGAAGGCTTCTACGCGGGCCTGAATCAGCTGAAGAAGCAGAACCCGGCGCTATGGAACGGCAAGGCCGGCGGCACCATGCAGGTGCTCGACGTGATCAACGAGCAGTTGTTCGCGTTCCGCCGCCAGCAGGGCAAGAACACGGTGCAGGTCATCGTCAACCCGACCGGCGTGCTACAGAAGTACAAACTGGCCGGCGACGAAGGCCAGGCCGTCATCAAACCCTGGCGCTGGCGCATCATCGTCTCGGAATAAAAGAAAGCCGCCAAATCGCATTGGCGGCTTTCTTTTTTCACCACATCAAATCGTCGGGGATCTGGAACGCGGCGTATGGGTCGTCCTCGTCCACCTGGGTGCTGGATTTGTTGACCCGCACCACCATCGAGGCGTCGCGCTCGGCGATCTTGTCGGCGATTACGCGCGGCACCAGTTCCACCGTCCCGTTCAGCACCACGATCACCAGCCGCCCCGCGACCAGGTGCTCGCGCACCGCCGGCGAGACGAAAATGCGCTCGATCTTGGTGCCATGCGTGAAGTTGTAGGGGATGTCGCCCTTGCCCTTGTCCTGGCGGTTCTGCCGCACCATCTGCGCGATCTGCGCGACGATCGCCTTCTGGTTGGCGGCGGCGTCGCGCTGGGCGTTCGCTTCGCGCGCGCGCTCGGCGTTTTTGCGCTGCAGTTCCAGCGCGGCGATGCGCGCTTCGTCGACCGTCTGCTCGCCGGTGCGGCGTTCAACCTTCTTCTGCTTGCTCTTTTCCTGGTTGGCCAGTTTGACCTTGGTCTTGTCGACCAGGCCGGCTTTCAAAAACTGCTCTTGTAACGAGACCATATCGGCTACTCCGTAAATAGGCTCCGCCGCCAGCGCTGCGGCACCGGAACGCGGAAAGACGCTAGCATAGCAAATATGGCGCGGCCGCCGACCTTTTCGCCACGGCCCGATGCCGCTCTTCAGGAGAAAAAGATGGCCAACACGAAAAAAGTCGCCTTCGCGCTCGCCGGCCTGCTGGCCCTGCCCGGCGCGTCGGCCAAAGCGCCGCTGGAACACCACGGCATGTGCGACGCCTCGGCCGGCGTCGCCGTCGACGACGACCATTTCGTCGTCGCCAACGACGAGGACAACATCCTGCGCATTTACCGCGGCGACCGCTCGGGCGCGCCGGTGCAGACGTTCGACCTGTCGGACCAGTTGCGCATCCCCGGCGAAAAACAGCGCGAGGCGGACATCGAAGGCGCGGCCCTGATCGGCAAGCGGATCTACTGGATCGCCTCGCACGGCGCCAACAAGAAGGCGCGCGCGCGGCCGGAACGGCGCCAGCTCTTCGCCACCGACATCGGCGGCAAGGGCGACGACCTGACCTTGACGGTCGCCGGCACCCCCTTCACCGGCCTGCTCGACGCCATCGCCGAGTACCCGCCGCTCCAAAAATACCGGCTGCACGAGGCGGCGCACATCTCGCCCGAGGACGAGGGCGGCCTGAATATCGAAGGCCTGGCGGCCACGCCGGACGGCCATCTGCTGATCGGCCTGCGCAGCCCCGTGGTCAACGGCAAGGCGCTGCTGCTGACATTGAAAAATCCGAACGAGGTGCTGGCGATCGGCACGGCGGCCAAGGCGCCGGTGTTCGGGCCGCCGATCGAACTGCCGCTCGACGGCCTGGGCATCCGCAGCATCGATTATGCCGGCAAGCTGAAGGCGTTTCTGATCGTCGCCGGGCCGCAGGATTCCGAAGGCGTCTTCAAGCTGTACAAATGGTCGCCGTCGACCGGCACGGTGCCGACCGCGCTGGCGACCAGCATAGACAAGGGCCTGCGTCCCGAAGGCCTGTTCTCGCGCACCGACGGCAAATCGTTCCAGCTGTTGAGCGACGACGGCGACGAAAAGACCTGCGGCGTGCCGTGCAAGGAGGCGCCGCCCGGGCAGCGCAAATTCCGCAGCGTCACCGTCAGTCTCTGACGGCCGCGCTACTCGGTGGCCAGCCGCTTGGCCAGGCGGTACAGGTATTCCTGGCCGTCGCACAGCGACTTCACGCGGATGTGCTCATTGAGGCCGTGCGCGCCCGAGCCTTCCGGCCCGTGGAACATGCCGCTGACGCCATAGGTCCAGATGCCGGCGTTGTTGAGGAAGCGGCCGTCGGTGCCGCCGGTCGACATCGTCGGCACCACCGGCACGCCGGGCCACATGTCGTTGCTGATTTCTTCGACCGCCTTCATCAGGGTCGGCGTCAACGGCGGCATCGGGCTGATCACGCCTTCGCCGACGCGGGTGATCTTGATCTTGTCGTCGGCCAGCACGCGCTGCAGCGTCGCCTGCACCTCGTCGATCTGCTCGCCCGGCAGGATGCGGCAATTGACAGTGGCGCGGGCACGCTGCGGCAGTGCATTGTCGGCGTGGCCGGCGTCGACCCTGGTCGCCACGCAGGTGGTGCGCACGGTGGAGTTGTGGCCGGGACTAACCGCGTACAGGCGCTCCAGCGCCGCCTGGTCCGGCGGCTCTGCCAGGATCGCCTTCATGTCGGCGGCGACCTGGCCCTTCTCGATGGTCGACATGCGCTCGTAGTAGGCGCGGGTGACGTCCGACAGCTTGAACGGGAACGCGAACCCGCCCAGACGCGACAAGCCGCCGGCCAGATGGTAGATGGCGTTGTCGCGATACGGCGCCGAGCTGTGTCCGCCCGGATTGGTCACCTCCAGCTGGAAGCTCTGGTACACCTTCTCGCCGGCCTGGATGCCGTGGCGGACCGGCTTGCCGTCCTTGTCCAGCATGCCGCCGCCGCCCTCGTTCAGCGCCAGCTCGGCGTCGATCAGCGGGCGGTGGTGGTTGAGCAGGTACTCGACGCCGTCGAATTCGCTCGGCACCTTCTCCTCGTCGCAGGTCAGCGCCATCACCAGATCGCGCTTGAGGGCCGGCTTTTCCTTTTTGTAGCGGATCATGTTGGCGACGAAGGCCGCCGCCATCGCCTTGTCGTCGGAGGCGCCGCGCGCGTAGAACATGCCGTCCTCCTCGACCAGCTTGAACGGATCGCGGGTCCAGTCCTCGCGCCTGGCCTCGACCACGTCGACGTGGGCCAGCAACAGCAAGGGCTTGGCGCTGCCGTCGCCCTTGAGCCGCGCGACCAGGTTGCCCTTGGCCGGCCCGCCCGGCGGCACCACGATGCGCAGGTCGGCGTCCTTGTACCCGGCGGCCTTGAGGCGCTTGGCCATCTTCGTCACGGCCACCGTGCACGAGCCGACCGAATCGGTGGTGTTGGTCTCGACCAGCTCCTGATAAATCCCGCGCATCTGCTTTTGCACCGGCGTCAACTCGGTGCCCCGGGCCGTGCTCGTTACCGTGATTGTTAATCCCAATCCTGCCGCCGCCAACCATGCCGCTCGTTTCATACCGCTCCCGTCCTGTGGATTGCAAAATAGATAGCACAGCGGTCGAATTTATACCTCGACATTATTAGTGTCAAGGAAAGTGTCCACTGGTCAAGGCTGCGCCGGGGTGCGACTTTCTTGTCCATACTTGTTGCAAGTTCGACTACCAGCCCACGCTATGACTACGATCAACGACGCGCATCGGTCCGAGCACCTGGAGCTGTGGGGAGGCCTGGAGGCCACCGTCAACCGGGTGCGCGACAGCTACTTCAGCCAGATGGAGCAGAACGGCCACGACGGCAGAATTAGCGACCTGGACCGCTTCGCGTCGCTCGGCATCACCGCCCTGCGCTATCCCGTGCTGTGGGAACTGGTCGCGCCCGACGGCCTCGACAAGGCCGACTGGTCGTGGCCGGACGAACGCCTGCCGGCGCTGCGCAGTCTCGGCATAGCGCCGATCGCCGGCCTGGTCCACCATGGCAGCGGCCCGCGCGACACCAGCCTGCTCGATCCCGCGTTCCCGGAAAAGCTGGCCGCCTACGCCGGCGCCGTCGCCCGCCGCTATCCGTGGCTCGAACAGTACACCCCGGTCAACGAACCGTGCACCACCGCGCGCTTCTGCGCCCTGTACGGGCTGTGGTATCCGCACGAACGCAGCGACCGCGCCTTCGTGCGCGCGCTGCTCAACCAGTGCAAGGGCGTCGTGCTGTCCATGCAAGCGATCCGCGCCGTCAATCCGCATGCCAGGCTGATCCAGACGGACGACCTCGGCAAAACCTACAGCACGCCCGAGATGGCCGCGCAGGCGCAGTTCTACAACGACCGCCGCTGGCTGCCGTGGGACTTGCTGTGCGGCATGGTCGGGCCGGACCATGCGCTGTGGCGCTACCTGCGCGACAGCGGCGCCTCCGCCGACGAGCTGGAATGGTTCCGCGACCACCCCTGCCCGCCGGACGTCATCGGCATCAACTACTACATCACCAGCGAGCGCTGGCTCGACCATCGGGCCGAGCACTACCCGCCGCGGGACGTCGGCCCGGACGGCTACGCCGACGTGGTGGCCGCCCGCGCACTGGAAACGCCGCAGCCCGGCATCGGCCCGTTGTTGCAGGAAGCCTGGGAGCGCTACGGCCTGCCGCTGGCGGTCACCGAGGCCCACATCGACGCCAACCGCGAAGACCAGCTGCGCTGGCTGCTGGAGATCTGGCAGGCCGCGCAGCAATCGCGGCGGGACGGCGTCGACATGCGCGCCGTCACCGTGTGGTCGCTGCTCGGCTCGTTCGACTGGAACTGCCTGGTCACCGAGCGCAAGGGCTACTACGAAAACGGCCCCTACGACCTGCGCGGCCCCGAACCGAGGCCGACCGCGCTGGCCACCCTGATGCGCGAACTGGCGACCGGCCGTACACCGTCGAGCCCGGTGCTGCAGGGGCTGGGCTGGTGGCGCCGGCCGCAGCGTTTGGTGTGTCCGCCGATGCCGTTCGGGCCGGCGCTGGTGCCCGCGATCGTCACGCCCGCCGAACCGGGGCGGCCGATCCTGATCAGCGGCGCCAGCGGCACCCTGGGGGGCGCCTTCGCCCGCCTGTGCGCCGACCGCCACCTGGCCTGCCACGTGCTGACGCGCCAGGAAATGGACATCGCCGACCCCGCCTCGGTGGACGCCGCGATCCGCCGCTACCGGCCCTGGGCCATCGTCAACGCCGGCGGCTACGTCCGCGTGCAACGGGCCGAGCAGGACGCCGAACGCTGCCTGCGCGAGAACGCCCAGGGGCCGGTGATCCTGGCGACCGCCTGCGCCCGCCACGCGATCGAACTGCTGAGTTTTTCCAGCGACCTGGTGTTCGACGGCAGCAAGGACGGTCCGTATGTGGAAGGCGACCCGGTCGCCCCGCTCAATGTCTACGGCCAGAGCAAGGCCGAGGCCGAGCAGCGCGTACTGGGGGTCCACCCGCGCGCGTTGATGGTGCGCACCAGCGCCTTCTTCGGGCCGTGGGACAAGCATAATTTCGTCACGCGCGCGCTGCGGACGTTGGCGGCCGGCCAGCCGTTTACCGCCGCGAGCGACCTGATCGTCTCGCCGACGTACGTGCCGGACCTGGTCGACACCTGCCTCGACCTGCTGATCGACGGCGAGGCCGGCATCTGGCACCTGAGCAGCGGCAGCGCGCTGAGCTGGGCGGAACTGGCGCGGCGGGCCGCCGATCTGGCCGGGGTGTCGACCGAGCGGCTGCTGGCGCGCCCGGCAACCGCGCTGGATCTGGCCGCCGCCCATCCACTGTTCAGCGCGCTGGGCAGCGAACGGGGCCAGCTGATGCCGCCGCTGGACGATGCGCTGGCGCGCTATCTCGCGGCGTTGGAAGGGGGGCTTGGCGAATTCAAACAGGACTGCTACAATAGCGCGCCTTGGCCTGGTAGCTCAGTTGGTAGAGCAGAGGATTGAAAATCCTTGTGTCGGTGGTTCGATTCCGCCCCGGGCCACCAAGAACATCCTTGACGAAACGCCGATCCATGCAGATCGGCGTTTTTGTTTGCGGAACAGAAAGTCCTCGTGTCCGGTCTATTTCCGGTCGCAACTCCTTCGCCTAGCCCCCAATATCGGTATCAGACTCAAGCCCTAATACTTGGCCATGGGGGTTGTCCGATCAGGCGGGAATAAATGAAAATAGCGCAATAAGAACAATTGCCCGGACATCGACCTCGATATCGAATTTACGACCTATTTTTATCCTGAATTTGGGGCTTGGGGCGATGCCACCAAGTGCTATGTTGGGTCGGTCGTAATTGCAGGTCCACAGCCAGCGGGTTGCAAAATCTTGGATCTTATCGAGCGTGTCGAACAGGTAATCGACCAGCCAATGGTAGCGCACCGTGCGGTTATAGCGCTCGACATAGGCGTTCTGCTGCGGCTGTCCAGGCTAGATGAAGCCAATGCGGATGCCACGCTTGGCGGCCCAGGCCAGCGCCGCCGAACTTGGAGCACCCTCGCGGCCTAAGGCTTGCCCTCAATCCGTTTTTCCGCGTTCAGAAAAAAGCCTTTCCAGAAAAAGACAACATGCCTTTTGTCCTTGAAATAGACGAAGCTGATTGGCGAAGGCGCTTGGCAAACTATCTCAATCTCGGTGACCAGATGAGGCAGGCGCAAATGGATCGGGTCTATCTTGTATTCACGTCGAAAAAAGCTGGCCGTACTATGACGAGTCAGCATGAATATCGGCTTGTCACAGGTCTCGTTCGAAAATCGCACGGATTCAGCAGTGACAACGAGTTCGGTGCCGGTCAGCTTATCGACTTCATCACTGGAGAGTGAAGTTGTTTCTTGCGCGTCGGCAGTGCCCGTCACCGTCCAGCGCCCTGTCAATGCGGAGCGAATCTCGCCACCAACGGCATGAGTGGCACCGAGAACAAGCAAGCCAGCGAAAATCAAAAAGCGCGCCATGATTAACGCGCCTCCAAAAACGGGGCGCTTTCTTCGCGTCGGCGCGGGACCAATCCTGGCATGAATACGCGGCGCCCGCGTTGAGTCGAATACGTGTTACTCATGATGAGATTCGCAGCGCCTCGCATATCACCTCGGTCAATACGCTGAAAAGTCTCCCGCGCCCCGCGCGCGCCCGTATTAAAAGTGTAGCTCACCAAGGCATCAAACTGTGCTTGCGTCAGCTGCCGGTTGGTGACATTGCGCCTGACCGCTTGTTCCGCCTCACGGACCGCGCCTGCGAATGACGCTTCGATCTGCGCGCTCGTCAACGGCCTTCCTAACTCCTCTGCGGTACAAGGGCCGCGATGCGCCAAAATGCCGATTCCGTAGCTACAATGGCCCCGGTTTCCACGACCATCATTGTAGTATCCGCGCACAACGCCTTCACGCTGATGCCGCATGCGGCTCCGAGCCTCGTTGCTGAGCGAAAGATTCGCATTGGGATTTGATAGAACTGCGGAAGTGGCCATGAACTCCTCCTGATCGCAATATGGACTTGCCGTCGATAGAAGCTCGACACTAACAGCGAAAGGTAGGCGGACAATGAGCATTCTCAAGATTTCGCTATCCCCAACTTGCTGATGGAGCAGATTGCCTTCTCCGCCCGCGTTCCTTAATTGACAAGGCGCAGCAAACTCGGACGAGTTCGGGGCGACAATCATCTTTCGATATCAAGACATACATGTCATCAACGGAGGCGAAATGGCAATCGACGTTTATCTTCACATCGATGGAATTCAGGGCGAGTCGGCCGATGACGGTCACGAGCAATGGATCGAGTGCCGGAGCGCGGCCTGGTCGGTTTTGCAGCCAAAATCGGCGACAACATCCACCGGAGGCGGGCATACCGCCGAGCGCTGTGAGCACGGCGAGGTCGTCATCACCAAACTCGCGGACCTTTCGTCTCCCATCTTGCTTCAGACCTGTTCGACAGGAAGAACCATCTCGAAGGCAAAGCTGGAGTTCATGCGCGCGGACGGAAACGGGGACCGCATCAAATATTTCGAAATCGTACTGGAAAACGTGCTGATCGGTGGGGTCTTTCCGGCGATTCACGAAGGCGAACTACTATTTGAGCACGTCGGTCTTAAGTTTTCGAAGGCCAACTGGAAATACACGCAGCAAAAGATCGCGGGCGGCGCCGCAGGACATACAGGCGGCGGCTGGGATCTTACCGCTAATAAAATCTGCTAGCTGCACTTTTCTCCGCCAACGGCGCGGCGACGACGCAAAACCAACCACAACGCTAGACCAACTCATTTGCACCGTGGCTATCACGCGTTGCTGGCACGGGCGATGACCTGAAACGTCCTTCCCGGGAGCGTTGTGTTTTGGCCCTAGCGCAGCGTCGCCGTCGTCTTCAGCGCCTGGCGCCGCATCAACCAGGCGAACAGCAAGCCACCCGCATACATCAGCACGCCGTACAGCGCGCCTGGCACCGCCATCTGATCCTGCTTCAGCACGGTGCTGGCGATCACCATGGCCAAGGTCGCGTTCTGCACCGACGTCTCGATGCCGAGCGTGACCGACTGCTGGCGCGACAGGCGAGCCAGCCGGGCCACGCCGAAGCCGATCGCCAGCATCAGCAGGTTCAGCGAAATGGCGAACGGCGCCAGGGTGCCGAAGTTGTCGCGCAGCGCCGCCCAGTTCTTCGACACCGCGCCCAGCACGATGATGATGAACAGCACCGTGGCGATCCTGGTCGCCACCGGCTCGATGCGCAAGGCGCGCGCCGTCCATTGGTGGCGCACGAACATGCCGATCGCCACCGGCAGGCCCAGCATGATGAAGATCTGCGCCATCATCATCCCAGCCGGCGCGCGCACCGTCTGCGCCGAACCGGCGAAGTGGTCCAGCGCGAACGCGACGATCAGCGGCAAGGTGAAGATGGTCAGCACGCTCGCCACGGCGGTGAAACTCAGCGCCAGCGCCACATCGCCGCGCGCCAGATAGGTCAGCAGGTTGGACGTGGTGCCGGTCGGACTTGCCGCGAGGATCATGAATCCGACCGCGAACACGCCGGCCATGCCGCTGACCTTGATCATAGCGAAGCAGACCAGCGGCAGCAGGATGAAATGGCAGACCACGCCAACCAGCAGCGCGCGCGGCTGGCGCACGATGCGGCCGAAGTCGGCGGGCGTCAGGCCCAGTCCCAGCGAAAACATGATAAGGGCCAGCGATAGCGGCAGCAGCAACGATGAGAACAGATCTCCTTGCACGCGTTTCTCCAGTGGGGGTTGAATGGCGATGGCGGGGAGACATCATACTGTGTTTTAGTGTTGTATTGCCATAAACACAAAAAGAGATTTCAATTTTCTTTATGGATAAATTACCGTAATAGACAAGTTCCCAAAGAGGCGCGAACGCTCATGCGCGGGTCAAACCAGCCGCCGCCACCTGCATCACCTCAACCTTGGCCGTGCCGCTGCCGCCAGCGACGTTGCGTGGGCCTCTTGTTTACCGCCATCGCTGCGATTTCGTCCTTTTCCGGCACATAGCCCGTTAGAATGAACATATGGAACCCAGCGTAGCCGTCCCCGTGTCCAACTTTACCGACCTCCTGCTCGACGCCGTCTGCATGGTCGATATCAGCGGACGTTTCGTGTTCGTCAGCGCCGCCAGCGAACGTATCTTCGGCTACACCCCACAGGAAATGATCGGCAAGGCCATGATCGATTTCGTCGCGCCCGCGGACCGTGCGCGCACGCTGGCTGCGGCGCAGAACGTCATGAATGGCAAGTCCCATATCAATTTCGAAAACCGCTACCTGCGCAAGGACGGGAGCATCGTCCACATCATGTGGTCGGCGCGCTGGTCCGAGCCCGATCAGCTGCGCGTGGCGGTCGCGCGCGACGTAACGGCCCTGAAGGAGGCCCAAGCGATGCAGTCGGTGCTCTACGCCATCTCCGAGGCGGCGTATGCGAGCGACGACCTGGCACACCTGTTTCAGCGCAGCCACGAGATACTCGTCGAGCTGCTGCCCGCCTCAGGGTTTGGCGTCGCCCTGCTCGACACGGCCGGCCAACAACCGCGCTTCACCTATCACGCGGGCCATGGCACGGCCCCCGACGCGGCCTTAATGCAGCTGCTATGCGAGGAAGTGGTCCGGCGCGGCGCGCCGCTGCTGCTGGCCGGCACCACCGAAGTCCTGCCGGCGCGGTTGCGGGCTGCGGCGGACGCCATGACGGGCGGGGCGCTGGCGGTACCGCTGACGACGACCGAGGGCATCATAGGCGCCATCGTGCTGCGCACCGAAATCCATGCCGCCTGCGACGTGGTCCGCGAACGCGACTTGCTGCTATTCGTGGCGCACCAACTCGCCGCCGCCATCCAGCGCCAGCGGCTGCATGCGCAAATGCGTTTCATGGCCATGCACGATGAACTGACAGGCCTGCCAAACCGGCGCCTGTTCCAGGACCGCTTCGACACCTCTCTCGGCCGTGCCCGACGCCAGCAGGAGGGCATGTCCTTGTTGTTCATCGACCTGAACGGGTTCAAACACGTCAATGACCGCCACGGTCACGCATGCGGCGACCGGCTGCTGCAGCAGGTCGCGCGCCGCATCACTTCGTGCCTGCGCACGACCGACACGCTGGCGCGCCTGGGCGGTGATGAATTCGTGATCCTGCTGGAAAATATCGCCCTGCCCTCGGACGCCGAGCTGGTGATGGAGAAGATACACCTGGCGCTGACGGCGCCGATCGAGGTGGGCGCGGAAAGCGAACTGCGGGCCTCGGTCAGCATCGGCCTGGCGCATTATCCCGACCATGGCGACAATCGGCAGGCGTTGATGTCGCATGCGGATCAGGCGATGTACGCCGTCAAGGCGAGCGTGGCGGTGGCTGCGACAGGGATTGAAAATCCTTGTTCGACTTAGCGCAGCACGATCAGCTTGGTTTTTTTGCCGGCGCGATAGGTCGAAACGGTCAACGCGCCGTCGCGTAGATCGCCGTTGGCGTCGAAGCGGATGGTGCCGGTCAGGCCGGGGTACTGGATCTGGCGCAGCACCGGCAGGAACTTGACCGGATCGGTGGAACCGGCCTGCCGCATGGCCGCCGCCACCGTCATCGTGGCGTCGTAGGCGTGCGGGGCATAGGTCTGGATGTCGCTGTGGAAGCGCGCGTGGAAGCGGGCCACGAAATCGGCGACGGCTTTTTCGTGCGCGGCATCGATGCCGCCGGCCTCGGCGCAGTAGACCGCGCCGTCGCGCACGTTCCCGCCGGCGAGCGTGGGCAGCGCTTCGGTGCAGATGCCGTCGCCGCCCATGAAAGGCGACGACATGCCCAGCGCCTTCATCTGGCGCAGCACGCCCCCGGCGGTGGCGTCCATGCCGCCAAAGAACACCAAATCCGGCTTCTTCGCGCGGATGCGGGTCAGGATGGCGCTGAAATCGCTGGCCTTGGCGGTGGTGAATTCGCGGCCGACGACTTTCAGCCCCGGCACGCCCGCCTCGACGCCCTTGACGAATTCGTCGGCCACGCCCTGCCCGTAGGCGGAGCGGTCGTCGATGACGGCGATCCGGCGCGCGCCCAGTTCTCCCACCGCGTAGCGGCCCAGCGCGCGGCCGAGCATGTTGTCGTTGGCCACCACGCGGAACGCGCCGGGGAACTTCTGCCGGGTGTACGCGGGGGTGGTGGCGGACGGCGAAATCTGCGCGATGCCGGCGGCGTTGTAGATGCGCGAGGCGGGCACGGTCGTGCCGGAGTTGGCGTGGCCGATGACCGCCTTCACGCCCGCGTCGACCAGCTTCTGCGCCACGGCCGTGCCCTGCTTCGGATCGGCCGCGTCATCCTCGCTCTGCATTCTGAAGACCGCCTTGCGGCCGCCGATGGTGACGCCACGGGTGTTCAAGTCCTCGATCGCCAGCGCCACGCCATTCTCCATCGCCTTGCCCAGATGCGCGATCTCGCCCGACAGCGGCCCCGCCACGCCGATCGTCACCACGTCCTGCGCCATGACGGCGCAGCTCCACAGGCCACCAAGCAACAGGGGAAGAATGCGCGTCATTGCGGCTCCAAAGGATGAGTAAAGCACGCATTCTAACAACAGGCCGCCCGTATCCGACCGATGTCATTCCCCGACTTGGTCTTTGCTCTAGAATGATGGCATTTCCATCACTACATGGGCGAGCTATGAAACGGGTGATCTTCAATCAAAAAGGTGGTGTGGGCAAATCGACGATCGCGGTGAACCTGGCGGCCATCGCGGCCAGCCAGGGGAAGCGGACGCTCTTGATCGACATCGACCCGCAGTGCAATTCCAGCCGCTACGTGCTGGGCGCGGCGGCGCACGCGGTGGCGCCGACCTTGGGCGCCTACTTCGAACAAGTGCTCAGCTTCAGCCAGTTCGCCCAGCCGCCCGGCCATTACGTCCACCCGACGCCGTTCGACAACCTGTCCGTCATCGTCGCCCACCCCGAACTGGGCGACCTGCAATCGAAGCTGGAATCACGCAACAAGATCTACAAGCTGCGCGATTTGTTGCGCGAGCTGGACAAGGAGTATGACGAAATCTTCGTCGACACGCCGCCCGCCTATAATTTCTTCAGCCAGTCCGCCCTGATCGCCGCCGACACCTGCCTGATTCCATTCGACTGCGACGATTTTTCGCGCCAGGCCCTGTACACCCTGATCAATAACATCAAGGAGATCAAGGCCGACCACAACGCCGATCTGGACATCGAGGGCATCGTGGTCAACCAGTTTCAACCGCGAGCATCGCTGCCGCGGCGCATGGTCGAACAGCTCAAGGAGGAAGGCTTGCCCGTGTTCGACAACAAGTTGTCGAGCTCGATCCGCATCCGCGAATCGCACGAGCGCAATCTGCCCATGATCCACCTCGACCGCAACCACAAGCTCAGCCAGGAGTACCTTGCGCTGTATGGCGAGCTGCGGGCCGCCTGAGGCAACGGCCTGCCACGGCTATCGCGTCGCGCCCGCCAACCCGGCGCCGGCGACGAGTCCGCGCAAAAACACCAGGATCAACCGTCCCGACGGATCGGGCCGGTTCCCCATTCCTTGCAGCGCCAGGCCATGCGTGAGCGCCATGAAGGCGGCCGCCAACTCCTCCGGTTCGGCCGGCGGCGTACGTCCCAAGGTCGCGAACAACTTGCCGATCACGCCGCCGAGCCTGGCCCGGTGCGCCTCCCATACGGTCTGGTACTTGGCCGCGAACGTCGGGCTGCGGTTGGCGTGCAGTTGCAGTTCGATCGATAGCATGGACCAGCTTGCATCGGCGTTGAGCGTGGCCGCCCACGATTCCAGCTCCGCGAATATCTGTTCAGCCGTGCGCCCGCCGCTTTCCATGACCTGCGAAAGCTGCGCGCCCTCGGCCTCCATATGCCCTTTCAGCAATTCCAGCAGCACCTCCTCCTTGCTGGCGAAGTTCGAGTAGAACGCGCCCTGCGAGAAGCCGGCGCCATCGGCGATGTCGCGGATCGATGTTCCCCCGTAGCCGTGCTCGACAAACAGCTGCCGCGCGGTCTCGATCAGACGCGTGCGGGTCTGGGCCTGGCTTTCCTCGCGGCTCAGCCGCTTTCTTGGTGTGGATGCATTCATGGCGACCAAGATATCACACGAACTCCAGATAACGCAAAATCCAGATATCAATTGACATCCAGATGTCCATCCATCAAACTAGATTTCAACTGAACTTTGAAATCAATTGAAATGGAAAACAACACCATCCTGAAGTCCGCGTTCGTCACCGGCGCCACCGGCCTGCTCGGCAACAACCTCGTGCGCGAACTGGTCTGGCGCGGCGTCGCCGTCAAGGCCTTGGTACGCTCGTTCGACAAGGGCCGGCAACAATTCGCGGATTTGGCAGGGGTCGAGCTGGTGGCGGGTGACATGGCCGATGTGTCCGCCTTCGCCGGCAAGCTGCAAGGGTGCGACGTCGTGTTTCACACGGCGGCCTTCTTTCGGGACAATTACAAGGGCGGCAGCCACTGGACGGAACTCAAGCGCGTCAATGTGGATGGCACCGAAACGCTGATCGAGCAGGCCTATGCCGCCGGCGTCCGGCGCTTTGTCCAAACCTCGTCGATCGGCGTGCTCAATGGCGAACCGGGCGCCCCGATAGACGAAACCTGCCTGCGCGAACTGGGCGATGCCGACGATTATTACCGCAGCAAGATCATGGCCGACCACGCCGTGCTGCGCTTCCTGACGCGCCATCCGGACATGCATGCCAGCCTGGTGCTGCCCGGCTGGATGTGGGGCCCGGCCGACATCGGCCCGACGTCGTCCGGTCAATTCGTCAACGACGTCGTGCGGGGCAAGTTGCCGGGACTGGTGCCCGGCAGTTTTTCGGTGGTCGACGCGCGCGACGTGGCGCAGGCGCATATCGCGGCGGCGCTGCGCGGGCAACGCGGAGAGCGCTATCTGGCGGCGGGACGCCACATGACGATGCGCCAGCTGGTGCCGTTGCTGGGCAAGATCGCGAACGTCAAAACGCCCACGCGCGCCTTGCCTTTGCCGCTGTTGTACGCCCTGGCGGCGGTGCAGGAGCTGTACGCCCGCGTCAGCGGCAAGCCTATCCTGCTCAGCCTGGCCACCGTGCGGCTGATGGTCAAGGAAGCCGGGCGCACCCATTTCGACCACCGCAAGAGCGAGCGCGAACTCGCGCTGAAGTTCAGGCCGCTTGAACAGACCGTGGCCGACACCGTGAATTGGTATCGCAACAACGGCTGGTGTTGACGCAGGCGCGGCCACCGTTGTCCCATACAAACTGACGCTAAAAACCGACAGCCTACGCGTTCAGCGCAAGGTCCCCCGCTTATCAACCGGCAAACATTGCTAAAAATTTCCAGGCGACATTAAAATGAAAGTACTATAAGTCTCAATGCGTGACCACCTGGAGGGACGGTGGCAAGCGCCATCCCAGGAACCGCCATGCCCACCGACTATCTGCTAGCGCAACAGCAGCACCACATCAGCACCGTCAACAAGTTTTTCCTGCCCGTGCTGTGGCTCCTGTTCGGCTTCTCACTCGGGCTGGCCGCCTGGCACGACACCTGGAAGGCCGCGATGCTGGTGGGCGCGACGGCGGCGCTGATCCCGTCCGCGCTGATCTTCATCCACCCGCACGCCCTGGTCACCAGACTGTCGGTCGGCGTGTCGATGATGGTGTTCTGCGCGCTGAACATCCATCAGGCCAACGGCATGGAGGAGCTGCATTTCGGCATCTTCGTCCTGCTGGCCTTCCTGGTGTTCTATCAGGATTGGCGCGTCATCATCGCCGCCGCCGCCACCGTGGCGCTGCATCATCTGTCGTTCAATCAGTTGCAGGAGCTCGGCTACGGCGTCATGTGCCTGAGCAAGCCCCGGTTCGGAATGATCCTGGTGCATGCGACCTATGTGGTGATCGAATCGGCCGCGCTTTGCTACCTCGCCGTCACGTTGAAAAAGAACCAGCTGGACGCCGCCCGGGGACAGCAAGCCGTGCAACGCAGCTTCGACAGCATGCGCTCCACGGTCGAGCAGGCCCAGGTGGGCATCGACGCCATCACCGCCGCCGCGCACGAAATCAGCTCCGGCAATAACGACCTGTCCGCGCGCACCGAGTCCCAGGCGGCCAGCCTGGTGGAGACGGTCGCCGCGATCGACCGCCTCAGCGGCACGGTCAAGCAAAACGCCACCGACGCCCGCGAAGCCCAGCAACTGGTTGTGGCCGCCTCGTCGGTGGCCGTCAGGGGCGGCGAAATGGTGTCGCAAGTGGTGGGAACGATGGGCGCGATCCGGGAAAGTTCGCGCAAGATCGTCGACATCATCGGCGTCATCGACGGCATCGCCTTCCAGACCAATATCCTGGCGCTGAACGCCGCCGTGGAGGCCGCGCGCGCCGGCGAACAGGGCCGGGGCTTCGCGGTGGTCGCCAGCGAGGTGCGCAGTCTGGCGCAGCGCAGCGCCAGCGCGGCCAAGGAAATCAAGGACTTGATCGGCGCCTCGGTGGAAAAGGTCGAGACCGGCGGCAAGCTGGTCGACGAAACCGGCCAGACCATGGAGCTGTTGGTGAACTCGGTCAAGCAGGTGGCCGATATCATGGGCGAGATCTCCACCGCCAGCCAGCAGCAGAGCGAAGGCATCGCGCACGTGCACCAGGTCATCGCCGGCATGGATCAGGTCACCCAGCTCAACGCGGCCCTGGTGCAGCAGGCGGCCAGCGCGGCCGGCAGCATGCAGGCCAACGCGGTCGAACTGGCTCGGCTGATGAAGGCGGCCGACCTGTCGCGGAAGACGTGATTGAACGGCTGGCGCTTCAGCGGCCGCGCCCGTGGGCGGCGGGCGTTTGGCCGAAGGTCCGCTTGAACAGGCTGATGAAGGCGCTCGCGCTGGAATAGCCCAGATCGAACGCGACCGCCTGCACCGGCATGCCGTCGGCGAGCATTTCCAGCGACCGCATCAACCTTGCCCGTTGCCGCCACGCGGTGAAGTTAAATCCCGTCTCGGCGACAAAACGCCGGCTCAAGGTGCGCGCGCCGATGGCCGCCCAGGCGGCCCAGGCCTCCAGATCGCGATCGTCGGCCGGGTCTGTGATCAGCGCTTGCGCGATCTTTTGCAGCCTGGCATCCGTCGGCAGCGGCAGGCCGAAGGGCTCGACCGGCAGGGTCCTGATCTCGTCGAGGATGACTTCGACGATGCGCCGCTTTTGCTCGCTCCACTCCCCTTCCGGCCAGGTGCTCGCGCGCAGTACCGCTTCCCTCAGCAGGCCCGAGGTGCGGATCGTGCAGGGTTGCCGGGGCAAATCATGGCACGCCTCCTCCGCGACGTACGCGCTCCAGCCGTGAAACGGCCCGTGCGAGCGGCCCGAGTGGAGATGATGCGGCGGCAGCCACACCGCGTGGATCGCCGGCACGATCCACACGCCGTCCTCCACGCCGACGGACAACAGCCCTTGCATCGACGCGAACAACTGGCCCCGGGAATGCCGGTGCGCCTCGGTGACCAGCTCTTCTTCCTGGCTGCCCTCGACGACGAACACCACAGGACCTTCCGAAGAATTGCTGGCGTGGCGATTGATGGATATTTTGCGCATGGCCGCATTTTGACATTGAATGGCGTGGATGGTGTACAGCCGCCACCAAAATCGCATTAATCTGGGGCCTTGAGCAACCAGGGAGCAAAAGCATGAGTGCAGCAGGAGAATTACCAGAGACCATGGACAAGCTAGCCGTCAACGAGGGAACCGTCGATCTCGACGCCCTGTACGCGCCACCCTCCGAAATGATCCAGAAGGCGGTGCTGGACCACCTGGTCGATTTCCACCTGGAGTATCTGAAGGCGGCGACGTTCTTCTGCCTGGCCACCGGCAGCGAGCAAGGGTTGGATGCGTCGCCGCGCGGCGGACCCGCCGGATTCGTGCATGCGCTCGATGCGCACACCGTCGCCTTTGCCGATTGGCCGGGCAACAACCGCATCGAATCGCTGCGCAACATCGAACGGGACGGCCGCCTCGGCATGCTGTTCATCTTCCCGGGACTGGAGATCTTCATGCGCATCAACGGCAGGGGCGAGCTGTCGACCGAGCCTGCATTGCTGGCGCGGCTGGCCGAAGGCGATCGCCTGCCGAAGACCGCGACGGTGGTCCGGATCGATCAAGTGCTGCTCCACTGCGGCAAGGCCGTCAACCGCGCGAAACTATGGCGCGCCGAGTCCCAGCTTGCTCCCGCCGCATTGCCCAGTGTTGGCAAGATCATCGCCGCGCTCGGCAAACGCGACCATCCCCAAGCGGGCATGGACGACGCGCAGATCGAACAGATCAACCAGCACTACGACCACTCGGTACGGCACGACCTGTACTAGCAGGTGGCTAGCTGGCGGCGCCCTGCCGCTGCGATATCCAATTCGGTATATCAGCAGGTGGAAATTTCATTGGACCGCCGCACAGGATCGGCCTACCGTCGCCGAACCACCCCGTTCCGACGAGAGAATAATATGAAGAGACTACTTGCCGCCCTGAGCCTCGCGGCCAGCGCGCAGCTGGGCATTGCCGCCTCCCCCTCCCCTGCTAATGCGGCCCCGGTCAAGCTGACCGTCGACGCGGCCAAGGTCCAGGGGCCGATGACGCCGATCTGGGCCTGGTTCGGCTACGACGAACCCAACTACACCACCGCGCCCAACGGCAAGAAGCTGCTCAGCGATATCGCGGCCCTGAGCCCGGTCCCGGTGTATGTGCGCGCACACAACCTGATGACCTCGGGCGACGGCAGCTATGCGCTCAAATGGGGCTCGACCGATATGTACAGCGAGGACAAGGACGGCAAGCCGGTCTACAACTGGACCATCATCGACCAAATCTTCGACACCTATATCGAGCGCAAGATGAAGCCGCTGGCGCAGATCGGCTTCATGCCGCAGGCGCTGTCGCAACGCCCGCACCCGTATCAGCACCGCTGG
Organism: Burkholderia sp. LMU1-1-1.1; assembly: GCF_040675865.1. Taxonomy (NCBI): domain Bacteria; kingdom Pseudomonadati; phylum Pseudomonadota; class Betaproteobacteria; order Burkholderiales; family Burkholderiaceae; genus Burkholderia; species Burkholderia sp. LMU1-1-1.1. The sequence goes on along the minus strand of NZ_JBEGHG010000086.1, from coordinate 246,727 downwards.
CAGCCCGGCACGCGCTACGAGGAAATCATGACCGGCTGGGCCACGCCGCCGAACGACTACGACAAGTGGGCCGAGCTGATCTACCAGTGGGTCAAGCACAGCGTGGCGCGCTACGGGCAGAAGGAAGTGGAGAGCTGGTATTGGGAAGTGTGGAACGAGCCGGACGGCCACTATCTGATCGCGCCGGACACCAAGCTCGAATACTTCAAGATGTACGACTACGCGGCCGACGCCGTCAAGCGCGCGCTGCCGACGGCGCGCATGGGCGGGCCGCACACGGCCGGCGCAGGACGCTTCATGGATGATTTCCTCGAGCACGTCCTGCGCGGCAAGAACTACGCGACCGGCAAGACCGGTTCGCCGCTGGACTTCGTGGCCTTCCACGCCAAGGGCGCGCCCAAGCTGGTCGACGGCGTGGTGCGGATGGGCATGAACACCCATTTCAAACGCCTCGACGAGGGCTTCGCACTGGTTGAAAAATATCCCGAGCTCAAAGGCATTCCGGTGATCATCGGCGAATCCGATCCGGAAGGCTGTGCCGCCTGCGGCATGCGGACCAACCCGGAAAACGCCTACCGCAACGGCACCCTGTATTCGAGCTACACGGCGGCATCGATCGCGCGCGAGTTCGATCTGGCCGCCGGGCGCGGCGTCAATCTGATCGGCGCCGTCAACTGGTCGTTCGAGTTCGAGGACCAGCCCTGGTTCGCCGGTTTCCGCGACCTCGCCACCAACGGCGTCAACAAGCCGGTGCTGAACGTGTTCCGCATGTTCGGCATGATGGGTGGCGAGCGGGTGGCGGTCGGCGGCGACCAGGCCTACGACGCGGCGCGCATCATGGCCGATGGCGTGCGCGGCCCGCGCACCGACATCAACGCGCTGGCGACCCGGGACAAAAAGAGCATCGCGGTGATGGTGTGGAACTACCACGACGACGACGTCATCGACGCCGGCTCGCCGGTGGAACTGCGCATCGCCGGCATCCCCGCCAAGCAGGTGCGGCTGCGCCACTACCGGGTCGACAACGACACCAGCAATTCCTACACCGCGTGGAAGCGCATGGGCGCGCCGGCCAATCCTACGCCGGCGCAAATCGCCGAGCTCCACAAGGCCAGCGAACTCGCGCAGGTAGGGGCGACATCGACGGTCAAAACGGCGAACGGCAGCGCCCTGGTGAAGATGCAACTCCCCCGCCAAGCGGTATCACTGCTCATCCTAAGCTATAAGTAACACGCCGTGGCCCGCGACCTCCGCGTTCCACGGATCCACGTAGGGCGGATTAGGCGGAACGCCGTAATCGGCCATGCATGCGCCGCCATCAAAGCATGCGCAGGCGGCGCATTACCCAAGACTTAATTCGCGATCAAATACGGCCAGCCATCGGCCGTGAAGCCAATCGGATTAATCCCCAACGTCGGCCGACCATTGTTATTGCCATCGTAATAGTGATAAACAAACGTCGGCCGATTGTTATTCCCCGCATCGGTGAACACACTCCCGCCACCGGGACCGATCACATTTCCGTGCGTGCTGACCAATATCGTCCCACCACCCGCCGTCAACGCCACCCCGCCCCGATCCACATACGGCCCTGTCACGCTGGTCGAACGTCCCACGACGGTCCGGTACGGCGACGTAGCGCTGCAGCAAACGTTAATCGGCGCGAAGAAGTAGTAATAGCCGTTGTAGTAATAAATGAACGGTCCCTCCACCGCCGATGTCGGCGAACCGCGCCGCGCGATCGTATAGACGTTGGTGTTGGTGGTCGACTTCAGGCCGGTGGCCGGATTCAGCTGCATCAGATGCAGGCCATCGGTCCACGAGCCCCACGTCATCCACCAGTTGCCACTGGCATCGCGGAACGGCGCCGGATCGATCGCGTTGTCGGTGGTCTTCGTGAAACCGGCCGGTGGCGTGTCGTTGCTGGTCCAGGATTTGGTGACGAATCCCTTGTCGGTCCACGGTCCCTGCGGCGCGGAACTGGTGGCGACGCCGATCACCGCCTTGGCTTCCGTGCTTGGCAGGTAGGGAATCGAGTAGTACTGATAATACGTGCCGTTCACCACCATCAAACTCGGCGCCCAAATGTCGGTGTTGGCGCCGTTGTTCCACCCCTTCGGCGTCTGCAATCCGCTCCATGACGGGAAGTCCGGCCCGATCGACGGGCACGTCGCATAGCCGCCCTTCTGCGTCGTGGTGCAGTTGGTGTACGGCGTGAAGTTGGTCAGGTCGGTCGATGTGGCCAGGGTCTGGTGGCTGCCGTACAGCCAATATGTGCCGTTGCCATCCCTGAGCATGTAGGGATCGTGGACGAACCGTCCCTCGCCGGCGACGGCGCGCGGCACCGGATACGGACGCACCTGCGTATTGACCAGCTGCCATTCCTGGCAGGCGCAGCCGGTCAAGCCCCATTGGTCGATGGTGGCGGTGTTCAGGTTACTGGCCTGGAACACCTCCAGATACTTGCCACTGTTGACGTTCTGGATCAGGAAGTTGCCGCTGGCGGCCTGGGTGACGGTCCACAGGTGGTCCCGCGTGCCGCTGTCGGCCCATTGGACGATCTGCGCGCCGTCCGCCGTGGAGGCGCTCGACACGCCCAGCACCTGGTGCGTCAGCATGTTCTCGACGTTGTACTCGCCATTCCCCATCGGCATGAAGTGCCACAGGTGGTCGGCGGTGCCGTTGTCGGCCCACTGGACCACTTTGGCGCCGGCGGCCTGGCTGGCGCCGTCGATGCCCAGGACCAGCCCGCTTGCGGCGTTCTTGATCTTGTACTGCACGCTGGTGTTCATCGTGATCGCGGCGTGCGCGGACAAGGCGGAGCCGGCCAAACAGGCCAGCAGCGCCAGCCATAAAAGTATACGTTTCATTATTGTCTCCAAGGATAGTCATCAGGTAGTCCGGAGCAATGCATGAAACCGTTCTTATCGGGAGGACCCCGGCTCCGAACCGCGCGTGTCGATTTTTATTATTGCCAAGCCATGCTAATGGGCGCCCGAAAATCCCTCCAATCACATTTTTTCCGGCGCCGATACGGGTTTCGATATGCGCGCGGCCGCCGCGCGGGCTCCGCGCCCCCGTTTTACTCAGCAGCTGAAAACCCGTTTCACATCGCGGGATCGCGCCGCAATTCCAGCGGGGCCGGCCATATCATTTTTTGAAAATTGGTTTCACATGCCAAAATTTATTATCCAAGTCATTGAAATAAAAAGGATAAATTTATGTCATATGTCTTATATAAGACCTTGATGCAACGCACCAAAATACCCTACTATTTAGTCATGGAGTTCGCGATTGAAACCACAGCGGAACTCGACGATTTTCCCAAACGCGCTTTTTCTTTCAGGAGATACACATGTCCCAATACCAAGACGACATCAAGGCTGTTGCCGCTTTAAAAGAACAACAAGGCAGCGCCTGGAACGCCATCAATCCCGAGTCGGCCGCCCGCATGCGCGCCCAGAACAAGTTCAAGACCGGCCTGGACATCGCCAAGTACACCGCCAAGATCATGCGCGCCGACATGGCCGCTTACGACGCCGACTCGTCCAAGTACACCCAGTCGCTGGGTTGCTGGCACGGTTTCATCGGCCAGCAAAAGATGATCTCGATCAAGAAGCACTTCAACAGCACCGACCGCCGCTACCTCTACCTGTCGGGCTGGATGGTCGCCGCGCTGCGCTCCGAGTTCGGCCCGCTGCCGGACCAGTCGATGCACGAGAAAACCGCCGTCACCGCGCTGATCAAGGAGCTCTACACCTTCCTGCGCCAGGCCGACGCGCGCGAGCTGGGCGGCCTGTTCCGTGAACTGGACGCCGCCGAAGGCGCGGCCAAGGCCGCCATCCAGGAGAAAATCGACAACCACGTCACCCACGTGGTGCCGATCATCGCCGACATCGACGCCGGCTTCGGCAACGCCGAGGCGACCTACCTGCTGGCCAAGCAATTCATCGAGGCGGGCGCCTGCTGCATCCAGATCGAGAACCAGGTCTCCGACGAGAAGCAATGTGGCCACCAGGACGGCAAGGTCACCGTGCCGCACGAGGACTTCCTGGCCAAGATCCGCGCCATCCGCTACGCCTTCCTGGAACTGGGCGTGGACGACGGCATCATCGTCGCCCGCACCGACTCGCTGGGCGCCGGCCTGACCAAGCAGATCGCCGTCACCGCCAAGCCGGGCGACCTGGGCGACCAGTACAACGCCTTCCTCGATTGCGAGGAAGTGTCGGCCGACGCGCTGGGCAACGGCGACGTCATCATCAAGCGCGACGGCAAGCTGCTGCGTCCGAAACGCCTGCCAAGCAACCTGTTCCAGTTCCGCGCCGGCACCGGCGAGGCGCGTTGCGTGCTCGACTGCATCACCTCGCTGCAGAACGGCGCCGACCTGCTGTGGATCGAAACCGAAAAACCGCACATCTCGCAGATCGGCGGCATGGTCAGCGAAATCCGCAAGGTGATCCCGAACGCCAAGCTGGTCTACAACAACAGCCCGTCGTTCAACTGGACCTTGAACTTCCGCCAGCAGGTGTACGACGCGATGAAGGAAGCGGGCAAGGATGTGTCGTCCTACGAGCGAAGCAAGCTGATGAGTGTGGAATACGACCAGAGCGAACTGGCGATCACGGCCGACGAGAAGATCCGCACCTTCCAGGCCGACGCTGCCCGCGAAGCCGGCATCTTCCACCACCTGATCACGTTGCCGACCTACCACACCGCCGCGCTGTCGACCGACAACCTGGCCAAGGAATACTTCGGCGAGCAAGGCATGCTCGGTTACGTGGCCGGCGTACAGCGCAAGGAAATCCGCCAGGGCATCGCCTGCGTCAAGCACCAGAACATGTCCGGCTCGGACATCGGCGACGACCACAAGGATTACTTCAGCGGCGAGGCCGCGCTGAAAGCGGCCGGCAAGGACAACACCATGAACCAGTTCTAATCCCCGGGATCCGGTGACGGACTGAAAAAAGCTCGCCGCGGCGGGCTTTTTTTTTCGCCCTCCCGCGCCGGCATCTCGGTCAACTCCCAATCCTAATCAGCAGTGCCCGCCAACCCGTACGGCTTGGCTTGAACATCGTCGAGTTGCTGGATGGACTTGATGTGCCGCATCGGCGGCGCGCCGAACATGCGGCGGTATTCGCGGTTGAACTGGGTCGGGCTTTCATAGCCGACGCGGAAGGCGGCGGTGGCCGCGTCGGCCGCCTCGCTGAGCATCAATTCCCGCGCGTGGTGCAGGCGCAAGTGCTTTTGATACTGCAGCGGGCTCATCGCCGTCATGGCACGGAAATGGTGGTGCAAGGTCGACACGCCCATCCGCGCGATCTCGGCCAGCTGCTCGACGCGCAGCGGCGCCATGTAGTTCTGCTTGAGCCAGGAAATCGCCGTCGCCACCCGGTTGGTCTGCGTGCCGGACAGCGCGATGCGCCGCAGATATGCGCCCTGCTCGCCGCTGAGCAAGCGGTACAGGATCTCCTCGTGGATGTGCATGGCAAGAAAGGGAATGTCGCGCGGCGTCTCCATCAAGCCGATCAGGCGGGCCAGCGCGTCGAACAGCCCGGTCGTGGCGGTTCCCACCGCGATGGCCATCCCGACCCGCTGGGGCTCGACGGCGCGCACATCGTGCTGCACGATGATGCGTCGCAAGCACTCGAGGTCGAGCCGCAGCAGGGCCGCGTAGTAGGGCTCGGTGTCGCTGGCGTCGAGGATCTGCACCGTCGTCGGCAAATCGATCGCCGTGAGCAGGAAGTTCGACTCGTCATAATCCAGGACCTCGGCGCCGACCACCACCCGCTTGCGGCCACGAATGATCAAGGAAACGCTGGGTTCGTAGATGCTGGAAAACGGCGCGGACTGTTCGGTCACGCGATACAAGGTCAGGCCCGGGACGCCGGTCTCAAGGACCGGCGCCCGCCAGTCCAGCCGCGCGCAATCGGCCAGGATGCGCTGTCGCACGGGCAAGGTGTGCTCGCTGGCTGGACGGTCCTTCAACTCTAATGCTTTCACTGGCGCTCCCGGAATCTCACCTTGCCAGTCTAGCCGTGCGCGCGTGGATTCCGCCAGCACATTGTTCTACGGCGACAGGATTGGGCAAGAGTTAGACAGGATCGAGCTAGGGCACAGACTATTTTTCCATCGGGGGAAACACCGAGAAGTCGGGCAAGGGATGGCGTTTGAGTTCGGTGTCGTTGCCGATGCGCATCACCGACGCGTTGCCGCCATCGTATGCGGGCCAGGCCGGCAAGCCCTTCCCTTCCGGACCGCCCGTGGCGGCGAAATTGACCCAGGTCCGGGCCAGCCGCGCCGCCAGTTCGCGGTCCGACCTGGTCCACGCGCGCCCATCCTTGTCGAGATTGTCGAACACGTACGGAATCTCGGCGCCGTGGCCGGCGCCGCAGCCATAACCGCAAGGTGTCGCTGGTTCGGCCGGCTGGTGCGCGAAGAAATACGCGTACGATTTCGCGCGGCCATGCCTGGCTTGCAGCTTGGCCCAGTACAGGCTGCCCCAGCCCCACCAGTCGTTGGTGAGCCGATCGATGGAGGCTTTGGCCTGGGCATCGGTGGCGCCCGGATAGCGCGCCATCAAGGCGTCGGACGGCGCGTAGCCGAGCAACTTCGTCACCAGCCCGCGGTGGCTGGCCGCCGTGAAATCGCCGGTGCCCAGGATCTCCGGCGCCAGGTCCTTGCCCTCCTCGGCGTTCCACCCGACCAGCAGCGGCACGTCGTTCTGACGGTGGTGGCGATAGGTCGTGCTCAAATCTTCGCGCAACACGTGGCCATCGACGATCGCCTGTGGCGACCAGGCCGGTTTCTGCAAGTCCGCGACGCTCATCGCGCGCAGCCGCGCCAGGTCGCGCGCTCCCAGTCCTTGCGCGAACGCGAGTCCCTGCGCCTCGGCGCGCCGGCGGTCCAGGTGGGTGGTGTCGGCGGCGTCGAGCGGCACGGCGGCATAGCCGCTCTCGGCGATGGCGCGCTGGAACAGCCCCTTCGCCAGCGGCGAGACCACCATCGCCCCGACCGACGTGCCGCCGGCCGACTCGCCGGCGATCGCCACGCGCTCCGGATCGCCGCCGAAGGCCGTGATGTTGCTCTTGACCCAGCGCAATGCCGCGATCTGGTCCAGCAGGCCCTGGTTGCCGGAGGCATGGTCGGGCGATTCGGCCGACAGTTCCGGGTGGGCGAAGAAACCGAAGATGCCGAGGCGGTAATTCAGCGTGACGACGACGGCGCCGTGCCCGGCCAGGTTGCCGCCGTCGAACCCGCCCTGCGCGGCGGTGCCGCCGTAGTAGCCGCCACCGTGTATCCACACGATCACCGGCAGCTTCGCGGCTTTCTCGGGCGACCAGATGTTGAGGTAGAGGCAGTCCTCGCTTTTCGGATTGGCCACCCACACGGCGGTCTGCGCGCAGGCGGGGGCATAGCCCGTCGCCTGCTTGACGCCCTGCCACGGCACCACGGGCTGCGGCGCCCGCCAGCGCAGCGCGCCGACCGGCGGCGCGGCGAACGGCACGCCCAGATAGGCCCGCATCGCGCCGGCGCGCGTGCCGGCGATCTCGCCGCCGGTCACCTTGACCGCAGCGGTCAGCTGGTCCGCATGGGCCGCGCCGGCCGCCAGGCCCCCAAGGTGCAACGCGACCAGGGTGGCCGCACGTAAATGTCTCATTATTATGTTCTCCGATAATGGTCGGAATGCTACTCGCTTTATTCATTGGCAACAGTGTGAATTTGCGCAGCCCCCTTTTCGAAATTCACCAATGGCTTGGCGCGAAAAAAAACGCGTCGGGGACCGAGGCCCGCGACGCGCAAATAAAATCGCCCCCTTGCGGCGAGTACTACATGGTGACGCTTACATCTTCCAGCGCAAGCCAACCGCGACCGAACGTCCGATCTGGAGCGTACCGAAATTGGTCGTCTGCGGGGTACCCGCATTGCCGAAATGGTAGTACTGCTGCTGCATTTCGTTGGTCAGGTTGACACCGCTGATATCGACCGACATGTTGTCGTTGATCTTGTAGGACACTTGCATGTCCACGCTCTTTTCCGGACGACGCCAGATACCGAGCGGATTGGCAAATTGCGCGGCTTCGTTGGTGGACAGGAAACCGGAGCGCCACACATAGGACAAGCGCGCGCTGACCGGGCCCTTTTCGTAAGCCAACGTGGCGTTGTAGGACCGGTTGGACACGCCGAAGAACGGTGTCTCGAGCTGGGCGACGACGTCGCCGGCATCATTGACCTCGGGCACGTTCTGCGACGACGACAGTTTCGTAAAGCTACCCTGGAACCCCAGACCGTCCAGCACGCTAGGCAGCCATTTCGGGAAATAAACCAGCCCCAGCTCGACGCCCTTGATCTTGCCGTCCGAAGCGTTGACCGGCGAGTTGATAACGTAGTCGTAGCCGTTCGTATGGTCGCCGCCCGAGGTCGAGTTACGGAACGGATCGTTCGCCGGATCGACGTGCACCCTGCGGCGCAAATCCACGACCAGGCCCTCGATCTTGCGCTGGAACGCAGTACCGTAGAGCGCGCTGTCCTTCTGGAAATACCACTCGGCCGTCAGATCCAGGTTCTTGGAGCGGGTCGGTTCCAGGTCCGGATTGCCGCCGCTGCCCGAGCCATAACCCACCCTGGTCACGTCGTCACCGAGTTGCAGGACAGGATTCAAACTACCGAAGCTCGGACGGCGCAGGGTTTGACCATAGTTAGCGCGCAGCACGACGTCCTTGGCTGGGTCGTAAATCAAGGTCGCGCTGGGCAGGAATTTGCTGGTCGACTTGCTGGCACTGGACGGCGTGACCGCCTTGGTGGTGGCGTCGACCTTATAGAAGGTCATGTCGGTATCGACCTTGACGTAGCGCACGCCGAAATTGCCGCGCAGGCGATTGCCGAACAGCTCGTTTTGGGTATTCCCCATCAAGAACAGGTTGCTCGTCTTTTCATCGACCTGGAACGTCTTCTGCAACCTTAGTTGGTCCGTAGTCAGGAAGTTCGGATCGGTCGAGCTGAACATCTTGCGCCAGTCGTCGATATGGTCGCGGATGTAGTAGGCATTGGGCTCCACCCATGAACGCGGAACGTTCGAGATATCGGTGCCGAAGCCCGAGTTGGTGGAGGAATACTCCGGACCGAGCGAGGCAAGGTTACGGTTCAAGGTGCCCGATTGGGTCCGGTTGGCCTCCGACGCCTTGCGGTCGTCGAGGCGCGCGCCGAACTGGATCGTCTGCAGCGGACCCCAGTCGGCATCGTACACGCCCGACAGATTGGCCGTCGCGGCGCTGCCCTTGTTGCGGTTGGCGTTGTCGTAGAACTGCGCGACATTCCACTTGGTCGCGTCGGTCAGGTCGGCATTGTTGTTGAAACCGAACGCCGTGTTGCCGCCGCCGGCATTGAAGTCGACGTTGATGGAAGGCGCGACGCGATCGATCCGGGTGGCGGTGAATTCCGTGTGGAAGCTGCTGGATTGGTACGACAGATCGCCGTCCAGCCTCAGCCTGTCGCCGATATCCCACTTGCCGTTCAGGGCATACACGCGGGAATCGGTTGCCGACGTGGTGTAGTCGCCGCTGTTGAAGCCATAGACGCTACCGACATTGCGGCTCTTGATGATGTTCGTTCCCGGGAACGTCGTAATCGTCCCCGCAGGGTTGCTGCCGAGATCGCCCCACCAGTCGGCAAAGCTGAACAGCAACTGGTTGAACGCCTTGTCGCGATAACCGCTGTACATCGATTCGAAGGTATAGACCGAACTGCTGTTCGGCTTCCACTGCAAGGCGAGATTGGCGGCGGGACGCTCGCGCTTGCCCTGCAGGTCGCTCTGGAAAACGGCGTCGCGCGCCAGGTAGTAAGGATAGGCTTTGCCGTTGAAATCGAGCGTGGAACCGGCTGCCGTCGGCAAGCCGGTACGGGTGCCGGGCGTCCAGATGCTGGTGTCGGTGATGCGCTGCAAGGGCGTGTAACCGGCGGGGACTTCGGCGGCGTTGGGGCTGACAAACGGCACCATCGCGCCCGGCGTCACGCTTTCGTTGCGGTACTTCGTCCGGCTCGCAGACAGATTGACCAGGGCGCCGACTTCGCCGATGCCGGTTTCCCAGCGGTTGCTTAACAAGGCGCTGACTTGGGGGTTGTACTTTTTCGCCGGATCGAGATAGGTCTCACGCGCCAGCACCGACACTTTCGGTCCCTTGAAATCGAACGGCCGCAACGACTTGACGTCAACCTGGCCCGCGATTCCAACCTCCAACTGGCTGGCGTCGCGCGTCTTGTAGACGTCGATCTGGCGCACCAGGTTCGAGGGAATGTCCTGCAGCGCGACCTGCGTGCCCGACGCGGTAAAGATAGTGCGGCCGTTCCAGGTGGTTTGGACGTCGGGCAGGCCACGGATGGACAAGGTGCCGACTTCGCCGCCGGAGCGGTTGGTGACCTGGATCCCCGTCACGCGCTGCAGCGCTTCGACGACATTGTTGTCGGGCAGCTTGCCAATGTCTTCGGCAACGATCGATTCCACGACCTGGTCGTTGGTGCGCTTGATCGCCAGGCTCTTGATCAGTGATGCCTTGACACCGGTGACGACGACGGTGTCGATCGGCTGCGTCGTTTCGGCGGCCGCTTGCGCCCACACCGAGGCGCTGCTCAGGATGCCGGCGCCGGCCAGGACGGCGACCGACAGCTTAATTTTCAGATGGTATTGGGGTGCCGCGTGGTTCCCGGTGGCAGGTACGCTCATGTCTGTCTCCATAATTATAATTTTTGTAAATGATTTAGTTCGCAAGCATGTTCTCTTGTGCTGCGAAACTAATCTTAAGGAGCGAACCGAGCACAAACCAATCAAATTTTTCCGTGCTCTGATACCGAAACCGTTATGACAACATGCTGGAAGTCATTGTTTTGATCGCGGGGGCGCCACGCCGATCAAGGGCTGCACCGGGCGTGGAGGCTGCAAAAGGGATGGATACGATGCAAGTCGCCGGCGGGCGTGGCGACCGCCAAGGGAAGGGCTCCCCACGCGGCGGGCGGCGGTAAAAAAAATCTCGGCCGCGCGGCAAAACGTTGCGTGAAAGCCGCACCGGGACGATTTCGGTGCGCGGCGCGGCGGCCTCGGCGAGGCCGCCGAGGCCGCATTGCGGATGCTGCGAGGCTATTCCGCCCGACGCGGTTCCGCGCTGCGCGACGCCAGGCGCGCCCGCAACTCCTTGATCTCCGCCGCGAAATTGTCGCGCGCCGTGACGGCGCCGACCAGCTCCATCTCGGCGTTCAGGCGCGCGTCGGACAACGCGGCGGCGGCCGCGACGTTGCGCTCGATCTGCGCGCGCAGATCGGCCAGCTGGCTATCCTTGCCCTCGATGGCCAACTGGTCCTTCGCCTTGCCGACCAGCGCGTCGGTGGCGATATGGCGCGCATTGCGCAGCTCGGCCTGCAACTGGTCGATCTCCTCGCCGCGCTCGGCCAGGGTGGCCAGCGCCTCGTCGCGCGCGGCCGTCAGGCTGGCCACCTGGGCCAGCAGCTCTTCGCGCTCGGCCTCGAACTGCTCGCCGGATTTGAGCAGGACCTGCATATCCTCCTCGGACTGCGCCAGCGCGTCGCGCACGCCGACGCCGGCCTCCTCGGCCAACTGCTGCGCCCACTTGCCCAGCGCGATGGCGATCGGCTCCGGGATATCGAGCTTGGGCGCCTCGGCCGGCTTGGCGTTGCGCACGCGCCACGCCGTCAGATGCTTGTGCACGGCGTTGACGGAGGCGCCCTCCAGCAGCGCGCACACCGCCTCGATCGTCACCCGCTCGCCGTCGCGCTGTAACTCATCGGCCGCCGAGGCGACCTGTTCGGCTGTGACTTCTTGACGTGACATTGCAGGCTCCAGTGGAAATTTAACAAATACGATCCCCACAAGATACAGATGTTGTTACGCGGCGGCAAGACTATTCGCCGAAGGTGCACGCCGCGCGCAACGGGTTGCCTAGTTGCTCACAACCTTGATTTGCTTGACGTCCAGGGTCGATTCGCCAAAGGTTTCCTTGTCGAATTCGCCGGTCAGCTCCACCAGGGTGTTCTGGTCGATCTTGGCGCCGTCCGGGAAGCGCTTGGCGTCGATCTCGACCGTCATCTTGCCGCTCTGGTCGGCGAACTCGTATTCCTCGCCGCCCTTGTGGTTGACCAGCTTGCCCTTGAGCTTGACGTACTGGTCGTCCTTGCCCTTGGCCAGCAAGTCCTTGGCGGTCATCATCGGCACGGTCGACGGCCCCGAGTAGCCGGCCGGCGCGGCGTTGGTCGACGGCCCGGCGTAGCCGCCCGGCTGGGCCACGGCGAAGGCCGAACCGGCCAGCAGAGCGGTGATGCAGGAGATTTGAAGTAGGCGTTTCATGGTGTTGTCCTTTGTGGTGGTGGGTCGTTATGGGGACCTGCTGTTTATTGCAGGCACGGACGCATTACACCGATTGGACATTAACCGTATCTTAAAGAATTTTGAAGCCAGCGCGATTCAGCACTGGCGCCAGCGGCGCATACATGGCGGATTACGCTGCGCTAATCCGCCCTACGTGGGTCACCGACGGATCTCGCTCCGGCGGCAGGTTCAGCGTGACGCCCAAACCTCGGCCGTCCAGGCCGGCGCCGAACACGATATCGATGCCGTGCAGGTCGGCGATGCGCTTGACGATCGACAGACCGAGTCCGCTGCCGCCCTGCCCTTGCCCCAACACGCGGAAGAACCGCTCCGTCAGCCGCTGCCGGCTGGCCTCGTCGACGCCGGGGCCGTCGTCGCGCACTACAATGCGGCCACGGCCGGCGATGCGGTCCGCCTCGACCTCGACCCGGCTGCCGGCCGGGCAATAGCGCAGCGCGTTGTCGATCAGGTTGCGCAGCATGATCTCCAGCATCTGCGGGTTGGCGTCCACTTTCTCCAGATCGCAGCGCGCGGTCAGCGTGATGCCGCGCCGCCCGGCCTCGCCGGCGTGGGCCGCGACGAGCCGCTCCAACAGCGGCGCCAGCGCCACCGGCTGACGCACCAGTTGCTCGCGCGCCAGCGGGTCGAGCCGCGCCAGCGCGAGCAAACTGTCGACCAGCCCCGTCATGCGCGCGATATCCTGGCGCAGCTTCTGGAAGGCCGCCGCCAGCTCCGGATGCTGCCGCTGCAGCAATTGCACATGCATGTGCAACCCGGCCAGCGGCGTGCGCAGTTCGTGCGCGGCGTCGGCTGTGAAGCGGCGCTCTGCTTGCAACGCCGCGTCCAGCCGGCCCAGCACGCCGTTCAGCGCCAGCACGATCGGCAGCAACTCGCGTGGCTGGCCGGCGGTCGGCACCAGCGCCAGGTCATCGGGCGTCTTGGCCGCGATGGCCGACGCGGTCCGGTGCAAGGGCTTGAGCACGCGCCCGGTCAACAGCCAGCACACCAGCGCCAGCAAGGCCAGAAAACCCAGCACGGGCAGCCACAGCGACTCGGCCAGCTCTTCCAGGATATCGAAGCGCTTCTTGTACTTCTGGCCGACCTGCACCTCGAAGCGGCGCTCGTCGTCGCGCACCACGAACACCCGCCAGCGGCGCTCGTCCACCTCGGGATCGGCGAAGCCGTGGCTGTCGTCGAAGCCGGTGACAAAAGGCCGGACCGGCGCGCCGCTGGTGCGCTGGATCACGCGGCCGTCGACGACGATCTGGTATTGCATATCGACCTTGCGGCCGTTCGCGCCGCCGGGCCGCGCCGACGCCAGCAGGCCGCGCTCGTTCCATTCGGTGGTGGCGGCCATGATCATGTAGCCGGATTCCTCCAGCGCATCGTCGAACACCTCGTTGGTCTCGTGCCAGGCGATGACGGTGACGATGCCGAGGCTGGCGAGCCACAGCACGGTGCTGGCCGCCACGATGACCGCCAGCAGGCGCCGCCGCAGCGACCACGGCGCGCGGTGCGGGTCGGCCGGTTTAATCGTCATCGTTCTTCAACCGGTAGCCGAGGCCGCGCACGGTGACGATGCTGTCGGCGCCCAGCTTCTTGCGCAGGTTGTGGATGTAGACCTCGATGGCGTTGCTTTCCACCTCGTCGCCCCAGCCGTACAAGGTTTCCTCGATCTGGGCCCGGGTGACGATGCTGTTCTTGCGCAGCAGCAGCGCGTACAGCACATGGTATTCGCGCGCGGTCAGCGCCACCGGCTGGCCGCCCAGGCTGGCCTGCTTGGTGTCGAGGTTGAGCGTGATGTCGGCGTGCACCAGGTCGTTGCTGACCTGGTCGGCGCCACGCCGCACCGCCGCGCGGATGCGCGCCGACATCTCCTCCAGCTCGAACGGTTTCACGAGGTAGTCGTCGGCGCCCAGGTCCAGCCCCTCGACCCGGTCGGCCAGCGCGTTGAAGGCGGTGATGAGGATGACGGGCACGGGGTTGCCGGCGGCGCGCAACTCGGCCAGCAAGGCGTCGCCGGACAGGCCCGGCAAGCCACGGTCGAGCAGCACGCAATCGTAGCGGTGGGTCATCAGCGCGGTCTGGGCCGAATCGCCGCGTTGGACCCAGTCGACCGCGTGCTGGTCGAGCCGCAGCCACGCGAGGACGGTTTCGCCCAGGGAGGTGTCGTCTTCGACTAACAGAATGCGCATGGGAGACTCGGACAGGAGATTGCCGCCAGTATGGCGGAAAAACATCACCGAGTTTGACGCGGCAAGATGAACCCAATCTTAAGGTGTCTTAGAGCCCACGATGGATCAACCGATCTCAGATCGCGTCTGAGCCTTAGAAAAATTGTTTCATAAAACAGTGTTGACACGCCCAAGTCAGTGTGTAATAGTGGCTGTAACACAGTTTCTTAGCAGATCATGCCAACCAGTTCACGCTTTGTCGTTGCCGTTCACGCCCTCGTCTCCATCGTCGTTATGGATGGCAAGCCGGTGCGCTCGGAGGATATCGCCCATTCGGCGGCGACCGGTCCGGTGGTGATCCGCCGACTGCTGTCCCTGCTGAGCGAGGCAGGCCTGACGACATCGCAACTGGGCGCCGGCGGCGGCGCCATCCTCGCCAAGCCCAGCGATCAGATTCGGTTGCTGGATGTGTACCGTGCGGTGGAGGATACGGATATTTTTACGCTGCATCGTGTCTCCCCGTTCAAGGATTGCATCGTGGGCAGCAACATCCAGGAAGCCATCAGGCCCACTCTGGACAAGGCGCAATCGGCCCTGGAGAACGAATTGTCGAAAGTCACCATCGCGGATATCGCGGCGGAGACCGCAAGATTGGGGAAATTTACGATCCCGCTGGCTTGGTAGCTTTTTTTTGACCCTAAATGTCACTGTGTTGGCTACACAAATACCTTAATCGCCGAACCATCACTGGCAAGGCAAGGACCGCAGCCTCAGGGGCACTGAGGTCCTGAACAATCCGCCCCGTTTCTTTTTGGAGTCAATATGAATATCGGTATCATTGGTTCTGGCGCCCTGGGTTCCAACGTCGCCCGCGCATTCGCCGCCAAAGGCATCTCGGCGACCATCGCCAACAAATCGGGCCCGGCATCGCTGGGCAAACTGACCGCCGAACTCGGCTCGAACATCACCGCCGGCACCATTGAACAGGCCGCCAGCGCCGATATCGTGGTCGTCGCCGTACCTTGGGAAGCGCTCGAGACCCTGGTCAAAGACCTGCCGGCCTGGAACAACCGCATCGTCATCGACGCCACCAATCCGGTGCTGTTCCTCGCCCCCGACTCCCCTGACCGCAACGACCCGAACAATCCACTGGCCGTCTATGGCATCAAGGCGATCGATCTGGGCGACCAGCACGCCAGCGCCATCTTCGCCAGGCTGGTGCCGGGCGCGCGCGTGGTCAAGGCCTTCAACCATGTCGACGCCAACGTCATTCCCCAGCCCGAAGTGGCCGGCGGCCAGCGCACCATGTTCTACGCCGGCGACGACACCGCCGCAAAGGCCGAAGTGCGCAAACTGTTCGAAACCATCGGCTACTTCCCGGTCGACCTGGGCTCGCTCGACGTCGGCGGCCCGTTGATTCAGCTGCCGTTCGGTCCCCTGGCGATGAGTAACTTCGCCAAGGTCTAAGGGCGACGCGGCCGGTATCGTCGTCCGATGCCGGCCGCATTCAATCCGTCTGGCGACCGCCAGCCCCTCCCGATCGACCATTCGTCGGATCGGCGTCGCCGACTTCACGGCAACGGCGTACGCTGCCCCCATCACTCAATCCACGGGAGCTCCGATGAAATTACCGACCACCACAATTTTCGTGCTTGCCGCCATTCTCGCTTCGCCCGTTCTGGCCGCGGACCAACCCGACTTGCGCGCCGAGATCCTGGCGGCGGACGCGCGCGTGTTCGGCGCCATCAACCAGCGCGATATCGCGACGCTGAAACAAGGCTTCAGCCCCCGGCTGGAGTTTTACCACGACCGCAGCGGCTTGACGGACTACGCCGACAACATCCGCATCTTCGAAAACAAATTCAAGGAACCGGGCACGTTGCGCCGTGAGGCAATGAACGACACGGCCGAGGTCTTTCCAGCCGGCCCGGACCGGGCGATGCACATCGGCAGCCACCGCTTCTGTTCATCGGAGGCGCCAGGCGCGAAGGAAGGCTGCGGCGTCTACCGCTTCTCGATGGTCTGGGAGAAAGAAGCAGGCACATGGAAGTTGCTGCGCGTGCTGAGCTACGGGCATTGACCGTTTCCATTGAAGTGAACCGCCAATGAACCGCACAAATCGTCGCACAGTACGCAATTTACGGGACAAATCCGACTTCAACCTATAAATTACGCGCATGCCGATTCGAAAAACGGTTCACTCAAAGGAGATGTACATGAAGAAGATCTTGATGGCAGCAGCTTTCACCATGGCTTTCGGCGCGGCCAGCGCGGCGGACATCGTCGACACCGCCAAATCGGCCGGTTCGTTCAACACGCTGGTGACGGCGGTGCAGGCGGCCGGGCTGGTCGATACGCTGAAAGGTCCGGGCCCGTTCACCGTGTTCGCGCCGACCGACGAAGCATTCGCGAAAATTCCGAAAGCCAAGCTCGACGCCCTGCTGAAGGACAAAGCCGCGCTGACCAAGGTACTGACCTACCACGTGGTGCCGGGCAAAGTCATGGCCGCCGACGTCAAGCCGGGCAAGGTCAAGACCGTTCAGGGCGAATCGCTGACCGTGACCGCCAAAGACGGCAAGGTCATGGTCGACAAGGCCCACGTCACCAAGACCGACATCGCCGCCGACAACGGCGTGATCCATGTGATCGACACGGTGGTGATGCCTAAGTAAGTTCTAAAATCTCGCCGATGGCGACGGGCTGGGTTTTGCGGAGGCGGAATCCAGCCCTTTTCCGTTGCGCGTCACGCCGACAGCGTCTCCCGCGCCGCCTGCCGGATCGCCTGCGTGGCCGGGTGGCTGATGCGCCGTTCGGTCGTGATCGCATAGACCTGTTCGCGCAGCGAAGGGATGGTGCCGACCATCACCACGCCGTACTGCGCGCAGATGGCGTCGGCGATCGCCGCCGGCGCGAAGAACAGCCCGGCGCCCGACTGCCCGAAGGCCTTGATCATGGCGCTGTCGTCGAACTCGCCGATCACGCGCAAACGCGGCACATGCGTGTGCAGCCACTGCATCAGCCTGGCGTGCACGGCGAAATCCTCCCCGGGCAACAGCAGCGGCGCATTGTTCAGGCATTCCGGGAACGGGCCGCTCAACGTCTCCACCAGGGTCGGCGCCCCGAACACGCCAAGCTCGCTTTCGCCCAGCAAATGGTTATAGCCCCGCACGCTCAGGTGGCTGGGCATGGTACGGTCGGTGATGATCAGGTCGAGCTTGTGCACCGCCATGTCGGCCAGCAGCGCGGCCAGCCTTCCCTCGCGGCAAATCAACCGGGTCGGCTCTGCCAGCGACAGCGCCGGCGCCACCAGGCGGCAAGCTACCGCCTTGGACACCGAATCGGAAACCCCCACGCGGAACGTGGTGGCTTGCGTGGCGGACTGGTCCTTGACGACCTCCAGCAAGGCGTCGCCGGCGCTGAAGATGTCCTCGGCGTGGCGCAATACCCGGTTGCCGGTCTCGGTCAGTTCCAGGCGCCGCCCCACCCGCCGGAGCAGCTCGACGCCCAGCGTGTCGGCGAATTCGGTGAGCTGGCCGGAGATCGACTGCGGCGTCAAATGCAGTTGCTCGGCGGCCTTGGCGATGCTGCCGCTGCGCGCCACCATCCAGAAGTAACGCAGGTGTTTGTAGTTCAGAGTGGCCATTAGCTATCCTTCAACACATCGTTTTATTCGATGAATTAACCAAGTATATTCGAATTGTACGAACGATTGCGCGCCCCTATCATGGTCTTGTCATCCACCAAGAAAGGAAATGATCATGAACATCGCAATCCAATCGAACGGCCTGGTCCTGACCGAGAGCCTGCGCGCCTACGTGTATCGTCGCCTGCAAACATCGCTCGGCTGGGCGTTGACGCGCCGCCTGGCCGTGTGGCTGTCGGACATCAACGGTCCGCGCGGCGGCCGCGACAAGCGCTGCAAGATTCAGATCAGCTTGGACAACGGCAAGACCGTCGTCATCGAGGATACCGAGGAAGACATGTATGCGGCGATCGACCGCGCCGCCGACCGCGCCGACCGCGCGCTGGCACGCCAGTTGTCCCGCAGCCGCGCCTTCACCCACGACAAGGTGGCCACCCTGGCGCCGGCGGACGAGGAGTCCGACGGCAAAGACGATCGTTAAAACGTAACAACCAAGCGGAGAGCGGCAAATGACTGGAATCGAGAACATCGCCACCGCCCCCATGTGGGCGGGCTTCGTGGCCTTCGTGCTGCTGATGCTGGCCGTCGACCTGTGGGTCTTCGGCGGCAACAAGGCTCACAAGGTGACGGCGCGCGAGGCGGGCGCATGGTCGCTGGGCTGGTTCAGCCTGGCGTTGGCGTTTAACGGCGGCCTGTGGTGGTATTTGAACGGCACCGTCGGCGCGGAGATCGCGGAACAGAAATCGCTGGAGTTCCTGTCCGGCTACCTGATCGAGAAAGCCCTGTCGGTCGACAACATCTTCATCTTCCTGTTGATCTTCACGGCGTTCCAGGTCAAGCCTGAATACCAGCGGCGCGTGCTGATCTACGGCGTGCTGGGCGCGATCGTCATGCGTGCCATCATGATTTTGGCCGGCGCGTGGGTGGTGAGTGAATTCAGCTGGGTGCTGTACCTGTTCGGCGCATTCCTGCTGTACACCGGCGTGAAGATGCTCAAGGCGGTCGACGAGGAACCGGACGTCAAGAACAATCCGGTGCTGCGCTTCGCCCGCCGCCACCTGCCGGTGTCCGAAGGCGATCACGGCGAGAAGTTCTTCGTGTGGAAAGACGGCAAGCGCTATGTGACGCCGCTGCTGCTGGTGCTGATCCTGATCGAGGTGACCGACCTGGTGTTCGCGGTCGATTCGATCCCGGCCATCTTCGCCATCACGTCGGACCCGTTCATCGTGTTCACGTCGAACATGTTCGCGATCCTTGGTTTGCGGGCGCTGTACTTCCTGCTGGCCGATATCGCAGACCGGTTCCACCTGCTCAAATATGGCCTCGCGCTGGTGCTGTGCTTCATCGGCTTGAAGATGCTGTTGCTGCCGTGGATACACATCCCGGTCCACATCTCGCTGTCGGTGGTGGCCGTGCTGATCGCAGGTAGCGTCGTCGCCAGCTTGTATGTGACGCGTAAGAAATAAACTAAATTTTTGAAGGAGTAACGCAATGAGACATTACGAAACCGATAGCGCCAGCGCCGCTGGCCGACTCGTGGCCCTGTGCATGGTGGTGGACGGCAACATGGCGCCGTCCGAGCTGCAGGCGCTGCAACGTTCGCGGCTGCTGGAATACATCGACATCGACATCGACAACTTCCACGACCTGGTCGACGACCTGTGCCAGGACATGCTGAGCACCTCCGTCAAGCACGAGCACGTGGTGCTGGACGAGGCAACCATCGACGCCCTGCTCGGCGAGATCCAGGACCCGGCGCTGCGCCGCCAGCTGCTGCGGGCCATGTGGAACATCGCCGACGCCGACGGCGTGCTGGCCGACGCCGAGGCCAAGCTGCTGTCCCGGGCCTGCGCCGTGTGGTCGGCGGAGTCGCACTTCGTCAAGGAGGAAGTCAGGCAGCTGGCGATCCGCTAAGCTGAACCGACCGCACCACACCAGCCGCCACCGCCGAAAAGCGGCGGCGGCTTTTTGCATTTGGGCAGCCGCGGCCGTCCCGGGAATGAACTCGGTGGGACGGTGTCCGGCACAGCTCGACCGTGTGACGCGCTCTTCGCATGTGGCGTATGCTAAACATTCACCCAACGCACTCGAGGAGCACTCCATGCCACGCCCATCGAAGACGCTGCGCGCCATTGCCGCAACCGTGATGCTCGCCACCGCCGTCGCCGTCCCGGCCCAGGACAAGACGGGCAACAAGACGGAAGTGCAGTGGCTGGGGCAGGCGACCTTCAAGATCACCACGCCGGGCGGCAAGGTCATCGTCGTCGATCCCTGGCTGACGTCCAACCCGAAAACGCCGCCGGCCTACAAAAACCTGGAGGCGCTGGGCAAGGTCGACCTGATCCTGGTCACGCACGGCCACAACGACCACTTCGCCGACGCCCCCGCGCTGGCCAAGCTGAACAACGTGCCCGTCTACGGACCGGCCGGACTGATGCAATCGGTGGCGGCGCTGGAAATTCTGCCGGCCACCCAGGCGGTGCGCTTCGGCAAGAGCGGCACCGTCACGCCGCTCGGCGCGGACATCAAGATCACCGCCGTGCACGCCGAGCACAGCTCGGAGCTGGGCTGGAAGAACCCGGCCACCGGCAAGGACGAGGTGCACGTCGGCGGCGAGCCGGTCGGCTACATCATCGAGCTGGAGAACGGCTTCAAGATCTATCACATGGGCGACACCGGCCTGTTCGGCGACATGAAATTCATCGGCGACTACTACAAGCCGGACCTGGCGCTGATGCCGATCGGCGGCCACTTCGTCATGAGCCCGAAGGACGCCGCGATGGCCACGCGCGAATGGCTGCATCCGCGTTTCGTGATCCCCATGCACTACGGCACCACGCCCCAGCTGAAAGGCACGCCGGCCGAATATAGCGCCGCGCTGGGCCACAGCAAGATCAAGGTCATGGCCATCAATCCCGGCGACAAGCTGGACTTCTAAATTTACGCAAAGGAAACACATGAACATTCTTATGGTACTGACCTCGCACGACCAACTGGGCGACACCGGCAAGAAAACCGGCTTCTGGCTGGAGGAATTCGCCGCGCCGTACTACAAGCTGAAGGAAGCCGGGGCGAAGCTGACCCTGGTGTCGCCGAAGGGCGGCCAGCCGCCGCTCGATCCGAAGAGCGACGAGGCCGACGCGCAAACCGAAGCGACCAAACGCTTCAAGGCCGATCCGGAGGCGCAGGCGGCGCTGGTCAACACCGGCAAATTGGCCGGTGTGTCGGCCGCCGACTTCGACGCCGTCTTCTATCCTGGTGGGCATGGTCCGCTGTGGGACCTGGCCGAGGACCGCGACTCGATCGCGCTGATCGAAGCGATGATCGCCGCCGGCAAGCCGGTTGCCGCCGTCTGCCACGCGCCGGGCGTGCTGCGCCACGTGAACGGCCCGGACGGCAAGCCGCTGGTCAACAGCAAGAAGGTGACGGGCTTCACCAACACCGAGGAAGAGGCGGTCGGCCTGACCAAGGTGGTGCCGTTCCTGGTCGAGGACATGCTGCGGGAACGCGGCGGCATGTATTCCAAGCTGGCCGACTGGCAGCCGTACGCGGTCGCCGACGGCCTGCTGGTCACCGGCCAAAATCCGGCGTCATCGGAAGTCGCCGCCGAGGAGTTGCTCAAGCTGTTGAAGTAACCGGCCAGGCCGGTGGCCCGCCGGATCAGCGCTTCCAGCCGCGTTGTTTGGCCGCCTGCTCGGCTTGCGCATCCAAGGTCGTGCCGGCGATGCGGGCGTCAATCGCCTCCAGCACGGCGGAAGGCATCGCGCTGCCGGCCTGACGGTACTCGCCCGCTTCGCCCTCGCCCGCCTCGGTCATCATCACCAGCTTCCACTGTTCGCCGCTGCGGCAGGCAAGGCCGGCCGACTGGCGCACCGTAAAGCTGCGGCACAGCGCGCCATCCTTGGCCGCGAAGCTGACACCGATATCGACCGCCTCACCGCTCGTACCAGCCAATTGCTGCGACAGCGCGTTCGCCAGCTCCCCCCGCGCCACCAGCGCGCCATCGGCGCCGGCGACGACGATGGCCGCCCCGCCCGCTCCTTCGCGCGCGGCGCCGCCCAACACCAGGCTCCCCACCAACACCCCGACCACCAGCGAGGCGGCCACACCGCCCCACTCCCGCCACGACCAGCGACGCTCCCCATGCTCGGCCGCGTGGGACGCCGACGACGCCGCGTGATGCGCCCCGCCGGCGCGGGCGGCGCGCACCGCGCTCAAGTCGGCCACCTTGCCGGGCAACGCCGCCGCCACCAATCTCGGCGGAACCGGCTCGTCGGCGATGGGCGCGAAGGCGGCGAACACGTCGGCCCGCAGCGCTTGGTGCTGCGCCACCCTGGCGGCGACGGCCGGATCGCTGCGCACCGCGCGTTCGACCTCGCTGAACGCCGGCTCGGCCAGTTCGCCGTCGGCGTAGGCCATCAGGGTTTCATCGGAAAAGCTCATGTCGCGGTCCTCTTTTGATCGGATAATATTTCCTGCAATGCGGCGCGGGCGCGCACCAGGCGGCTGGTCAGGGTGCCCATCGGAATCTCCAGCACCTCGGACGCCTCCTTGTACGGCATGCCGTCGACCAGCACCAGCGCCACCACCATGCGGTGCTCCTCGGACAGCATGCCGACCGCCTTCTCGATCGCCATCCTTTGCTGCTGCGCTTCGGCCGCCTGGTCGCCGACGTGCTCGCCCGCCTCTTCCGGCGCGAACAGGTTGTCGCGCCGGATGCGCGAGCGCACCTCGTCGATCCAGGCGTTTTTCATGATCCTGAAGATCCAGCTGTCCAGGCGCGTGTCCGGCTGCCATTGCGCGCTGCGGGCCAGCGCCCGCTCGACCGCGATCTGCACCAGGTCGTCGGCGTCCTCGCGGTTGTAGACGATGGTGCGGGCGAACCGGCGCAAGCGCGGCAGCAAGGCGGCGATGTCGTTGTCGATGGTGGCGTTTGCGGTCATGGATATCAGGTAAACGTCGGGGCGAGGGATTTTAATCCCAGTCCCGTTCGTTTATTCATCAGAAGCCGAATGCTTATACTATCATCGTCCATTATGCTAAACAGACCGCTACTAAACGTGCGACGGCTGCGATTGGTTGTCGCGCTGGCGTGTTCGCTTGCCGCCGGCACCGCCGGAGCGCAGCTGCGCCTGCCGCAGGTGCAGCTGCCGCAATTGCCGCAGGTTCCGCTGCAGGATGGCCTTGACGCCAACGTGGTGCGAGAGCCCGGCCGGCGCCTGCTGCAGCGCGTCGACGTTGTCGATCTGCGGGCGTTGCGGCTGAACCAGATCGGCGACCTGCTCAAGCGGCACCGCGACGCGCTGGAGGCCGACCCGCGCGGCGAACCGGTGGTGCGGCACGAAATCCTGGCTTGGTCGCCCAGTCCGGCCGGCATAGCGGCCGCCACGTCCGCCGGCTTGATCGTCATCAACACTGGCGGCGACGAAGCCGTCACCGTGCTGCGCGTCCCCGACGGCGCCGACACGGCCGCCATGCTGGAGCGCCTGCGCGCGGCCGATCCCGACGGTGTCTACGACTTCAATCACATATACACCGGCAGCGCCAGCGCGCCGGAAACCCGGGCGCAAGCGGCGCCGTCGGAGGCACGGAGCGCCGCGCCGGCCGGCAAGCCCGGCGCCGTCCGGGTCGGCCTCGTCGATGGCGGCATCGCCCGCGACCACGAGGTGTTTCGCGACGCCGCCATCGTTCCCTGGGGGTGCGATGGCGCCAGCCATCCGGATCCGCACGGCACGGCGGTGGCCGCGCTGATGATCGGCCGTTCATCCCGCTTCAAAGGCGCGCCCGGCGCCTCCCTGTACGCGGCCGACATCTACTGCGACAGCGCCACCGGCGGCTCGGCCTCGCGCATCGCCGGCGCGCTGGCCTGGCTGGCCAGGGAGCAAGTCCCGGTGGTGAACATCAGCCTGGTCGGACCGCCCAACCGGATACTCGAACAGGTCGTCAAGCGCATGGTGCAGCGCGGCCATCTGCTGGTGGCGGCGGTCGGCAACGACGGTCCCGCCGCGCCGCCGCTGTATCCGGCCAGTTATCCGGGCGTGGTCGGCGTGAGCGGCGTCGACGTCAAAGGCCGGCCGCTGCCGGAGGCCGCGCGCGGGCCTCAGGTGATGTTCGCCGCGCCCGGCAATCAAATGGTGAGCGCCGCCATCGGCGCCCCGCCCTACCGCGCCGTGCGCGGCACATCGTTCGCGTCGCCCATCGTCGCCGCGCTGCTGGCCGGCGCGCTGGACCGGCCCGGCGTGGAGGCGGCCGGACGGGCGCTGGCCGCCGTCGCCAAAACCGCGTCCGGCGTCGCCGCCGGCACCATCAGCAACGAGACCGGCCACGGCGTGGTCGGCGCGGCGTTTCGGACCGATCCATCGGCGTTTCGATAATTTTCAAAAATATTTTCATCGCGATGGATTAAACCGTCGAGACCGGACGTTTTCCTTATGAAAGCCGCGGATAGTCCGTGGCGCTAACAAGGAGAACATCATGAAAAACGTCACCATCGCAAAACAACTGATCATCGCCCTGTCCATCGGCGTCGCCTGCTCGGCGCACGCGCAATTGCTGGGACGCGGGGGCGTCGGCGGCATGGTCGGAGGCGCCGGCAGCATTGGCGGCCAGATCAGCGGCATGGGGTCGTTCACGCGCCCGGCGGCGGGGACGATCAATGCCGACCAGTTGCGGCAGACGCGCAATGGCGCGGGCGAGACCGGCAATGCCGGTAAAGCCAGCAATGTGGGCAGCCAGGGCGGCGGCAACGCCAGCGGCGGCGCGCAGGGAGCGATTGGCGCCGATAGTGGCGGTATGGGCATGATCGCCGGCAGCGCGGTGCAAGGCGCGCGCGGCGCGGCGGGTCCGTTGCGCGACGCGGCCGGGACGCAGGCGGAGAACACACGTGGCTACGCGCAGTCGAGCGCGGCGAATGTTTCGGGCGCCGTCAACGGCAGCCGGCAGGCGGCGGCCGAAGGCGCCGGCCACAGCGGCGCGGCGGCCATGGCGGCAAAGCCAACGGCGAGCGCCAGCGGTTCGGCCAGCGGCTCGGCGGCCAATGAATCTTCGACGAACTAGGCTCCCTCGCGGAGACACGTAGGGGCGGATTAGCGAAGCGTAATCCGCCGTGCATGCTCCGTTGGCGGCTCAAAGATGGCGGATTACGGCGTTCCGCCTGATCCGCCCTACGTGGCTCCAGATCAATACTAGCCGACCGCCTTCGCCAGCGAAGCCCGCAAGGTCATCGTCACCGGATACCGATGCGTCACCGGACGCTCCAGATCATAGCAACCGTTGAGCAGCGCATTCAACCCGTTCTGCGTCATTTCGCGCCACGGCATGTGCACCGTCGTCAGGCGCGGCGCCGAAAACTCCGCGCTCGGCGTATCGTCATAACCGATCACCGACAATTCGCTCGGCACATGAATCCCGGCCTCCTGGAAATACGACAACGCCCCGACCGCCATCTCGTCATTGGCGCAGAACAGCGCGGTGCAGGCGTAGCCCGACTCCATCAACTCCTTGGCCGCCGACCAGCCGCCGGCCGGCGAAAAATCGCGCTCGACCAGCCACACCTTGCTGGTATCGATACCGTTGTCCGCCAGCTCATACATGAAACTGTCGATACGCACCACGTTATCCGGCAAACTGGCCGGCCCGGACACCACCGCGATCCGCCGGTGCCCATGCTCGAGCAAGGCGCGCGCCGCCATCTTGCCGCCCAGCCGATGGTCGACGGTGAAGCACTGCCCGGCGATGCTGTCGAAGTAATGGTTAAGCAGCACCACTTGGTGCTGCTTGGCGCCCAGCGCGGCGATGTCCTCCTCCAGCAGCACATTGGTCATCAGGATCAGCCCGTCGCAGCCACGCTCGATGAGAAACTCGATGCCTTCGATGGCCTGCTGGCGCGCCCCGCCCAGCCCGACGCCGAACGCCACCACCATGTGCAGGCCGGCCGTGCGCAGCTCGGTATCGATGATCTGCAGGATGGGCGTGTAGAACGTTCCGCTCAGCACGGGAATGTAGACGCCGATCATGCGGCTGCTGCCGGACAGCAGCGAGCGCGCCGCGTGCGACGGCCGGAAACCCAGCTCCTCGATCGCCGCCCGCACCTTGGCCACAGTCGCCGGCGACACCGAGCCCTTGCCGCTGACCACCCGCGAAGCGGTCCCCAGTCCCACGCCGGCGAGGCGGGCTACGTCTTTGATGGTGGCCACGTGCGCGTCACTTTTTGTTGAAAAATATCTGGATGGGCATCCCAAGTGTCTCATTTTGGAAACGTTCCCATATGGTGCACGCCTTGATTTCCCCTGTCAATGAAAACCTCCGGCGTTTTCGCACGATCGCAAATTGACTTTAAAAAACGAACGATGCTATATTTGCCAGTATAGAATGGAAACCTTTCCAAGATATTTCAAAAATTGAAATGGTAGCGATGGTGGGCGGCAGGGCAGCGCGAAAGCGGTTTATAAAAACAGAGGAGACAACATGCATTATCCAAAGACACGACAGAAATTAATGAGCCTGGCCGTGGCCAGCGCGTTCGTGGCAACGGCCACGGCCCTGCCGGCGTTCGCGCAAACCCCGGTGGCCGGCCAAGCCGCGCCGGTCGAGATGGCCGGCGAGGCGCCGGTGGTGCAAAGCGTGGTGGTGACCGGTCTGCGCCAGAGCCTGATTTCGTCGATGAACCTCAAGCGCAATTCCGACGGCGTGGTCGACGGCATCGTCGCCGAGGACATCGGCAAGTTCCCCGACACCAACCTGGCCGAGTCGCTGCAGCGCATCTCCGGCGTGTCGATCGACCGCTCGATCGGCGAGGGCTCGAAGATCACCGTGCGCGGCGTCGGCCCCGACTTCAACATGGTGTTGCTCAACGGCCGCCAGATGCCGACCTCCAACCTGGGCGACTTGAACGGGCGCGCCTTCGACTTCGCCAACCTGGCGTCGGAGGCGATCTCGCAGCTGCAGGTGTATAAAACCAGCCGCGCCGACACCCCGACCGGCGGCATCGGCGCCACCGTCAACGTGATGACGGCGCGTCCGCTCGACCGTCCCGGCCTGCACGCCAGCTTCGGCGCCAAGGGCGTCTACGACACCTCGAACGACAACCTGCCGGGCGACGTCAAGGCCAGCAACTCGACCACGCCGGAATTGTCCGGCCTCTACAGCAACACCTTCGCCGACGGCAAGTTCGGCATCGCCATCACCGGCAGCTACCAGGAACGCAACCTGGGCTACAACACCGCCGCCGTCTCCAGCGGCTGGCACGGCCCGGTGCGCGGCGACGAGAACAGCTGGGGTTCGATCCCGCAGCCCGGCGCCGCCGGCTCGGAAAACATCACCAACCGTCCCGGCCCCAACGACGTCTACATGGTGCCGCAGAACCTGAACTACAATTTCAACGGCGTCAAACGCCAGCGCACCAACGGCCAGTTGACCCTGCAATTCAAGCCGGTCAAGGAACTGGTCACGACCCTGGACTACACTTACTCGGAAAACAAGATACAGACCAAGCGCAACGACATCAGCGCCTGGTTCAACTTCGGCCCGTCGGCCAGCTCGTGGACCAAGGGTCCGGTGTCGAGCCCGCTGAGCTACACCGAGATCATCCCGCGCAACGCCAACGACCCGACCATCGGCACCTCCGACGTGGCCATGGGCGGCGCCGACTTCGCCACCAAGACGCAGAACAAATCGCTCGGCTTCAACGCCGTCTGGAAGCCGACCAACGACCTGCGCCTCGAGCTCGACGCGCACCGCTCGTCGGCCACCTCGGGCGCCGACAGCCCATTCGGATCGAGCAATACGCTCGGCACGGCCAGCTTCAGCCGCGGCAACACCACGGCCGACTTCAGCCAGGACTTCCCCGTGCTGAGCATGGAAGGCGTGGACTTCACCAAGGCCGGCCAGCAGGTCACCGGCTCGAACTTCAACAACTCGTACATGCGCGGCGAGGTCGAGCAGACCCAGGTCAAGGGCGCGTGGAAGGTGTTCGAGGCGTCCGAGCTGAAATTCGGCGCCGGCGCCACCAAGGTCGACAACCGCTCGGCCTTCTCCAACAACCAGCGCGACACCTGGGGCGGCGCCACCAAGGCTGCCGACTATCCGAGCAACGTCTGGCACAAGGACACCATCCGCCAGTACTTCGACAAGATCGACGGCAGCGACAACCCGGCGTTGTTCAACCAGTTCTACACCTTCAACTTCGGCCAGGTGCGCCAGCTGGCGGCCACCGCCTCCGGCCTGCCGGCGCTGTACCTGCCGAAGACCACCTTCGACAACGACTCGCGCGTGGAGGAAAAATCGAAGTCGGCCTACGTCCAGTTCAACACGGACTGGGACACGGCGATGCCGATCCGCACCGCGCTCGGCGTGCGCTACGAGAAGACCGACGTCGTCTCGACCGCGCTGGTGCCGGCCGCCACCAGCATCAGCTGGGTGTCGCAGAACGAGTTGCCGGTCGCCTTCGGCGCGCCGACCTTCACCACGCTGACCGGCAAGTACCACAACATCCTGCCGAGCCTGGATTCCGACATCGAGCTGACGCCGACGCAGAAACTGCGCCTGAGCTACGGCCACAGCATCGGCCGCCCGCGCTACGACCAGATCCAGGGCGGCACCACCCTGAACTCGCTGGCGCGGGTCGACGGCGGCACCGGCAACCAGGGCAATCCGGCGCTGAAACCGGTCAAGTCCAAGAACCTGGACCTGTCCTACGAGTGGTACTACGGCCAGCAGAACTTCTTCTCGCTGGGCTACTTCCGCAAGGATTTGACCAACTACGCGGGGCAATCGACCTTCAACGCCACGCCGTTCAACCTGCACACGCCGGTCGGCGGCGCGCTGTGGAACGAGGCGCTGGCCAACGGTTGCGCGACGGCCGACACCACCTGCATCCGCAACTACATTTTCCGCAACCACCCGACCGCGCCGGGCGTGACGCGCGGGCCGGACGACAACGGCACCGGCAACGCCACCGGCACCATCGTCGGCCAGCCGAACGATCCGATCGCCAACTTCAAGATCAACTCGTTCGCCAACCAGAAGAAGGCCAGCCTGGACGGCATCGAGGTGAACCTGCAGCACATGTTCGGCAGCAGCGGCTTCGGTATCTCGACCAACTACACGTACGTGAACTCGGGCCTGAAGTACGACAACGCCAGGCTGGGCGAGCAGTTCGCGCTGGTGGGGCTGAGCAACTCGTCCAACGTCGTCGGCATCTTCGAGAACGACAAGTGGACGGCGCGGCTGGCGTACAACTGGCGCGGCGAGTTCCTGTCGTCGACCTTCGACTCCTACGGTCCGAATCCGCAGTACACGGAGTCGTACGGCCAGATCGACCTGAGCGTTGGTTATAACTACAACAAAAACATCAGCCTGCAATTCGAGGTGATCAACGCCGGCAACTCGATCCAGCGGGTGCACGGCCGCACCAAACAGGCGGTGGAGTCGGTCACCCAGGCCGGACCGCGCTACATGCTGGGGGCGCGCTACAAGTTCTGATGTAGTGTAATTACAACCATGGAAGGATAAGGCCGCTGCCCGACAGCGGCCTTGTCGGTTATACTTTCCGCAATAATCTGGGACATCGAATGGCCAATGAGCTGATCCGACGGATAGTGATAGTGGGTGGCGGATCGGCCGGCTGGCTGACCGCCGGCCTGATCGCGGCCGAGCACCGCGCCACCTCCCCTGAGGGACTGCAGGTGACCCTGATCGAATCGCCCGATGTCGCCCCGATCGGCGTCGGCGAAGGCACCTGGCCGAGCATGCGCGACACCTTGCGCCGCATCGGCGTGTCCGAATCCGACTTTTTCCGCGAATGCGACGCCTCCTTCAAGCAGGGCTCGCGTTTCAACCGCTGGTGCACCGGCGCCGGCGACGACTATTACTTCCATCCGTTTGTGTTGCCGCAGGGCTACGGCGAAGTGAACATGCCGGAACACTGGCTGGCCCAGCATCCCGACGTGCCGTTCGCCGACCTGGTCAGCTATCAGCCGCACCTGTGTGCGCACGGCAAGGCGCCCAAGCAGGT
Source organism: Burkholderia sp. LMU1-1-1.1 (assembly GCF_040675865.1). Taxonomy (NCBI): domain Bacteria; kingdom Pseudomonadati; phylum Pseudomonadota; class Betaproteobacteria; order Burkholderiales; family Burkholderiaceae; genus Burkholderia; species Burkholderia sp. LMU1-1-1.1. The sequence goes on along the minus strand of NZ_JBEGHG010000086.1, from coordinate 216,527 downwards.
CGCCACGCCGGAATTCGCCGCCGTGGCCAACTATGGCTACCACCTGGACGCCGGCAAGTTCGGCCTGTTCCTGCGCAAGCATTGCCTGGAGAACCTGGGCGTGCGCTACGTGCCGGACCACGTACTCGCGGTCAATTCCACCGCCGACGGCGACATCGCCTCGTTGCAAACGCAGCGCCACGGCGCGGTCGAAGGCGACCTGTTCATCGACTGCACCGGCATGCAATCGCTGCTGCTCGGCAAGCACTACGACATCGACTTCGTCTCGCAAAAGCACGTGCTGTACAACGACTCGGCGCTGGCGGTGCAGATCCCCTACCCCGCCGACAACTATCCGATCGCCTCGCAGACCTCGTCGACGGCGCAAAGCGCCGGCTGGATCTGGGACATCGGCCTGCCGACCCGGCGCGGCGTCGGCCACGTCTACTCCGGCGCGCACATCGGCGACGACCAGGCCGAGGCGGAATTGCGCGCCTACATCGTGGCGACCGGCGGACCGGCGGACATTCCGGCGCCGCGCAAGCTGACCTTCGATCCCGGCTACCGCGCCAAGTTCTGGCATCGCAACTGCGTCGCCATCGGCTTGTCGGCCGGCTTCATCGAGCCGCTGGAGGCGTCGGCCCTGGCGCTGGTGGAAATGTCGGCCGCCATGGTCAGCGACGACATGCCCGCCACGCGCGCGGCGATGGACATCGTCGCCAGGCGCTTCAACGAGCACTTCACCTACCGCTGGGAGCGGGTGATCGACTTCCTCAAGCTGCACTACGTGCTGAGCCAGCGCCGCGATAGCGCCTACTGGCGCGATAACACGGCAGCCGTGCCGGAGCGGCTGGGCGAGCTGCTGACCTTGTGGCGCCACCGCGCGCCGTCGCGCAGCGACTTCAACCGCATCGAGGAAGTGTTCCCGTCGGCCAGTTACCAGTACATCCTGTACGGCATGGGGCGCACCACCGAATTCACCAAGCAACATCCGCACGAAGCGGCGATGGCCGACGGCTATTTCCGCGAAGCGGCCAACCTGACACAGAAGATGCTGGACGCACTTCCCACCAACCGCGAGCTGATAGAGCACATCAAACGCCACGGCCTGCGCACATAACTACCCAGTTAACAAATATAAGAGACAAGTCATGCCCAAACCAGTATTGCTCAACAACGTAGAACACAAGAACCTGCGCGTGATCACCCGGCGCGGCGCCCGCTACGGCGACGCGCAGATGGCGGCGCCCACCTTCCCCGCCGAATTCCGCAACATCCAGGCATGCTATCCGATCGTCTTCCGCCAGACCACCGACGGCGTGGGCTTCGAGCCGATCGCGCTGCTCGGCTTCCAGGAGGGCGAGAACCTGTTCCTCCAGGGCGAGCGCTGGGACGCGGTCTACATCCCGATGCTGGTCGAGCGCCAGCCCTTCCTGATCGGCATGGGCGGCCCCGATGGCCAGGACCTGACGGTGCATATCGATATCGAGAACCCGCGCGTGAGCGACAGCGAGGGCGAGGAAGTCTTCAAGCCGCATGGCGGCACCACCGATTACCTGGAGCGTGTCAACTCGCTGCTGGCGGCGATCCACAACGGCATGCAGGACATGCCGCTGTTCCTGGCCACCCTGGTGGAGCACGAACTGCTGGAAAGTTTCGTGCTCGATGTGGGCCTGGACGACGGTTCGCAAAACCGCCTGGCCGGCTTCTACACGATCAACGAGGACCGCCTGGCCGGCTTGAGCGGCGACGTCATCGCGAAGCTGCACGCGGGCGGCCACCTGCATCCCATCTACATGGTGCTCGCGTCGCTGTCGAACTTCCGCGCGCTGATCGACCGCAAGAACGCGCTCCATGCCTAAAGCGATACGCGAGATCGCCGGCGTTGGACCTCACCAGCTGACCGACGACATCCTCACCGCCACGCAGCCGATCGTGCTGCGCGGCGTGGCCGCCGGCTGGCCGATGGTGCGGGCGGCGCTCGAATCGCACGAGCGGGGCGACGCCTACCTGCGCCGCTTCTACGGCGACGCCACCACCGGCGCGACGGTCGGCGCCATGCTCGGGCCACCGGAGGCCGAGGGCCGCTTCTTCTACAACGAAGACATGAGCGGCTTCAATTTCTACCCGGTGCACGCCAAGCTGACCGGCGTGCTCGATGAAATCCGCGTCAAGCGCGACATGGAACGGCCGCCGACCGTGTACGTGGGCTCGACCAGCGTCGAGACCTGCCTGCCCGGCTTCCGCGAACACAACGACCTCGATCTGGGCGGCCGCGACGCCTTGATGAGCATCTGGATCGGCAACCGCACCCGCATCGCCGCCCACTACGACGTGCCGGATAATCTGGCGGTGGTGGTGGCGGGCCACCGGCACTTCATGCTGTTCCCGCCGGAGCAGCTGAAAAACCTGTATATCGGCCCGCTCGACTTCACGCCGGCCGGCCAGGCCATCAGCCTGGTGGACATGCTGAAGCCGGACTTCGGCAAATTCCCACGCTACGCCGAGGCGCTGGAACATGCGCAAAGCGCGGTGCTCGGGCCGGGCGACGCCATCTTCATCCCCAGCATGTGGTGGCACCATATCGAAGCGCTGGACGCCTTCAATGTGCTGGTCAACTACTGGTGGCAGCGCACGCCGGAATTCATGGACACGCCGACCAACGCCTTGATGACGGCCTTCCTGACGATGCGCGGGCTGCCGCCGGAACAACGCAAGGCATGGCAGGAAGTCTTCCGCCACTACATATTCGAAGCCGACGAAGAAACGGCGCAACATATACCCGAGGCGGCGCGCCACGTGCTGGCGCCGCTGACGGCCGATGGCGCGCGCGCGTTGCGCGCCCAAATATTAAAAAAGCTGAACCGCTAAGGAGACCGGCAAATGCAAGACCAAAACAAAGATTCCACCAACCGACAACCGGTACGCCGCGTCGTCATCTGCGGCGGCGGCACCGCCGGCTGGATGGTCGCCGCCGGCATCGCCAAGGTGCTGGGCAAGCGCCTCGACATCAAGTTGATCGAGTCCGATGAAATCGGCACGGTCGGCGTGGGCGAAGCGACCATCCCGACCCTGATGAACTTCCACAATCTGCTCGAGATCAACGAGCAGGAATTCATGGCCGAGACCCAGGCCACGTTCAAGCTGGGAATCTCGTTCGAGCAGTGGCGCAACGTCAAGGAGAACTACATCCACTCCTTCGGCTTCACCGGCGTGGACCACTGGACGGCGGGTTTCCAGCACTTCTGGCACAAGGGCGTCGAGCGCGGGCTGGCCAGCGACTACGGCGACTACTGCCTGGAGCTCAAAGCCTCGCTGGAGCACCGCTTCGCGCACCTGCCCAACAACGGCATGAACTACGCCTACCACCTGGACGCGAGCCGCTACGCCAAATATCTGCGCCGCTTGAGCGAACCGCGCGGCGTGCAGCGCATCGAGGGCAAAATCGTCCGCTACACCAAGCATGAAGAAGGCGACGGGCGTGGCGACGTGCGCTCGATCGTGCTCGAATCGGGACAGGAGATCGAAGGCGACTTGTTCATCGACTGCACCGGCTTCCGCGGCCTGCTGATCGGCGACGCGATGGAGGAACCGATGGAGGACTGGTCGCAGTGGCTGTTTTGCGACCGCGCCATCGCCGTCCAGACCGAAGCGGTGGCCGACGCCATTCCGCTGACGCGCTCCATGGCCCACCAGGCGGGCTGGCAGTGGCGCATCCCGCTGCAGCACCGCGTCGGCAACGGCATCGTCTACTCGAGCCGCTATCTGGACGACGACACCGCGCGCAAACAGCTGCTGGCCAACGTCGAAGGCCGCACCCTGATCGAGCCGCGCGTGATCAAGTTCAAGCCGTGCCAGCGCAAGCAAACCTGGAAGGGCAACGTGGTCGCCATCGGCTTGTCGAGCGGCTTCCTCGAACCGATCGAATCGACCAGCATCCACCTGATCCAGCGCAGCGTGGTACGGCTGATGCAGATGTTCCCGTCGGATGGCGTGCGCCAAACCGACATCGAGGAATACAACGCCCAGTGCAACCGCGAGATCGAGCACATACGCGACTTCATCATCCTGCACTACCACGTCAACAACCGCACCGACTCGCAGTTCTGGATCGACTGCCGCGAGATGAGCATTCCGGACACGCTCAAACACCGCATCGACCTGTTCCGCGAAACGGGCCGCGTGTTCCGCATCCCGAACGAACTGTTCGCCGAAAACTCGTGGATACAGGTGATGCTGGGCCAGGGCATCATGCCGCAGTCCCACCACCAGACGGCCGACCTGATGGGCGACGAAGAGCTCAAGCAATTCCTCGGCAACATCAAGTCCAACGTCGACCGCACGGTGGTGCAGCTGCCGGCGCACCAGGCCTACGTTCAACGCTACTGCGGCCGCGCCGAATCGGTCAAAGCCGCATAAAAAAACCAAGCCCCACGCCGAACGCCGCTAAAACAAGCGGCTTTTTTTTACTCAAAAATATTTATCACAACCCCAATTTTACCGTAGTAATATTACACAACCATCCGTTCCAAAGATGATCGGAGGCCACCACACCATAAAAACAATGGAGACGCGCATGACAACGCCATGTAGTTTACTTTCACGACTGAAACATATCCCCACCCTAGCCATAGTGACGGCGCTAACCGCCTGCGGCGGCGGAGCCACCGACACCGCCGCCACACCCACCACCAAAACCCTGGCCAACACCGTCATCAGCGCCGCCAGTCCGCAGGCCGCCGGCACCATCCGCATGCACTACCACCGCGCCCAGGGCGACGAAGCGCTATGGGGCGTCTACTCCTGGGAAGGCCCGACGAATCCCAGCCCGGCCTGGATCACCGGCCGCTTCATGCTCACCCAAAGCGACGCCTTCGGCCGCTACGTCGACATCCCCGTCGACACCGCGAAAGCCGCGATCTCCTTCCTGCTCACCGACGGCAGCGGCAACAAAAACTGCGGCAACGACCAATCGGCCACGTTCAACGCCAACATCGCCACCGTCGGCCAGCAAGTCTGGATGCTGGAAGGCGACTGCACCGTCTACAGCACCGAACCGCCCATCAGCCTCGGCAACCTGAACGGCGCCAGCGCGCACTGGCTGACCGCCACCACCTTCGCCTGGCCCGGCGTGCCCGCCGGCGGCGGCTACAAACTGTATTACGCGGCCAACGGCGGCCTGGGCTCCAGCCCCGGCGGCGTCACGGGCGCCGACGGCAGCATCGCCCTGAACGCCGTCGGCACCCTGCCGGCCGCGCTGCGGGAAAAATACCCGCACCTGGCCGGCGCCACCGCGCTCACCATGTCCGCCACCGACGCGGCGGGCATCGCCGCCCGCGCCAGCAACCAGTTCGCGATCGCGCAATTCGACGCCAGCGGCAAACTGATACAAGTGACCTCGCTGCAAACCAGCGGCATGCTGGACGACGTCTTCGCCGGCGCCGCCGCCAACGCCACGCTGGGCCTGAGCTACAACCGCAACGGCGCCCCCACCTTCCGCGTGTGGGCGCCGACCGCCAAGGCGGTCAGCCTGAATCTCTACCCCGATGCAAACGGGGCCAGCACCGCCACCCGCGCGATGGTGCGCGACAGCGCCAGCGGCGTGTGGAGCTACACCGCGCCCGACGCCAGCTGGGTCAACCGCTACTACTACACCTACAACGTGCAGGTGCTCTCGCGCTGGGCCGGCAACACGATCGTCGACAACACCGTGACCGATCCGTACTCGCTCAGCGTCAGCGCCAACAGCCAGCGCAGCTTCGTCGCCAACCTGGACAGCCGCGCACTCAAGCCGGACGGCTGGGACCACCACCGCATTCCACGCCTCGACCAGCCGACCGACATCGCGCTGTACGAACTGCACATCCGCGACTTCAGCGCCAGCGACGCCAGCGTGCCCGCCGCCCATCGCGGCAAATACCTGGCCTTCACCGACGATGGCTCCAACGGCATGCGCCACCTGCGCGAACTTCGCAAGGCCGGCCTGACACACATCCACCTGCTGCCGTCGTTCGACTACGCCAGCGTCAACGAAACCGGCTGCACCACGCCGTCGATCCCGAACGCCGCGCCCAACGCGCCCGACCAGCAAGCGGCGGTGGAAGCCACGCGCGGCGCCGACTGCTTCAACTGGGGCTACGATCCGGTGCACTACACGGCGCCCGAAGGCAGCTACGCGACCAACGCCAGCGACGGCGCGGTGCGCGTGCGCGAATTCCGCGCCATGGTGCAAGGCCTGCACGAGCAAGGCCTGCGCGTGGTGATGGACGTCGTCTACAACCACACCAGCGCCTCGCAGCAAGGGCCGCTGTCGGTGCTCGACAAGATCGTACCGACCTACTATTACCGCCTCAACGCCGGCGGCGGCATCACCAACGACAGCTGCTGCGCCGACACCGCGTCGGAGAACGCCATGATGGCCAAGCTGATGATCGACTCCGTCGCCACCTGGGCGCGCGACTACAAGGTCGACAGCTTCCGCTTCGACATCATGGGCTTCACGCCGCTGCCGGTGATGAAGCGCCTGCAGGCCGCCGTCAACGCCGCCGCCCAGCGCGACATCTACATCTACGGCGAAGCGTGGAACTTCGGCAGCGTCGGCAACGACGCGCGCTTCGTGCAAGCGCGCCAGGCCAATATGTACGGCTCGGGCATCGGCTCCTTCAACGACCGGCTGCGCGACGCGGTGCGCGGCGGCGGCTGCTGCGACAGCGGCGCGAGCCTGATCAACCAGCAAGGCTTCATCAACGGCGCCTTCTACGACCCCAACGCGCAGTCCACGCAAACCAAGGACGATTTGCTGCGACTGGGCGATCTGGTGAAGGTCGGCCTGTCCGGCACCCTGCGCGACTACAGTTTCGTCGACCGCACCGGCGCCGTGCGCAGGAATTCGCAGATCGACTACTTCGGCCAGCAGGCCGGCTTCGCCGCCAACCCGGCCGAAACCATCAACTACATCGAAGCGCACGACAACCAGACGCTGTTCGACCTGAACGCCTACAAGCTGCCGCAAGCGACCAGCATGGCCGACCGCGTGCGGGTGCAGAACCTCGGCGCGGCGATCAACATCCTGTCGCAGGGCATCCCGTTCCTGCACGCGGGGCAGGAAATCCTGCGCTCGAAATCGATGGACCGCGACAGCTACGACGCCGGCGACTGGTTCAACAAGCTCGATTACAGCTACCAATCGAACGGCTTCGGCGTCGGCCTGCCGATGGCTGGTGTCAACCAGGACAACTGGCCGTTGATGTCGCCCATCCTCGCCAATCCGCTGATCAAGCCGGACACCGGAGCGATCGTCGCCGCGCGCGACTACGTCAACGACATGCTGGCGATCCGCCAGGACAGCGCCCTGTTCCGGCTGCGCACGGGGGACGAGGTATCGAAGCGCCTGCGCTTCCACAACACCGGCCCGCGGCAGATTCCCGGCCTGATCGTCATGAGCCTCGACGGCCGCGTCCCGCTGCGCAGCGGCGACGCCAAATACAAATCGGTGGTCGTGCTGTTCAACGTCGACAAGGTCGCCAAAACGATCGCCGTGCCCGAACTGGCCGGCCGCAAGCTGGCGCTCCACCACGTGCTGCGCAAGGCCGGCATCGGCGACTACGACAGCGCCGGCGGCAGCTTCACCATCGCCCCTCGCTCAACCGCAGTATTTGTCGAGAGATAACTCCAAGGTCAGGTCCACCATTTCTACACGAACCCGGCCCTGGCGCTGCCTAGGGCTGTGCCTGTGTAGAATTGGTGGACCTGACCCCGGATTAAAATTACCGGGCCGTAATGTGCCTGGTGCCAGGAAACTATCCTGGCGGCAGCAACTTCAGTTATAGTCTTCATGGGGCCACGGGCCCGACCATTCGCATTTCGACCGCAGAGGAAACCATGATGAAAAAACTGTTCGTTGCCAGCCTGATCCTGTCACTGAGCGGCGCGGTGTTCGCCGCCGAGCCGACAGCCCAGCAAAGCAAGATGAAAACCTGTAACGCCGATGCGGCCGGAAAAAAAGGCGATGAGCGTAAGGCCTTCATGAAGGAATGCCTGAGCGCAAAGCCTGCGGCGCCGGAAGCCAAACTCACCCAGCAAGACAAGATGAAAAAATGTAATGCCGATGCCACCGGGAAAAAAGGCGACGAACGCAAGGCGTTCATGAAAACATGCCTCAGTAACAAGGGCTGATAGTCACATCAAAACGCCATCCGCACCGGGTGGCGTTTTTTTTGCTTCGACTCTTGCCTATCTGGCATAAAAATTGCTGCAGAAATACTTTTTTTGTGTCGAACCCAAGATATGAAAACGCCATTAGCCGCCAGCTCCGACACCTTTTTACCCTATATGCCCGACGTCGCCCGCTGCGAGTTGTCGCTGCGCGAACTGAATCAAATGTGGCAGTTGATCGAATCGTCGGCCAAGATGAATTGCCCGGCCGAGGCGCGCTTGCTGCTGCCGGCGATGGTGGCCACGCGCACCGGCTTCGCGCAACTGGAACGGGCGCTGATCGCCAATCTGGTGCAGGAAAAGGTGCGCCACGTGCTGGCGGACCTGGGCACCCAGGCGCGCTACGCGATCGATATCCTGGTCCGCAACCTGTTCGAGCGCACCGCCGATGTCGGCTTCCTGGCCACCGACGTCGATCTGTGCCGCTTTGTCGCGGGCGCCGATGACGATGGAGACGGCGGCCTCGAAGCGGCCCGCCGCCGCCTGTCCGACTACCGCGACAAATACACGGTCTACGACGAGATCCTGCTGCTGGACCTGGACGGGCGCGTGCTGGTGCAGGCCGATCCCGCCGCGCCGGTATCCCACAGCCGCGATCCGCTGCTGGCCGAAACGCTGGCCGCTTCCGGCTATGTCGAGACCTTCCGCGCCACCGACCTACGGCCCGGCAAACCGCGCGCGCTGGTGTATTCGCACCGCATGCTGCACCCGGACAGCGGCGCGCTGGCCGGTGTGCTGTGCCTGTGCTTCAATTTCGACCAGGAGATGGATGCCATCTTCGCGTCCTACCGCGATCCTTCGCACCGCGCCAACATGCTGCTGCTCGACGCGCAGGACCGCGTCATCAGCAGCGCCGATCCGCTGTGGATACCGGCCGGCGTCAAGGTGCCGACCAACGTCGACGGCCTGCCGCAGCTGCTGATGTTCGGCGGCCGCGAATACCTGGTGCGCACCTTCCGCTCCGAGGGCTATCAGGGCTATCCCGGCCCACCCGGCTGGAAGGGACAGTTGATGATGCCCGTCGATCTGGCCTTCCGCAACGCCGGCGCCGATGCGCTGGGCGGCGTCGATCCGCATTTGATCGAGGGCCTGCTGTCGCACGCGCAGACCTTCAGCCCTACCCTGCATGAGTTAATGAGCGCGGTGACGCGCACAACCCGCACCATCGAACGCATCGTCTGGAACGGCAAGGTCACCAGCGCCGCCAACGACCAGGTGGACGGCCACGGGCACGGACAACACAGCGGCAACGTCAACAAGCTCAATACCGTGCTCGATCAGATCACCGAGACCGGTGGCCGCAGCGACGCGATCTTTTCGCGCTCCATCCAGGATCTGTACCAGACCGTGCTCACCGCCAGCATCAGCGAGGCCGAACTGACCTCGCGGCTGTTGGTCGATATGCTGGACCGCAATCTGTACGAGCGCGCCAACGATTGCCGCTGGTGGGCGCTGACGGCCCAGCTGCGGCGCGGCCTGGCCCATCCGTCCGCCGAACAGGCCGCCGCGATGAGCGAGGTCCTCGCCTACATCAACAGCCTGTACACCGTGTACGCGCGCCTGTTCGTCTACGATCGCGCCGGCCGCATCGTCGCCAGCACCGGCGAAAGCGACGATCTGCCGACCAGCATCGGCACCCATATCGATGGCGCCACGCTGGGCCGCGTTTGCGCGCTGCGCAGCGAACTGGATCACTATCCCGAGCCGTTCGCGCCCTCGGCCTTGTACGGCGGCGAGCCTACCTTCATCTATCACGCGGCGATCCGCCACCCGGAGCAGACGTCCACCGTGGTCGGCGGCATCGGCGTCGTATTCGATTCGCGTCCGGAGCTGCTCAACATGCTGCATAGCGGCGTCGCCGGACGCCGCAACATGCACGCCTTCTTCATCACGCCGGAACGCCGCATCCTGTCGTCCACCGACCCGGCCTGTGCGCCCGGCGACACCTTGGCGCTGGACGCCGGCCTGCTGGCGGCGGCCGAAAACGGCGACGGCGCCAGCGTCTCGCGCATCATGCTGCATGGCGGCCAATATGTGATCGCGGCGTGCACGCGGGCCTCCGGCTATCGCGAATTCCGCGCCGGGGCGAATGCGGACATCGAGCAACCGGTGCTGTCGGTGCTGATCGAGTCGTTCGGCCCCGTGCGCGACAAATCGGCGATGCCGGTGCCGTCGGCGCAGATCGAGCGCCGCAGCGACACCGGTCCGGATTTCGCCATCTTCTACGCCGGCCGCACCTTGATGGCGCTGAAGGCGGCGCGCATACAGGAGGCGGTGCCGTTCGCAAAAGTGCAAAAGGCGGCCGGCGGCAATCCGGCGCGTGTCGGCATGCTGGACGTGCCGCTGGCCGGCGGTAAAAAACATTTTGTGTGGGTGTTCGACCTGGCGTTGCTGGCGACCGGCAAAGCCGGTGTCGTGACCGACAACAGCCAGGTGATGCTGGTGCACCTGGGCGACAGCACCATCGGACTGCTGGTCGACGATCTGCATTCGGTACAGCAGTTCGATGTCGCCGACATGACCGAATCCCCCCTGGGATCGGACCAATCCGCGCTGGCGCCGCGCCTGATCAAGGCCAACCAGGGCAATCTGCTGATACAGGAGATCGATATCGAGCGACTGTTCGCGCGCCTGCGCACCTGACGTCGGCACGCCGCGCGCTCTTACAACGCCTTACGCGGCCAAGCGTCCGGCCGGGGTATCGGCGTCCTGCAGGCGCTGGCGACGGTACAGGATCAAGGTGGCGCACAGGCCGCAGGCGGCGGCGAACGTCATCCACCAACCCGGCGCGCTCTTGTCGCCCGTGTACTCGATCAGGCCCGTGGCGATCGCCGGCGTGAAGCCGCCGAACACCGCCGTCGCCAGGCTGTAGGCCAGCGAGAAGCCGACCGTGCGCACCTCGACCGGCATTACCTCAGTCAGGGCCACCACCATCGCGCCGTTGTAGCTGGCGTACAGGAAGGACAGCCACAATTCCACCTCCAGCATGTGGGCGAAGCTCGGGGAATTCACCAGCCAGTGCAGCGCCGGATACGCGGTCAGTATCGCCAGCGCCGAGAAGCACAGCAGCAGCGGGCGGCGGCCGACGCGGTCCGACAAGGCGCCCATCACCGGCAGCCAGATGAAGTTGGACACGCCGACGCACAAGGTGACGATCAGCGCGGCGCTGGTGGTCAGATGCAGCACGCTCTTGCCGAAGGTCGGCGTGTAGACGGTGATCAGGTAGAACGACACGGTGGTCATCGCCACCAGCATCATGCCGGAGATGACCAGCGCCCAGTTGTTAATCATCGAGCGGAAAATCTCCCTGACCTCTGGGCGGTGCTTGCGGGCCTTGAATTCCTCGGTTTCCTGCAACGAGCGACGGATAGCGAACAGCACCGGCACGATCATGCAACCGATGAAGAAGGGAATGCGCCAGCCCCACTCGCCCACCTGCGCTGGCGTGAGCCACTGGTTCAAGCCGTAGCCCAGCGCGGCGGCGGCCACCACGGCGACCTGCTGGCTGGCGGACTGCCAGCTGACATAGAAGCCCTTGCGGCCCGGCGTCGCCATCTCGGCCAGGTAGACCGACACGCCACCCAGTTCCACGCCGGCCGAAAAACCCTGCAGCAGGCGGCCGGTGAGCACCAGCAGCGGTGCCGCATAACCGATAGTGGCGTAGCCCGGCACGCAGGCGATCAGCAGCGTGCCCATGGCCATCAGCGCCAGCGTGACGATCAGGCCCTTGCGGCGGCCGACGCGGTCGACATAGGCGCCCAGGAAGATGGCGCCCAGTGGCCGCATCAGGAAGCCGGCGCCGAAGGTCATGAAGGTCATCATCAGCGATGCCAATTCGTCGCCGGCCGGGAAGAAGGCGTTGGCGATGGCGGTGGCGTAGAACCCGAACAGGAAGAAGTCGAACATCTCCATGAAATTTCCGCTGACGACGCGGAAAACGGTGCCGGGGCGGGATTGCGCGTTTTTTTGTAAAGCGGTGGCTGTCATGTGGTCCTCGTGCGGTGCGTTTTCCTGGGGATCATACGCGCTTTGGACATGACTTGCTCGACGCTAGCGAGCTTCGTCCGGACGGCGTCGCGCGACAAGAACGTAGCCGCAGCGCAACACATCGCCGCTTTTTTGCAGTTCGTCGCAAAGTTGTCGGCCCGGGTGGCGAAGTTCAGTAAAATCAACGTTATCAAAATAAGTAACCATTGAATAAACCAACAAGGATTCACCATGCGCCGCACCGCTTCCGCCGTCCTGACCACCGCCCTCGTCGGCGCCCTGACCTCCACCCTGTACGCGGTGAGCGCCCCGGCGCTGGCGGCCGAATCGACCCGCGCGCTGCCGCCGTTCATCGCCGTCAACGCCAAGGGCGCGTTCGCGATGACGGTCGAAGCGGGCAAGGCGCAGTCGGTGGTGGTGCGCGGCGACGACAAGTTCGTCGCCGACCTCAAAACCACGGTGGTCGACAACGAACTGCAGATCACCATGCCCGATAGGAGCTACGACGGCGCCAAGGGCGATCCGCGCATCGTCATCACCGTGCCCACCCTGAGCCGGGTGAAGGTCGAAGGCGCCGGCGAAACCATCATCAGCAAGGTCAATACCGACCGCCTGGACATCGGCTACCTGGGCGCCGGCCAGCTGGTCGCCAGCGGCAAGGTCAAGTACCTGCGGCTGAACGCCAAGGGCGTGGGCCAGGTCGACACCAAGGCGCTGCACGCCGAGCGGGTCGACGTCAACTTCGAGGGCGTGGGCAGCGTCAGCGTCTACGCCAGCGACCTGCTCAACGCAGTGGCCAAGGGCATGGGCTCCCTGAGCTACTACGGCAAGCCGAAAACGGTCAACAAGTCGGTATCGGGCATCGGCAGCGTCAACGCCAGGGACTAGACCGGGGCCGCCGGCCCGGTGACAGGCGTTGCGATTGCGCGTACCATCAGGATCACAATAGCGAATCACAATAGATCCATCGCACCGGGGAGACGGCAAACGTGGCTGCGCCGAACGACATCGCGCACTGGCGCGCACGGATTTTCGCCAAGCTGCTGCTGATCGTCTTCCTGCTCGGACTGGCCACCGCCGTTCCCAGCATGCTGCTCGCCGCCGGCGAGGGCATGTGGTCCATCGTCGTCATCGACATCATCGCGCTGTCGTGGATCGGCGCCATCCTGCTGCTGCGGCGCGTCGCCTACACCATCCGCGTGTTCAACTTCCTGGCCATCGCCTTCGTGGTTGGCGTCTGCCTGCTGCTCAAGATCGGACCGGTCAGCCAGATCTACCTGATGGCCATACCGGTGCTCGCCGCGCTGCTGCTCGGACTGCGTCCGGCGCTGTGGACGCTGCTGCTGGCCGGGCTGGCGGTAATGGTGCTCGGCTTCGAGGAAAACGCCAAGATGCAAATGGAAGGCATCCCCGACCACGCGCTCATCAAGTCGGCCATCATCTCGATCAATTTCATGTTCATCGCGGCGGTGCTGACGTTGTCATGCGCGGTGCTGCTGCAGCAGCTGGCGCGCTCGTTCGACGAGCTGCGCGACGGCGCCGATTCGCTGGAGCGGCTGGCGTTCTTCGACGTGCTCACCGGCCTGCCCAACCGCCGCCTGCTGATGGACCGCATCGACACGCTGCTGGCCAGCTCCGCGCGCAGCGCCACCTTCAGCGCGGTGATGTTCGTCGATCTCGATCGGTTCAAAACCATCAACGACGCGCGCGGCCACGCGATCGGCGACGCGCTGCTGTGCAAGGCGGCCGAACGCTTGAGCCAACTGGTGCGCAAGGCCGACACCGTGGCGCGCATCGGCGGCGACGAATTCGTGGTGGTGCTGGCGCATCTGGCCGACGATCTGGAGAGCGCCACGCGCGCGGCGCGCACGGTGGCCGAAAAAGTCCGCGTCACCATCGGCCAGGAGTTCGAGATCGACGGCCAGCTGTACACGTCCACCGCCAGCATCGGCGTGACGATGCTGCCCAAACCCCTCCATGGCGGGCAGGAACAGACCGCGCACGACCTGTTGCGCGAGGCCGATACCGCGATGTACCGCGCCAAGGCCGAGGGCCGCAACGGCATGGCCTTCTTCGAAATGGCGATGCAGACCGCGGTCGAACGGCGCCTGTCGATGGAGCGCGATCTGGCCACGGCGCTGGCACGTGGTGAACTACAAATGCACGTGCAACCGCAGGTCGACCGCGACGGCCGCGCCATCGGCGGCGAGCTGCTGATGCGCTGGCCGCTGGCCGACGGCGCGATGGTGCCGCCGTCCGTATTCATTCCGGTGGCCGAGGAGTCGGGGCTGATCCTGGCGCTGGGCGCCTGGGCGCTACGCCAAGCCTGCGAGGCGGTGCTGCTGCTGGAGCGCGCCGGCCTGTCGATGCCGCTGTCGGTCAACGTCAGTCCCAGCCAGTTCCGCCAGCCCGATTTCGTCTCCCTGGTGCAGAGCACCCTGGCCGACACCGGCGCGCCCGCCGGCCGGCTGATACTGGAGGTGACCGAGGGGCTGTTGATCGACAAACTGGACGACACCGTCGCGCGCATGCATCAACTGGCGGCGCTGGGACTGCGCTTTTCGATCGACGATTTCGGCACCGGCTATTCGAGCCTGGCGTACCTCAAGAGAATGCCGCTGTATGAGCTCAAGATAGACCGCGGCTTCATCGTCGACGCGCCGGATGACCGGAGCAGCGCGGCGCTGGTGCAGTCGATCCTGGCGATGGCCGGCCATCTGGGGCTGCACGTGGTGGCCGAGGGCGTGGAGACGCGGGCGCAGGCCGATTTCCTGATCGGCCACGATTGCCCGTGTTTGCAGGGTTATCTCTATGGGCGGCCGATGCCGCTGGCGGAGATGATCGAGCGGCTGACGAAAAGCCCGGCCACGGCAACCCCATAAACCCGGGAGGCACATAGGGCGGCTGATTCCGTGGGCATCTTTTACTGCAGCACGCTCACGCGCTTGCCGCTGACGCTGCGCTGCGCCGGATTGCCATACACGGTGACCCTTCCGGAGCCGTTGGCGTCGGCCACCAGCGATTGGCTGACGGCGGCCGAGATGCTGCCCGAGCCGTGCGCGCTCAGTTCCGCGCTCTGGCTGGTCAGGCCGGCCAGGTCGGCGCTGCCTGAGCCGTACAGGCGCACGGTCATGCTGCGCACGTTGCCGCTGGCGTTGACGCCGCCGGAGCCGTGCAAGTCCAGGCTGAGCGACTCACCCTGCAGGTTGCCCAGGTTGAGCCGCCCGGAGCCATTCAGGCTGGCCAGCGTGGAGCCGCTTTGCAGCCCGGCAGCGTCGACGCTGCCGGAGCCGTTCAAACGCACCTCCAACCGGTCGACATGGCCGGCCAACTGCACCGCGCGCGAACCGTTCTGGCTCAGATTGAGCATGCCGCCATTCAGGCCGACGACCGACAGGCGCCCGGAGCCGTTCGAATGGATGCGGCGCAGCTGGGCGGTGGTGTAGACCACCCGCAGCGGGCTGGAGGGGCGTACGCTGCCCTCGACCCAGATGCGCAGGGTGCCGCCGCTGGCGTCGGTGCGCAGCAGCGGCAGCAGGTTGCTGTCGCCTTCGACCTGCAGCGAGGCCGCCTCGCCGACGCGCACCTCGACCTGCAGGGGGCCGTTGATATCGATGCCGTCGACATTGGCGGCGACGGCCGCGTCGCGCCGTTCGACGGCGCCCTGGCCGTTGCCCTCGACCGCGCTGCCGCCGAAGGACGATTTGTACTGCATGTTGCCGTCTTCCGGGATGACGATGACGGCGCAGCCGGCGAGGATGGCCAGGGTGGAGAAGGCGGCGATGGTGGCGAAGGCGATGGCGGAGCGGCGCATGATCGGGTATCCGTGAAGTTATATAGTGTTGTCACTATAGCCAGCGCCCCCGGTCCCCGCCCGCGTTATGCGACAAAACGTCGAAAACGGGGAGTGAAGCGTAAAAACGGATGGTGCTACCATGGAGGTCATGGATACAACCACCTCCCCCCATTCCCCGGATACCCTGACCGCCCTGCGCGACCTGACCCGCGCCTTCGCCCGTGAACGCGACTGGGAACAGTTCCACACCCCGAAAAACCTGGCGATGGCGCTGTCGGTCGAGGTGGCGGAGCTGGCCGAGCATTTCCAGTGGCTGCACACCGGCGCCGACGCCGAACTCGATGACGCCAAACGCGCCGGCATCCGCCACGAGCTGGCCGACGTGCTGCTCTACCTGGTCCAGCTGGCCGACAAGACCGGCGTCGACCTGCGCGCGGCGGCGCTGGAGAAAATGGCGCTCAACGCGGCCAAGTATCCGGCCGACCGGGTGCGCGGCGACGCCCGCAAGTCGACCGAATACTAGCGCCCCGCCGGCGGACCGCCGATGCCGAGCGCCTTGCGGATCTGCGCCGAGACGATGGACCACGACGGCGACGTTGCCGCCACCTCGTCGTAGTGGCTGCCCCCCGGAAGCACGATCACCTCCGCCGCGTCGCCGGCGGCGATGGCGCGGCGCGCGTAATCGTGTCCCGCCCTGATAGGCGACACAGTGTCGAACTCGCCGTGGATCAGCACCGTGCGCACGCCGGACGGCAGCATCTCGGCCGGCGAAGTGTCGGCGAAGACGTCCGGCCGCACGGCGCTCGGCGTGCCGGCCAGTTGCGCGGTGTCGCGCTCGCAGCTGGTTTTGATCAGGGCCGCCTCGTTGCGTAGGTCGGCCAGGCCGCCCAGGCTGATCACGGTGGGCACCGGCAGCGGGTCGGCCACGTACAGGGGGCTGGTGCGCGGCAGGCGCGCGCGCGCGCCGGCCCATTGCGCCAGGTGGCCGCCGGCCGAGTGCCCGACCAGCACGATGCGCGACAGGTCTAGCCGGTGGGCCGGCGCCAGCGCGCGCAGGCGGTCCATCGCGGTGGCGACGTCGTGGTACATGCCGGGGTAGCCGCCGCCGTCTTCGTCGAAGCGGCGGTATTCGACGTTCCACACCGCCACGCCCTGGCGCAGCAGGTCGCCGGCGATGTTTCGCATTTGCGTGATGCCGCCGAATTCCCTGGTCCAGCAGCCGCCGTGGATGACCACCGCGACCGGGAACGGGCCGTCGCCGCTCGGCGCGAACAGCTCGGCGAACTGGGATGGCGCGGCGCCGTAGGCCACGTGCAGGCTGGGGGCGGGGCCGGTCAGCGCCAGGTAGTCCCGCAGGGTCATCGGCGCGGCGGCGGCGCCGCCTGCGTGGCCGGCGATGGCGGCGGCCAGCAGGGTCCTGCCCATTGTTTTCAACATGCGTCGCTCCGTGGTGTGAAGCCGTCATGCTACACCAACATGCGAAAGCCAGACCCGCACGGCGCGCACCACCGGGGTCGTACCCCGTTGGGTACGACCCCTCTGGCGGGGGTGCGGGTTACCGCGTCAACGTCTTACCACTTGTAGTTGGCCCGCACGTAGTAGTAACCACCGTTGATGCCGAACGGCGAGAACGATGGCAGCACCGTCACCGCCGCGTTGTCCAGCGCGGCGCGCTGGTCGGCCAGCAGCGCCGGATTGACGCCGTTCGGGTAGGTGTTGAACAGATTGTTGGCTCCCACCGCCACCGACCATGCCGGATTGACCTTGTATCCCACCTCCAGATCGGTGATCGCCTTGGCCTTGATCTCGGTCTTGTGATAGACCGAACCGTCCTCGCTGCCGTAGTCGTTCGACTTGCCGTAGATCGCCTCGCGCAGGTTGATGGTCCAGTCGCCGATCTTCCACAGCGCGCCCAGGTTCACGCGCATCTTCGGCGAGGCCGTTTCCAGGTTCGAGATGGCGGTCTTGTCGAGCAGCGTTTGCGGCAGCAGCTGCGTCGGCGCCTGGTTGATCTTGGTGACCTCGACCTTGTTGTAGTTGGCCGCGATCGACCAGTCAACACGGCCGTAGGCGCCGTAGTTCTCGTTCAACGTGGTGACGAACTCCAGTCCCCGGCTGCGGGTGTTGACCGCGTTCGAGAAGATGTTGATGCCGGTCTGGCTGACGGTGCTATCCAGGACATTGCCGTTGGCCAGGATCGCCGCCGTGACGGCCGGCGAGTTGACCGCGCCGCCGGAACCGTACAAGGCGCCCGAACCGACGATGCGGTCGCGGATCTTGATCTGGTAGACGTCGAACGTGATATTCAGATTGCTGGCCGGGTTGAGCACCATGCCCAGACTGAGGTTGGTGGACGCCTCCGGTTTGAGGCCGTCGACGCCGACCAGTCGCGCGCCCGGCGAGTTGGGCGCCAGCTGCACGAAGGCGCTGGTCGGGCCGACGTTGGTGGCCGAGTAGTACGATTCGGCCAAGGTCGGCGCGCGGAAGCCGTTACTGAAGGTGCCGCGCACGGCCGCCGCCGGCGTCAGGTCATAGCGCGAGGTCAGCTTGCCGACCCTGGCGCTGCCGAAGTCGGAGAAGTGCTCGTAGCGCCCCGCCAGGTCGACCGTCAGGTCCTTGATCGGATTGCCGGCGATGTCGATATAGGCGGCCTTGTTGGTGCGGCGGTGGCGGCCGGCGTCGGTCAGCGAGAAGCCTGGATACGACTGCGAGCCCTCCTTGTAGCGCGAGGCGGCGTCGCCGGCCTGGATCTCGTACTTGTCGATGCGGTGCTCGACGCCGGCGGCGAAGGTGAGCGGCTTGCTCCAGCCGACGTCGAATTCGCGGCTCGACTCGAGCGTGGTGGTGAGCTGGCTGGCGATGAAGGCGCCGGCCTTGAACGTGGTCGGCGAGTAGCCGGTGTCGTTGAACAGCGAGGCGTTGGCCGAATCCTCGACGCCGATCTCGGACTTGTCGCGCCCGTAGGTGGTGCTCAGGTCCAGGTTCCACTCGGCCAGCTTGCCCTTGACGCCGCCGGTCCAGCCGAAGTCCTTCTGGTTGATCTTCTCTTTCGGCGAGAAGCCCTGCGGGTACATCTTCGGAATGCGGGTCGGCAGGCGGTAGTTCTCGTAGGCGCGCGCGACCTTCTCGCCGTAGGTGGCGATGCTGTAGATCTGGACGTCCTTGGTGACGTCCCAGCCGAAGTTGGCCGCCAACACCTGCAGGTGGTACTGGGCGTCGCCCTGGATCTTGTTCAGGTACGGGTAGCCGGGGATCGAGGTCATGCCCGGCGCGGCGGCGATGTTGCCGGCGTCGAGCAGGCGCGGGTCGATGCCGCCACGGTCGCTGTAGTCGTGGTATTTCGATTCGGCCGTCACGCTCAGGAAGGCGTCCTTGAACGGTTCGAAGCCGACGTTGGCCGAGCCGCCGACGGTCTTGCCGCCGCCGTCCCAGTAGCCGCCGCCGGTGGCCGAGGCGGTGCCGCCATGGTCGTTCGATTTCAGGATGATGTTGATCACGCCGGCGATGGCGTCGGAGCCGTATTGGGCGGCCGCGCCGTCCTGCAGCACCTCGATATGGTCGATCGCCGACACCGGGATGAAGTTCAGGTCGGCCGCCGCGCCGCCCTGGTACGGGCCGCCCAGCACGGCCAGGTTGGCGGTGCCGTGGCGGCGCTTGCCGTTGATCAGCACCAGCGTGTTGTTCGGGCTCAGGCCGCGCAGGCGGGCCGACAGGGTCAGGTTGGCGGTGTCGCCGCCGAAGGCCTGCGCGGTGAACGACGGCAGGTTCTGGGCCAGCGCCTGGATCAGGTCCGGCTGGCCGGTGCGCATCAGCGAGGCCGAGTCGAGCACCTGGATCGGCGAGGCGCTGTTCTCGGCCTTCATGCCGCTCGAGCGGGTGCCGGTGACGATCACCGACCCGGCCGACGCGGCGTCGGCCGGCGCGGCGACCGCTTCGGCGGCGTCGGCGTCGGCCGGGTTGGCGGCGTACGCGGTGCCGAACGCCAGGGTGGACAAAACGGCTGCGACGCCGATCTTGAGTGTGGCCTTATGCATATTTAAATCCCCAGTTGAATAATAAGAAAAGTAAGACCTGAACCCGAACCTGAAACCCGCATCTACATCCGATCGCGCTTATTTTTTGGCGGCGACCACCTCGATCTCGACCAGCCAGCCCGGGTTGCTCAAGCCGGCCACCTGCACCACGGCGCGTGCCGGCAGGTTGGGCTGGGCGCCGCCGAAGTACTGGGTGTAGGCCTCCATGAAGCCCTTGGTGTCGCCCTTGCCGCCCTTGGCAGGATCGCCGACCAGGTAGACGGTCATCTTGACGACGTCCGACATCTCCAGCTTCATGCCCTCGAGGATCTCCTTGATCTTCTTGAGCACCGTCTCGGACTGCGCCTTGGTGTCGCCGAAGGCGGCCAGCGAGTCCGGCGGGGCGGCCTTGTCGATCACTGCCGGCACCTGGCCGCTGATGAAGTGGATGGTGGCGGTGGACGGTATCGTCACGGCCAGCGCGATCGGGAAATCCGAACCCGGAATCTTGTGGCGCACGATATCGGCCTTCTCCTCCACCTTCGGCGCCTTGGCCGCGGCCATCGCCGGCGATGCCGACAACAGGCCGAGGGCGGCGGGGATCAACAACGCGGTCAGTGCTCGGGTCAATGCTTTAGTCATGGTCTCGTCTTCCTTTGGTTGTAATCAGTGTTTGTTCGACATTTCGGCGGCGCCGAAATGGGCCACGCCCAGCGCATCGCGCAGCTTGAGCACCTCGGCCTCGGTCAGCGCGTCGGCCTTGTTGCCCCAGCTGGCGCGCACATAGGTCAGGATGGCGGCCATGTCGGCGTCGCTGATGTTCTCGCTGAAGTCGGGCATGCCGCCGCGCCCCTTGAGCAGCACCGTGGCCACCTCGGTGCGGTCGCCGGTGACGAACTTGTTGCCGGCCAGCGCCGGGAACGCGCCCGGTATGCCCTTGCCGTTGGCCTGGTGGCAGGCCGCGCAGTTTTTCAGGAACAGCGCCTTGCCGTCCGGCGCGGTGGTTTGCGCCCGCGACGGCGCGCTGGCGGCGGCCGCGAAGCCCGCCACGATCACCATCGCGGCCTTCAATAACGTGTCCCTCATGCGCTGGCCCTCGCGTGGATCTTGGCG
Source organism: Burkholderia sp. LMU1-1-1.1 (assembly GCF_040675865.1). Lineage (NCBI taxonomy): Bacteria > Pseudomonadati > Pseudomonadota > Betaproteobacteria > Burkholderiales > Burkholderiaceae > Burkholderia > Burkholderia sp. LMU1-1-1.1. The sequence continues at coordinate 195,425 of NZ_JBEGHG010000086.1, read as the reverse complement.
ATCTGCTGCCAGGCCGATTCGATGGCGCCGGCCTGCCAGCCGGTCAGGTAGCTCAGGTGCTCGCCGGCGAGCATGATCCTGCCCTCCCCTTCGAGCAGGGTCGGATAGGCGGCGGCGCGGGTCTTCTCGGTCCACTCGGCCCAGCCGCCCAGGTTGTACTGCACGCGGTGCCACGCCACCGAGAACGCGTTCTCGTATTCGTCGCGGTACTGCGGGAAGATCTTCTGGCCGGCGGCGACGGCGAATTCGGCGCGCTCGGTCGGCGTCAGCGCGCTGACCTCGATGGCGGCCGTCTGGTACTGGTAGTAGCCGAGCAGCACGCCCTTCTTCTTCTGCCAGCCGTACGACGGCATCGAGATGGTGTTGATGCCTTTGAGGTCGGTGAGCACGTGGCCGCCGTAGATGTTGTCATCCTCTTCCCAGAAGCGGCGCTTCATCTGCAGGCCGATCTTGCCGACCGGCGCGTAGGCCACCGTGGCGACGGCCTTCTTGAAGCCGTCGGAGAAATCGGTGTCGATCTGGCGCAGCACCGACAGCGGGATGGTGCACAGGCAGTAGTCGGCCGTCACGCTGGAGGCCTTACCGGTGGCCGTGTCCTTGAAGGTGATGGTGACGCCCTTGTCGTTCTGGCGGATGGTCTGCACCTCGGCGCGGTAGCGTATCGTCTTGCCGACGCGTTTTTCGAACGCCTTCGGGATCGCGTCCATGCCGCCGACCGGCTGGAACATGGTCGCCTGCATCGGGAAGTCCTGCACGGCGCTGTAGACGTTGCCCAGCTTGGACGCCAGCAGGTCCTTGAACCCCAGCGGGTCGGACTGCTTGCCCGGTCCCGGCTCCATGCCGGCGCCCGGATAGACGGCGAAACCGCGGCCGGTGCGGCCCTTGTATTTCAGGTCGGCGCCGGCCAGCTGGCCCTCGTGCGCAAGGTAGTCGAGCAGCAGGCGCTTGTCGTCGGCCGTCAGCTCGGCGTCGAGCTGGTTGTTCTTGATCGACTTGGCCAGCATCTCGTCGACGTGGCCGCGCATGTCGGCCTTGATCTCCTTGATGCGCAGGCGCTTGCCGGCGAAGGGACCGGCGTTTTCGGAGTACACATAGGAGTGGTCGTTCTCGTTGACCATCACCTCCAGCGGCACCTCGAACAGGCGCGTGTAGTGCAGGGTCGACTGGTGGTGCAGCGGAATGCGCCAAGGGCCGTGGTTGATGTACTGGCCCTCGTCGAAGGCGCAGGTCTGTTTATCGCCGCCCAACTCGGTCAGGCTGAAGCCCTTGCGGGCGGTCTGGCAACGGCCGCCGGCGAAGGCGCGCGCCTCGAGGATCTGGCACTGGTAACCAAGCTTGCCCAGTTCGAAGGCGGCGGTCAGTCCGGCCAGGCCGGCGCCGAGGATCACCACCTTCTTGCCCTTGCCGCTGCCGCTCAGCGCGGGCGGCGCGGAGGCCGTCGAACCGATGCCCATGCCCCAGGCGTTCATGGTATTTAACAGCAATCCGGTGCCGCCGACGGCGGCGGCCCGGTACAGAAAGTCCCTGCGGGTAAACGAACTAAACGGTTTAAACGGTTTTACTGTTTTGCTATCCATCGGTTTCCTCACCAGTCTGCCTGAAATAACTTGGGTGGCTTGCTTACCCATAGTTCCAATCTAGCAAGGTGCGTGCCACGCTGGGCAACCAAAACAAACATGCTTCATGACGCAAGAAACCCTTGCGGCACAAGGGCTCGCGCCATCGAACAATGTTTTTACATGGGTGCCGGCGGCGCTGCGCGGACACCCCGGCGAGAGCTGCCGGCGACAAACTTTATTTGCGCGGAACGCACTTTATTCGCGGCGCGGCGCGGCGTCCGCGCGGGCACGAGGCGGGCCGCCGGCGGTGCGCGGCGGCGCCGCGCACCAGCAAGTGGCAGGCACCGAAACGGGAAATTGGAGGATGCACGACGCTGGACCGCGCCGCCGGGGACTGCGCGGAAAATCAGCCCGCGAAGCTGACCATGGCGGGCGCGCCGCCGCGTACCGGCGATGCCGGCGCCGCCTCGCGCGGCAGGCGGGCGATTTCCTCGGCCGACAGGTGGCGCTGGACGGCGCAGGCGTCGTCCAGGTGGCAGGCGTGGAACTGCATCGGCGCGGCCGGGTCGAGCAGGTAGATCATGTCCAGGTTGGACGGGTCGTAGGCGACCTTGACGCTCCAGTGTCCACGCAGGCGCGCGCGGTCGAACCAGCGTTCGTTGATGGCGCGCGCGCAGGTGTAAGTACTTTCGAACAGGCGGATGCCGTCGGCGCCGACCTGCGCCGACGCCACCGGCATCAGGCTGCAGCGGATCAGGTGTTCGGGATAGGTTTTCAGGCTGCCGCCGCGATGGGCCACGCCCCAGTCCCACAACTGGCGCGGGGTGGCGTTGCCGGCGTGGCGCAGCGGGTGGCGGTTGTTGTAATAGAGGATGCAGTCGACGACGATGCGGGTGAACTGCTCCAGATCGAGCACGCCGTCGAGCCGGCACGGCGCGCCCTCTTCGTTCGGCGCCAACAGGCGGAAACGCTTTTCCAGCACCGCCTTCCAGTCGCCCGGGCCGTCGTCGACGGCGACGCAGCGCAGGTTGAAGTTGTTGAGCAAGGCCGGGTCCATGCCGCCATCGCGGCCGGCCGTCAGCGCGGCGTTGACGAACAGGGTTTCGGGCAGGTGGCGGCACGGCCACTGCGCCGCCTCGATGCGGCGGCCGAACTGCTGGCTGTAGCGCTGCTTGTCGGCGCCGCAATTGGCCAGCGCCAGCATCGCCTGCGGCCAGCTGGCCGTTCCCAGGCCGATGTAGACGCCGGTGATCAGGCGGCTGAACGAATCGACGACCAGATAGATGCGCGGGCGGCCGATCGATTGGCGGCGGTCGGCGCGCGACACCAGCAACACCTCGGCGCAGACGGCGTCGAGGTAAAAGCCGGCGCCGGGACGGCCCGGCGGCAGCGCCTGCGGCGCCGGCTGGCCGGTCGGCGCCTGCGCCGGTTGCCACGGCGCGGCCGCGCCGTCACCGCGGCGCGCCACCTCGGGCGGACGGTCGTCGTCGTGGTCGAGCCAGTAGTTGAACTGGCCGAAGGTCGGCAGCACGGCGCTGCGGCCGGCCGGCGTGGTCAGCACGCGGCCCGACGCTTCGTCGATGCGGCGCTCGACGAAGAACTCGTCGAGCATCTGCTCGTAGGCGCCCAGGCGCGAGAATTTGGCGTGGCCGGCGGCGTAGCGCGCGATGGCGACGCGGAAGGTGCGGCGGATCTCCTCGTCGGCGTTCAGGCCCGGGCCGGCGTCGGCGCCGTTCTTGCGCGGGCGTCCGCGCTTGACGCCGGCCGAGGCCTGGCGCACCTTGCCCTTGCCGCCCGAGTTGCAGTAGTCCGGCAGCAGCGCGTTGGGGGTCTGGCCGCGCTGCCAGTAGCGGCGCAGGTAGCGGTAGATGGTCGGGTGGGAGACGCCGTGGGCGCCGGTGGCGCGGGCGATCAGCTGGCCGCGCTGGCGGGCCTCGTAGATGCCCGGTTCGAGCGCCACCAGCGGCTCGATGATCTCCCAGGCGCGCGCCCGCAGTTGCAGGTGCTTGGGCGGCAGCAGGTCCTGGCTGACGACCATCAGATAGGGGTCGGCCGGCAGCACGCTGGCGCGGCCGGCCCGGATGTCGGCGTGCAGCACCGACAGTTGGACGAGTTCTACATCGGCCGAGCGGGCCGCCACGTCGAAGACATAGGCGTGGCTCTGCTCGGGAGCGATCCACAAGATGCGGACGGTGCGCGGAGACGGATGCGTATAGTGCAGCAGGTCGTTCCGCAGTAGCATTAGCGCCCCTTGACGGTGAATGGCCGGGTGTCGACGATGATCGCGTACGGACCGGCCTGATTATGCTCGCGCAGCATTTGCGGCTTGAGCGAATCGACAAAGATGTTCCACAGCTTCCTGAATGATGTCATCTCAATGCTCCGATCTAAACGACTTGTCTCCAGGTTGAGGCGCCTCGGCATGCGCGCCTTTTATAGGGATGTGCTATCACATATGCAATAAGCGGGCCAGCCTTGCCGGAAAGCAGCTTCTCCTATGAGAGTGATTCATGCGGGGTTTAACGGGCGTGGTGTTTGCGGCGGATCAAGCTTTGTTTTGGTGCAACGCAACAGATGGGCGCACCTTGTCTGTGCAACAACAAGAAGCGGCGCCTCGAACGAAAAACGGGGCCTTGCGGCCCCGTTGTCGATGCGATGGCGGCGGGTGTGGCACCCGCGTCCCGGTTAGTACTTCTTGCCGACAGGCTTTTTCTTAGGCGGCGTCGACTTGCCCGACTCCGGCGGCATGCGGTCGGCATGACTGATTTTCAGCTGCGCGCCGCCGACCCACACCTTGCCCAGGTGCTTGAACAGCTCGTCGGGCATGCCGTCAGGCAACTCGACCATGCTGTAGGTGTCGAAGATCTCGATGCGGCCGATGTGCTTGGCCTCCAGTCCGGCCTCGTTGGCGATGGCGCCGACGATGTTGGACGGGGTGGCGGCGTTGTTGCTGCCCACTTCGATACGGAAGGCGCTCATCGGCAGCGTGACCTTGCCCGGCTTTTCCTTTTTCTTCTTCGGCGCGGCGTCGTCCAGTTCGGCGGCGTCGACGCGGGCGGCGCGCGCCAGCGGCGAAGGGGCAGGCTTGTCGGCCGGCTTGTCGGCGGCCGGCGCCCTGGCCGGGGCGGCGGCTTTGGCCGGCGCCGGACGGGCCGCAGCCGGGGCCGACGCCGCCGGCGCGCCGTCGCCGTCGCGGCTGATGCGCAGCTGCTGGCCGGCCACCTTGATGCCGGCCAGGTGATCGAGCACGTCGCCGGTCAAGTTGTCGGGCATATCGAGCACGCTGTAGTCGTCGTAGATCTCGATGCGGCCGATGTGTTTGGAGTCGATGCCGCCCTCGTTGGCGATGGCGCCGACGATGTTGCCCGGCTTGACGCCGTGCTGGTAGCCGACTTCGATGCGGAAGGTCTGCATGCCCGGATCGGCGGCGCGCACGACGCGCTCCTTTTTCGGGAATCGGTCGGCGCGGTCCGGACGCTCGGCGCGGTCGCCGCGCTCGAATCGGTCGCCACGGTCGGCGCGGTCGCCACGCTCATGGCGCTCGAAGCCGACCTGGCGGCCCGGCCGCTCGTCCCAGGTGGCGGCGGCGGTCTGCTGCTTCTTATCGAGCAGCAGCGGCACGTCGCCGCGCGCCATCTTGGCCAGCGCGGCGGCGATCTCGATCGCCGGGATGTTCTGTTCGCGCTCGAAGTCCTCGATCAGCGACTGGAACTGTTCCAGCTCGCCCTGGGCCAGCGTCTCGCTGATCTGCGACTTGAATTTGGCGATGCGCACGTCGTTGACCGCCTGGATGGTCGGCAGCTCGAGCATGCCGATCGGCTGGCGGGTGGCGCGCTCGATCGATTTGAGCAGGTTCTTCTCGCGCGGCGTGATGAACAGGATCGCCTCGCCGCTGCGGCCGGCGCGGCCGGTGCGGCCGATGCGGTGGGTATAGCTTTCCGGATCGTGCGGCACGTCGTAGTTGACCACGTGGCTGATGCGCTCGACGTCCAGGCCGCGCGCGGCGACGTCGGTGGCCACCAGGATGTCGATCTTGCCGTCCTTGAGCTGCTGGATGGTGCGCTCGCGCTGCGCCTGCTGGATGTCGCCGTTGATGGCGGCGGCCGAGAAGCCGCGCGCCTGCAGCTTGCTGGCCAGTTCCTCGGTACCGAGCTTGGTGCGCGAGAAGATGATCATGCCGTCGAAGTTCTCGGCTTCCAGGATGCGGGTCAGCGCGTCGAGCTTGTGCATGCCCGACACCAGCCAGTAGCGCTGGCGGATGTTCTCGGCGGTGCCGGTCTTGGCGGCGACGGTGATTTCCTTGGGGCTGCGCAGATAGGTGTTGGCGATGCGGCGGATCGCCGACGGCATCGTCGCCGAGAACAGCGCGGTCTGGCGGCTGTCGGGCGTCTCCTGCAGGATGCGCTCGACGTCGTCGATAAAGCCCATGCGCAGCATCTCGTCGGCCTCGTCGAGCACCAGCGTTTTCAGCTTGGACAGGTCGAGCGAACCCTTGTCCAGGTGGTCGATGACGCGGCCCGGCGTGCCGACGACGACGTGCACGCCGCGGCGCAGCGCCGACAGCTGCGGGCCGTAGCTTTGGCCGCCGTAGATCGGCAGCACGTGGAAGCCGGGGATGTGCGCGGCGTAGGTCTGGAAGGCCTCGGCCACCTGGATCGCCAGCTCGCGGGTCGGCGCCAGCACCAGCGCCTGCGGCGTGGTTTGCTTGATGTCGATGCGCGACAGGATCGGCAGCGCGAAGGCGGCGGTTTTGCCGGTGCCGGTCTGCGCCTGGCCCAGCACGTCGAGGTTATCGAGCAGCAGCGGGATGGTGGCGGCCTGGATCGGCGATGGCGACTCGTAGCCGACGTCCTTGAGGGCCTTGATCAGCGGCGCGCTCAGATTCAGATCGGTGAAAAGGGTGATGGAGGAGGTGGGGGTGTCAGACATGGCGTCACTCACAAAGTATGTTCGAATCGCCTAATTGCGAAAGAAATTTGGGCGTAGTTTACTCTGTCTCGCCGGTTTCAGCCTTTTTTTGCGTGAAATCGGCGTATTTAAGGTTGATTTAAGCCCAACCCCGCAGCGTTTGCCGACACGCCCGCCGCTCCGCCATGGGGTGCGGGTTAAACTCAGCGACGCCCCATGCCCTGGAGACTTTCACAATGCCCATCCGCTCCGCAGTCCTCGCCGCCGCCGTCGCGGCCAGCGCCCCCGCCCTCGCCGCCACCTACGGTCCCCAGCTCGAAGGCTTCGCCTATCCGCACAAGCTGCGGTATTTCGCTTTCACTTCGCAAGGCCAAAACCTGCAAATGGCTTACATGGACGTCGCGCCCACCGCCAACGCCAACGGCAAGACGGCGGTCCTCATGCACGGCAAGAACTTCTGCGGCGCCACCTGGGAACAGACCATCACCGCCCTGAGCGCGGCCGGCTACCGCGTGGTGGCGCCCGACCAGATCGGATTCTGCGCCTCGACCAAGCCGGAACACTACCAATACACCTTCCAGCAGCTGGCCGCCAACACCGGGGCGCTGTTAAAGAGCATCGGCGTAAAACAGGCCGCCATCATCGGCCACTCGACCGGCGGCATGCTGGCCACGCGCTATGCGCTGATGTATCCGGAGGCGGTGTCGCGGCTGGTGATGGTCAACCCGATCGGGCTGGAAGACTGGAAGGCGCTGGGCGTGCCCGCGCGCAGCGTGGACCAATGGTACGAGCGCGAATTGAAGATGACCGCCGACAGCGTGCGCGCCTACGAGAAATCGACCTACTACGTCGGCCGCTGGAAGCCGGAGTACGAGCGCTGGGTCGATATGCTGGCCGGAATGAACGCGGGACCGGGCAAGAAGATCGTGGCGTGGAACTCGGCGCTGATCTACGACATGATCTACACGCAGCCGGTGGTCTACGAATTCCCGCTGCTGAAGGTGCCGACATCGCTGATCATCGGCGACGCAGACACCACCGCCATCGGCAGCGACATCGCGCCGCCGGCCGTCAAGGCCAAAATCGGCAAGTACGAGGTGTTGGGCAAGCAGGTGGCCAAGCAGATCCCGGATGGCCACCTGGTGGAATTCAAGGGCATGGGCCACGCGCCGCAAATGGAAGACCCGGCCGCGTTCCACCGCGCCCTGTTGGAAGAATTGAGCCGCGAATGATAACGTAACCCCACAAAAAAAGAGAGCCGGGGCGTATCCCGTCTCTCTTTTTTCTTGCGCCGCCCAGGCCTAAGGTCCGGGGCGGCACGTCATGCGCTAGCTGATGGTGCCTACGGCTTGATTACTTGGCTGGCGTTGCCGGAGTCGCTGGCGTCGCCGGGGTTGCTGGTTCCGCAGGCGCCGGCTTGGCCGCTTTTTCAGCCTTGGCCTTCTTGTGATGCGTTTTCTTCGCAGCGGTGTGCTCGTGCGGTGCCGCTGGCGCGGCCGGCGTGGCGGTGGTTGCCGTTGCAGGCGCTGCCGGGGTCGCCGGGGTTGCCGGCGTTGCAGGAGCCTGGGCGAACGCGGCGCCGGCGAACAGGGTGGCGATCAGGGTAGCGGTAATTTTCTTCATGATATAAATCCTCTTAAACGGTATAAATTATTTAAATTATTTTAGTAAAACTGACCCTTCTTTTTACTTCTTCACTGCCACTTCTTTCGTTTCAACCTTCGTAGCCGTCTCGGTGGCGGGGGCTGCGACTTTGGATTCTTTGGTTTCCTTGACCGTTTTGACCTTGTGGGCGCCGTGCTTGTCGGTTTTGACTTCGGTCTTCACTTCGGTCTTGGTCGTGGTCTTCGCTTCGGCGGCGACGGCTGGTTTGGTCTCAGGCGTGGCGGGAGCGGCGGCTGGCGCCTGTGCGAATGCTGCGGTGGCGAACAGGCCGGCGATCAGGGAAGCGATAATTTTGGTCATGATGTGTTTCCTTTTTCTGGTTTGGGCAGCGGGACCATCCCGTGTCGCATGAGCAGAAAACGGGCCGCGACACGGATGAGTTGACCGCCCTTACAACCTCTTACCGACTCTTACACTCGCTTACAAACGGTCGAAAATCCAGTAAGATGTCCCGCGTCAGCATCAGAACCACAACCTAGGAATCCATATGCGTCTTACAGTGTTAGCCCTCGCCGCCGGTATCGCCTTCCAGGCGCCTGCCCTGGCTCAAGTCCAGCAACCCGTCATCGCCGAGGCGCCGCTGCGCGCCCACCTGTCCTTCCTGGCCGACGACCTGTTCGAAGGCCGCGGCACCGGCCAGCGCGGCGGCGACCTGACGGTGCGCTACCTGGAGACGCAGGCCGCCATCATCGGCCTCAAACCGCTGGCCGGCGGCGGCTACCGCCAGTCCGTCAAGATCGAGGGCACCAAGCTGCTGCCCGGCAGCCTGGTGCGCTTCGACGCCGGCGGCAAGGCCATCACGCCCAAGACCGGCACCGAGATCGTCTTCGGCACCATGAGCGGCAAACAGGACGTCACCGTCGACGCCCCGCTGGTGTTCGTCGGCTACGGCGCCAGCGCGCCGGAGGAAAACTGGGACGACTACAAGGGCGTCGACATGAAGGGCAAGATCCTCGTCATGATGGTCAACGACCCGCAACCGACCGCCGAGGAGCCCAACCGCTTCGCCGGCAAGGCCTATACCTACTACGGCCGCTGGCTCTACAAGTTCGAGGAGGCGGTGCGGCGCGGCGCGGCCGGGGCGCTGCTGATCCACACCACGCCGTCGGCCTCCTACCCTTGGAGCGTGCCGGCCAACGGCTTCGGCCACGAGCGCTTCCACCTGGCCGGCAAGGGCAACCCGGTCGAGGGCTGGCTGCAGGAGGACACGGCGCGCGCGCTGTTCGCCGCCGCCGGCTTCGATCTGGACGCGCTGCGCGCCAAGGCCGAACGGCGCGACTTCACGCCGGTCGACCTGAAGATCAAGGTCCACGCCGAGGTGCGCAGCGCCGTGCGCCAGATCGAACAGTTCAACGTCGCCGGCATCGTCCCGGGCACCGACGCCAAACTGAAGGAACAGGCGGTGATCTATTCGGCCCACTGGGACCACCTGGGCATCGACGAGGGCGTGCGCCGCGACGACAAGACCGACCACACCTACAACGGCGCCATCGACAACGCGTCGGGCACCGCCGCGCTGCTGGTGATGGCCGCCGAAGCGGTCAAGCACCCGGCCAAGCGCACGCAAATCTTCCTGTGGCCGGCGGCCGAGGAACAGGGCCTGCTGGGCAGCGCCGCCTACGTGCAAAACCCGGCCTGGCCGCTCGACAAGACCACGGCCGACCTCAACCTCGACAGCATGAACTTCGTCGGCAAGACCAGCGACATCGGCGTCGCCGGCGCCGAGCGCAGCAGCCTGTACGAGGCCGCCGGCGCGGTCGCCAAAAAAATGGGCCTGACGCTGGCGCCGGCCATCCCCGACCTGTCGGGCGCCTTCTTCCGCGCCGACCATTTCAATTTCGCCAAGGCCGGCGTGCCGGCCTTTAACGTCGGCTCGGCCGTGTTCTCCGGCGACGGCCACTTCACCTTCGTCAAGGACCTCGAGCCGTCGCGCGCCAAGCTGGTCGCTTTCAAGAAGGATTACCACCAGGTCAGCGACGAGTACCGCCCCGAGTGGGATTTATCGGGCATGGTGCAACAAGCCCAGTTCACGCTCAACCTGGGCTACGCGGTGGCCAACGCCCCGGCCATGCAGACCTGGAAGGCCGGCGACGCCTTCGGCAAGGTCAAGCGCTAGCCACCACGCTGGCGGCGGCGCGCCGGCCAATGTGGCCGGCGTCTGATATATGCCACAGAGCAACACCCGAAACGCCCTATAATGCTGACAGGCATGTTCGGGTGGCGTATGACTTTCAATTTCTTCAGACTTGTCGTTTTACTCACGACGCCCGCGCTCCGGCGCGCCGGCGCCGGCGCCGCCATGGCGCCGCTGCTGGCCCTCTTGCTGTTGCTGGCGGCCGGCGCCGCGCGCGCCGCCACGGACAACTTCAACGGCGCCGACGTCGCCGGCTGCACCCGCGCGGGCAACACCTACACCTGCCCCACGCTGTCGCAAGCGAACGACATCACCATCGCCAGCGGCTACACGGTGGCGGTTTCCAGCCCGGTCTCCTTCACCTGGTTCCAGGTGCTCAAGATGAGCGGCAGCGCCGTGCTGCGCGCCAGCGGCGACCTCGATCTGCGCGGCCTGCAGACCAATAACACGCAGGTCGGCGGCGGCACGCTGGCGGCCAGCGGCACCTTCCGCCTCGGCTCGAACGACCAGACCGTCAGCGCCAACGTCGCCGCCGCGGCCATCGCCACCGGCGGGCCGTCGACCCGCATCAACGGCAACGTGACCGTCAGCGGCCAGGCCGACCTCGGCTCGAGCACCACCATCACCGGCACCTTGACGGCGGCGACGGTGACGGCCGGCTCCAGCCTGCGGATCGACGGCGGCATCGCCGCCAGCGGCACCGTCAGCCTGAGCTCGAACACCACCATCAAGGGCGGCATCGCCGGCATCGCCAACGTCAACAACGGCCGCAGCGGCGCCGTCACCACCGGCTCAGGCTCCACCATCACCGGCAACATCGTCGCCTCGGCCTTCACGCTGGCCTCGGGCGGCACGCTGGCCGGCGACATCAACGCCGCCACGGTCGAGCTCAGCGCCGCCAACGCCGCCGTCACCGGCAACATCACCGCCACCACCTCGCTGGTGGTCGGCAGCGGCGGCAGCGTCACCGGCAAGATCGACTCGCCCAAGGTCGAGCTCAACGCCTCCAACGTCACCATCAAGGGCGACATCAACGCCAGCACCTCGCTCACCATCAGCAGCGGCAACACCGTCAACGGCAACATCACCGGCACCACCTTGACGATCGCCTCGTCCAACGTCGTCGTCAACGGCAACGTCACGATGAAGGGCGACGTCGACATCGGCTCGGGCGCCACCATCAACGGCGACCTGGCGGCGCGCAACGTCACCACCCACGCCTCGGGCGACAGCCTCAACGGCAACGTCGCCGTCAACGCCATCTTCCTCGACTGGGGCGCGACGGTGAGCAAGACCATCACCTGCACCGGCCCCGGCGCCGTCGGCTGCAGCTGCGTCACCAAGGCCGATCCCAACTACAAGCCGAGCTGCGGCGCGGCGCCCGCGTCGCAGGCCCACCACATCCAGATCAGCCACGGCGGCAGCGCCCTGACCTGCCAGGCCGAGCCGGTCACCTTGACCGCCTGCGCCAACGCCGCCTGCGCCGCGCCCCATTACAACGGCGCCACCCAGGTCACCTTGCAGCCCGGCGGCGGCGTGTTCACCATCAGCGGCGGCACCAACAACGCCGCCTCGGTGCGCCAGACCACGGCCGGCACGGCCATGCTGTCGGCCAGCGGCGGCGCCAACGCCAGCACCTGCGTCAACACCGCCAACGGCACGGCCTCGTGCGAGATGCTGTTCAGCGACAACGGCCTGAGCATATCGGCGCCCGACCATGTCGCCATGACCAACGCCAGCGTGTCCGTGCAGGCGCTCAAATCGACCAACGGCGGCAAGAGCTGCGTGCCGCTGGTGGCCAGCCAGACGGTGAGCGTCAACTTCAGTTGCACGTACACCAATCCGGCCGCCGCCAGCGCCGCCAAGGTGCCGCTGTGGCTGCGCGACAAGAACGCCGCCAACACGGTCGAAGTGGCCTGCGGCGGCGCCGGCGCCGGCGTGCCGCTGGCCTTCGACGCCAACGGCGCCGCCGTCGCCAACCTGCAGTACGCCGAGGTGGGCACCGTCACCCTGAAGGCCGCGTACAGCGCCGCCGGCCTGGGCGCGAGCAGCCCCGACAGCGTCACCTTCACCGCCGCCCCGGCCCGCTTCAAGCTCTCCGCCGAGCGCGTCGCCACGGCGCCGGCACTGGCCGCCGGCGTGTTCGCCAAGGCCGGCGAACAGTTCACGTTGACGGTCAAAGCGGTCAACGACAAGGGCGATGTCACCACCAACTTCGGCAAGGAGATCAAGGCCGAGAACATCAAGATCGTGCCGACCGTGATCGAGCCGGCAAACGGCATCGGCAAGCTGTCCGATCCCGTGAAGCCCATCGTCAACGGCGTGGCCACCGACACCTACACCTTCGACGAGACCGGCACCGTCAAGCTGGCCGCGCGGCTCGAACGCGAGACCGGCAACTACATGAACAACCCCACCGTCGGCTTCCAGACCACCGGCGAGCTGGAAAACAAACGCTTCATTCCCGACCACTTCGACACGGTGCTGATGACCAAGGCGGAGATCGACGCGCTGCCGGCCAGCCGGGCCGACGCCCGCGTCATGAGCTGCGCCAACCTGGCGCCCGGCAATCGCCCCTGCCCCGACGCCACGGGCAGTTTCATCAACTCCCGGCAACCGTTCTTCGTCAAAGTGCTGGCCTACAAAGGTCCCGGCCCTTCGGCCGCGCTCTCCATGAACTACACCGGCGCCTCGGCCAGGCCGATCACGCTGTCGGCGGCGACGGCCCCCGGCGGCGCGGCGGCGGCGCCCACCGTGGTCTGGAGCGGCGCCACCGCCCCGCTCTATCTCTTCACCGGGGGCGTGGGCATCCCGGCCACCCCGGCCGCCCAGGGCAATGTGCCGGCCAATCTGCCGACACTCGTCCTGGGCGCGGCCTACCCGGCCAAAGTCGTGCCCGTCACCGTCTACCTGCGTGCGGCCGACAGCGAGGGCGCCACCTCCGACCGGGGCACGACATCGCTGGAAACGCAGCTCACCGTCGTCAGCGGCCGCCTGGCGCTGGGCAACAGCTACGGGCCGCCGAACGCCTCCCAGCCGGTCGGCGCGACCGCCGAGTATTACATGAACGACAGCGTCGGCTATGTGTTCAATCCGCAGATGAAGGTGAGCGCCCCGCTCGGCGCCACCTCCGCCACGTTCAACAAGTGCGAAAAAGGCCTCAATGCCGCCCAGTGCGCCTCGATGCGGGTGGCCATCCCGCCCACCCAGCTGGACCTCGCCAACGGCAAGGGCACGTTCCGGGTGACGCCGCCGAACCCCGCGCCGACCGCGATCGGCACGGCCGAGGTGTCCTTGGGCACGCTGATCCCCTACCTGCCGAGCGGCCAGGGCCGCCTCACCTTCGGCATCTACCGCTCCGGCCCGGTCATCTACCGGCGCGAGGTGTACTGAGCGCGACCCGGCGCGCGCGCTGCAAAGGCGCGCGAAACAAGGTACGATGGCCGCTTTCTGCCCCTACAAGGAACGCCATGGAAACCAATTCGAAGTGGATCGACGTCGACACCGCCGACGGCAAGTTTGAAGCCTATCTATCGCTGCCGCGTTCGGGCAAGGGCCCGGGCATCGTATTGCTCCAGGAAATCTTCGGCGTCAACCAGCACATCCGCAACGTCGCCGACCAGTACGCCGCCGACGGTTACGTGGTGCTGGCGCCGGACCTGTTCTGGCGCGAGGGCGCCCACATCGAACTGGCCTACGACGGCGACGGCTGGAAGCGCGCCGTCGAGCTGATGAACGCCACCGACGTCGACAAGGCCCAGGCCGACATCGCCGCCACCGTCAAAGTGCTGCGCGGGCACGACGCCGCCGCCGGCCAGAAAATCGCCTCGCTCGGCTTCTGTTTCGGCGGCAAGTTGTCCTACCACACCCTCGCCAACGGCCTGGTCGACGCCGGCGTGTGCTACTACGGCGGCGGCATCCAGAATTCGCTCGAGCGCGCCGACCAGATCACCGCGCCGATGCTGATGCACTTCGGCGGCGCCGACAGCCACATCCCGGCCGACGCCGTCAAAAGCATCGCCGAGCGCTTCGACAGCAACGACCAGGTCGAGATCCACGTCTACGAGGGCGCCGAGCACGGCTTCAACTGCAACCACCGCGACAGCTACCAGCAGCGCGCCGCCGCCCAAGCGCACGGCCACACGCTGGTGTTCCTCGGCGAACAACTGTAAAAGGGGCGCCATGGCACGCCTGACCCTGGACTTTCCCGAGGACCAGTATTACTTCGAGACCCGGATGACGGTGCGCAGCACCGACATCAACGCCGCCAACCATCTGGGCAACGATTCGATGGTCTCGATGCTGTCCGAGGCGCGCGCGCTGTTCCTGGCGCACTACGGCGCGCCGGAGATCGACGCCGACGGCCTGGGCACCATCGTCACCGACCTGGCGACGATCTTCCGGGCCGAGGCGCACGCGCGCGACCTGCTGCTGTTCGAGGTGGGAGTGATGGATTTCAACCGCTACGGCGGCGACCTGATCTTCCGCGTCACGCGCCCGGCCGACGGCAAGCTGATCGCCATGGCCAAGTACGGCTTCGTGTTCTTCAACTTCCAGAGCGGCCAGGTCGCGACGATGCCGAAGGCCTTCCTGACGCACTTCCCCAAGGCCGCGCAGCCCGGCTGACGGGCCGCCGCCCGGCCGCTCAGCGGCTGGCCACCTTCGGCACGATGGTCTTGCCGAACCACTCGTCGATCATCTGCTTCTCGTAGCGCAGCGGGTCGCTGTCCGAATGGCGGCCCATGCGCTGCTGGTACATCATGTTCGACAGGTGCTCGTCGCCGCTGCGCAGGACTTGCCCGTTCTCCTCCAGCGTGTAGCGCAGGTGCATCTGCGGCCAGTCGGCGCCGCCCTTCATGATGCGGATGTCCTCGCCACCGCTGCGGCGCGGCCACAGCTGCCCCGCCAGGTCGATGTCGAGCACCTCGATCTTGAGGTTCTGGCCGGCCGGCAATTGCTTGTTGAGCGAGGCGAAATACTGCGCGAAATCCTTCTGCAGGCGCTCGCGCTCGATCGGGCTGCGCGGCATGTCGGTGAACTCCTCCGGCTTGACGAACGTCACGCTCACGTCCGCCCACGCGGCGCCGCTGGCCAGCAGCGCCAGGGCGGCGGCCAGCAGGGGTTTGGTCATCAGGCGCATGGTGCTACTCCTTCACATGTTTCATACGGCGGGTTTCATACGGCGGGTTTCATACTCGCTTCCTGCTAAATAATATAGCCCTTTTCCGGCGCCCCCGCCCGGGCTGAATCGATTTGTTACCAATGCCCGCTGCCGGGGTTACATGCGGCCCGGGAGCTGGTCGCTTGCATGTCACGCCCCGGTCACAAGCGGCCGCTAAGATTCCGCCCGTCGAGGCAACGCCACCGCCTCGCATGCCGCCGCGCCGCCGCCGGCGCATGGAACGGCCACCGATAAGAAACAGGATTGATCATGACCGAGTCCCTCGACCCGTCCCGCCGCCGCCTGGTGCAACTGCTGGCCGGCGCGCCGCTGCTGCCGCTGGCCACCGGCAGCCTGGCCGCCACCGTGCTGACCGCCTGCGCCGGCAACCGGACGGCCGCGCGCGCGCCCACGCTGATGTCCGTCACCTTCACCGGCATGGCAGCGCCCACCCTGGCCGATCCGGCCCAAATGGCCACCACCACGGTCGCCTCCTCGCTCAGCGCCACCTACGCGGACGGCAAGACGCTAACCTACCAACTGGCCTACCAACCCTTCTTCATCACCGGCGCCCTGGTCGCCGACGGCAGCGGCGGCACCGTGCTGGCCGGCGGCTACTACGACATCGACAACCAGCCCATCCTCGATAAGAGCGACGCCGCGCGGCGCCAGTTCTTCTCCGATTGCCCGGACGGCACCTCGCTGCTCAAGCTCGACGCGCCGACCGTCGCCGGCGTCAAGGGCCACACCGTGTTCGCCGTCGTCCAGTTCGAATACACCACCCGCGACGTCAAGGGCGCCGCGATGCACGGCATGCTGCCGTCGCCGATCGCCGTGCTGACCCTCGACCAGGACAAGAGCACCGGCGCGCTGACGCTGGTGAAATACCACAACGTCGACACCAGCGGCGTCCACGGCCTGTGGATCACCTGCGGCGCCAGCCGCTCGCCGTGGAACACCCACCTGTCGAGCGAGGAATACGAACCGGACGCGGCCGCCATCGCCGGCAACGCCAAGTTCGCCAACTTCAGCACCAACCTGTACGGCGACGCCACCAGGGCCAACCCCTACCACTACGGCCACATGCCGGAGATCACCGTCAACCCGGACGGCACCGGCAGCGTCAAGAAGCACTACTGCATGGGCCGCATCTCGCACGAGCTGGTGCAGGTCATGCCGGACGAGCGCACCGCCCTGATGGGCGACGACGCCACCAACGGCGGCCTGTTCATGTTTGTCGCCGACCGCGCGCGCGATCTGTCGAGCGGCACCCTGTACGTCGCCAAGTGGCTGCAGAAGACCGCCGACAACGGCGGCTCGGCCGACCTCAAGTGGATCAAGCTGGGCCAGGCCAGCAGCGCCGAGATCAAGGCGCTGGCCGACAGGCTCAAGGCGGCCGACATCCTCACCGTCAAGACCAGCGACCCGGCCGACGCCGGCTACACCAAAATCCCGTACGGCGGCGAGACCAACTGGATCAAGATCGCGCCGGACATGGACAAGGCCGCCGCCTTCCTCGAGACCCACCGCTACGCCGCGTACAAGGGCGGCAGCCTGGGCTTCACCAAGCTAGAGGGCACCACCGTCAACGTCAAGGACAAGGTCGCCTACAGCGCGATGAGCTACATCCAGGCCGCGATGACCAACGGCTCGGGCGGCATCGCGGTCAAGGGGCCGAACGCCGGCGCCGTCTACGCGCTCAACCTCAAGGCCGGCCAGGTCGACGACACCGGCGCCGCCATCGACAGCGCCTGGGTGCCGGTCGACATGGCCGCCATGCTGGTGGGCGAGGATTTGCCGGCCGCCGACGCGCTGGGCAACCTGGCCCATCCGGACAAGATCGCCAACCCGGACAACATCAAGTTCTCGGAAAAGCTGCGCACGCTGTTCATCGGCGAGGACAGCGGCATGCACGTCAACAACTTCCTGTGGGCGTACAACGTCGACACCAAGGCCTTGACGCGCCTGTTGTCGGCGCCGTCGGGGGCGGAGTCGACCGGGTTGCACGCGGTGGACGACATCAACGGTTTCGCCTACATCATGAGCAACTTCCAGCATCCCGGGGACTGGGAAGCGGCGCTGCACGGCAAGGTGCGGGCCACCTTGGACCCGCTGATCCGCGCCAATTACCGCGACCGCTATGGCGCGGCGGTAGGATACCTGACGGGCCTGCCGACCCTGGGCTGAGCGTCGCCCAACCCGCACGGCCACGCAGGGTCGTACCCCTTGGGGTACGACCCTTAAGGGACGCAACAAGCGTCGCGGCAAACGCGCACGGGTTCAACTCCCCTCTCCCATCAAAATATTTCACATCGGGATAGCAATCTTGCCCAATTCAAAGTATTGTTCAGCCCATACGTAGTGTTACGTAAAACTAACACTACGCCCCTCCAGCCCCAGAGTGTTGTGCAAAGCAGCAGGAAATTTTATTGCCTGTTGTTAATAGCGTTGGAGACGACTACAATCAAAAATTAATCCATACGTCATTTAGCGGAACGTTCCCCTATGTCCTTTTTGTCATCTGCTTCGCCCAAGTTAGCACCGTGGAAAGTTCTGTTGGTCGATGACGAACCGGACATCCACGACATCACCAAGCTCACCTTGAGCCGCTTCCGCCTCGACGGCCGCGCCCTGACCTTCGTGCACGCCTACAGCGGCGCCGAAGCCAAGGAAGTGCTGGCGCGCGAAACCGACATCGCGCTGGTGTTCCTCGACGTGGTGATGGAAAAGGAAGACAGCGGCCTCGAAGTGGCGCGCTGGATGCGCCAGGACCTCGACAACCAGTTCACCCGCATCGTGCTGCGCACCGGCCAGCCCGGCCAGGCGCCGGAGGAAAGGGTGATCGTCAACTACGACATCAACGACTACAAAGAGAAGACCGAGCTCGACCGCACCAAGCTGTTCACCACCACCTTCGCCGCGCTGCGCGCCTACCGCGACATCATGAAGGTCGAGGACGCCCGCCGCGCCCAGGCCAACTACCGCGAAGGCCTGGAACGGGTGATCGCCGCCTCGGCCCACATCTTCCAGCAACGCAACCTCAAGGACTTCGCCAACGGCCTGCTGCAGCAAGTGGTCGCGCTGTTGCGCCTCGAACACAGCATGCTGCTGCGCCTGCGCGGCGCCACCGCCTTCGGCGGCGAACAGGAATACGAGGTGCTGGCCCATATCGGCGACGACGAGGGCACGCTGCTCAATGACGCGGTGCTGGCCCAGCTCGACGCCGCCAAGAGCAACAAGATTTCGCGCGTCGAGGGCGACACCTATATCGGCTACTTCCCCAACAACAGCGGCAAGGCCTCGCTGCTGATCCTCAAGGGCGTCGAGGAAATCTCCGAGATCGACACCAAGCTGCTCGAGGTGTTCTGCTCCGGCGTCGCCATCGCCTTCGACAACATCCTGCTGACCCAGGAGATCACCGACACCCAGGCCGAGCTGATCCTGCGCCTGGGCGACGTCGTCGAATCGCGCTCGAACGAGGCGGGCAACCACGTGCGCCGCATGGCCGAGGTGTGCCACCTGCTGGCCACCGCCGCCGGCATGCCGGAGGAAGAGACGGCCGTGCTGCGCCACGCCGCCCCGATGCACGACATCGGCAAGATCGCCACGCCGGACGCGGTGCTGCTCAAGCCGGGCAAGCTCGACGCCGCCGAATGGGAAATCATGAAGCAGCACCCGACGGTGGGCCTGTCGATCCTGGACGGCTCGCAGCGGCCGATTCTCAAGGCGGCGGCCGTCATCGCCCACCAGCACCACGAGAAATTCGACGGCAGCGGCTATCCGCAGGGGTTGAAGGGCCACGACATCCACCTGTACGCGCGCATCGTCGCCGTCGCCGACGTCTTCGACGCGCTGATGCACAAGCGCTGCTACAAGGACGCCTGGCCGATCGACAAGGTGGTCGAGCACCTGCGCGAGGTGGCCGGCCAGCACCTCGACCCGGTGTATGTCGACCTGCTGGTGCAAAACATCGACAAAGCGGTCGCCATCAACGAGCGCTTCCCGGACTAAGCGCGCATAAGCATATTTGCAATCGGTTGTTGTTAAACGGAATTCCTTGCTCGTAAGATATTGGTCCAGACCAAGCAAGGAATCCTCATGCCGCGCCACACCCTCCCCCAATTCCCCCTGCGCCGCAGCGTCATCGCCTGCGCGCTGTTGCTGTCCTCGCTGCCCGCCGCCCAGGCGCAGGAAACGGCCGCCGGCGAAACCGCCGCCATCGACCAGGTCACCGTGGTCGGCTCGCGCGCCCGCAACCGCACCGTGTTCGACAGCGCCGTCCCGATCGACCGCTTCGGCCAGCGCGAGGTGGAAAACGCCCTCGCCAGCGGCGACCTCGGCGCCGCCCTGCAAAACCTGTCGCCGTCGATCAACTTCCCGCGCATCGAATCGAGCGGCGCCTCCGACTCCGTGCGCGGCATCCAGCTGCGCGGCCTCGCGCCCGACCAGGTGCTGGTGCTGATCAACGGCAAA
The DNA here is from genome assembly GCF_040675865.1 of Burkholderia sp. LMU1-1-1.1. Lineage (NCBI taxonomy): Bacteria > Pseudomonadati > Pseudomonadota > Betaproteobacteria > Burkholderiales > Burkholderiaceae > Burkholderia > Burkholderia sp. LMU1-1-1.1. Next base: position 175,525 of record NZ_JBEGHG010000086.1, on the reverse strand, counting down.
CGCCGCCACGCCAGCGCCGTGCTCGACACCGAAAGCAGCTTCGCCGGCACCGTCCCGGTCGACGTCAACGCCATCCCGCCGGGCGCCATCGACCACATCGAAATCCTGCGCGACGGCGCCGGCGCCCAGTACGGCAGCGACGCCGTCGCCGGTGTCATCAACATCGTGCTCAAAAAAGCCCGCAGCGGCGGCTCGGCCTCGGTCAGCTACGGCGCCAACCACACCGACTTCAAGCCGACCAACGACACCAAGACCGACGGCCAGACCAAAATCGTCAGCGCCGATTACGGCGTGCCGGTCGGCGACGCCGGCTTCGTGCGCTTCGGCGCCGAAACGCGCGACCGCAACCCGACCAACCGCGCCGGCCGCAGCGACGCCGGCTGGACCTCGTGGAACGCCACGCCGCAAGACCTCGCGCTCGACGGCCAGGTGGTGTTCAAATCCGGCGATTCGCAGCAAAAGAACCACTACCTGTTCTACAACGCGCTGGTGCCAATAAGCGCCAGCGCGGGGGTCGACGCCTACTCCTTCGCCACCGTCAACAAACGCAAGTCCGACGGCAGCGCCTACTTCCGCTACCCGGGCGACCCGTCCAACGTGCCGGCCATCTACCCCAACGGCTATCGCCCCGGCACCAACGGCGACATGACCGACACCAGCGTCGTCGCCGGCCTGCGCCTGGCCAGCGGCGCCTGGAACTGGGACCTGAGCGCCCGCCACGGCGGCAACAAGTTCGAGTACGACCTGTCCAACTCGGTCAACGCCTCGCTGGGCGACGCCAGCCCGACCAGCTTCCACCTGGCCACCTTCGACTTCAAGCAAAACGCCGTCAACGCCGACGTCACGCGCGAGCTGGACCTCGGCATCGGCGCCCCGGTCAACCTGGCGCTGGGCGCCGAGTACATGCGCGAAACCTATCGAAGCTCGCCGGGCGACCCGGCCTCGTACGCCGCCGGCACCGTCCCCGGCGCGCCTCCGGGGGCGCAGGCCGGCCCCGGCCTGCGCCCCCAGGACGCCTTCGACGGCAGCCGCTCGATCCGCTCGGTCTACGCCGACATCGAAAGCGACGTCACCAGCCGCCTGCTGCTGGGCGCGGCCGCCCGCTACTCGGACTACAGCGACTTCGGCACCGCCAGCACCGGCAAGCTGTCGGCGCGCTACAAACTGAGCGACGGCTTCCTGCTGCGCGGCTCGCTGTCGAACAGCTTCCGCGCGCCGGCGCTGGTGCAAACCGGCTTCCGCTTCTCGACCTTGAACTTCAACGAGGACGGCAGCGCGCTGCAAACGGCCTCGCTGCTGCCGGCCGGCGATCCGCTGGCGCGCGCCTTCGGCGCCGAGGCGCTCAAGCCCGAGAAGTCGACCAACCTGTCGGTCGGCGCCGCCTGGCGTCCGCAGCGCAACACCAGCGTCACCCTGGACGCCTACCGCATCAAGATCCGCGACCGCATCACCCGCACCAGCGACCTGCAAAGCGACGCCGCCACCGCCTACCTGGCCGGCATCGGCCGCAGCGACATCCAGTCGGTGGCCTACCTGGCCAACCTGCTCGACACCACCACCACCGGCTTCGACGCGGTCGTCAACCACGACCTGCCGTTCGCCGGCGGCAAGCTCGACCTGAACGCGGCGCTCAACATCAACAAGACCCGCATCGACAAGGCGCGCCAAAGCTCGGCCGCGCTGTCGCAAATCGATCCGGACCTGACCTTGTTGACCGACATGAGCCTGTTCCGCATCCGCAACGCCTCGCCGAAGAACAAGCTGGTGCTGAGCGCCGACTGGCAGGCGGCGCAGTGGAGCCTGCAGGCCAAGGCCACCCGTTTCGGCCCGCTCAAGGACTTCTCGTACGACCAGGACGCCGAGGTCATCGACGGCGTCAACGCCCAGCGATTCGGCGCCGTCTGGACGCTGGACCTGGAGGCGCAATACAAGCTGACCAGGCAGCTGACGGTGGCCATCGGCGGCGACAACATCCTCGACCGCTACCCGCAGCGCGTGCGCCAGACCAACAACGCCACCTATGGCGGCGCGCTGCCGTACAATTTTATTAATCCGATCGGCCTCAACGGCGCCTATTTCTATGGCCGCCTGCGCTACACTTTCTAAGCTCAATTAATCCGGGAAAAACATGAAGCTCTCCAAACTGCTCGCCACCGCCTGCCTCGGCGCCTTGCTGACCGCGCAAGCCTACGCGGCCGACGCCAAGAACGCCCTGGTCCTGATGACCGACTTCGGCACCTCGGACGGCGCCGTCTCGGCGATGCACGGCGTCGCCTACGGCGTCGATCCGACCCTGCAGGTGTCCGACCTGACCCACAACATCCCCGACTACGACATCTGGCTCGGCGCCTACCGCCTGTACCAGACCGCCAACTACTGGCCCAAGGGCAGCGTATTCGTCTCGGTGATCGATCCTGGCGTCGGCACCGCGCGCAAGTCGGTGGTGCTAAAAACCAAGGAAGGCCGCTACTTCGTCGGCCCCGACAACGGCCTGTTCACCTTGATCGCCGAACGCGACGGCGTGGCCGAACTGCGCGAGATCGACGAAAAGGTCAACCGCCTGGCCGGCTCTGCCGAGTCTTACACCTTCCACGGCCGCGACGTCTACGCCTTCGTCGGCGCGCGCCTGGCCTCGGGCGCCATCACCTACGAGCAGGTCGGCCCGGTGCTGCCGAGCGAATCGGTGGTCAAGATCCCGTACCAGAAGGCCGTCCGCAACGGCAACACCATTCGCGGCATCATCCCGGTGCTCGACGTCAAATACGGCAACGTCTGGACCAACATTCCAAAATCGCTGTTCGACGAATTGAAGGTCGGCGTGCATGAGCAAGTGCAGGTGCGCATCCTGCACAACGGCAAACAGATCGACAAGGTGATCGCGCCGTTCGAGCACACCTTCGGCGGCGTCGCCAAGGGCAAGCCGCTGGTCTACCTCAACAGCCTGCTGGACGTGGCGATTGCCATCAGCCAGGGCAACTACGCCGCCAAGCACAAGATCGAATCGGGCGTGGACTGGGAAGTGGAGATCACCAAGGTGCCGTCGAAATGAAAGCAGGCTTGATGGCACTGGGCTGGGCGCTGTCGCTGAGCGCGGCGGCCGCGCCCTGCCTGCCGACCGCCGATCTGATCGAGCGCGACCGACAGTACGAGGAAGCGCTGCGCGTCGGCGACGTCGCCTTCCTCGACCGGTGGCTGGCCGACGACTACGTCTGGGTGCACAACCTGGCGTCGCAAACGGAAGGCAAGGCGGTGGTGCTGGAGCGTTCGAAAAAGCCCGCCGTCGTGCACAAGTCGCGCACCACCAGCGACGTCCACGCCCACGCCGGCGGCGACACCGTCGTGCTGCGCGGCCTCAGCACGGTCGAGCAGTGGAACGCCGACGGAAAAACCTGGCGCAGCAACCGCTACCAGTTCATGCGCACCTACGTCAACGTCGGCGGGCAGTGCAAACTGCTGGCCGTGCAAACGATGAAGGTGTGGTCGAGCGAGACAAAGTGACTTAGCGGCGATAAGAAAATAGTTTTCTTGGCAGCATCAAGACAGCGAACTGAGTTACCATCTTATCAACTCAACTTTGCCGATACCATCGTTCATGACCGTCCACAAAAAGCATCGTCTCAATATCCTTCCTTTGGCGTTCGCAGTGTTTGCAACGCCATGCTTTGGCGCCACCGACTGGAGCGCCATCGCCCAGGCCGACATGAAGTTCGCCATCGACAAGGTGCGCAGCAGCCATGCGGGCAACGTGAGCGGTCAGATCGATGTCACCGCGCCGCTCGAGTCCGGCGCCCGCGCCGGCATGCTGGAGGCGGCCGACGCCAAAACCGAGCAGGACTACAAGCGCGCGCTGGTGCGCTTCATCAACGGCTTCGGCGATCCGCACACCGGCATCCAGCTCGGCCTGAAAACCACGGCCTGGACCGGCGTCGTGCTCGATCACGTCGACGGCAAATTCCGCGTCGTCTGGTCGGAACCGGACTGGCCGCACGCGCTGCCGCCGCTCGGCGCCACCGTGCAAAGCTGCGATGGCGTCTGGATCGGCACCTACCTGAAAAGCAATGTGGCCCCGCTCAGCAACCACAGCCTCGAATACGCGACCACGCTGAGCGAACTCGCCCGCGTGTCGATGTTCGACACCGGCCTCGGCTGGACACCCAAGCAATGCACGTTCGAGCAGGCAGACGGCGCCCGAACATACGATCTGCCGCTGCGCGCGGTGGCCGACGGCATCGGCGAATCACGCCTCGGCACTGTGCGCAAAAGCTACAAAGCCAAGGCGCGGCCGGTCGGCCTGTACCGGCTGGCGGCGGACAAGCAATGGGTCGGCATGCCCGACTTCAACGGCGGCATCTCCGGCGACGCCTACACGGCGCTGTATCCGAAGTTGGCCGCGCTCAAGCACACCGGCTGGATCGTCTTCGACCTGCGCGGCAATGGCGGCGGCGATTCCAGCTGGGGCAACCGCGCGCTGCAGGCTTTGTATGGCAAGGCGTATGGCGAGGAGCTGGGCAACACCGCGTCCTACGTCAAATCGGTGATCGCCGACCAGGCCACGATCGACCTGTACCGGCGGTACACCAGTCTGGAGCAGTTTGCCGCCTCCAAACCGGAGTTTGAACGCATGATCCAGGAACTGGAAGCATCGGTGGCCAAGGGCGAACCGCTATCGCGGGTCGAATACGCCAGCAAGGAGGCCGCCGCCGCCCTCGCCGCCAAGGTCCGCCGGCGGCCAGGCGGCCCCCGCGTGGCCGCCGTCATCGACCGTGGCTGCTTCAGCTCCTGCATGAATTTCGTCCAGCAGATCTCGTCCATGTCCGACACGGTGATCCTGGGCGAGCCGACGATCGGCTACTCGCCGTATGGCGAGATCGGCCCATACAAACTCCCCAGCGGCAGGGGCGCGATCGCGGTGCCGTCGGCGATCTACACGGCCTTCCAGGCCACGCGCGAACCGTTCGTGCCGACCGTGCGCTACGACGGCAACATGGCCGACGACGAAAAGCTGATGGCCTGGGTGAACGCCACGCTGACAGGCATGAAATCCCGGAAGGCGAATTAACATCATCGGCGCCTAAATAACGTGCCCTGGAATACACCCCGAAATCACGTAGGGCGGATTAGCGCAGCGTAATCCGCCAAGCTCAGTTCGCGGCTCCGGCAGGTCCGTGCGCAGCACGGCTATCCTCCGGCGCCTGCGCACGTTCGACCAACCCGTAATCCCGCATCACCCCCGCGATGCGCAACCGGTAATCGGCAAACACCCCCGCCCTGCCCTGCGACTGCGCGGCGCGATGCTCCTGCGTATTGCGCCACAGCCGCACCGCCTCCTCATCGCGCCAAAACGACAACGACAAAATCTTCTCCGGCTGGCTCAAGCTTTGAAAGCGCTCGATGGACACAAAGCCATCGATCCCGGCCAGCAGCGGCGCCAGCTCCGCCGCCAGCGCCAGATACCGCTGCCGCGCGTGACTATGCGGAACAACCTCAAAAATCACGGCAATCATGACCGTCCCTCCAAGCCAGCGTTAAAAAACTCCGGCAACCGCGCGTTGGCCGACGGCCGATAGCCCCACCCGAGTTCCGCCTGTCCCAACGAGACCGGCCGCTGCAGCAAGTAACGTATCGCCGCCGTGGCGATAACAAAGGCCAGGCTCCGTCCCGGACAAGCATGCCTCCCGTGTCCAAAGCCAGGCGGCGGACAATCCGACCGCTCCAACACAAACGCATCCGGTTGCGCATGAACCCGCCCATCGCGCCCCGCCGCCGCCAGCAATAACAAAACGGCGTCTCCCGGCTGCAGCGCCACGCCCGCGACACTAGTCGCCTGCGCCACAAACCTCCGCGTGTTCTGCACCGGAGGATCGAAGCGCGCCACCTCCCGCACCAACGCCGCCGCCAATGCCGGCTCGGCGCGCAGACGCTGTTCCAATCCAGGCTGGCCGAGCAAAGCCACGATGCAATTCCCGATCAGTCCGGCCGTCGCTTCGTGGGTTTGCGACAGCAGGCCGATAACATTGGCGACGATCGCCTCCTGCCCTCCCCAGCCGGTCTTTGCGCCCTGCCGGCACACCTCCCCCAGCAGCGTGCCCGGTACCGCGGTACCCGATCGGACCAGCTCGCTGAAGCGTCGATTCAGGGAACGCGCGGCGGCATCCGCTTCGGCCAATTGTTGCGGCGTCGACAACGGCGACAGGCAGCGCACGAACTCCGCCACCCGGCGCGCCACCAGCGGCAGTTCCGCACGGCCCACGCCGAGCAGATCGGCTACGACACAGGTGGGCAGCTCGAACAGCCAGCGCGTGAGGGCGGCGCCATCGGCCAGGGCATGCCGCTCCTCGAGCATGGCCGCCAGCCGGCGGGTTTTATCGGCAACGTCCGCCAGGTCCATCCCGGCCAGCGCCTGCCCGATGGCGCGCTTGGGGCCGGCATGCGCGGCGCCATCGTTCATGCGTATCAGTCTTGCGAAGACGCCTCCGGCGTCGCCACCTGCGATAGCCAGGGGAACCGGCTCGGCGATGGGTCGCACCAGACAGTGCGGATTATCGAATACCTCTTGGATGACGTCCGCCCGGCTGGCGATCCACAGTCGCGGATCGGCGTCGCAATACAGCGCGGGCCCCGCCAGCAATTGACGGTAGTAGGGATAGGGGTCGGGATGACTGGCGGCGGCAACGGCGTTCGAGGGGTGCATGGGCGTTTTCTGATGAAGGGCGGCGCGAGTGCCGCCCATGAACGCCCATCTTAGGGATTGCTGGCGCAGGACACTTCGCTCCGCACCGAAGCGTCGCCGCCGTGCCGGGTTATTTCGCGTCGGCGTGCTCGTAGCTGAAGATGCGCGAGACTTTCCACTCCTTGCCCTGCAAGACCCACAGCTGCGTGAACAGCGCGCGCCCGGCCAGGAACTCGGGTTTGTCCTTCGGCAGGACGATGAACTGGTGTTCGCCGGTCGACAGATAGCCGTAGATAACGTCGTCCTTGCGCATCGGGAAAAACTTCACGGTGCCGGGGAGCGCTTCGCGGCGCAGCGTGTGGTCCCCAGTGCCCATCTCGCTGTTGACGGCGGCCAGCGCTTTCTTGCCGATCAGGGTGCCGCCACGGTCGTGGTAGAACTCCACATCGTCGGCCAGGAACGCGTTCATCGCGACCGGGTCGGCACGGTTGTAGGCGGCCCAGTACGCGTCGTCGGCTTGCCGGACGGCGGCCTCCGCATCAACCGGTTTGGGCTCGGCGGCCACCGCCTGCACCTGCGCCACAAAAAATATCGATGCCAAAAAAATCGAACGTAAACCCATCATCATTTATCCCGTGAGAAAAGTATGTGTCATCTAAAACACGTAGGGCGGATTAGCGCAGCGTAATCGGCCATGCATGCGCGGTCGGCGGCTCATAGATGGCCGATTACGGCGTGCCGCCTAATCCGCCCTACGTGTCTCTGCGGTATTTCATGCGCCACGTTTCGTTGTTACTTGCGCTTGACCTTGGGGAAGCGCAGCTTGTAGTGCAGGCCCATGCCCGGCGCGCTGGCCACCTTGACGGTGCCGCCCAGCGCGCCCGTCACCAGGTTGAACAGGATGTGCGCGCCCAGGCCGCTGCCGCCCGAGCCGCGCTTGGTGGTGAAGAACGGGTCGAACAGCTGGCTCAAGGTGCCGGTGTCCATGCCGACGCCGTCGTCGCTGTACTCGAACACGACGAAATCGCCGTCGAGCTTGCCGCTGATCTTGATCTTGCCCGACTGCCCCTCCTCGTAGCCGTGCACCAGCGAGTTCATCACCATGTTGGTGACGATCTGCGACACCGCGCCGGGGAAGCTGGCCATCTCGATGCGCTCCTCGCAGTCGATCTCGATGGCGATCGGCTTGCCCTTGAGCTTGGGCTGCAGCGACAGCAGCACCTCGTCGAGATACTTGCGCAGGTTGAAGCTGCGGATGTCGTCGGACGACTGGTCCACCGCCACCTGCTTGAAGCTGCGCACCAGCGCCGCCGCCCGCTGCGTGTTGGTCGTCATGATGCGCAGCGACTGGTCGATGATGTCGAAGAACTGGTTCAGGCCGTCCTCGTCGAGCACGCCCGCCGCCATGTCCTCGCGCGTCAGCTTCAGTTCCTCCACCAGGTGGCTGGTGGCCGTCACGCAGATGCCCAGCGGCGTGTTGATCTCGTGCGCCACGCCGGCCACCAGCCGTCCCAGCGAGGCCAGCTTCTCCTGCCGGACCAGTTCGCCCTGCGCGTCCTTGAGCGACGTCAGCGCGTTCTCCAGCGCCGCGTTCTGCTCTTCGAGCGCGTCCTTGGCGCGGCGGATTTCGCGCTCGGCCTGCATGCGCGCGATCGCCACCGCGACGTGGCTGGCCATGAAGGCCAGGATGTCCAGATCGCCCTGGGAGTAGATGACGGCGGCGTCGTAGCTCTGCACGATGATCACGCCGTAGGCCTGGTCGCCCAGCAGCATCGGCGCGCCCATCCAGCTGGCGATATCGACATTGCCCAGCGGCTGGGCGATCTCGCCGGCGGCCACCAGCGCGTTCAAGCCGGCCTTGTCGAGCATGGCCGCCTGCTTGCGCCGCAAAATATACGACGACATGCCGATGCCGAAATCGAAGCGCTTGACCGGCGCCTGGTCGTCCTTCTGGTCGACGAAATACGGGATGCTCACTTCCTCGGTGTCCGGATGATAGATCGCGATCAGGAAGTTTTGCGCCGGCACCAGCTCGCTGATGATTTCATGCAGCCGCGTGTTGAGCACGTTGCCGCCGGTGGTCGTCGCCGACAGGTTGGCCAGCTCGTAGAGCGCGCGCTGGATGTTCTCGGCGCGGCGCCGCTCGGCCACCTCGTGCGCCAGCAGCGCGGTGCGCTCCTGCACCGCGCGTTCGAGCCGGTCCATGCTCTGCAGGCCGCGCAGCGCGCTCGAGACGTGGTTGGCGATCAGCGCGAACAGCGCCTGGTCCTCCTGGCTGAAGGTGTGCCGCTTGTCGTAGCTCTGGATGACGATCACGCCCAGCACCTGGTGGTTCTGGTCCAGCAGCGGGCAGCCCATCCAGTGCTCGGCGATGGTGCCGATGCCGAAGCCGGCGTTGTCCTCGCGCTTGGACACGTGTTCGGCCGCCGTCATGACGATCGGCTTGCCGCTGGCGATCACCGCCGCCGTCGGCGACTCGCCCGCCTTCAGCTCGAACAATTCGTCGCGGCTGGGCGGCTCGTCGACCTCGTCGACGAAATAGACGAAGCGCACCTGGTTGGCCGGCCCGTCGTGGTCGCTCAGCGCGACGAAGAAATTGGCCGCGTACATGATGCGGCCCAGCGCCGCGTGCACGGCCTGCAAAAACTCGCTGATATCGGTGCAGGTGCTCGATTTCTGCCCGATTTCGAGCAGCATGGCCTGGACGGCTTCAAGACGGGTGAGACGACTTTCCATCGAATTTCCTAAGTGGGATTGATGCACATAGGAAATACTATCAGGTCAACGGCTGTCAAAGCCAGCGCTGATCGCGAAATTGGCCCGTGGCGGTCAAACCCGTATGCTTTTAGCGATACGCCAGCCGCGCCGCTTAGGGGGCTGACCCCGATGGGTCAGACCCCGCCGGGCCGTGCGGGTTTCGCGCTCAGGGCTTTTTGTAGCCTTTTTCGATCCACGCCGAGGCGCTCGTCACGCTCAGCTTGAAAGTCGGCGGCACCCGCACCTGGGCGATCTGCTCGCCGTAGGGGTCGAACGCGGTCAGGGTGGCGTAGGCGTCGTCCTCGTCGGGCACGATGTCGAGCGCGACCTTGACCTGGCCGTCGTCGGTGCTGACGAACACGTTCTTGTGCAGCTGGGCGTGCAGTTGCTGCTCGTGGCGGCGGATCACCTCGTTGGCGGTCTTGACCAGGGTGTTGAAGGCGTTGACGTCGAGCGGCTTGGGATTTTTCTTGTCGCGGCCCATGGTCCAGGGACCGACCAGCGCCGGCTCCGGCTCGCCGTCCTTGATCATCGCCACGGCCCAGCCCTCGTCGTCGTCGTTCTTGATCACGCGCGCGGTCCAGCCATTGCCTTGCCACACGCGCGCCTCCTGGATCGGGGCGTCGTCGTCGGGCTGTTCATCGAAATCTTCCGGGTAGTCGTTGCTCATGCTTGGGGCTCGTGTTGAATTGGGGTCGGGGGTGGAATCATAAGCGGCCAGCACCCGAACAACAATAGCAACTCGATATGGATGAGCAATCTCCCGCGCCGGCGCCGCCTTCGAACGGGACGGTGCCGGCGCGATCCGGACGGAAATCAGAAACGGTTCAGCAAACGGCCAGGCAGGAGATGCACGGCCGGGGCGGCGGCGCGATCGGCGGCCGCGGCGGCGTGACGCGCGGATCGATGGCCGGTTGCGGCGTTTTGTAGTTGAACGGCGTGATGATGATAGGCGGTATGGTCGGCGGCGCCGAGGGCGGACCTTTCGGGCCTCCGCCGGAGCGTTGCCGTGCGCTGCGTTGGCGCGTGGTCCGATTCAGTACCGAGGGTAGCGATTGACCCTCGCTTATTGCAAGCCATGCCATGGTAAAACCCTCCCTGCGCAAGTCAGGTTATCAGTATAGGCAGGGATATCTTTAAATCAAGGAACAATCGGCCTTTTGTTTCCTGATCGACCATCTGTTTTCACCGCCCCTGTGCGTCCCGCTCGTCGCCGCCCGGCGTCATTCCATCCCGCAAATCCGCCGGTCTGTCGCAATCCGATGGCCGGCGGCGGCGCGCGCCGCTACAGTTCGACCATGCCTGAACAAAACGGCAAACGAACAACAAATAACCAAGGGATCGATCATGGACAGCAAACTCAGCAAAACCAGCACCACCAAAAAAGTCGTACTCGGCCTCTTCATCCTGCTGCTGGCGGTGTCGGTGTGCCAGGCGGTGTTCGGCGACGGCATGACCGTCAACGTCGACGGCGACGAGGTGGGCGGCCCATTCGGCGCCTTGCTCGGCATCGTGCTGGGGGCCGGCGGCCTGCTGATCGCGGCGCTGGCGATGACCTGCGCGGCGGTGTTCGTCGGCCTGGTGTTCGCCGGTGTCGGCATCGTCATGGTCAGCGCCCTGGTGCTGGCGGGCGTGCTGCTGGCGGCGGCGATCTCGCCCCTGCTGCTACCGCTGCTGATCCCGGTCGGCCTGTACTGGTACTTCAGCAGCCGCTCGCGCAAGCAGCGCCTGCGCGCCACGATGGAACACGCGGTCTGAATCAATGAAGGTTATGTATGAGGCACGTGGAGACACGTAGGGCGGATTAGGCGGCACGCCGTAATCCGCCAAGCTCCGTCGGCGGCCCATGCATGGCGGATTACGCTGCGCTAATCCGCCCTACGTATCACCGTTGTCCAGTTGCTTTACAGCTCCGCTCTCCCCCTTTCAACCGGAAGCGGCCGGGACCTGAACTCCCGGCCGATCCGCCTCGACATCGATCAGCACCACCCGGTTGCGCCCGCCGCGTTTGGCCGTGTACAACGCCTGGTCGGCCCGCACCAGCGCCGCATCGCCGCCGGGCTGCTTGCCTCCCATGACCGCGATGCCGATGCTGACCGTCACCGTCAACTGCAAGCCGTCGCCCAGGCACATCGGCGTATCGGCAATGCGCTGGCGCAGGCGGTCGGCGAACACCGCCGCCTTGCCCAGTGTGGCGCCGGGCAGCAGTATCGCGAACTCCTCGCCGCCGATGCGCCCGCGCATATCGATCTTGCGCTGATCCTGCCGCATCAATTCGCTCAGCTGGCGCAACACCGCGTCGCCGGCCGCGTGGCCGTATTCATCGTTGATGCGCTTGAAGTGGTCCAGATCCAGCAGCAGCACCGCCGTGCAGGCGCCGATGTCGCGCTGCAGCCGCTCCTGCTCCTCGGCCAGCCGGTTCATGAACTCGCGCCGGTTCGGCAGCCCGGTCAGGAAATCGGTGGTCGCCAGCACCCGCAGCTCGTCGTGCATGCGGCGCTTTTCGGTGGTGTCCAGCGTCGAGACGATGACGAAGTCCAGGCTGTCCGTGTGGCCCGGCATCACCAGCAAGGTCAGCTCGTTGAGGCGGGTGACGCCGTCGAGGCGCTCGAAACTGCCCTCGCAGGAAAAGAAGCGCTCGCCCCGCACCAGCGCCGTCACCGCGCGCGCGAAGCCGGACATGGCCTCGGCGTTGAAGTTCTGCGCCAGGGTGATCACCGACATGTCCTTGTGGCGCGGCTCGACGCCGATCTGCCGCAGCGCCGAGGCGTTGACGTCGAGGATGCGCACCAGCGACGCCAGCCGTCGCACCTGGCTCGGATTGGCGCTCAGGTAGCGCTCCATGTCGTCGACGCCGGACTGCGTCAACTCGGCCAGCGCGGCGCGCACGGCCGACCAGTCCTGCTCCCACAGCGCCACCGGCGCGTGGTCGTACAGGCTGCGGAAGCGCGCCTCGCCGGCGCGCACCGCCTCGGCCGCCTGGGCCTGCTCGACGGCGATGCCGGCCAGCCGCGCGGCCTGCTCGGTCAGCGCGATGTTGGCAATGCTCGGCAGGCGCGCCTCCGGATGGAACACGGCGAAACTGCCCAGCACATTGCCGCCGGCGCCGAAGATCGGATCGGACCAGCACGACCCGAGCCGCGCCTGCACGGCCAGGTCGCGGTGCTCCATCCACGCCGGCGCGTTGCGGATATCCTCGACGATCACGCGGCTGCGCGTGCGCACCGCCTCGCCGCAGGCGCTGTGCAGGGCGTGCACCGACATGCCGTGCACGGCGGCGATGAAGAAGGCCGGCAGGCTGGGCGCGGCGGTCACCAGCAGGCGCTCGCCCGGCTCGTCGAGCAGCAGCACGCAGCACATCAAGTCCTCGTTGTCGGTCTCGACGCCCTTGACCACGCTCTCGAGGATGGTGTGCAGCGGCGCCCCGGTGGCCAGCAGTTCGAGCACGTGGCGCCGGGTCTGTTCGCGCCGCTCGGTGTGGGTGCGCTCGGTGATGTCGCGGAACGACCAGATGCGCGCCGGTTCGCTGCCCAGCCGCAGGCCGCGCGTGTGCTGTTCGATCACCCGGCCGTCCTTCAGGCGCAGCAACTCGTGCTGGGCCTCCACCGGCATGCCGCGCTGCACGCCCGGCAGCAGCATCTGCTGCGCGTCGTCGAGCCGCACGCCGCCGTCGGAACGGTACAGCTGCTCGCGCATGTGGCGCATCAGCACGGCGCCGTCGCTTTGCCAGTCCAGGCACTCGGGCACGTTCCACAATTCGCGGAAGCGCCGGTTGGAGTTGAGCACCGAGCCTTTCAGGTTGTCGACCAGGATGCCGTCGATGGTCGAATCGAGAATGCTGCGCAACATCGCCTGGCTGCTCTGGGCGCTGTCGGCCAATACCATCAGCGCCGCCTGGCCGTCCTTGAGCTCCCCGGCCAGCATGCGGCTGCGCGCCAGCGCCCGGTGCGCGCGCACCCGCGCCCGCGTCAGCATCCACGCCACCCAGGCGGCCAGGCCGCCGAGCGGCACGCCGAACCCGGCGATCATCAGCGCGCGGTCGGGGCGCGCGGACTTCCCCGGCAGCAGCGAGATGCGCAAGGTCCAGCGATGGCCGGCGATGGCGATCTGCTGCACGCTCGAACGCAAGGTGGCGCTGGCGGCGGGCGCGCTGTCGTACATGCGCGCCTCCGGCGTCACGCGGTCGCCGTCGTAGATCTCCACGTCCAGCGCGGCGGTGCGGGCGTTGCCCAGCCCCGCCATCAGATCGCCGACACGGAACGGCGCGAACACCCAGCCCGTGATGGCGGCGCGGCGTTCGCTCCAGCTGCGCACCGGCTGGCCGGGGCTGTACAAGGGCAGCATGATCAGAAAACCGGCCTGTGGCAGCCCGCCCTGGTCCTGCACCAGGGCTATGCGGCCGGTCATCGCCGGCTGGCCGGAATCGCGCGCCTGCTCCAGCGCGGCGCGGCGCACCGGATCGGAAGCGGAGTCGAAGCCGATCGCGCGGCGGTTGCTTTCATTGAAAGGTTCCATGTACACGGTGGGCGCGTACCACGGACGGGCGCCCGGCGGGACCAGGCGGTAGTGCGGATAGTCGCTGCGCCGCACCAGGGCCTCGTGCGCCTCGCGCTGGTCGGCGCCGACCAGGCGGATGTAGCCGATCGCCTGCACGCCCGGGAAATGGCGGCCCAGCTCCTGCCCGGCCAGATAGCTGCGGAATTCGCCGCGGTCGACTTCCACCGAGCTGTAAAACAGGCCCTGCACGCCGTACAGCACCTGCACATAGGTTTGCATGCGCTGGTCGAGCTGGTTGACCAGTTCGCGCACGCGGCCGTCGAAGTCGGCCTGGGCCTCCTGCTCGGCGTCGGCGCTTGCGACCTGCCACAGCACGGCGGTGACCCCGAGGCTGCCGGCCAGCACCAGCGCCGGCAGCACGCGCTGCGACAGCAGGGCCTGCACCACCCGGCGCAGCTGTGCCTGGATATCGGCCATTTCCGGTTAACCCGTGACCTGCAACTGGTATAAGTACGACATCAAGGATATGTCCCTGGCTAAGTTGCATCCGCTAACGAACTCGTCCTTATCCTAACAGGGTCCGGCCTCAAAATGACAATCAAAGCGTTGTGCCGATTCATAACACGTGTTTAGTGGTGAAAAAACCATAAAATCATTTATACCGGGATGGTTTTCACTCAATAATGATCGCGCGACAAGCGCGGCGGCCACGGGGCCGGCGCGGGTTTGTCGACCAGGCAATGAGGAGCACCACCATGGCTGCATACGCGATAGGTTCTTTAACGCTGCACAACACGGACTGGCAACAGGAATATGGCGCCAGGATGCCGGCGCTGATACAGAAGCACGGCGGCAAGATATTGGCCAAGGCCCCTACACAGACGCTGGAGGGACAGCCCGTGTTTCCGGGCATCGCGGTGCTGATCGAGTTCCCTTCGGAGCAGCACGCGAAGGACTGGAACGACGATCCCGAACACGTCCCGCTCAGGAAATTGCGCAGCAGCGGAGCGAATTTCGATCTGGCGTTGGTGAACGGGGTGTAACCGAGGCGGCGGCCGGGATTTACCCCTCGCTTCCCACGAACTGCCGGTACCCGCGCGCGCGCAGTTCGCACGCCGGGCAGGTGCCGCAGCCGTAGCCCCAGTCGTGCAGCGCGCCGCGCTCGCCAAGGTAGCAGGTGTGGGTGCCGTCGCGGATCAGGTCGACCAGCGGCTGGCCGCCCAGCTCCTGCGCCAGCTCCCAGGTCTGGCGCTTGTCGCGCCACATCAACGGCGTCTCCAGCTTGATGCGGGTGTCCATGCCCAGGTTGAGCGCCACCTGCAGCGCCTTCATGGTGTCGTCGCGGCAGTCCGGATAGCCGGAGAAATCGGTCTCGCACATGCCGCCGACCAGCACCGTCAGGCCGCGCCGGTAGGCCACGGTGGCCGCCACCGTCATGAACAGCAGGTTGCGGCCCGGAACGAAGGTGTTCGGCAGGCCGTTGGCCTGGGTTTCGATGGCGATATCGTGGGTCATCGCGGTCTGCGAGATCTCGGAGATCAGCGACAGGTCGATCATGTGGTCCTCGCCCAGTTTGGCGTCCCACTCGGGGTTCTGGGCGCGCAGGCGCGCGATGACGTCGGGACGCACGGTCAGCTCGACGGCGTGCCGCTGGCCATAGTCGAAACCGATGGTCTCGACGCGGGCATAATGTTTCAACGCCCAGGCCAGGCAGGTGGTGGAATCTTGTCCGCCGCTAAAAAGCACCAGAGCGGAATCGGTAGGCAACATGAGATTTTCTTTCAGGTGTGACACGATGTTATATGTACGCCATCTTTAAGGGCAATCCGGTAACATGGCGCCTAGCGCACACCCTGATGGAGTCTCATGTTACCGGCATCGCCAGCAAAAAAAATGGCAAGATCACGAATTTTGGCACAACTCGCGCCAAAAGTATCTTGCCGCCATGCAGCATTGACACTGTTACTGGCCTTCGCGACGGGCGCCGTGATGACTGCCGGTCCGGCTTTGGGGCAAACCGCGGGGCAAACCACGGACCAGACTGCCGACCAGACGCCGGCGCCCGCCACCGCCCCGGCGGAGGGCGAGGCCGACCCGCAACCCGAAGCGAAACCCGCCTCCCCCGCCCCGGTGGTGTCGACCGGCATCAAGTACACGGTCAACATCGACGCGCCCGAGGAGCTGGAAGAGCTGCTGGAGAAAAACCTCGATCTGATGCGTTTTCGCGGCAACGCCCGCATGAACCGCGAGCAGCTGTTCCGGCTGGTGCGCACCACGCCGGAACAAATCCGCACCCTGGTCGCCACCGCCGGCTATTACTCGCCCGAGGTCAGCGTCAAGCTCGACCGTGATGCGGCGCCGCTGGCGGTGCAGGTCAAGGTCGCCCCGGGCGAGCCGGTGCGCGTGGGCGAGGTCGAGATCGTTCTGCAAGGTTTCCCGCCCAACCCGGACCAGCGCGCCAGCAACCAGTTCAACGCCGACGCCCTGAAGGGCACCTGGGCGCTGAAACGCGGCGCCGTCTTCCGCCAGGACGACTGGGAAGCCTCCAAGCGCGCCATCCTGCGCCAGGTGGTGCAGACCCGCTATCCGCGCGCCCAGCTGCTGGAGACCCAGGCCACCATCGATCCGGAAAGCCACCAGGCCAACCTGCGCGTGGTGCTCGACAGCGGCCCCGAGCTGCGCTTCGGCGAGCTGCGCATCGAAGGCTTGAAACGCTACCCGGAATCGGTGATCACCAATCTGAACCCGATCGATCCGGGCGACTACTACAGCGAGGCGGCGCTGCAGTCGTATCAATCGCGCCTGCAGGACACCGGCTATTTCAGCAGCGTGGAAGTGAGCGCCGACATGAGCGCCATCCTCAATGAGCAGCTGGAGGCGGCCGCCGCGACCACCCCGCCGCCCGGCGCGGACCCCGCCGCCGCCGCCGTCCCGATGCCGCGCTCGGACAACGCCGCGTCGATGGCGCCGTTGCCGCTGCTGGTGCGCGTGACCGAGAACAAGCGCAAGAACGTCAGCGCCGGTCTCGGTTACAGCACCAATACCGGCAACCGCGCGTCGCTGACCTATGACGACCTGGCCATCTTCGGCCTGCGCCTGAAAAGCGCGCTGACCCTGGAGACCAAGCGCCAGACCGCGCGCGGCGACTTCTACTTCCCCGTCACGCCGGATGGCTACAACCACAGCATCGGCGCCTCCTACGAGCGCAGCGACATCGAGGGCGAAGTCACAGCCGTCACCAGCATCGCCGGCAAGCGCGCGTGGGGCACGCCGCTGCTCGAACGCAGCATCTCGCTCGAGCTGCTGACCGAGACCAAGACCGTGCAGGGCCAGGAATCGGTGACCAGCAAGAGTTTGCCGCTGACGTACGCCGTCACCTGGCGCAAGGTCGACAACCTGCTGATGCCGACCAAGGGCTACGCGCTCAACGCCCAGGTGGGCGGCGCGCTGCTGCCGATCCTGACCGACGAAGCCTTCGTGCGCGCCTACACGCGCGGCATCTACTATCTGCCGTTGAACACCACTTCGAACATCATCCTGCGCGCGGACCTCGGCGCGCTCGGTTCGCGCAGCAAGGACGGCGTACCGGCCGTGTACCTGTTCCGCGCCGGCGGCGACCAGTCGGTGCGCGGCTACGCCTACCAGGAGCTGGGCGTCAAACAGGGCGACGCCACCGTCGGCGGCCGCTATCTGGCCACGGCCAGCGCCGAATACCAGTACTGGTTCAAGCCGCAGTATGGCGCGGCGGTGTTCTACGACGCCGGCAACGCCGGCGACAGCTTCAGCGCCCTGCATCCCAAGTCCGGCTACGGCATCGGCGCGCGCTGGAAAAGTCCTGTGGGTCCGATCAACGTCGATGTCGCGTACGGACACGCGGTTCAAAAGTATCGTTTGCACTTCTCGCTGGGATTCACCTTCTGATGGCCGACAATAACAACACCGAGCTGCCGGGCGGTCCCGATTCCGCCGTCGCTCCCGCCAGCCCCCGCCCACGCCGCTGGCCGCGCCGCGTCCTGATTTCACTGGTGGTGCTAGTCGCGCTGCTGGCCGGCGCCTTCTGGCTGCTGGGCCGCGAATCGACCTTGCAGCAGCTGGTCGCGCGCGTCTCCAAGGCCAGCGGCGGCACCATCGCCGTCACCGACGTCAGCGGATCGCTGTACCACCGCATGCACATCGGCAAACTGGTCTATCGCGGCAAGGACAGCGTCATCACCGCGCAGAACATCGACATCAACTGGTCGCCGCTGCAGTATTTTTCGGAAGGCCTGGCCATCAGCGAGCTGCATGTCGTCGCCCTGACGGTGCAAAGCCTGGGGCCGTCCGAGCCGGCCAAGATGCCGGAGTCGCTGGCCGCGCCGTTCCGTCTCAGTCTTTCCGACGCCCGCCTCGACAAACTGACCCTGGTCAGCGAAACCGGCACCAACGTCATCGAAAACCTGCGCTTCGAACTGTATGGCGACAAGACCAGCTGGCACCTGCAAGAGGCATCGGCCAAAACGCCGTTCGGCAACGTCAAGGCCGACCTGACCATCGCCGCCGACAAGCCGTTCGCGCTGCAGGGCAAGGCGTCGCTGACGCAGGCCGCGGTGCCGGCCACCAAGCCGGCCGCCGGCGCAAAACCCGGCGCCGGCGCCAAACCTGCGCTTGCCGCCGATAGCGCTACCGCCGCCATTCCCGCACAACTGAACGTGACCGCCGGCGGCAGCCTGGCGCTGCTCAACCTCAAGGCGCAGGGCGAAGCCGGACCGGCCAGCGGCGACGCCACGCTATCGCTGGCGCCCTTCGACCCGATCATCCTGCGCGCCATCGACCTGACCGCGCGCGACGTCAACCCGGCCGGCTTCGAAGCCGGTCTGCCGCCGGCGAAGTTCAACCTCAAGGTGACGGCGGCCATCACGCCGGACCAGAAGCTGTCCGGCCAATTCGCGCTGGTGAACCAGGACAAGGCCGGCCCCATCGACCGCGAGACGCTGCCGCTGCAAATCTTCAGCGGCCGCCTGGGTGGCACGCTGACCGCCTCGCTGCTGGAAAACGTGCTGCTCGACCTGGGCGCGGCCGGGCACTTCACTGGCGGCGGCCAGGTCCAGCGAAAGGGGCCGGAAGCGGGCATCGACGCCGCCAACTTCAAACTGCACACCGACCGCCTCGATCTGAGCCACCTGCACACCGGCGCCAACAAGACGACGGTGGCGGGCGACATCGCGCTTTCCAGCACGCCGACCAAGCAAACCCTGAACGCCAATCTGGCGCAGGCCGGCCTGAAGCTGGATGTGCAAGCCACCCTGGCCGACGCGCTGCTGCAACTGCAGCAAGCGCGCCTGCAGGCGAAAAAAGGCTCGATCAGCGCCACCGGCCAATTGAGCCTGAAGGACAAGCAGGCCTTCAGCGCCAAGCTGCGCGCCGATCACTTCGATCCTTCCGCGCTGGGCGCCGGCTTCCCGGTCGCCGATCTGAACGCCGACGTCAACGCCAGCGGCGCCATCGCGCCGGCATGGCAGGTGGCGGCCGATTTCCAGATCAAGCCGAGCAAATTGTTCGGCCAGCCGCTGACCGGCAACGGCAAACTGAACGCCGATGCCAAACATATCAGCGGCGTCAACGCCAAGGTGACGATGGCGCAGAACAACGCCGAGATCACCGGCAGCTTCGGCGCGCCGGGCGAGCAGCTGCTGTGGAAGGTCGACGCGCGCCAGTTGTCGGCCGTCAGCAGCGACCTGCTGGGCGCCATCGGCGCCAGCGGCGTCGTCACCGGCACCATGCAGGCGCCGCGCAGCAGTTTCGAGGCCGACGCCAAAGGCCTGGGACTGGCCTCGGCCAAGCGCCCCGCTCCCGATAGCCTGATCCACGCCAGCGGCAACGTGGCGCTGGCCGGAGCCAAGAAGATCCCCGAAGTCAAAATGAACGGCACCGTGCAGCGCCTCAATCCGGCCGCCTTCGGCGCGGCGCAGAGTGGCGCCATCAACGCCACCTTCACCGCCGACGCGCAACTGTCGGACGACTGGCGCGCGGGCCTGAACCTGACCTTGCAGCCATCGACGCTGGCCAGCGCGCCGCTGTCCGGCTACGCCAAACTGACGGCTGGCAAGGACGAGATCCGCGACGCCGACATCGACCTGCGCCTGGCGACCAACCGGCTACTGGCCAAGGGCAGCTTCGGCAGCGCGCTCGATAAGCTGGAATGGAAGCTCGATGCGCCGCAACTGGCCGCGCTCGGACCGCCGTTCGGCGGCGCGCTGCGCGCCGGCGGCACCCTGTCCGGCACTACCGCCCGTCCGGCGGTCGCGCTCACGCTCGACGGCAGCGCCCTGCGCCTGCCGGGCCAGCAGCAAATCGCCGCCATCCGTGGCAGCGCCACCTTGGGCAACACGGTGGCGATGGCCGCCTCCGCGCCGGCCGCCGCTTCCACCGGCGCGCGCCGCGCCGCCAATCGCGATGTCACGGCCGACGTGCCGCTGGTCAGCGACATCGAAATCACGCTGTACGAATCGCCATCGATCAAGATCGACAAGGCGCGCCTGCAGACCAGCGGCACCCGCAGCGGCCACACGATCGACGTCAGCGCCAGCAATCCGCGCTTCGACGCCTCGCTGCGCGTCAAGGGCGCCTGGGCCGACGACGCCTGGACCGGCACCATCGACTCGCTGCAAAACAAGGGCCGCTTCGCGCTCAACCTGGTCGCGCCGGCGCAACTACGCCTGGTGGCGCCGGATGGCAGCGGCGTCGCCGGCCTGGCGCGTCCAGAAAAGATCGCGCTGACCAACGCCACCATCAAGATCCGCGACGGCGCCATCCGCATCGACAGCGTCGAGAAAAACGGCGGCGCGTGGCGCAGCAAGGGCCAGGCGAACGCCGTGCCGGTCAACTATCTGGGCCAGCTGTCCGACGCCTGGCGCGAGAACGTGCGCGGCAACCTGACCATCGGCGCCGACTGGGGCCTCAATCTGCAGGCCGGCACCAAGACCAGCGCCCCGGTGCTGGGCGGCTCGTTGCACGTGTTCCGCGAACAGGGCGACCTGACCATCATCGGCGCCGACCTGTCGCAGGCGCTGGGACTGACCAAGCTCGATGCGCGCGTCGACGTCAACAACGGCACCCTGCGCACCCAGCTCGATGTCGACGGCACCCGCGTGGGCCAGGCCCGCGTCGACGGCAGCGCGCAATTGCGCGAGGGCCGCCTGGCCGACGACAGCCCCTTCACCCTGGAGGGCAACGCCAATATGGGTTCGCTGGCCTGGCTCGCGCCGCTGGCCGGCCAGCCGGGGCTGGAGATCGACGGCACCCTGAAGCTGGCCATTTCCGGCAGCGGTACCTTGGGCGCGCCGCAACTGAACGGCGACATCAATGGCGACAAGCTGGTGGTCAACCTGCCCGACGAGGGCATCAAGCTGCGCAACGGCGTGCTGCAGGCGCGCCTGGCCGGCGACCAGCTGCAGCTGCAAAAGTTGAGCTTTGACGGCGCCCAGGGCCGCGCGCTGGCAGACGGCTGGATACGCTACGCCGGCAACGAGGCGACCATGGCCCTCAAGCTCACCGCCGACAAGCTGGAAATCCTTTCGAGGCCGGACCGTATTCTGGTCGTCAGCGGTCAAAGCTCGCTGACGCGCGACGCCAAACGCTTCCAGCTCGACGGTAAATTCCGCGCCGACCGCGCCAACATCGAACTGGCCGGCGAAGGCGGGCCGACCATCAGCAACGACGTGGTCATCGTCGGCAAGGGCGCGCCGCAGGCCAAGGCCGCGCAAGGCATGCCGCTCAATGTCGACGTCGAAGCCGATCTTGGCGACGCGTTCAAGCTGCAAGGCAAAGGGCTGGACGCGCGGCTGGCGGGCGCGGTGCGCATCCGCATCGCCGACCGCCGCCCACCACGGGTCAACGGCAGCATCCGCGTGGTCGATGGAACGTATGCGGCCTACGGCCAGAAGCTGGCCATCGAGCGCGGCGTGATCAACTTCACCGGCGCCTACGACAACCCGGGGCTGAACATCCTGGCCGTGCGCCGGCGTCCCGAGGGCGAGCAGCTCAGCGAGAGCAATGTGGAAGCGGGCGTGGAGGTGCGCGGCACGGCGCTGGCGCCGGCGGCCAAGCTGGTGTCGACGCCGACGGTGCCGGACAGCGACAAGCTGTCATGGCTGGTGCTCGGCCACGGCATCGAGAACACGGCCGGCAACGACATGGCGCTGCTCAGCACCGCCGCCGGCGCGCTGTTCGGCGGCAGCGGTGGCGGCGGCACGGGCAAGCTGGCGGGCAAGCTGGGACTGGACGAACTGGGAGTGGGACAGGCATCCGGCACGTCGTCGGCCGGCGCGGCGACGGGATTGCAGAACACCGTGGTCACGATCGGCAAGCGCATCTCGTCGCGCGCCTACCTCAGTTTCGAGCAAGGCGCGGGGACGGCCACCAGCCTGGTCAAGCTGCGCTACAAACTCAATCCGCGCATCACCTTGCAGTTCCAGACCGGGACCAACAACGCGCTGGACGTGCTGTACACCTGGGCGTTCGATTAAACTGCCGGCGCCTCAACTCGGATTGTGGTCCGGGACGGGATCGTCCTGCGGCACCGGCTGCGGCACATGCGGTGGCGATGGCGGCGCCGTATCATCATCCGGCAACGGATCGGGCGCGCGGTGCGAGGTGACAAGTTCCATGATCTTCACTCCAGATAAAGGGCGGGCGTCCATTCTACGACGCCCGCCGATTACGCCGGTTTCGCCTGACGCACGTATTTATCCAGCCAGGCGTTGGTCTCATACAGCATATGCAATATCGACTCGCGCGCCCGGTATGCGTGCGATTCCTTCGGCAGCATCACCAGCCGCGCCGTCCCGCCCAATCCCTTGATCGCCTGGAACATCCGCTCGCTCTGCAACGGGAAGGTGCCGGAATTGCTGTCCTCCTCGCCGTGGATCAGCAGCATCGCGTCCTTGATCTTGTCGGCGTTATTAAACGGCGACATCGCCTGGTACACGGCCGGCGCCTGCCAGAACGGCCGCTCCTCCGACTGGAAGCCGAACGGCGTCAGCGTGCGGTTGTAGGCGCCGCTGCGCGCGATGCCGGCCCGGAACAAGCGCGTATGCGCCAGCAGGTTACCGGTCATGAAGGCGCCATACGAATGTCCGCCGATGGCGATCCGATGGCGGTCGGCCACGCCGCGCCGCACCACCTCGTCCACCGCCGCCTGCGCGTCCGCCACAAGCTGCGGCAGATAGGTGTCGTTGGGCTCCTCCTCGCCGCTGCCGATGATCGGGAACGATGGATTGTCCAGCACCGCATACCCCATCGCCAGGAACGCCGCCGGCCCCCAGTAGCTGACCGAGTTGAAGCGGTACGGCGAACCGGTGGTCTGGCTGGCCGCGCCGGCCGATTTGAACTCCTGCGGGTAAGCCCACATCAACAGCGGCAGCGGGCCGTCGCGCGCCTGCTCATAACCCGGCGGCAGCATCAACGTGGCCGTCAGCTCGACGCCGTCGTTGCGCGGATAGCGGATCTGCTCCTTGTGGACGTCCTTCAACTGCGGCGTCGGATGCGGATAGTCGGTCAGCGCGCGCAGCTGCTTGCCGGCCGGCTTGGACAAATCGCGCAGATAGTAGTTGGGCCGCTCGGTGGGCGACTCGCGCGTCGTCAGCAGCAAGGTGCCGTCGTCGTTGAGCACCGCCGCCACGTTCTCGAAGTACGGCGCCTCGCTCTGGAACAACCGCGTTTTCTGCCTGGTCGTCAGGCTGAGGCGGTCGATGAACGGGCGGTCGCCTTCCGGCGTGGCGCCGGCGCCGTCGAGCAGGATGGTGGTGCCGGGCCCGATCAGCAGGCGCGGGAAACCGGTGGCGTCGGCGCGCATCACCGGTGAACCGGGACTGCTGTAGCGGTCCTCGTACGAGCCGGCGTAGATCAGCTCCGGCGGCGTCGACAGATGGCCGGGCGCGATCATCCACTGCTTGTAGTCGCGCGTCTTGTGCCAGCGCTCGTTGATCAGCGCGACATCCTCCCTGCCCCAGGCGATGCCGGCGTAGCGCATCGTCAGCCGCGCCAGCACCTTGGGCGGTTCGGCGAACGGCGCCGCGTGCAGGTAAACCAGGTCGCGGATGCCGTCGACCACCGGCCGCGCCGGATCGCCGCCGTCCTGCGCCTCGGCCCACACCAGCGACGCCGGCGCGTCGGCGCGCCACGACACGTGGCGCACGCCTTCGGACACGGCGTCGTTCCCCGGCGGCAGCCCCTCCTCCAGCGGCAAGGTCGCCACCGTGTGCAGCAACTCGCCATCGAGGTTGCGCACGTCGACACGCTCGCCGAAGCTGCTGGCCGGCACGATGTACGAATACGGCCGCGTGATGCTCTGCGTGAGCAGATACTCGCCGCCGGGCGCGATCGAGGTGCGCGAATACTGGCCGGGCGCGCCGATCATGCGCCCCTTGCCGTGCAGGTCGAGCAGCACCATCTGCACCGTGACGTAGTGTTCGAACAGGCGCGCGTCGTCCTCGTTCTTGAGCAAATCCTGATAGGTGCGCAGCTGGCGCATGGCGCCATCGGCCTCGCTGTCCTGCTGGATCGGACCGGTCGGAATGCCGGTCGATTGCGGCGCCTTGCCCATGCCGGTCGGACGCCAGTGCACCAGCAGGCCGCTGCTGTCGGGCAGCCAGTTGAAGCCGCGCGTGAGCACCGCCGACAGCGGCTGCGCCGACAGCCGGCCGGCCTTGCGGGCGGCGATATCGACCAGCCACAGTTCGACCGCGCCGCGCTCTCCCTTGAAGGCCATGTGCGTGAAGGCCAGGTAGCGCTGGTCCGGCGACCAGGCCAGGTCGGACAGGCGCAAGCCGCGCGGCAGGCCGCGTATGCGACTTTCCTTTTGCGTGGCGATATCGAGCAGCGCCAGATCGGTGCCGAACGAGAAGCGCGACGACGAACAGGTGCGCGGATTGATGCGCAGGCCGGCCAGTTTGAGCTCGGGCTGCGCCACTTCGGCGATGCCCGGCAAGGGCGGCGTTTGAACCACGGCGGCCAGGTCGCGCCGGGGACTGAGACTGAGCGCCGGCGCGCGCGGGGCATCGACGATGGCCTGCAGGGCGGCCGGTGGCAAACGGTAGCCGCCTTCCTGCGCGCCGGTCTGCGGCGAGGCGGCCATCAAGCCTAAATTCAGGGGCAGCATGGGGATCTGTTGGTTCATGGATGTCCTTTCGGTCCAGAATCTCGGGGCTGCTGCGGGACTGCTGCGGTTCAGTGTGCTTATGCTCAACGCGAATGTCAATGCGCGCAGCACTGTGACGACAATCAGTCGTGACAATCTGTAACGCCATGCTGCAACGCGGCACAACGGGCGGGTGCGCTGGGAGCGCGCCGCACTCTCGCGTACAATCGCAGTTCTTCGAATGACGCGGTTGGATAGACTATGGAAATGACAACGCTCACGTTGCTACTGCTGGTACCACTGGCGGTGTGGCGAATTTACTCCCGGCTGAAAAAAATGATGGTGCGCACCAAGTCCGAACTGTGGCGCCATTACGCGATGGCGAGCGTGATGTCGGTGGTCATCCTGGTCATGTTGGGACTACTGATCGGCAAATGGATCGCCCTGGGCGCGCTGGTCGCCGGCGCCGTCGCCGGCGCGCTGCTGGGCCACCGCAACCTGCGCCTGACGCGCCTGGAGAACAAGCCGGACGGCTTCTTCTACACGCCGGACCGCCGCATCCCGCTGCTGGTGACGATGCTGTTCATCAGCCGCCTGATCTACCGCCTGTTCGAAGCGTACCTGCACATGCACGACGGCCTGCCGCTGGACCCGGACTTCCTGGGCAACCCGGTCACCGCAGTGCTGTTCGGCCTGCTGGCCGGCTACTACGCCACCTACAGCCTGCTGCTGGCGCGCTGGCACAAAAGCCAGAAGCCGCTGCCGCGCCCGATCGACATCTTCGACATCAAATAGCCAGGTAATCGCCTCATCGAGTCAAAGTTAACTATGCAACAGTAATTATTTACTGTAAAACGATAATTTTTGATGGAGGGCGATGATGAATACAGGTTTTGTCCGCACGCTGCTGTGGGTGTGCATAGGCGTGCAAGCGGTGCTGTTCGTGCTGGCATGGACGGATTTCGAGTCAGCCATCGGCGCGATGACCGTCCAGCTGACAGGCAGCGGGATCGATCCCGCCGCCAAGCTGGCGATGTCGCCGGCGCAGCGGGCGGTCGGCGCGGCGGTCGCGCTGCCGGCGCTGTTGGTGCTGACGTACGGACTGTGGCGGCTGGACCGCTTGCTGCTCAATTTCCACCGGCTGGACCTGTTCACCGCCGAGTCGATCGGCCACCTGCGCATGTTCGCCGGCGCCACGTTGCTGGCGACCGGATTGTCGATCCTCGAACTGCCAACCCGCGCGCTGGGATTCTGCGCGATGCGGGGCGGCCAGTGCGAGGTCGTGATGAAATTAAACTCGGAGCAAATGATGCTGATGCTGGTGTGCGCGCTGTTCTACCTGATCACGCGGCTGATGCAGGAAGGCCGCCGGCTGGCGGAGGAAAACGAAAGCTTCATCTGATGGCGATATTGATCAATCTCGACCTGATGCTCGCGCGGCGCAAGATCAAGTCGCGCGAGCTGGCGGCCTACGTCGGCATCACGGAACAGAACCTGTCGCTGCTTAAATCGGGCAAGGTCAAGGGCATCCGCTTCGCCACGCTGGAGAAGATCTGCGAGCGGCTCGAATGCCAGCCCGGCGACATCCTGGAGTGGACGCCGGACGACGCCGCGGGCGGCGATGGCGGCGATGAAAGCGTGTAAAAATGCCACGCCTTTTAAACGACAGTGCTATCGTTATGGTGCGGAGCGGGATGCAAACGGTGATATCCTGAAGTATCCGGACAGCAATAATTCGCATGCCAATGAACACGTCCATTTACGACAAGACCGCCAAGGGCAAGGAGGAGATCGCGACGCGCAAGTATCAGCTTGCGCCGCGTCTGCGCACCTTGCTGGTCCTGATCGATGGCCGGCGCGCCGAGGAGGAACTGCTGCGCAATGTGGCGGGGCTGGGACTGGGCGCGAGCGCGCTGGCCGAATTGCTGGAGCATGGCTACATCGTGCTGGCGACCAGCTACGCTTCGCTGTCGGAACCTTCACTGGCTGAAGCCTCACCGGCGGAAGCTTCGCCGGCCGAACACGCGCTGGCGGCACCGGCTCCCGAACCCGCGCAGATCGCGCAGTTCCAATCGGTTTATGATTTCTACAACAAGACCATCAAGAACACGATCGGCCTGCGCGGCTTCACCCTGCAGCTGAAGGTGGAAAAGGCCAGCAGCGTCGCCGAGCTGCGCGAACTGCGCCAGCCCTACATCGAAGCGGTGCAGAAAGCGCGCGGCAGCGAAACCGCCGCCGCCCTCGCCCGCCAGCTCGATCAGCTGTTGGGCATCACGCCCCTGGCCTAACCTTTAGGCCACCTTGGCGGCGGCGCCGTCGGTCCGGCGCTGCAGCACGAAGATCGGCTGCGCCCACTCGGTATCCTTCTTCTTTTTACTCGTGATGAGCGTCAGTTCGGAAGGATCGTAGACGTCCGTGTTGTGCGTCAGCGGCGTCGTCATCAGGTACTGGGCGTCGGTGTTCTTCAGGAACTCGCCGACCAGCTGGATGTTGCGGATATCCAGGTGGGCAAACGGTTCGTCGATGAACACGAAGCCGCCGGAGCCGTCTTCCGACTTCAGCAAACCGATCAGCAGCACCAGCGATTTCATCACCTGCTGGCCGCCGGACGCTTCGCCGTCGTTCATGCCGATGATACCCTTGCCGTCGAACTTGAAGCGCACGTGCAGGCCGGCCTGCGCCAGTTGCACGTCGTCGTTCTCCAGGCGCACCGGATCGGAGTGCACCTCGATGCCCGCCAGCTCGCCCAGCTCCTTGATGTTCTTGGAGTAGGTCTTGATGGTGTAGCGCAGCCGCTCCATGTAGGCGCCGCGCGCGTTGCCGGTCGCCTCGATGGCGCGGTTGTTCTGGTAGCGGCGCTCCTCGGTCTCGGACTGGCGGCCGCTGAGCTGATCGTTCAGGCGCTGGTACTGGTCGATGACCGTCGCATCGAGTTCCCAGTCGCTGCGCGCCAGGCTGGCTTCCAGACTATGGATGCGCAGGTTGACCTGGTGCGCATTCTGGTGATCCTTGACCAGGCGCAGGCGGCGTTCCGGACGGCGCCAGCTTTTCGGCAGATGGCGCCACGCCTTGCGCAACGCCAGCAAGGCGCGCGCGTGATCGGCGCGCTGCTCGATCTGGCGCTTGTTATTCAGGCGCATACCGGCTTCCGCCTCCGACAAGGCGAAGCGCGCGTTCTGCCACGTCGTGTCGGCGCGCGTGCGCGTGACGACGGCGTTCTTGATCAAGTTTTGCAGCTCGCCCAAACGGGTGCCGACTTCGGTGCGCTCCTCCTTCAACGGCACGGCGTTGCGCGCCGCCTCGTCGAATTCTTCCTGGCGCGCGGCCAGTTCCTTGGCGGCGTCGACACCGGCCAGGCGGGTTTTCAGCGCGCTGATTTCCGACGCCAGTTTCGAGACGATCAACGTCAGCGCGTCCTCCTGCGCCTCCAGCGCCGGCAGCGATCGCTGGATCGCCTCCATACGCTGCGTGCGGCCGGCGGAGCCGAAGCGGTAGCGCGAGACCTCCACGAACAGCGAACGGCCGCCGCGGCGTTCGCGGTGGTAGGCGTCCGGCGTGATCCACTCTTCGTGGTTGCCCAGCTTGGCGCCGGCATCGACGGTGTCCACGCGCGTGATGCGCGACAGCTGTTCCACCAGCCAGGCCGGAACTTTGGCCGAGAACTTCACCACCGACATCAGGCTGTCGTCCTTGACGGTCGGCGCGTTGACCAGGTCCGGCACGATGAAGTGGCGATAGCGTTCTTTTTCCGCGAGGCGGTAGGCCGCCGAGGCGTCGCTGGCTTTATCCAGCAGCACCACCGAGGCATAGCCGCCAAGGACGCCCTCGATGGCGCCCTGCCAGCGCGCGTCCGTCACCTCGACGATGTCGGACAGCATGGCGTGGCCGATGCCGGCGTCGTTCAGCGCGCGGCGCATGGTGCGCTGGGCTTCCGGTTCCGGCATCGCGGTCTTGCCCTGCAACGCGGAGATGGTCGACAGCTCGCCGGCGATCTTGGCGGCGATGGCGTCGCGCGCGTTGCGCTGGCGCGCCAGCTCGATTTCCTTCTCCTGCAACTGCTGCGCCACTTCGGCCAGGTCGGCGCCGGAATCGGCGGCCAGCTTTTGCAAACGCACCTTCTGTTCCAGCAGGCTGTCTAGCGGCTTGAGTTTGCCGTTGATATGCGTCAGGCGCGTTTGCAGCGACGTCGATTCCTGCTCCAGCACCGTCTCGTGCTGCTGCGCGTCGGTCAGCGCCTTGGCCTGCGCGGCCAGCTGGTTGCGCTTGTCGGTGATCTGCTGGTCTGCCTGCATCAGCGGCTTGCGCGCCTCGCGCAGCTGGCGGCTCACGTTGCCGTGCTTTTCGCGCGCCTCATGGTATTCCAGCGTGGGCAGCACTTCTTCCTGCAGGTTGCGGCGTTCCTTGTTCAGGTCTTCCCACTGGTGGTAATTGGCCACGCGCAGGCGCAGGCCTTCCAGGTTGGTCTTGGAAGCTTCCAGTTCGGTTTCGAAGCGTTTCAGTTCGACCTCGGTGTCGCGCTGGTGGCGCTTGGCCTCGTCGTACGCGTCCAGCACTTCCTTGTCGCCGAAGACCTGGAACACCAGGTCGAGCAACTGGCGCGGCGCGTATTCGCACAGCTTGTCGGTTTCGCCCTGCTCGAGCGCCAGCACTTTCGCCATCGCCGGCGACAGGCCGGCGTTGGCGAGGCGCTTGCGGTAGTTCTCGACGCCGAGCCAGTCGTTGCCGGCCTCGCCGATGTCCTCGATCTGCACGTTACCGGGACGCATAAGGTACTGGCGCTTCCAGTCGCCGCCGTTCTTCTGGATCTGGCAGAACAGCGTGACCTCGTCGTCGCTGAAAAAGCCGGAGCTGCGGAACGGACGGTTCGACAGCTGCTTGCCGACGTTCTTGTTGTCGACGACGGCGCGCAGCCAGGCGGTCTGCTGGCCGCTGTGGCGCGCGTAGTGCTTGTAGGTGCGGCCCATCGAACAATCGAGGCCGAACAGGGTGCGCAGCGCGTCGAGCAGGGTGGTCTTGCCGGAGCCGTTCTGGCCGGCGATGGTGATGATCTTGGCGTCCAGCGGGATGTTCTTGATGCGCTGCCAGTAATCCCAGTGGACCAGTTCTAACGATTTGATATGAAACATGGTTTAGTCCTTGGTGGGCAGGTCGGTGTCGTCGGCGGGCGGCGCGTCGGGCGTGCTGTCGGCGGGGATGTCGAACACCGGCACTGAATCGTCCTGAGCCTCTTCGGCTTCGGCGTCGCCGGCCACCTGCCCGGCCGCCGGTTCGTCGTCGTTGGCGGCGATCGGCGGCGTGCGGCGCGGCACCGGAATGACCTGCGCCGGCGAGCGTTTGAAGACGTCGGCCAGCGCGCCGTTGATGATGCGCTCCTTCAGCTGGTCGGTGTCCATCATCAGGTCCAGCAGCGGGCCTTCGACGATGACGTCGCCGCGACGCTCGATGAAGCCGAGTTTGGCCAGGATGCCGAGGTTCATGTCGAGGCGGGTCTTCTTGCCCAACTTGTCGCCGAAGTCGGCCAGCAGCGCCTTGTAGGCGATGCCGATCGAGGTGTCCTCGGCGCGCGGCAGCGGCTTCTCGATGCCGAACATGTCGTTCTGTTCATCGTCGGCGTGCTGGTGGGTCTCCTGGCGTTCGCGCTTGGGCAGGATGATCTGCGCCCACAGCACCACCAGCAGGGCCACGCCGTCGCGCGACAGGCCGAAGTTATTGTTTTGCCAGACGTCGCGCGCGCCGAAGATCTTCGGTTCGATGGCGCGGTGCAGCGCCAGCGTCACATGATCGGCGTAGACGTTGTCGAGCAGTTTGAGGCCGGTGGCCAGCAGGCGCGCGTCGACTTCGGCGCGGAACAACTCGTCCGACAGCACGCGCTTGACCAGTTTGTCGTCGCGGCGCAGGTGTTGATGCGTCAGCAGGCGCGCGATCAGGATTTGGGAATCGTCATTCATCGGACTTGTCGCCTTCCGGTTTCAAAGAAAGTGAGAGGGAGGCCAGGGACATCGCCGCCACGTGCAAATCGGGCAGCTGCACCATTTCGTCGCAGGGGTTGAAGGTGACCGGCAAGCGCGCCAGGTCGCCGGTGGCGCCCTGCAGGCGCGCCTCGTCGGCGTCGCCCAGCAGCGGCAGCAGCGAGGCGCGGTAGGACGCCACGGCGAAGGTCGCGGGCAGCAGCGAATCCTGCACCGGGATCGATGGCGCGGGTTCGCCGGCGGCGCCGGCGGCGGGGAACTTGGCCAGGGTGGCGAAGTCCGACAGGCGCGAGAGCCATTCGTCGAGCTCCTGCTGCATCGCCGGGCCGTCGCTGATGGTGGTCGGCGCGTCCTCGCCGGACGGCAGGCCGCCGGAGACGGCGCTGACGGCGCGGTCGGCCAGCAGCTCGGTTTCAGCGACGTCGATCATCTCGGCCGGCGTGATAAACAGCGGCACGACCGGCTGGTCGATGGCGCCTTCGGCCAGCGACGCCAGGTCCTCGTGCAGCAGCAGCCAGCGCTTGATGTCGGTGGTCGACAGGCCGGACTGGCCCAGGTGCACGCGCTGGCGCTCGATCTGGTTCAGGGCGCGCGAGAACATGCCCTGCATGTTGAGCAGCGCCGATTGCGCGCGGCCGATGGCCTGCGCCGCGCGGTGGGTGGCGCTGTCGGCGTTTTCGTCGGACAGGATGGCGCGCAGGATCTCGGAGCCCTTCTCGACCCAGTCGCAGGCCATGTGCCACTTGGCCTGCGAGGCGCGCAGGCGGAATTCGGAGCCGGAGGCGATGGCGTCGGAGAATTCCTCGGTCAGTTCGACCAGGCGGCCCAGCAAATGCTGCAGCTGGTCGACGGTGACGCCGCCCATCACCTGGGCGCCGGCCACCTGCGACAGCAGATAGCCCATGTCGGCCGGATCTTCCTCCTTGCCCATCGCCAGCAGCGCGTCGATCGCCGACAGCACGTTGCGCGCCATCGGCGTGACGCGGTAGACGGCGTGCTGCGCGTCCCAGGCCAGCAACTGGTTGGTGCGCAGGCGCATCAGCACCGTCTCCAGGCTCTCGGGAAGCAGATAGGCCAGGCGGGTGTTGATGTCGGCGCGGCTGAAGCTGGCCGATGCGGTGTCGGAGGCCAGCTCGCGCAGCACCAGCAGGCGCACCAGCACGCCGTCGAAACCGCCATGGAACAGCGCCGTGAACACCTGCAGCAGCGGCTGCGCGCGTTTCAGGTGGTAGACCTGCTCGATTTCGTCGGCCGAGATGTTCGGCTTGAAGTGCGCCTGGAGGCTGTTTTGCGTGTCTTGCTGGTCCAGCGCCGGATCGGACGCGGACTCACTTGTTATAGGTTCAATCATTCTCTGCCATTCTGGTCGCAACGCGATTGCAAATCGTGCAACAAAGCATCATCATCGCGGGGGGCGTCAGTATAGCAGGCGGGCGGGGTCAGGTCCGCCATTTCTACACGGCCTGGACAGTCCAAGGCGGATAGGGACCAGCCCGTGTAGAAATGGTGGACCTGACCCCGGAGTTTATTTTTTGGTAACTTTGTCCAGGGTCTGGTCGACGAAATCACCGTCGGCGTCCTTGAACACCACCCGCACCGGGTACCAGTCCATCGACGGCGCCAGCCACAGGTCGACCTGCGAGCCCTTATCGTCGTCAAGCGGCTGACGCACCAGGTGGACGGCGCTGACCTCGCCGGCGCCGGTCTGCACCGGCTCGACGTTGGCGACCTTGAAGCTCCATTGCGCGGCGTCGCGGCGGCCGGCGACGAAGTAGGCCCATTCGCTGCCCGCCTTGAACTTGTCCGGCGCGGCCCGCGCCTGCGAGGCGATCTGCCACTGGATGCTGGCGCGATCCTGCTCGCCGCCCTTGATCGGATAGGTCTCGTCGCCGACGCTGAAGCTGATGGTCTTGGTGTCGCGCTTGAAGCTGGTGGTGTTGGCCTCCTTGCGGAAGCGCTTTTCATAGAACGCCACCGGCGCCAGGCCGTAGTCGTCGATCAGCCCTTCGCTGCGCGTCTCGAGGATCTTGCCGAAGATGGCGGCGCGGCTTTCCACCGCCAGCGAGTACTTGCCGTCGCCGGCGCGCCATTGCACGATGGCCGTGCCGTTGATCGTCAGTCCGTGCTGCCTGGCCGTGATGTTGTAGTTCAGGTCCGCCGACGGCGGTTCGCTGTGCGCCCGCTTGGCGCTCGGATGGGGACCGGCGGCATCGCCGGCCGCGCGGGCGCCCGTCATGGCGCCCGCGGACAAAGCCAGCAGCATGGCGGCGCCCAGCAGGCGGATGGTTGGGGTTTTTTGCATGTTATTTTCCGGAGTCTGTCATCGTGATATTGGAGACGGTCTGCGTGGTCAGCGCGCCGCTCGCTTCGGTGTTGCGTATCTGGACCGGGTACCAGTTCATGCCCGGCGCCAGCCATATGTCCAGCCGCGACGAATAGGTGCCCGGCTTGGGCGGCCGGGTCAGGTGCCAGGCGACCACCTTGCCCATCTTGGTGTCCAGCTCTTCCTCGCCGACCAGCTGGAAGCGGAAGATCGTCGCCTCCTTCTCGTCGCCGACCTGCAGGTCGATGTCGCCGCCGAACTGGTTGACGTCGGCGCGGCCGATGCCGCCCAATTGGAACGGCACCGTCGCCTTGTCCTGCGCGCCCGTCAGCAGCGGATAGCTGCGCTCGGACGCCGAGAACGTGATCGTGCCCTGGTCGCGGTTGAAATGGGTCGCCGTCTCCGCCCGGCGCGTGCGCTTCTCGGTGACCCTGACCGGTGCGATGCCGTAGTCGTCGATGACGCCTTCGCTGCGCAGCACCAACAAGTTGACGCGCGTCACCAGCAGGCTGACACCCGCTTCGACCGAGGCGTCGTAACGGCTGCCGTCAGTATGCCACGTCATCGACGCGGAGCCCGTCCATTTGGTGCCGTCGGCGTCCACCCGCGCCACCGCCATGTCGAACTTGGCCGACGGCGGCAGATGCACCTTATAACGCCGCGTGCCCTGCGGCGCCACCTCGGCCGGCACGGCCGGCGCCGGCGTGGGCGCCTCGGCGGGCGCCGGCGGCGTGCCGGTTTGCGCCTGCCCCGCCCCGGCCTGGGCCTGGCTGGCGCTCTTGCCGGACGCCGGCGCCGAATCCTCGCTCGCCAGCACCGCGGTGGCGGCGATGGCGGTCAGCGCATCGGTGGCCGGCGCCGATTCCGGCGGTGGCGGCAGCGGCGCCGGCGGCGGCGGGCGCCTGGCGCGGGGACGCGGCGCGTCTTGCGCCAGCGGCTTGACGTCCACCAGCGGCGCGCTCTCGACGCGCTTGGGCAGGGTCAGTCGCAATTGCGCCGTCATCACCGACGGTGGATGGGGCGAGGTGCGCGGCACGGAGGAGCCGAGGTGATTGCCCGCCCAGTCGATCGCTGCCAAATGCAGCGCCAGGGTGGCCGCGCATACGACCAGCAGGCGTCGGCGTTGAAAGAGGTTGGAAACAATCGTCATGCCGCTAGTTTAACGTGTTCGGGCAAAGCCATCGGTCCGTCGCCTCGCGCCCATGGAAATGTTGTCAAAATCTTTTTGAATGCGGGGCGGATATCTGCTACGCTGAAAGCTAAAATCCACAGGAGACAGATATGGCCAATACGCAGATGCCGAACATTCCAGGCGCCGGAGTGATGACGGACACTTTAGACTTTGTCAAAAACCTGTGGGGCAGCATGAGCGTGCCCGGTTTGACGGCGCCGACGCTGTCGGTCGACGAACTGGATAAGAAGATCAACGATCTGAAGGCCGTCGAGGCCTGGCTCAACCTCAATATGAGTATGCTGCGCGGTAGCATCCAGGCGCTCGAAGTGCAGCGCGGGACCATCGCCACGCTCAAATCCGTCGGCGCCAGCCTGGCCGCCGCCGTCAACACGGGCGCCAACGACAAATCGATCTTCGACGCCAACCCGTACGCGTCGGCCTTCTTCCACCACGCCCGCGAGGCCGACAAGGCGCCCGCCAGCACGCCGTCATGGCCGCCGGCGCCATCGGCCGCTCCGGCGCCTGCTCCCGCTCCGGCGCAGCAGGCCGCGCCCCAGGCGCCCGACGCCGCGCCGGCGCCCAAGCCGGTCCCGGACGCCGCCGCACAAATGCCCAATCCGGCCGTGTGGTGGAATCTGCTGCAGGATCAATTCAAACAGGCGGTATCGACGGCGATGGCGTCCGAGTCGATGATGGCCGATGCCGCCGCGCGCGCCACCGATACGGCGGTCAAATTCGCCGCCGCCGCCACCGCCGGCGGCAAGCCCGCCGGTGCGGACGCCGGCGCCAACGCCGGCCCGGGCGGCGCGAAGGCGGCCACCGCCGACAAGCCGGCCGTCAAGCCGGCGCCGAAGAAAGCCCCGGCCAAAACCGCGCCGGCGAAAACCGCCAAACCCGGTTCCGAAAAGTCCTGATCACGCCGTGGCCGGCGCCCGGCCTCAGGCCAGGCGCTGGATGCGGATGGCGTCGATCATGCCGTCTTCCTGGCGCTGCACTTTTTCGATATCGATCAAGCCCTCTTCCTCAAGCAGCTTTGCGCTGTCGTGGGCGGACTGAAAACTGTCGAGGGTATCTCCCTTGGCTGCGACCGGCCGTATCCAGGCCACGCTGCCCACTTTCATCTTCGTATACACTTCTTTTGCGATATCACGCATGTCGTTTTGCCCTTTATTTCAAGGCGCAGACAGGGCTGCGCCGCGATTCAGTGTAATCATTTGGTGACCCGGAAACAAGTTGGCTGTTGCGCCCATCCGTCACCCCGGAATCAGTCGGGGACCGCGCCGTTGGCGGCCTCGTACTCGCTCGCGGCGGCCGCCGCCACCACGCCGGACACCGGCGCCAACATCGCCAGCTGCTCCATCAGCTGCGCGAAACGCAGCTGGCCCGGCGCGATCGCGTCGACATGCATCAACACGCCGATCGCCTCCTCCGCCAGCTCGCGCACATAGCCAGTTTGGTGCAGTTGCGAGATCAGGATTTGCGCCGAATTAAACAGGATGCGCATGTTGTGCGGTAGCGCCTTGCGCGCCACGCGCATCCATTCGACCGCCTCGATCAATTTTCCGGTCTTCCACAGCAACACACCCTTGTTCATCATGTCGGAGGCCTCCTGGCGCGAGGCCTTGATCAACTCGATGCCCTCGTCGCCCATGCGCGCCTTGTCGAAGATCTTCTGCACATCCTCGAGCAACGGCGCGTTGTCATGGTTGTTGCGCGCCACGTAGCACAGCAAGGTCACCGGCGCGTCCTTGACGCCGACCGCGAACAGCAAGCTCGCCATATCGAGGCAGGTGGCGCTGTCCGGACGCTGCTTGGTGTCGTCGGCCAGCATCGCCTCCAGCTCGTCGCCGGACTTGCGCGCGCGCCGGTAGTCGCCGCTCTCGTGATAGACCAGGCCCTCGGTGATCTTGGCGCGCAGGGTGACCTGGTCGCCGCCGAATTGATGGACCGCCGCGTTGAGCAGGCGTATCGCTTCCTTGGTGTCGTTCTTCAAGCCGCACACGCGCGCCAGGCCGAAATACGCGTCGACCGTCTTGGCCACCGAGTACTCGCCCATCTCTATGCATTTGCGGAAGGCTTTTTCCGCCACCGGGATGTTTCCCAGCTTCAGCGCCGTCTGTCCGAACGCGCGCTGGCGCGGCACCGAATTGGGCGACAGCTTGGCGGCTTTTTCCAGCACGCCGAAGGCTTCCTCGTGCTTGCCCTGCTGCTGGTACGACAGCGCAAGCTGGTCGAAGGCGTCGATGTAAAAGCGGTTGTCGGCGATCACCGCCTGGAACATCTGCTGCGCCGCTTCCAGGTCGCCGGCGCTCATGCGGATTTTCCCCAGGCCGCAGCGCGCCCAGTTGTAGTCGCGGTCCTCGAGCACCTTCTCGTACACGGCGCGCGCCTGTTCCGGCACGCCGCTTTTGAGCAGCAAGGTGGCCTTCATCCGCTGCAGGTCGATCTCGTGCAGCGGATACAGCGCGACCTGTTCCTCGCACAGGCGAGCCGCGCGCAGGTAGTCCTTGTCGGCGAAGGCCTGGTCGATCTCGCGGAAGATCTGCTTCTTGTTCCACACGCGGTTCAGGCGCGTCAACAGCACGCCCTCGGTGATCGGCTTGATGATGTAGGCGTCCGGCTGGTGCTCGGCCGCGCCCATCACCGACTCCACGCTTTTCTCGGCCGAGACCATCAGCCACACGCTGCTGGGCAGCATCAGGTTGCGCAGGCGCGCCTCCTCCAGCACCTGCTGGCCGTTCTTGCCGTCGCCGAGGTTGTAGTCGCACATGACGACGTCGTAGCGCGTCTTCGACAGCAGCACGATCGCCTCGCCGCCGCTGGCCGCCTGGTCGATGTGCTTGGCGCCGAGGTTGCGCAGCGACTCGCGCAGCAGCTGGCGGATGCCGACGAAATCGTCGACCAGCAGATAGCGCTTCTCGGCCCAATCGACGTCGCCGCTGGCCTGGGTTTCCGCGTTCATGGAAGCCGAAGGATGAAACAGCCGCCGCCCAGGGCGCCGCCATTTTCCAGCGCGATGGCGCCGTGGCGCTGGCGGTGCTTGTGCATCTTCGCCACTTCGCTGGAAAAGTACAGCCCGAGGCCGCTGCTGTTGTTGAGGAAGTTGACCTTGACGCCGCCGGTCTTCATGGCGTCGGCGCCGGTCTCCAGGATCGCCGGCGGGAAGCCGCCGCCGTTGTCCTCCACGCGCAGCTCCAGATAGTCGCCGTCGATCCTGACGCCCAGGCGGATGCGGTCGCGCGTGTAGCGGATGGCGTTGTTGATGGCGTGGACCAGCACCCCGATGATCAGCTCCTCGTCGAAGGTCCAGATGGCGTCCGCCGGAAACTCGACGTCGAGCGTGACGCCGCGCGATTGCAGCAGCATGCGCGCCTGGCCCTTGACCTGGTCGACCAACTCGCTGACGCGATGGGCGGCGGGATCGAACGGATAACCGGGTTTGCCGACCTCCTTGTACAACGCTAGCAACTGGATCAGGTTGTCGTTGAGGCGGCGGGTCTGGTACAACATCTGGCCCAGTTGCGCGTATTGGGGCTGTTCGACGGCGGCCGAAGGAGGCGGCGCGGAGGCGGCGATCAGGTTCTCCAGCGTGCCGCTCAGGACGCTGATCGAATTTTTCATGTCGTGCACCGTCGACGCCAGGAACATCAACAACTCTGGCGATCCCTCGTAGTGCTGCGCTTGGTCTTCGTCCATTGTGCGGTGCTCGCGCCCGTTTCAAAGGGTGATTATATCCTGCGGGATATAGCCAAGCCAACGCCGGGATCGCTTGTGTGCGCACCATATTTGCGCCAACGCAACGCCGGTGTGGCGGCGCAATCACTGGCTGCGGCGGCGTTCCTTGAGCAGGAAGCGGCCCGGATCGAGCGCGGCCACCAGGCCCGCCTCCAGCGGCGGCGGCGCGTTCTCCAGTTGACTGACCAGCAACTCGGCCATCAGCGGCGCCCAGATCAGGCCGCGCGACGCGTAGCCCAGCAGGCCGTACAGGCCGGGGTGGCGCGGCACGTCGCGCAGGCGCTCCAGGCGCCCGGCGGCGCCGTGATCGGGCAAGGCGCCGCACAGCGGCAGGCGGTCCGGTGCCGCGCAGCGGAACCCGACCCGCCCCGCCAGCGGCGCGCTCGCCGCCAGCGCGGCCACGTCATCGCCGGGGACGATTTCCGCCAGCCGGGTGAGGTTTTCCAGCTGGCTGGCCGCGCGCAGGTGCGGATCGTCGTCGTTGTCGTAGGTCGCGCCGGCGCAGACGATGCCGTTGGCGGCCGGCGTCACATAGGCCTCGCGGCAAACCACCAGCGGCAGCCGGGGGGCGCCCCGCGAACCTGGATCGTCGAGCGCCAGATGCGTGACCTGCCCGCGCAGCGCCGACAACGGCAACCGCGCCGCCTGCGCGATGTCGACGGCGCCGGTGCCGTTGGCCAGAATGACCGTCGGCGCCCGCGCGATCGTCAAGCCGTCCGCGCCGATCACGTGCCATTCGCCGTCGATCCTGCGCAACTCCAGCGCCCGCGCGTGGAACAGGCGGCGCAGGCGTTCGCCGCAAGCGTCCAGCATGGCATCGCACAGCGATGCCGGCCGCGCCCAGCCGCCCTGCTCGAACAGCCAGCCGCCGTGCGGCGTCCCGCCACCCAGCAAGCGGCCGGCGTCGTCGGCCGCCAGCCAGCGCGCATACGCCGGCGGATAATCCCACGCCGCCAGCACGTCCC
This sequence comes from Burkholderia sp. LMU1-1-1.1, assembly GCF_040675865.1. Classification (NCBI taxonomy): domain Bacteria; kingdom Pseudomonadati; phylum Pseudomonadota; class Betaproteobacteria; order Burkholderiales; family Burkholderiaceae; genus Burkholderia; species Burkholderia sp. LMU1-1-1.1. The sequence goes on along the minus strand of NZ_JBEGHG010000086.1, from coordinate 136,319 downwards.
GCTGCACCTTCGCGTGCGCGGCGTCGCGCGCCAGTTGCAGCACGCCGCAATCGGCGCCGTCGAACGCCTTGCCGACGCCGCCCAGGCGCCGCCACTCGCGCAGCGCGAACAGGTAGGCGGCGCGGCTCAAGCGGGTCGGGATATTGTCGTCCTTCGACAACAGCGGCATGAAGATGCCGGCCAGGTTGCCGGACGCCTCCTGCGCCGGCCGCGCGTGCCGTTCGATCAGCGTGACCTCCCAGCCGTTGGCGCACAGGCGATGGCATGCCGAGGAACCGGCCAGGCCGGCGCCAATGACGATCGCGCGCCGCTCCGGTCGCGGCGCCGCGGGCGGCGGCGGCTTGCGGCTTCGATAGACCGCGCCGACATCGCGCGTGTCGGCGATGGCGTGGCAGGCGAAACCGGCCGCCGTCAACGCCCACACCAGCGGCTCGTCCGGCGCGTGCGCGTGCAGGGTCGCGCCCGGCGCGGCCAGCTTCGCCAGGCCGCGCGCGAAGGCCGGGGCGAAAGCCGGCGCGCAGGAGAAAATCCGGAAATCGTCGACCCGCGCTTCGATCTGCGGTAGCACGGCGTCGAGCGCGCCGACCAGCAGATCGAGCGTCACGCGGCCGTCATCGAGAACGATCCGGTGGAAGCCCGGCACATTCAGCGGCCATTGGTCCCGCAGCCGCGCATCGGCGATGCGTTCGGCGTCTGGCAGCTGCGGCGCGACGGCCAGATAATGCAGCGGCGCGCCAGCCGGCGAAGCGGCCCGCGCCCATGCGGCCAGAAACCGCGCGCCATCGGCGAAGTCCGTATCGAGTACGACGCGCCGTGGCTCGTTCGCCGTCGTCACTTGCGCCGCTTCCGGCAGAAGCACGCCGGATCATGATCGTCGACCATGCCGATGCCCTGCATATAGGCGTAGATGATGGTCGAGCCGACGAACTTGAACCCCAGCTTGGCCAGGTCCTTTGAGATGCGGTCCGACAGTTCCGTCTTGCTGGCGCGCGGGCCGTCTCCGGAAACGATGGGCTTGCCGCCGACGTAAGCCCACAGCAGCCGATCGAGGCTGCCGCCGCCGGCGCGCAGGCGCAGATAGGCCTGCGCGTTGGTGATCGCCGCCGCCACCTTCAACCTGTTGCGCACGATGCCCGGATCGGCCAGCAGCGCCGCCACCTTGTCGGCGTCGTAGGCGGCGATCTTCTCCGCGTCCCACTGGTCGAAGGCGGCGCGGTAGGTCTCGCGTTTGTTGAGGATGGTCTCCCAGCTCAGCCCCGCCTGCGCGCCCTCCAGATTGAGCATCTCGAACAGGCGCGTCTCGTCGTGGCACGGCACGCCCCATTCGGTGTCGTGGTAGTGCAGGTACAGGGGATTGGCCGGGTTGGCCCAGCCGCAGCGGATTTTGTTCATGGGAGCGGGAAGAAATGGTGGCGCGTCAGTATAAGGTATTTGCCTGTGCGGCGATTACCACACCGGCCACGATAACGCTTGTTTTTGGTCATTTTCACATCTATTCTTGATAACTATAAATATGACAACATAAATCGTCCGAAGCCGGGAGTGAACCGTCATGCCGTTCCCCACAGAGCCTTCCTTTGACTTTTTCAGCCCCGGCCCGCCGGTGAAAGGGACGCCGGTCCCGGTGGCCAGCGTGCTGGAGTACGAACTGATGCTGCTCCACGGCGTGCGCCTCCAGCCCAGCGCAGACGACGCGCAACGCGAGCTCCGGTTCCGGGCGGCGGTACACGCGCTGCCAGCGGGCGACGAGCGCACCGCCATCTGCCTGTCCGGCGGCGGCGTGCGCAGCGCCACCTTCTGCCTCGGCGTGCTGCAAGCGCTGGCCGAACGCAAATGGCTCGACAAATTCCACTACATGTCCTCGGTCTCCGGCGGCGGCTACATCGCCAGCTGGCTGTCGAGCTGGATCTCGCGAAGCAAAGGCGACGTCGGCACGGTGCTGGACCACCTGGCGCCCGCGCGCACGGGCGCGGCGCCCTTGAACGAGAAGCCCGAGCCCGAGCAAGTCCGGCAGTTGCGCGCCTACAGCAATTATATGAGCCCGGTGCACGGGTTCTCGATCGATCTGATCACGCTGATCGCCACCTTTATCCGCAACCTGACCTTGCACTGGCTGATGCTGCTGCCGTTGCTGGCGGCGCTGGTCATGCTGCCGCGGCTGAATCTTGCGATGACTTTCCGTTCCGGGCCATGGCTCTCCTCGTACAACGCCGGCCTGGGGTTTTTGGTCGTGATGATGGGATTGCTCCTATGGGGGCTCAAGGAGACGCTGACGAGTCTGCCAAGCTTCGCCCCGCAAGCAGGTAAAGAAGACACATTCATGAAGCGATGCTTCATACCGATGTGCTGCGCGGCGATAGCGCAAAGCTGGGCCATTCCCCGCGTCGCCACGCCCGACTTTTTCACCACCAACATGTTCTGGATCGCGGTCTGCGCTGGCGCGGTGGTCACGACGGCGGCCCAATTGCTCGCCCTGCGCCCGCAAGTAAACACCCCTGACGCAAAGGCCGGCAAGAAGATGCTGGCAGCGTGCGGCGCGGGCGCCATCGCCGGCGCCCTGATGTTCTGCGTAATAAAAAAATTCGCCCAGTTGGCCCTCATGGAGCACTACGCGCCCAACGACATGCTGGCGGCGGGCCTGTACTCCGTTTTTTTCGTCCCCGCGCTGCTTGCCGCCGGCTGGCTGACCATCACCATCTACGTTGGCCTCGCGCAGCGCTTCTCGGATGAGGACGATCGCGAATGGTGGGCGCGCGCCAGCGCCTGGATATTCTGGGCCTGCCTGCTCTGGATTTTCTCCAACGCGGTGGTGATCTTCGGCCCCTATCTGCTGCTGCAAAGCCCATGGACGAAATTGTTGGGGGCGTCGGCCGGGGGGATGGGCGTGGTCACGGGACTATATGGCTATTGGAGCAAACACGGCCAGCGGCTGACGCGCAAAGTCAAGAGCGCCTTCGCCATCGCCGGCGAGCGCGTGCTGGAACTGGCTGCGGCGATCTTCATCACCGCGCTGTTGATCGTCACCAGCTTCGTGCTGGCCATGATCGACGACCTGCAACACCTCAAACTGAACGCCATCTTTGCCAACACGCGCCTGTGCGCCCATCTGGACACCTACTACGCCATCCAGACCACGCAAGCCGGCCTGGAAGGCCAGTTCCTCGTATTTGCCGGCCTGGTCGCCATCGGCCTGATCGCCTCGCGCTACTTCGGCACCAACACCTTCTCCCTGCACAGCATGTACGGCAACCGGCTGGTGCGGGCCTATCTAGGTGCCGCGCGCGACGCACGCTCACCGAATCCGTTCACAGGATTCGATCCGGACGACAATTTGCAGATGGACGCGCTGGACCCGCTGAAGGTGCAGCCGTCCCCTCCCCCGCCGCCACCGAGACCACGGCTTTATCATGTGATCAACATCGCGCTCAACTTGGTCAAGCCCAGCAACGAGGAGCTCGCTTGGCAGCAACGCAAGGCCGCCTCGTTCACCGTCACGCCGCACTTCGCCGGGTCGAAGGGCACCCAATACCAGCGTTCGGATTTTTATTCGTCCTCCGAAGGCATTTCATTGGCGCGCGCCATGACGATCTCCGGCGCGGCCGCGTCATCGAGCATGGGATACCATACCTCGACCCTGATCGCCTTCGTGATGACCTTCTTTAACGTCCGCCTGGGATGGTGGCTGCCCAATCCCGGGCTGAAGGACGTCAAGGCGCTGCAGCGCTCCGAGCCTCCGTGGGGCTCCATGTCGATCATGACCGAGTCGCTCGGCGCGACGACCGCCAAGAGCGACTTCGTCTACCTGAGCGACGGCGGCCACTTCGAGAACCTCGGCCTGTACGAGATGGTGCGCCGCCGCTGCCGGCGCATCGTCGTGGTCGACGCCAGTTGCGATCCGAAATACGAATTCGAAGACCTGGAAAACGCCATCCGCAAGATCCGCATCGACTTCGGCATCTCCATTGTCTTCCCCGACGGCCTGCCGACGCCGGCCTGGACGCGCGGTGAGCAAAACAAGCATAAACATTCGGCGCACGGCGTGATCCGCTACTCCACCGTGGACGGTCCGTGCACCGACGGCAGTATCATTTATATCAAACCGCTATTGTCGGGCAACGAGCCGCTCGACATCACCCGCTATGCCGCCAAGGCCGACAAGGCGCAGCTGAACCCCTTCCCCCACCACTCGACCGCCGACCAGTTCTTCGACGAGGTCCAGTTCGAAAGCTACCGCGCGCTCGGCTATCACAGCGTGATGGCGGACTTTCCGCAGGGCGAAGCCTGGAAGATCTTCCCCGCCGGCGCGGTGGACGCCAGCGAAGAAAAGCTGGCCGCCGCGGAACGGTCGGCCGACAACCCGGAAGGCGGCGGCCCGTCGCTATCGGGGGCGGCCGGCGCGGTGCGCGCGGCCGGCCAGGCCGGCCTGCTGTGGACCACCATCGCGGCGACCGGCGCGCTCGGCGCGGGTGTCGTCGGCACGCTCGCGCTGCGCGATGGCGAGGTCGCGCTCAAGAAAGGCGGCGAAGTCGCCATCAGCAAGGAAAGCCTCGACGAGCTCAGGAAAATCTTCCAGCCGCGGGAGGCCGACCCGGCCGTCGCCGCGCATATCGCCGGGTTGACGCTGCAATTGCAAAACCTGCGGCAATCGATCGTCGATAATTCAAGCGTCAATAACAAGATCAGCAACGATATCGGCCAGTTGATCAACAAGCAGATTAACCTGATCAATCATCTCAACAACACCAGAAACGAGCAGACGCTGACCGACATTAAAAGTACGCTGCAAACGATATCCGGCAAGCTGCCGGCGGGGACAGACTATAGCGACGCGATCAAGGCCATCCTGGCCCAGCTCGTCATACTCGACAAAACGCTGCAGACCGAAACGGCCAAGATCACCGCCGAGATCCACAAGACCAATTCCCGCGCCCATGTGCGCGGCGGCGACGGGGTGCGGCCATGAGGGCCGGCGCGCCGATGGCGCTGGCCGCGCTGCTGTCCGGCTGCTGCTATCAAACCATCCGCCTGCAGTCGTCGTGGTACATCCTGGAAGAAGATGTCAAAAAATCGGCCACCTACGTCTCGGTGCTTAACACCGGCAACACCGCCGTCACCGTCGAAACGCTCATCATCAATCCGCTGCGTGACAAGGTCGCCCTGTTCGATGATCCTCATCACGACGGCTGGACGCTGGTCATCGGTGAGCGCCTCGAGCCGGGCCAATTGCTCATCAAACCAGCGGGGGAATTCTCACGGCTCGAAAAGAACCTCCGGGTGTATTGGCATGGCTGCCGGGTGCCGATCGAAGTCGACGCCCAGCTGTCCGGCCGGCCGGCGCTGGTCGTCACCGACATGAAAACGGCCATGCCGGACTCGTTGCCGGCGATGTGGGATACTGGATGCCCCCAAGCCACCAAATAGGAGCAGCGCATGCAGTTCGAGGCAACACTGGAATGGAAACGCGGCGGACAGGATTTTATCGGGCAGCGCTACAGCCGCGCGCACACCTGGCGCTTCGACGGCGGCGCCGTCGTGCCGGCGTCGTCGTCGCCGCTGTCGGTGCCGCTGCCGATGTCCGACGCCGCCGCCGTCGATCCGGAGGAGGCGCTGGTGGCCGCCGCGTCGAGTTGCCACATGCTGTTCTTCCTGTCGATCGCCGCCAAACGGGGCCACACGGTCGACAGCTACACCGACCGCGCCATCGGAACGCTCGGCAAGAACGCCCAAGGGAAGATGGCGATGACGCGCATCGCGCTGCGCCCGGCCATCGTGTTCGCCGGCACCGCGCCGCCCGGCGAGGAGGAGCTGCACGCCATCCACCACGAGGCGCACGACAAATGCTACATCGCCAATACGCTCAACTGCGAGGTGGTGGTGGAGGCGCCGCCGGCGTAGTCGAACCGGGTCAGGTTTCCAGGTCGCTCGACAGGCCCACGCGGCGACGCTCGCCGCCCAGCGACAGCGGTCCTTCCAGATTGCTGACCAGCCGCACCTCGCCGCCGGCCACGGCGGCGTCGAGCTGATGCATCAGGCGCGGGAACAGGCCGTCGGCGCGGGCGCGCGCGGTGCCGTACAACGCCGCCCAGGCGTTGCGGCCGGAGCGCTTGGCGATGTACAGGCCCTGGTCGGCCAGCTCCACCACCTGCGACCATGACAGCAGGCGCGGTTGCGCCGGCAGGAAGGGGAAACAGGCGAAGCCGATCGAGCAGGTCTTCGACAGCCGCACGCCGTCCGGCAGCACGAACTCGCGCTCGGCGACGACCCGGCGCATGCGCTCGGCCACCACGCGCGCGTCGTCGCGGTGGGTGGCGCGCGCCAGCACCAGGAACTCCTCGCCGCCCCAACGGATCACGTAATCCGATTCGCGGAACACTTCGCGCAGGCGCTCGGTCATCTGCACCAGGATGGCGTCGCCGGCGGCGTGGCCGTAACGGTCGTTGACTTCCTTGAAGTGGTCGATGTCGACCATGAAGAACACCAGATCGTTGGGCGCCCGCGGGTCGCATTCGGGCGGCTGGCCGCGGTGCTGGCCGCCGTCGTAGCCGCGCAAACTCATCGCCACGTCGGCGTCGACGTTGCGCAGGAAGAAGCGGCGGTTGCGCAGGCCGGTCAGCTGGTCGGTCAGGCTGACCTCCTCGAGCGCCTGGTAGGCGCGCTCGAGCTCCAGGTTCTTTTCCAGCAGCTGCTCCTGGGTCGCGCTCAGCGTCTTCAGCGTCGCCGCCACCTGGCGGTAGGCGCTGGCGTTGTCGAGCGCGATCGCGCCGTACGCGCACAAGGTGCGGAAGATCAGCCGTTCGCGCTCGCCGTAGGCGTTGGCGTGCAGCGACTGCACCGTCATCGCGCCCAGCACGCGCTCGCCCACGCGCAGCGGCGCGAACAGCAGCGTCAAGGTCGGCAAGGTGCCCGGGATCAGGTTCGGCGTCACATCCGCCTCGCCCAGTTCGATCAGGATCTCGCGCTGCTCGCGCACGCAGCGCGACGTGTTGGCGCGCGGGTCCGCCAGCGAATAGCGCGCCTCCGGCAGCGGATTGCCGGCCTCGACGCCGAACGCGCACGACAGCCACACGCCGTTCGGCTCCAGCAGGAAAATCGAGAAGTGCGTGGCGTCGAGCAGGCCGTGCACGTGGCGGTCGAGCGCGCGGAACACCGCCGCCGCGTCCAGGTGCGCGGTGATCTCCTGGCCGATCGCGCTCAGGTGCGCCAACGTGGCGCTGGTTTGCTGCAGCACCTCGGCGCGCTGCGCCTCGGCCGCCGCAAGCTGGCGATGGTGCTCGGCCTCGGTCTGCGCGCGCTCGGTCTGGTACTGCACCTGCATGGCGATGGCGCGGTTGGTGGCCTGCTGGCTGTGGGTCTGGTCGCGCGCGGCGCCGGCCTGCAGCGCGATCGCGTAGGCGCGCGCGTGGTCGCCAATGGCGGCGTACTCGCGCGCGGTGGCGTCGAGCAACGCCCCGGGCACCGTGTAGCCGTCGATGGTGGCGGCGATCTCCAGCGCCAGCAGCAGGTAGTGCAGCACCGGATTGGGCGCCATCATCAGGTCCGGCTCGGGCAGCGCGTGGTGCGCGTGGATATCGGCCAGCACGTTGAGGGCGGCGATCTGGCCCAGGGCGTCGCCATGCTCGCGCGCCAGCGCCAGCGCGCCGCGCACGGCGGCCAGCGCCTCGTCCGGCCGGTCCAGGTGCGACAGCGCGTGCGCCTGGCCGCGCCGCGCGCTGCTCTGGAAATCGTTCTGCGCCAGCGCGTCCCCGCGCGCGGCGAGCCGGGTGAAGCTGTCGAGCGCGGCCGCGTGGTTGCCCAGGTCGAGCGCCAGGTCGCCCTGGTACTCCAGCGCCACCGCGTAGGCGCGCGAACCGGACAGCGGCGCCAGCACCGCCAACGCCTCGCGCAGCAGGGTCTGCGCGGCCTCGCGCTGGCCCAGCTGGCGCAAGGTCTCGGCGGTCTGCATCAGGCACATGCCGATCGACAGCGGCCAGCCGGCCGGACGCGCCAGGTCGAGGCCGCGCTGCATCCATTCCAGCGCCGCCTCGTGCGCGTTGAGGCTGGTGAAGCCGTTGCCGATGTTGGTGGCGACGATGATGGCGCGGCGGATCTGGCCGGTCACCAGCGCGATCTCGAAGCTGAGCATCAGATGGCCGATGGCGCGGCCGTACTCGCTGCGCTGGAAGGCGCAGGTGCCGAAGTAATCGCTGACCCAGCCGGCGGCGATCGGCGCCAGGCCGCCCGGATCGGCGTCGAAGCGGCCGTCCCATTGCCGCTGCGCGGCCTGCCAATCGCCGAAGGCGGCGCAAATGCCGGCGGCGGCGTCGATCACGTCCACCCGCACCGGATCGCCGCCGGCGCGGGCGGCCGCGCCGGCCTGCGCCAGCCAGCGGTCGCCGGCGGCGCTGTCGCCCCGGTCGTTGGACACCCAGGCCAGCACCCAGCAGGCGTCGGCGCGGGCGCGCGCCGACGCGGCGGCGGCGACGGGATGGTCGGCGGCCTGCCCGAACAGCGACAACGCCTGTTCGGCCTGGTATTGGGCGGTGTCGAGCTGGCCGTTGAGCCATTCGGCTTCGGCGGCGATCAGCAGCAGGCGGCCGCGCACCACCAGCGCGTCGGCCGGCGGCAGCGCGCCCAGCAGGGGAACGATGTCGGAGGACAGGGCGCGTGCGCGCGCGGGAGCGCGCTGGCGCAGATGCCAGGCGAGCGCCACGAGCAACGGCAAGCGCGCCGCGCCGGATATCTCCGGCAACACGGCCTCCCACCGCGCCAGCTCCTCATCGAGGGCAAACATGTCCACCAAGTGACGTCCTTTGACTGTGTGTCGTCCGCCGGGTCTAGTTGCCCGAACGTATTTAAACGCTGTGACAGCATTATTCCACAGTTTTCAGGGTCCCCCGCCGCCCCGCGCCAAGTGCCTGAATGCAAAGCGATTTTGGTTCTTTAGAGTAATTTTTACTGCGTTTTCGGCGCCCCGTTCTTGCCCGCCGCCATCTGCGGCACGGACTTCATGTGCCGGGCTATGGTCGGTTGCAGCTTGGCCGCGACGAAAAAAAGCGCCGGCAAGCCGGCGCTTTTTTAGGGACGCAACAACGCTTAGGAAGCGTGTTTGCTGATCTCGATCAAACGGGTCCGCATGGTGTCGCTGGCGGCGGGGCCCGGCGCGAACATGTAGTCTTCGTCGTTGATGGCCAGGCCGCTGTTGGCGTCGACCAGCACCTGATCGGCCGGTTTGCCGGTTTCGCGACTCACCACCAGCAGGCTGGCGCCCTCCGGTGCCAGATGTTCGTTGCCCCAGGCGATGAAGGCCAGCAGCACAGGCTTGAAGTCGCGGCCGGCCTTGGTCAGCAGGTATTCATAGCGCGGGGGACGGGCGCTGTACTGGCGCCGCTCCATCAGGCCGCCTTCGACCAGCCCGGCCAGGCGGCGGGTCAGCATGTTCGGGGCGATCTTCAGGCTCTTTTCAAATTCGTCGAAACGCGACAGGCCGTAGAAGGCGTCGCGCAGGATCAAGATGCTCCACCATTCGCCAACTTTACCCAGGCTGCGTGCGATAGGGCAAGGCATGCGGCCGAAATCGGTATGTTTCATTTGTAACTCCTTGGTTCAGGTTGAACAGGAAAAATCAGTTATGGAAAACACTGCGCGGTCGACCTGCCGGCACCGAGGCCGGCGGAGGTGAGCGAGTTGTATTCGGGATAGCTATGTGACAATGTAAGTATTTTTCGATGTCAATTTTTGTCTCCTTTTTAACCCTGGGGTTTACTTATTTCCTCTATAAAACAACAGTTTTCGGCCTGTTCCCATCTCCAACATAGACCAAAAAAATACTGGAAACTCTCCAAAACTCACGACGGAAAGCAGGCTTGGACCCTGGCGGAAGGTACGAGCCGAACCTCCACAAACCGGCGGCGGCCCGCGCGCAGCCGTGCCGCACCACCCAAATTCCAAAAGACAACAATTTTACAATTGCCATCTCCCAACACTGAATCAATTATTGATGATCTAAAAAAACCGTGCTTTTGCTGCAAGTGACCAGGGTTCTGTAGGCGGAGAAAACTATTAAAAATTTTTAAAAGATAGGCATAATACGCAACAGGGCGTCACGAATTTATCAATCATCCAAGGTGAACCATGCCGACGGCCAGTGACAGTACGCAGCGCAAAATCCTCATCGTGGACGACTCCGCGTTCGAGCAGCGCGTGCTGGTCGACCTGCTTAGCGAGCTGCCCTACAAGGTGTCGGTGGCCTTCAACGGGCTGCAGGGCTACCAGCTGGCGCTGGCCAATCTGCCGGACCTGATCCTGCTGGACGTGCGCATGCCCAATATGGACGGCTACACGGCGTGCCGGCTGCTCAAGGCCAACCCCGTGACACAGGACATCCCGGTGATCTTCCTGAGCGGCGCCGACGCCGACGAGGAGCGCATCATGGGCCTGTCGATCGGCGGCGTCGACTATGTCTCCAAGCCGTTTTCGCCGGGCGAGCTGGCCGCCCGCATCCAGGTGCACCTGAACCTGGCGCGCCGGGTCAGCGACCGCGGCCTGCAGGCCTCCAACGACCCCGAGGCCGGCACTCGCGCCGCCGCGGGCGGGGCCGACAGCGATCCGGACGCGGTCATCGTGGCCGCCGTCAAGCGCCTGATCGCCGACAACCTGGCCACCTTGCCGGGGCTGGCTGAGATCGCCCGCAGCGTCGGCACCTACCGGGAAAAATTGTCACAAATCTTCCGCGAGCAAACCGGCATGACGGTGTTCGCCTTCATCCGCGAGGCCCGCATCCGGCGCGGCGAGGAGTTGCTGCGCGACACGGACATGGACGTGCAGGATATCGCGCTGCTGATCGGATTTAACAATGCCGGCAATTTCGCCACCGCCTTCCGCGAACGCAACGGCATCACGCCGAGCGCCTTCCGCACCTCGAACCAAAGAAAAACGCCGCAGGCCTGACGGCGCGCGGCGTGTCTTGGAGTGTGAACCCGTAGGCTTTGAGCGATACGCTTGCGGGCTTGCGAGCTTTAGCGCAGCCGGAACACGCTGACCACCGCCGCCAGATTGGCGGCCTGCTCCTGCAGCGACCCGGCGGCGGCGGCCGCCTCCTCGACCAGCGCGGCGTTTTGCTGCGTCACCTCGTCCATCTGCGTGATGGCGCGGTTGACTTCCTCGATGCCGGTGCTCTGCTCGTGGCTGGCGGCCGAGATCTCGGCCACCACGTCGCTGACGCGGCGCACGCTCGCCACCACCTCGGTCATCGTCGTGCCGGCCCGCTGCACCAGCGCCGTGCCGCTGTCGACCTGGGTCACCGAGTCGTCGATCAATTGTTTGATTTCCTTGGCCGCCGCCGCGCTGCGCTGGGCCAGGTTGCGCACCTCGCTGGCGACCACGGCGAAGCCGCGCCCCTGCTCGCCGGCGCGCGCCGCCTCCACCGCCGCGTTGAGCGCCAGGATGTTGGTCTGGAAGGCGATGCCGTCGATCACGCTGATGATGTCGACGATCTTGCGCGAGGCGGCGCTGATCGCCTCCATCGTCGCGATCACCTCGCCCACCACCTGGCCGCCGTCGGTGGCCGTGCCGGACGCCGATTGCGCCAGCTGGTTGGCCTGGCGGGCGTTGTCGGCGTTCTGCTTGACGGTCGAGGTCAGTTCCTCCATCGCCGAGGCGGTCTCCTCCAGCGAGCTGGCCTGCTCCTCGGTGCGGCTCGACAGGTCGAGGTTGCCGCTCGCGATCTGGGCCGACGCGGTGGCGATGGTGTCGGTGCCGCCGCGCACCTCGCCCACCACGCGCAGCAGGCTGTCGTTCATGGCCTTGAGCGACAACATCAGTTGTCCCGTCTCGTCCTTGCTGGTGCTGGCGATGTGGCCGGTCAGGTCGCCCTCGGCCACGCGACGGGCGATCACCACCGCCTCCTGCAGCGGCGCGGCGACGGCGCGCGACACGGTCGTCGCCAGCACCAGGCTGATGACGATCAGCGCCGCCAGCGTACCGAGGATGAGCTTGCGCGCCAGCGAGAACGTCTGCGCCGCCGACGTGTCGGCCGCCATGCTGCCGTCGTCGTTGATCTTGACCAGCGCGTCGAGCTGCTCGTTGACCTGGCGGAACACCTTGTTGGAGGCGCCGCGGAACAGCACCCGCGCCTCGTCCTTCTGGCCGGCGCGCGACAGCGCCGTCAGCTTCTTGCTTTCGGCCTGGTAGGCCTCCATGGTTTTTTGCAGCTCGGCGTAAATGCGTTTTTCCTCCGGCTCCGACACCAGCGCCGCGTACGAGGCCTGCTGCTTGCCCAGCGTCTCGAGCCGGGTCGCCATCGATTTCTCGGTGGCCGCCATGTCGGCCTCCTCGGCCAGCAGGATGTGGGTCGATTCTGAGATCCGGTAGCGCGACATCGACGTCTGCATCTGGCCCAGGTAGCGCACGGCCGGCAACCAGTTGGTGGCGATGTCGGTCGAGGCCTGGTTGACCTTGACGAGCTGGTTGATCGAGAACAGGCCGAGGAAGCAAGTCAGTGCGATGACCACCGCGAACGCCAGAATTAACTTCTTGCCTATCTTGAGATCATAGAACCATTGCATTTTGTGCTCCATATTTTTTCCACTTGGAAATGAATGATAGAGCGTGCCCAGGACAATGTCGATTTTTGTCGTGTTTTTCTACGCGCTTAGTTGTAGCTTTGCCTCCTGGCCGCGCATCTGCCGGCGCCAGAAGAACCACGACGCCAGAGCGTTGAACCAGTAGGCCGCGTACAGCGCGGCCGTCAGGTACAGGCCCCGGCTGGCGTACAGCGGAATGGAGACGGTGTTGACCATCAGCCAGAACGGCCAAGTCTGCAAGCGCCGCCCCATCAGCAGCAGTTGCGCGATGATGCTGAACATCAGCACGGCCGAATCGATGAACGGCGCGTAGGCGTCGGTCCACGCCTGCAGCATCAGGCCGTAGGCGGCGGTGGCGGCCAGGCCGGCCACCGCCATCGAGCCCACCAGCAGCGGCCGCGCCTTCGAAATCGGCAGCGCCCCGCCGCCGCCGCCCACCCACTGGCGCCAGCCGATCAGGCAGGTGACGATGAAGAAGCCTTGCAGCGCGACGTCGGCGTACAGCCTGGAGATGTAGAACAGCACCGCGAACATCGAGCAACCGATCACGCCCAGCCACCACGAATGCACATTGTTGCGGCCGGCAAGCACGATGGACAGCGCCATGACGGCGTTGGCGGCGACTTCCAGCGGTGTGATCAAAACGGCGTCCTTCGATGGGTGGCGCTGGAGGGTCAGCTAGTCGCGGCAATCGGCCGGCAGCAGCCGGACCGGGATGCCGTCGCTGCCGCAGCGCCAGGCCACGCGCTTATTCTCGTCCAGGCTCGGCGTGAACGCAATAGCCTTGCCGCGATAATTCAGGTCGGCCGGGAACACGTGCACCGCGCCGTTGGCGGCATCGACCGTGATGTTCTGCACCACGTGGTTCGGGTCGGCCATCGCGTAGCCGGCCTGCTCCAGGGTGGCCGGACCGCTGCCGTGGGCGTAGAAATAGCGCTCCACCGCCGCCGTCGCCTCCTGGCCGACGCCGACCACCTGCGCCATGCGCGCGCGGGTCGTGTAGTCCTGGTAGGCCGGCAGCGCCACCGCCGCCAGCACGCCGACCAGCGCCAGCACCGCCAGCAGCGAGCCGGCGCCGCCGACGCCCAGCCGCGGCACGAACAGCGCCAGCAGATAGGCCAGGCCGTGGCGGCCGGGCTGCTCGACCTCGTTGCCGCCGGCCAGTCCGCGCATCACCGCCATGCGCTTGACCAGCCACGGATAGTCGCCCACCAGCTCGTGGAACGACATCCAGAAGCCGGACGACTGCTGCGCCTGCGCGGCGTAGCCGGCCGTGCTGAGCTGGCGCCAGCGCTTGCCGCCCGCCGCCAGCGCCGACAGGCCCACCTGTGCGCTGTCGAGGTCGTCGCAGGCGTGGAAGCCGTGACGGTCGCACGTGTATTCGCGCGCGCGGGCGTAGGCCGCGCCCAGCAGCGGCACCAGGGAAGCCGGCGCCAGCAGCGCCGACCAGCGCAGGTGCTGGCGTTTGAGGTGGCCGATCTCGTGGCCGATGTAGAAGTTGATCGCGTCCGGGCGCTCCTCCAGCGCGTCGACGACGTCCGAATACAGCACGATGAAGTTATTGCCGAGAAAGCGCGTGGCGAAGGCGTTGAAGCTGCCGCCCATCTGCAGCAGATACGCCTCCGGCGCCTGCTCCAGGCCGAGCCGCCGGCAGCAGGCGTCGATGCGCTCGCGCAGGTCGGGGAACTGTTCGGCCGTGATGCGCACGCCGGTGCCCTTGAGCCAGGACACCAGCGCCGACTGCGCGAAACAGTAGGTAATGAAGAACAGCAGCAGATACACCAGCGCCATGCCCAGGGTCGCCGCCAGCAGGCCGGTCCAGACGACCAGCGAGACGGCCAGCATGATGCCGAACAGCGCTTTTTCGTGCTTGTACACCAATTCCATATGGCTCCCGGCCTCGCAAAGTTTCCCGGGAGCTATTCTAGCGGTTTATTTAAGAAAAATGCAACTCTTTATGATAACGTTGTCTGGAGCTCGGCGATATTGATCGGCTTGACGAGGTGGGCCGCAAAGCCGGCCTCCCGGCTGCGGTGCTTGTCGTTCTCCTGGCCGTAGCCGGACAGCGCGATCAGTTTCAGGCCTTCGCCGCGCGGCAGGCGGCGCAGGTGGGCGGCCAGCTCGAAGCCGTCCATGCCGGGCAGGCCGATGTCGAGGATGGCCACCTGCGGCATCGCCCTGCCGGCCTCGGCGATCGCGTGGGCCGGATCGTAGGCCACCGCCGCGCTGTAGCCGAGCGCGCCGAGCAGGTCGGCCAGCGAATCGGCGGCGTCCTGGTTGTCGTCGACCACCAGCACGCGGACGCCGCCGCCCTGCGCCGGCGCGCTGTCGGCCGCGCCCGCGTTGCCGGACTCGGCCTCCTCCACCACCGACTCGGGCAAGGTCAGCGTGAAGGTGCTGCCACGCCCTTCGCCGGCGCTGTAGGCGGCCACCTCGCCGCCGTGCATCTGCACCAGGTTGCGCACCAGCGCCAGTCCGATGCCCAGCCCGCCCTTGGCGCGGTCGACCATGCGGTTGCCCTGCACGAACAGGTCGAAGATGTGCGGCAGCAAGGTGGGCGAGATGCCCGAGCCGTCGTCGGTGACTTGTATCGTCAGCGAACGCCCGGTGACGCGGGTGGCCAGGGTCACGTGGCCGCCGGCCGGCGTGTAGCGCGCCGCGTTGCTCAGCAGGTTGGACACCACCTGCGCCAGCCGCGCCGGATCGCCGTGCCAACGCACCGGCGCCACGTCGACCAGCAGCCGGTGCTGCTTTTGCTCGAGCAGCGGACTGGCCATTTCGATCGCCTTGTTGAGCACGTCCGCCAGCGCGACCGTCTCCTTGCGCAGCTCGACCTTGCCGCTGGCGATGCGCGAGACGTCGAGCAGGTCGTCCACCAGCCGCACCAGATGGTCGACCTGGCGCTGGATCACCTCCTGCTCGTGGACGGTTTCGCTGTGTTCGCCGCCGCGCAGCTTCATCAGCTTGAGCGCGGTGACGATGGGCGCCAGCGGGTTGCGCAGCTCGTGGCCCAGCATGGCCAGGAATTCGTCCTTGGTGCGCGCCGACGCGTTCAGGTCGGCGTTGAGGCGCTCGCTCTCGGCCATCGCCTGCGCCAGCGCGCGGTCGCTGTCGAGGCGGCTCAGGGTGGCGCACACGGTGGCGGTGTACTGCTCCAGGAACTGGCGGAACGAGGCGTCCATCGGCAAGCGCGACGACACGCGGAACGCCAGCGCCAGCTCGTCGCACAGTTGCAGGTCGGCGCCGCGGATGACCACCACGGCCGGGTCGCCGACGGCCAGGTCGGCGCCGTCGACCGCGTCCGCGCCCGGCCCGCGCAGCAGGTCCACCGACAGCAGGTCGCCCGGATCGTCGCCGGCGCTCAGGGCGATGCCGGCGCGCACATCGGCCTCGCTGCGGCAGGCCAGCAGCCGGCGCGCCAGCAGGTCGAGCGCGTGGCGGCGGCGCTCGGCCAGCACCTGGCGGGTGGTCTCGGTGCACACCACCAGCACGCCGGCGATGCGGTCGTCCTCGCCGAACACCGGCGTGTAGGTATAGCTCCAGTAGACATCCTCGATGCGGCCGTTGCGCCAGATCGGCACCAGGTTGTCGGCGTACCAGCGCGGTTCGCCGCCGTTGCGCACCTCGTCGATCTGCGGGCCGATGATGGGCCAGATCTCGGTCCAGCACGCGCGTCCGCCCTGCCCGAGCGCGGCCGGATGCTTGCCCTCGCCGAAGCACGGCACGTAGGCGTCGTTGTACACCTGGATCAGCTCGTCGCCCCACCACAGGAACATCGGGTGCACCGAGTGCATGACGATGCCGACACCGGCGCGCAGCGCGGCGGGCCAGTCGTCGATGGCGCCCAGCACCGTGTCTTGCCACGGGAAATCGCGCACCATGTCGCGCATGGGCGTGCCGCCGCCGATGAAGCGGTACGACCGTGCGCCAACGGCCGCAGGGAAGGACAGGGTGGTAACGGAGAGGGCCGCCATGATGTCTTGATAAGCCGAAAGCCAAAGTGTAACAAGTGCGGTGTACGGTGGCGCACAATAGGCGCGCGCCGCGCCGGACCCGGTGCGGGCCGGCCGGATTGTAGTTAGCAAGCAACGCCGACGCCCGCAACCTCCCCTAATAAATCAACTCACTGATCGTTTCCGCCACGTCGATTTTTCGCGCGTTGAAGTCGCATATGATCGATTTTCCCAAGCAGGGAGAGACATCCACACAGCAACAAAAAATACAAAAGGATACGCATGAAGAACCGGAACGCAAGTCCGCTCAAACCGTCCGTGCTCGCCGTCAGCGGCGTGCTGGCCGCGATGGCCGCGATGGCCACCTCCTCGCACGCGCAAACGTCCCAGCAAACCGAACCGGCGGCCGCGCAGTCGGCCGCGCAGTCCGCCGACTCCGTGGTGGTCGTGACCGGCTTCCGCGCCAGCCTCAATAGCGCGCTGAACACCAAGCGCGCCAGCGACGGCATCATCGACGTCATCAAGGCCGAGGACATCGCCAAGTTCCCCGACGCCAACCTGGCCGAATCGCTGCAGCGGGTGCCGGGCGTGTCGCTCACGCGCGGCGACGGTGGCGAGGGCAAGCAGATCACCGTGCGCGGCCTCAACGCCGGCTTCACGCGCGTGCGCATCAACGGCATCGAGGGCGTGACGGCCACCGGCGCCTCCGACATCAACGGCAGCACCAACCGCGGGCGCGGCTTCGACTTTTCCGTGTTCGCCTCCGAGCTGTTCAACAGCCTCGAGGTGCGCAAGACCTCCGAGGCCAGCGTCGAGGAAGGCTCGCTCGGCGCCACCGTCGACCTGCGCACCGCCCGTCCGTTCGACTTCAAGGGCCGCACCTTCAGCCTGGGCGCGCAGGAGATGCACAACTCGCTGTCGGAAAAATACAGCCCGCGCGTGACGGCGCTGCTGTCGGACCGCTGGAAGACGCCGTACGGCCAGTTCGGCGCGCTGATCTCGGCCGCCTATTCGAAGCGCACGGTGCAGGAGGAAGGCTACGAGGCGGTCGAACTGCTCAGCGCCAGCAACGACGGCGGCTTTTGCGCGCCGGCCGGCTACGCGCCGCAGAACCCCGCCAACAACGCCGTCAAGGGCATCGACGCGGCCAATTGCGGCTTCGGCGTGCCGCGCACATCCAACCCGGCTGCCTACAACGACGTCATGTCGCGCACCGACAACTACGGCGGAACGGTCGCCAACCCGCTGCCCGGCTCGGGCGCGTTCGCGCCGCGCATCCCACGCTACCGCCGCTCGATGACGCAGTACGAGCGCTCCGGCGTGACCGGCTCGCTGCAATGGCGCCCGAGCAGTAGCACCGAGCTCAATCTCGATCTGCTCGGCGGCAAGTTCAACAACAAACGCTACGACAACTACATCTCGGCCATCTCGTTCGGCCGCAGCCTCGGGCAATCGAACGGCAAGCCGCAGACGTCGATCCTGGAGAGCCACTTCAACGACGCCGGCAGCTGGGACTACGGCAAGTTCAACGCGGTCGACATCCGCAGCGAAGGATTGCTCGACGTCTACTCGACCTTGTTCCGCCAGCACGTGTTGTCGGGCCGCCACGATGTCACCGACCGCCTGAAGGTCGACTTCCTGACCGGCCAGTCGCGCTCGGACCTGGACGAGCCGCAGCGCACGACGGTGCAGTTCGATTCGCCCAACGCCAACGGCTACTCCTTCGACTTCCGCAACAACCGCAACGTGCCGGCGATGAACTTCGGCGTCGACGTCGCCAACCCGAACAGCTTCAGCTTCGCGCCGCAGGAGGCCGACGGCACCTTCCACGGCCAGTTCGTCGGCCGCTATCTGCACACCCGCAACACGCTCAAGACCAACCAGGTCAACGCCAGCTACGAGCTCAACGACAACCTGACCCTGCGCACCGGCTTCTCCAAGCGCGACAACACCTGGACCAACGTCGAGATCGGCTCCGGCGGCAACGGCCTGACCCTGCCGGCGGGCGTGGGGATGGGCGACATCACGCGCCAGATCGGCGGCTTCGGCAAGGGCCTGGACGCCAGCGGCGTGCCGAGCTCGTGGGCGGCCGTCGACCTCGACAAATTCCTCAAGGTCTACAACATCGAGTGCCATTGCACCGAGGTGCCGGGGTCGAGCTACAACTACCTGAACCAGGCCAACCGCGGCGTCGACGAGTCGATCAAGGCGCTGTTCCTGGCGGCCGACTTCAAGTACGACCTGTTCTCGATTCCGCTGCGCGGCAATGTCGGCGTGCGCCACGCGCGCACCAACGTCGACACCTTCGCCATGCTCAACGCCAACGGCGTGCTGGAGCCGGCGCGCTTCAAGAACAGCTACCGCGACACCCTGCCGGCGCTCAACGTCTCTGCCACCCTGCCGCACGACGTGATGCTGCGCTTCTCGGCCGGCAAGACGCTGGCGCGTCCGGAGTACACCGACCTGGCGCCGTCGACCACGCTCAGCACGCAGGTGCAGACGGTCACGATCGGCAACCCCAACCTGGCGCCTATCCGCGCCAAGACCTACGACGTGCAGGCCGAGTGGTACTACGCCAAGAACGCGATGGTGTCGGTGGGCGCCTTCCACAAGGACATTGGCACCTTCATCCAGGGCGTGTCGGAGCGCGCGGTGTTCTCGACGCTGGGCTTGCCGGAATCGATCCTGCTGGGCGGCGGCTGCAGCATCACCGGCGGCACGCCGGCCTGCGCCACGCTGCCCAACACCACGGTGGTGGTCAACCGCCAGGTCAACACGCCGGGCGGGCCGCTGACCGGGTACGAGTTCAACCTGCAGGCGCCGTTCAGCTTCCTGCCGGGGATCTGGGCCAATTTCGGCCTGCTGGCCAACTACACGCACGTCGATTCGAAGATCACCTACATCACGCGGGTCGACAATCCGAACACCGCCGCCAACGAGCAGCTGACGCGGCGCGCCAACTTCACCGGCCTGTCGCCGAAGGCGCACAACCTCACGTTGTTCTATGAGGACAAGACCTTCAGCGCGCGGGTATCGGCGGCGCACCGCTCGTCGTATCTGCTCAATGTGCTGGGCGATGTGCAGGGGCATGACTTCACCATCGTCGACGGATCGACCAATATCGACTTCAGCATGTCGTACAACATCACGCCGCAGTTGCGCATCAGTCTGGAGGGGCAGAACCTGAACGACACGCCGTTGCGCTACGGCCGCGATAGCCAGCGCAACGACACGTTGTTGTACGTGCATTCGGGGCGCACGTTCGTGGTGGGGTTGAACTACAAGTATTAAGGGATGGGCGAGCCGCCGATCGATGCTCGCGCCAATGATCCAGATTCACCGGCTCGGCGATCGGCGTGCCGTTGCGCTCGGCGCGGAAGCGCGCCGATTCCGCGTACACGGCGCGCCGCACCCGCATGATGGAACCGAGCGGGCGATGGGCCGCGATGCAATGCCACGGATTGAACTGCATGCCGTCGTCGACCAGCACCGACAAGCCATGCGTCCACCCTGCCTGCGGCCCGGCGCTGATGCGCGCCACCGCCACCCACGGGCTGCTCCACTCGACGGTGGGATTCTCGATCGGCATCTCCGCCAGATCGGTGCACAGCTGCACGCGCAGTTCCCATTCGGCGTGATGTTCGGTCATGAAATCGACCACCGCGCCGCGCAGGCCGTTCGGCTTGCCGTCGAGGTCCACCGGCCGGTCCTTCAGCGCGACCAGCCCGGGCGACACCGGCACCAGCGACAGCTTGGCCATGTAGCGCCCGAACAGCACCGGCACCTGCGTGTAAAAGGTCTCGCCGAGGATGTGGGTTTCCGGATGGCCGCCGAGGCCCTTGAGCGTGGCGCTCTCGCCGCCGACCGCCTCGATCGCCTTCTCGGCGCCCTGCAAGGCCGCGGAGAAGGCCTTCTTCAGCGCCGGCGCCTTGTCGGTGGTGGCGGCCAGCAGCTTGGTGCTGCCCAGGAACTGCTTGGCCGTCGGCGACAGGAACACCGGACCGTTGACCATGACGAAGTCCTGGGTGGTGTCGCCCTGGCCGTCCGCCAGCCGTTCGCCGGGAACGCCGATGATCTTGAGCGCCATGCCGCGCGGCGTCGACACCTTGTCGTCGAGCAGGTCGCCCGGCGTGGTCGACAGTCGCATCACCACCGGATACTCGCCCGCCGTGGCGAACAGGCCCTGCGCGTAATCGGGCGGGATGCGGTCCAGCACCCGCAACTGCCCGCGCAGCAGGCCATGGCTCTTGGCGTGCACGCCGCGCGGGGCGTGGCCGCTGTCCTTGTGGACGGTCTCGGCGACGCTGCGCATGGCCTCTTGCAGGCCGGCGATGGTCTGGGCCTCATCCTCTTCCTCGATTTCGTAGGAGGAATCATAGGGCAACGGTTGATTCAGATGGCGGGTGGGGAAATCCATTTTGTATCCTGCGGACTAGTTGGCTGACTCGTCGATGATGACCGCGTCGGCACCACGTGTCTGTGGCGTGACACACCTAACAACTGTGCCACGGCGGCAATAATGCATTCCACTACGTCAAAACCGCCGTTCGTCGCGCGCCGCTGGCCCCCGCCGCCGGCAAGCACTACAGTCACGCCATGATCTTCTTCGACGGAAACAAATGACGCCCATTTCCCGCCACCTCCGGCCGGCCCTGCTGGCATTGATCGCCACCGCGCTGCTGGCAGCGCCTTGCTCCCGGGCGCAAACGGCGCCCCTGTCCACGCCGGAGCAGTTGCGCGCGGACCTGCGCTTCATCCAGGACGCCGTCGCCGCCACCCATCCCGACCCCGGCTTCTCGGCCGACGTCGAACAGCTGCGGCAAACTTACCGGCGCATCGACGCGCAGCTGGACACGCCGATGACGCGCGACCAGGCCTGGCGGCTGATGGCAACGCTCAACCCGGTGTATGCCGACGCCCACATGGCGTTGACGCCACCGGACGCCGGCGCCCAGAGCGAGGCCCTGCTCGCCGCCGGCGGCGGATTCTTTCCCTACGAGGTGGTGGTGGACCCGCAAGGCGGCCTGGCCATTCGCGCCGAACTGGGCGGCGCGGCCTCGCCGCTGGCCGGCGCGCGCATCGAGCAGATCAACGGCGTGCCGGCGCGCCGCCTCGTCGCCGAGCTGCTGGAACGCTGCCACGGCGACACGGCCACGTTCCGCGCCGACCTGCTGTCGACGCGCTGGCCCTTCCTGTACTGGAAGATGTACGGCGACGTGGCGGCCTTCGACGTGCTGACCGCCGATGGCCGGCGGCTGCGCGCGGCCGCCGGCGCCAAACTGCCGGCCTACCTGAGCGGACGGGCGGAGTTCGACCGCCAGTTCCGGTTCGAGCTGCTGCCCGGCGACGCCGCGCTGCTGACCGTCAACACCTTCTACTGGCCCGACAAAAAGCAATTCACCGACTTCACCGAGCGCGCCTTCACCCAACTGCGCGACGCCAGGGTCAAGACATTGCTGATCGACGTGCGCGCCAACGGCGGCGGCAACGACGATATGTGGATGGACGGCATTCTGCGCTACATCGCCGACAAGCCCTACCGCTGGGCCTCGACGTACAAGAAAAAGGTCATCAAGGGCCGCGAGAGCGCCACCGAAAAGCTGGGCCAGGTGATCGACGGCACGATAGAGAAATGGATACCGCCGCAACCGGACGATCCGCTGCATTTTAGCGGCGCCACGTACGTGCTGGTCGGACGCAACACGTATTCGTCGGCCATCCTGTTCAGCAACGTGGTGCAAGACTTCGGCTTCGCCAAGGTGGCCGGCGCGGCCGGTTCGGCGCGCGCGCGGCAAAGCGGCGGCACGCAAAACTTCGTGCTGCCCGCCAGCGGCCTGGCGCTCAGCGTGCCGCGCCTGATCTTCCAGCGGCCGTCCGGCGCGGCCGCCGCGGCGCTGGTGTCGCCGGACCTGCTGTTGCCGGACAGCCCGTACGACAGCCGGGAATTGATCGATGCGTTGTTGAAGTCGCTTTGACGGGTGACCATGGGATATGTGCGGTTTCGGCGTATTTTGATCTAGATCATAGTTTTTCCATGTAGTAGGGCGGAGACTGGTCCCCATGCACTGTCACACATGAGGGAGTCCCAATGCCGTACGCCAGCATCAATCCATACACCAGCGAGCTGGTGAAATCCTTTCCCGACGCCACCGACGCCGAGGTGGCCACCGCCATCGACCGGGCCCACGCCGCGTTCCAGACCTGGAAGCACACCGGTTTCGCCGCGCGCGCCACGGTGATGCGGGCGGCGGCCGAGCTGCTGCGCCGCCAGTGCGACGACTACGCCCGCCTGCTGACCATGGAAATGGGCAAGCTGTTCTCCGAGGCCCGCGCCGAGGTGGCGCTGGCGGCCGACATCTTCGACTACTACGCGCTGCACGCCGAGTCGTTGCTGGCGCCGCAGCCATTGCCGGTGGCCAGCCCCGACGAGGGCAGCGCCACGCTGGTGCACGAGCCGCTCGGCGTGCTGCTGGCGATCGAGCCATGGAACTTCCCCTATTACCAGATCGCCCGCATCATCGCGCCGCAACTGTCGGCCGGCAACACCATGCTGCTCAAGCACGCGTCCAACGTGCCGCAAAGCGCGGCCGCGTTCGAGCGGCTGATGCGCGACGCCGGCCTGCCCGCCGGCGCCTTCCAGAACCTGTACGCCACGCGCGCGCAGATCGAGACCATCCTCAACGACCCGCGCGTGCACGGCGTGGCGCTGACCGGCTCGGAGGCGGCCGGCGCGATCATCGCCGCGCAGGCCGGCAAGGCGCTCAAGAAGTCGACCATGGAACTGGGCGGCGCCGACGCCTTCGTGGTGCTGGCTGACGCCGACCTCGACAAGACGGTCAAGTGGGCGGTATTCGGCCGCCACTGGAACGGCGGCCAGGTGTGCGTGTCGTCCAAGCGCATGATCGTCGTCGACGCCGTCTACGACGCCTTCGCCGAGCGCTACGCCACCGGCGTGGCGGCGCTGCGCGCCGGCGACCCGTTCGACGCCGCCACCACGCTGGCGCCGTTGTCGTCGCGCGCCGCCGCCGACGAGATCCGCGACAAGATCCGCCAGGCCGTCGTGTTCGGCGCCACCGCGACCGAGGTCGGGCCGCCGGTGCCGACCGGCGGCGCCTTCGTGCAGCCGACCATCCTGTCGAACCTGGGCGCGGACAATCCGGCCCGCCATTGGGAATTCTTCGGCCCCGTCTCGATGCTGTTCCGCGCCGCCGACGAGACCGACGCGGTGCGCATCGCCAACGACACGCCCTTCGGCCTGGGCGGCTCGGTGTTCACCGCCGATACCGCGCGCGGCGTCGAGGTCGCCAAACAAATCGCCACCGGCATGGTGTTCATCAACCACCCGACCATGGTCAAGGCCGACCTGCCGTTCGGCGGCATCGGCCGCTCCGGCTACGGCCGCGAACTGATCGGGCTGGGCATCAAGGAATTCGTCAATCACAAGCTGATCGACGTGGTCGACATCGACGCGCCGTTCTGACCCCACCCACCGAGGAGCAACACCATGCAAAAAACCATGAAGGCGGCGGTCGTCCGCGAGTTCGGCCAACCCCTGGTGATCGAGGAGGTGGCCGTGCCGCAGGTCGGCCCCGGCCAGATCCTGGTCAAGGTCGCCGCCACCGGCGTCTGCCACACCGACCTGCACGCGGCGCAGGGCGACTGGCCGGTCAAGCCGAACCCGCCGTTCATCCCCGGCCACGAGGGCGTCGGCTATGTGGTCGCGGCCGGCGCGGGCGTGCGCCACGTCAAGGAAGGCGACCGGGTCGGCGTGCCGTGGCTGTACACGGCCTGCGGCCATTGCCCGCATTGCCTGGGCGGCTGGGAGACCTTGTGCGGCGAACAGCAAAACACCGGCTATTCGGTCAACGGCAGCTTCGCCGAATACGTGCTGGCCGATCCGAACTTCGTCGGGCACCTGCCGGCCAACGTCGGCTTCGTCGACATCTCGCCGGTGCTGTGCGCCGGCGTCACCGTCTACAAGGGTTTGAAGGTCACCGACACCAAGCCCGGCGATTGGGTCACGATCTCCGGCATCGGCGGGCTGGGCCACATGGCCGTGCAATACGCCACGGCGATGGGCTTAAACGTGGTGGCGGTCGACATCGACGACGCCAAGCTGGCGCTGGCCAAGCGGCTGGGCGCGGCGGTGACGGTCAACGCGCTCACCACCGACCCGGCCGCCCTCATCCAGAAGGAGCTGGGCGGCACCCAGGGCGTGCTGGTGACGGCCGTCTCGCCCAAGGCCTTCCAGCAGGCGCTGGGCATGGTGCGGCGCGGCGGCACGGTCTCGCTCAACGGCCTGCCGCCGGGGGACTTCCCGCTGTCGATCTTCGACACGGTACTGAACGGCATCACCGTGCGCGGCTCGATCGTCGGCACCCGGCTCGACCTGCAGGAGGCGCTCGACTTCGCCGCCCTCGGCAAGGTCCGCGCGACAGTCCAGACCGACCGGCTCGAACACATCAACGAGGTGTTCGCGCGCATGCGCAAGGGCGACATCGAGGGCCGCGTCGTGCTCGACTTCGAGCACTGACGGCCGTCCCTCGCCGGCGCCGGCCCGCGTCACTTGCACGATGCATGCCGGGCCCGCCGAAGTAAATCGCCTTCTGGCAACAAACTTTTGCGGCGGCCGATAATCTGTGGGAGCATAGTCGACAGGATCGCCGCCGTCGCGGTGTAATTGGGGGCTGCTTGAAGCTGTTACGGCTGTTGAAATTTTGCACAGGTTTATTGCTGTGCATGCCGGCGTCCGCCGCCGAGCCTCCCGTGTTGCGTTTCGCCACCGAGGAATGGCCGCCGTTTTTCAGCCGTTCGCTGCCGGGCAACGGCTTGACCGGCACGCTGATCGGCGCGGTGGCCACACGCATGGGCTACGCCGCGCGGATCGATTATTTCCCGTGGAAGCGCGCGATGGAAATCGGGCTACGCGACCACGACTACGCTGGCGTGGCGGCGCTGGTGCGCAACGCCGAGCGCGAGAAGCTATGCTACTTCTCCAGCGCGGTCGGCAGCCGGCAGACGGTGCTCGCCTACCTGAAGGACAAGCCGGTCACGCCCGCCGCGCTGGCGGAACTGAAGGCGGTGCGCATCGGCACCGTGGGCGGTTACTCGTACGGCGAGCAGTTCGACGAAATGGCGCGCACCGGCGTGCTGACGGTCGAACCGGCCATCAGCGACGAGATCAACCTGCGCAAGCTGCTGGCGCGCCGCTTCACCGCCATCGTCATCGAAAAACGCATGCTGCGCTACCTGCTGGCCGCCGAGCGCTACACGCCGGCCGACCGCGCGCGCGTGGGCGTCACCGACCACCTGTTCCCCACGCGCAACGTGCACGTGTGCTTCCAGCATACGCGCGAGGGTCTGCAACAGCAGCAAGCGTTCGACCTGGCCGCGCGCGACGTGGACCTGTCCAGGCTGGAGCGCGACTACTGGCGCGACATCCAGGACGTGAACGCGCGGCCGACCGCGCCGTGAGCGGTCCGGCCGGCGTTACGCCGCCGCAGCCGCCTGTGCCTGTGCCTTTGCTGGCGTCACCGCCGGCGGGGTTGTGCGCGCGGCGGCGGCCTTGGCGGCCGGCTTAGCCTTGGTCTTTTCCACCTGCGCCAGCACCACCTTGTGGATGAAGTGCAGCTTCTCCTGCACCGGCGTCGGCAGCTTGAACGGATACGAGTCGGGCGTGCCGACGCTGCGGTTCAAGCTGTTGAGCACATAGGTCAGCGCGAACCAGTCCGAGATGATCTCGTCGAAGGAATCGATCTTCAGCGGCGGCGCGGTGATCACCATCTCCGGCTCCTCCTTCTTACGCGGCTTGAGCGACAGGCCGCAGGCGTGCGCCGTCTCCAGCGTATCGATCATGTGCAGGTAGTGCGCCCACGTTTCGGCCCAGTCCTCCCACGGGTGCGAGCTGGCGTAGGTGCTGATGAAGTGCTGTTCCCAGTCGGCCGGCGCGCCGTTTTCATAGTGCCGCTTGAGGCTCTCGCTGTAATCCTGGCGCTCGTCGCCGAACAGTTCGCGATAGCCGTCGATCCACTCGCTGTCGGCGATCAGGCGATCGAAATAATAGTGTCCGCTCTCGTGGCGGAAATGGCCCAGCAGCGTGCGGTAGTGTTCATGCATCTGCTCGCGGGTGCGCTCGCGCTGGGCGGGGTCGGCCTCGGCGATGTTGAGCGTGATCAGGCCGTTGTCGTGGCCGGTCATCACCTTCTCGTCGTCGCCCGGACCGTCCTCGAGGAACTGGAAAGCCAGGCCGGCTTCCTCGTCCTCCTCCTTCGACACCGGGGTCAGGTGCAGCGAATACAGCGAATAGAGCAGGCGGCGCTTGGCCGATTCCAGCCGCTGCCAAAACAGGTGGTTCTTCTCGGTGCTGAGGGTGGGGATGACGACGGTCAGTTGGCAAGACGCGCACAGCTCGTTCGGGTCGTCGGCGTCGAGCATCCAATTGCAAACTTGATGGTTGACGTAGTTACTGCATTGCTTGTAGAGGCGGCCCGCGTCGTTCTTGTTCAGGCTGCGCCAGGTGCCCTCCTCTGCCGGTTCGAAGCTGCTGACGACGCGTTGCGCCGGTTGGTAGCCGAGCATGCTGTCGCAGCTGAAGCACAGCGTGTTTTCAAAGAAGACTTGTTGTGAACACTTGTCGCAGTGAAAGGTTTTCATTTTGCCTGGGAATGGGTTGGTGTAGTCCCCGGAGCGGGACGCTGGCCACCATCATATCCACCCGGCGCGTCTTGTTCAGTTAGACAGCGCGCATAGGCCACTCAATTACGGCGGCAACTGCGGGGTTGCGGAGGTGCTACTTTTTGCTTGCATCTCGATCGACCAGGCTCTTCATCGTTTGAGAAATGGCGTCCATCTTGTCTTCCCGGTCGTTTATCTCTGAGCAGCTTTTTTGCAACTCTCTTTCCGGGTACTTCGCCGGGTAGCGCCCAAGCAGATTAGAGCAATCGCACCGCAAACTTGCCTTGAGCCGCTTCGATTTGCGTTCGCGCAGTTCGGCGATCCAGCAGCCGTCGGCACAACCGCAAGAACGATAAGTCAGCTGTTCTGATTTCTCCGCCCACGTGAGGGTATAAGTATTGGGCTGGCCTGCTGAATACGCGGACTGCGCGAGCAGTGAAATGATGAGTGCGGCAAGGACTCTTCTTGGCATATGTCCGTGGATATCAAGGATGGGGATTGAGGCTGACTTAACCGAGCTCCAGCGGCGTGACCGTGACGTTGACTTGCAACGCCTGCTCGCCGCCGCCGAGCACGATGCCGCGCATCGGCGTGACGTCGCTGAAGTCGCGTCCCCAGCCGGTGACGATGTGCTCGTGCTGCACGAGGCAGCGGTTGGTCGGGTCGAAGTCGATCCAGCCCAGCGCCGGGTCGTACACCGATACCCAGGCGTGCGAGGCGTCGGCGCCGATCATGCGCGGCTGCCCTTCCGGCGGATGGGTGAGCAAATAGCCGCTCATGTAGCGCGCCGGCAGGCCCAGCCCGCGCAGGCCGCCGATCATCAGTTGCGCGAAGTCCTGGCACACGCCGCGCCGCCCGCTCAGCACCTGCTCGAGCGGCGTCGAGATGTCGGTGGCGGTGCTGTCGAATTCGAAGTCGTCGAAAATCCGTTGCGTCAGGTCGAGCGCGGCGTCGAGCAGCGGGCGGCCTGCGCTGAAGCTGTCGCGCGCGTAGTCGGACAGTTCGGCGCTCAGGCCCACGTGCGGCGACGCGTACAGGTACCGGCACGCCTCCAGGGTGGCGTCGCTGCGGTCGGTCAGCATCAGGTCGCGCACCAGTTCCCACGGCGCGCTGTCGGCGATCTGCTCCAGCGTGCGGCGCGGGTACAGCGCGAGCGTCGACTCGACGTGCACCAGCAGCGCGCTGTGCGGCGCGGTGATGCTGAAATGGCGCGTCAGGTTGCCGAAGTAATCGGCGCCGTCGGTGATGTCCTCGGCCGGCGGGTCGGTGACGATCCGGTGCGACTCGGTGCGCTGGTAGTCGAACGAACGCGGCGTCATGTGCAAATACTGCTGCGACAGCGACACCGCGCTCTGGTAGCTGTAGCGGGTCTGGTGCACCACCAAGTAGCGCGCGCACGCGGCCATGGTTTGCGGTGGCGCAGTGTCGCTGGCGGTGTTCGGCAGCGGACTGGCGGTTTGCTGGGTTTGGGATGGCGTCATCGCGCATACCCCGGCGCGCACGGCGTTTCGAACTTGTTTTGCAGGCTGCCCGTGTAGCTGAAGAACTGCAGTCCGATCTGCTCGGCCATGACCTCGCTGGCATTCTGCACGCGCGACAGCAAGTCGATCAGCCTTGGATTGGCGCCGTACAGGTCCGCTTCCGGCGACAACGACAACAGCTCGGCGTGCAGGGGGGCGAGATTGTGCTCGCCGCACGGGCCATACACCGTGGCGATCTTGCGCAAGCCCGAGAGCACCCCGTGCAGCTGGTGGCTGATCGAGCGCGGATTGCTGTCGTCGAGGATCAGCAGGTCGAGCACCGGTAGCCACTCGGGCTGGGTGCGGTAGCGCGCGCGGTAGGTGACGATGCTGTCGGATAGCTCCAGCACCCAGTCCAGGTTGCCCTCCGGGTCCATGCCCAGCGCCGCCCGTAGCACCATGCTCTGGAATTGCAGGCGCTCCAGGCGCCGCCCCAGCGACAGGAAGCGCCAGCCCATGTCGCGCGTCATGCCGTCCAGGCCGAAACCGGTCAAGGTCATCAGGGATGCGGCGGCGTCGTCGAGGATGGTCATCGCCTCCGATTGCGACGGCAGCGTGGCGCCGCCGGCGCGTTCGACCAGCCGGTTCAGCGCGCGCCAGTTGTCGACCGACAGCCGCTCGCGCAACTGGCTGGCGGTGTTGTAAAGCTGCTGCTGCTGGCGCGCCAGCCCCGGCACCTCCGGCGAGACCACCGCCAACAGCAACGCCGCTTCGATCTGGGCGTCGTGCGCGATACGCGCTGGCGCGGGCGCCGGCGCCTCGGGCTCCGGCGCACCGCCCTGGCTTTGGCTTTGGCTTTGGCTTTGGCTTTGGCTTTGGCTTTGGCTTTGATCCTGGCTTTGGGTTTGGGTTTGCTGGTCCTGGCTCTGGGCCTGCTGATCCTGACTTTGGCTTTGCTGGCTCTGTCGCTGCGCCGGCTCCGGCTCGAGCATGGGGGTCAGCTGGAACCAGGCGCACAGCGATTCGACGGTCGGCCATTCGGCGCCCGGATAGCCGGCGCGCACGTTGAAGACGATGTTGAGCGCCACCCGCAGCAGACGCGCGATATCGTCGCAGCGCTCGGTGTGGCGGCCCAGCCAGAACAGGTTCTCCGCCATGCGGCTCGACAGCTGCGTGTCGTCGCGCACCAGGTCCTGCGCCGTCATGCTGCGCGGGACGGGCTGGTGATGGCGCGCCTGCGAACTGGCCTGCACCCAGGTGTCCTTGCTGCCGCCGCCGTGCTGCATGGTGATGACGCGCGCGTCCGGCCCGGTGGCCACGCGGGTCAACCCGCCCGGCATGACGACGTAACCTTCCGGCGTGGCGCAGGCGAACACGCGCAGGCCGATCGAGTGCGCGCTCAGGCGTCCGGTGGCGGGCTGGTACACCGGCCCCTGCGACAGCCGCACCAGCTCGTGCGCGACATAATTGCTCGGATTGGCGCGCATCTGCGCGATCAGCGCGGCGCGGGCGGCGTCCTTCAGGTCTCGCCCGTACACCGGCGCCTGGCGCAGCTGCGGGAAGGCCGGCATGATCACCAGTTGGTCCAGCTTTTCGATCGCCTCCTCCAGCGCGGCCGGCTCGCCGCACCACCAGGTGGCCACCGACGGCATGCGCAGCGGCTGGCCCAGCAAGCGCTCGCTGAGCGCCGGCAGGAAGCCGAGCAAGGCGCCCGATTCGAGCAGGTTCGAGCCCAGGCTGTTGGTGACCAGGACGTTGCCGCGCCGCGCCGCCTCGGTCAGGCCGGCCACGCCCAGCGCGGAGTCGGAGCGCAATTCCAGCGGATCGCAAAAGTCGTCGTCGACGCGGCGCATGATGACGTGCACCCGCCGCAGCCCGGACAGGGTCTTCATGAACACGATGCCGCCGCGCACCGTCAGATCGCCCGCTTCCACCAGCGGCAGGCCGAGATAGCGCGACAGGTAGGCTTGTTCGTAATACGTTTCGTTGTAGGGACCGGGCGTGAGCAGCACGATCAGCGGCGCCTCGCCGGCGCGCAGCGGATGGGCGTTTCCGTTGGCGGCGCAACGGCGGCCCCAGTGCGCCAGGCTGTCGCGCATGGTGCCGAAGAAGCCTTCGAGCGGACGTATCTTCATGTCGCGCAGCAGCGCCGGGAAGCTGCGCCCGATGATGGCGCGGTTCTCCAGCGCGTAGCCGGCGCCCGACGGCGATTGCGTGCGGTCGGCGGTGACCCACCAGCGGCCGTTGGGCGCGCGCGCCAGGTCGACCGCGTAGAAATGCAGCGCGACGCCGTCCGGGTGGCCCATGCCGTGGGCGGCGCGCAGGAAGCCGGCGTGGCCGTGGATCAGCGCCGGCGGCAGCAAGCCCTCCTTGAGCATGTTCTGCGGGCCGTAGACGTCGCCGAGCAGGCGGTTCAGCAAGGTGGCGCGCTGGATCACGGCCGCCTCGATGCCCTCCCACTCCTGGCGCGGCAGGATCAGCGGCAGCAGGTTCAGGTCCCACGGCCGGTGCGTGCCCTTGGTGTCGCCGTAGACGGTATAGGTGACGCCGTTCTGGCGCACCTCGCGCTGCACCGTTTCGAGGCGTTGGCGCATCAAATCGGGCGGTTCGGCGCGCAGGCCGTCCAACATGGCGCGCCAATGCGGACGCGGCTCTTTCGAGGCGTCCAGCATTTCGTCGAAACTATCCGGTGCCGCCAGATATTTGGATAGTAGTTGCTTAGGCATCGCTGTCGGTCGGTTTTTCTTCTATAGTGCGCTCAATCCGGCTGCCAGCGCAAATCGAGCGTCATCGGCAGGCTCGGATTGAGTGCTTCCTTGTACACATACATCTGCCCCGGCGTGTGGCCGTGCGCCCAGAAACGGGCGAAGCGGCGCGCCTCGGCGGCGTTGGCGTTGATCGGCGAACTGTCCTCACTGCGGCCACCCGGGTGCACCACGTGGTAGGTGCAGCCGCCGATGGCGCGCCCGCTCCACGTGTCGACCAGGTCGAACACCAGCGGCGCTTGCACCTTGATGCTCGGGTGCAGCGCCGACCACGGGCTCCACGCGCGGAAGCGCACGCCGGCCACGTATTCGCCCGGCACGCCGGTCGGGTGCAGCGGCAGCATGCGGCCGTTGCAGGCGACCACGTGGCGCCCGTCCGTCAGGCCGCGCACCAGCAGCTGCATGCGCTCGACCGACGAATCGACGTAGCGGGCGGTGCCGCCGCCGGTCATTTCCTCGCCCAGGACGTTCCACGGCTCGATCGCCTGGCGCAGCTCCATCTCCACGCCCTCGTACACCACGGTGCCGAAGCGCGGGAAGCGGAATTCGATGAACGGATCGAACCAGTGCTCCTCGAACTGGTAGCCGGCGGCGCGCAAATCGCGCGCGACGTCGCGGATATCCTGCGCCACGAAGTGCGGCAGCATCCAGCGGTCGTGCAGTGCCGTGCCCCAGTGGACCAGCTTGGCCTGGTAGGGCTGGCGCCAGAAACGTGCGACCAGTGCCCGCAGCAGCAACATCTGCAACAGGCTCATACGCTCGTGCGGCGGCATCTCGAAGGCACGGAATTCTACCAGACCGAGACGGCCGGTCGGTCCGTCGGGGGAATACAGCTTGTCGATCGAGAACTCGGAACGGTGCGTGTTGCCGGTCAAATCGACCAGCAGGTTGCGCAGCAGGCGGTCGACCATCCAGGGTTTATCGCCCTCGTGCAGGGTCGGCAGCACCTTGTCCATTTGCTGGAAGGCGATCGCCAGCTCGTACAGGTTGTCGTCGCGCGCCTCGTCCACGCGCGGCGCCTGGCTGGTCGGGCCGATGAAGGTGCCGGAGAACAGATACGACAGCGCCGGGTGGTTCTGCCAGTAGGTGATCAGGCTTTTGAGCAGGTCCGGACGGCGCAGCATCGGGCTGTCGGCGACCGTGGCGCCGCCCAGGGTGGCGTGGTTGCCGCCGCCGGTGCCGGTGTGGCGGCCGTCGTTCATGAATTTTTCGGTGCCCAGGCGGGTCTTGCGCGCCTCCTCGTACAAGGTGGTCATGTTGTGCACCAGCTCTTTCCAGCTGGCGGCCGGCTGTACGTTGACTTCGATGACGCCGGGGTCGGGGGTCACGCTGAGCAGCTTGACCCTCGGGTCGCGCGGCGGCTGGTAGCCTTCGAGCCACAGCTTCATGTTCAGGTGGGCGGCGGTGGTTTCGACCGCCGTCACCAGCGCCAGGTAGTCCTCGATGCGTTTGAGCGGCGGCATGAACACGTGCAGACGGCCGCCTCGCACCTCGACGCACAGCGCGGTGTGGATCACCTCGCGCGGCGCGGGGGCCGGATCGACCTTCTTGGCGGCCGACTTGCGGGCGGCCAGGTCGATCTCGGCGTGGGAAGGGACGCCATCGCCTTTCGCCACCGGCGCCAGCGGTCCACGCGGTTCGAACGGATCGCGGTCGAATTCCGGCTCCTCGTCCTCCGGCTGCACCCACGGCAGCGCGTTGAGCGGCAGGCGCAGGCCGAGCGGCGATTCGCCTTCGATCAGGTACAGGTGTTCGCGCTTGAGCGGCCAGGCCGACGTGCGCCAGGTGGTCGGCACGGCGATCGACAGGCGCGCGCGCGCGTCGTCGGCCAGTTCCTCGGGTTTCAGCGGCACGACGTAGCCGGCCACCGCGCCCAGGCCGTTCTCCAGCAGGCGTGCCAGGCGGCGGCGTTCCTCCGGCGCCTTCAGGTCGGCCTTCAGCGGATCGAGGTTGACCGGCAGGTTCTCCTCGCGGCGGGCTTGCAGCAACACGTCCTCGTAGGCCGGAATCAGGCTGTCGGACGGCAGGCCGAGCGTGCTGACCAGCGCCTCGGTGAAGCGCTTGGCGTGGTCGGCGCCGTAGCCGTCGGCCTTCTTCTCGTCGGAGAACAGCGCCTTGTTGCGCCAGATCGGCTGGCCGTCGGTGCGCCAGAAGATGTTCAGCGCCCAGCGCGGCAGCGGCTCGCCCGGATACCATTTGCCCTGGCCGTAGTGCAGCATGCCGCCGGGGGCGAAGTGGTTTTTCAGGCGCAGCATCAATTCGCCGGCCAATTCGCGCTTCTTGTCGCCGTGCGCCAGTGTGTTCCATTCGGCGCCGTCCATGTCGTCGATCGAGACGAAGGTCGGCTCGCCGCCCTGGGTCAGGCGCACGTCCATCGCTTGCAGGTCGTAGTCGACCTGCTGGCCGAGGGCGTCGATCTTGTGCCAGTCGGCGTCGGCGTAGGGTTTGGTCACGCGCGGGTCTTCGTGGATGCGCGTCACGGTCATCACGTGGTGGAATTCGACCTCGGCGACGTCGGTGAAGCCGCTGACCGGCGCGGCCGACGACGGGATCGCGGTGCAGGCCAGCGGGATGTGGCCCTCGCCGGCCAGCATGCCGGAGGTCGGATCGAGGCCGATCCAGCCGGCGCCGGGGATGTAGACCTCGGCCCAGGCGTGCAGGTCGGTGAAGTCGACGTCGGTGCCGCTGGGGCCGTCGAGCGCCTCCTGGTCGGCCTTCAATTGAATCAGGTAGCCGGACACGAAACGCGCGGCCAGTCCCATGCCGCGCAGTATCTGCACCAGCAGCCAGCCGCTGTCGCGGCACGAGCCGGAGCGTTTTTCCAGCGTTTCGGCGGGCGTTTGCACGCCGGGTTCCATGCGTACCAGATAGCCGATGTCGCCCTGCAGGCGCTGGTTGATGGCCACCAGGAAATCATTGGTCATCAGGTCTTTTTTCAGGATGTCGCGGCGTGCCATGGCGATCCACGCGACGACCTCGGGATCTTCCTCGAAATGCAGATAGCTGCCCAACTCAAGCTTGAGGGCTTCCGGATAGTCGAACGGGAAATGCTGGGCGTAATCCTCAAGGAAGAAGTCGAACGGGTTGATGACCGTCATGTCGGCGATCAGGTCGACCGTGAAGTCGAGCTCCTTGGTGGCCTCGGGGAACACCGCGCGGCCGATGTAGTTGCCGTATGGATCTTGCTGCCAGTTGAGGAAGTGTTGCGCCGGCGTGATGCTCAACGAATACGACAGGATCGGCGTGCGCGCGTGCGGCGCCGGGCGCAAGCGCACTTCATGCGGTGAAAGCGTGACCAAACGGTCGAACTTGTAGCTGGTTTTATGGTGCAGGGCAACGCGGATGGCCATTCGATAGTGCCTTTCGGTAAGTATTGCACGGGACGAAGGCAGCAACACTGCCGAGGCGCCGGAGATATTTCTATTGTCTTGATGATAAAGCAGGATCCGTACCCGCAGCCCATGGGTTCAGCGGATTGGTCCGGGAGATGTTGGCAAGGAGTTCACTTGCGTAAGGTTAGCCATAGTAGCTGAAAACGCTTGAAATCCCGGCACCC
This sequence comes from Burkholderia sp. LMU1-1-1.1, assembly GCF_040675865.1. Classification (NCBI taxonomy): domain Bacteria; kingdom Pseudomonadati; phylum Pseudomonadota; class Betaproteobacteria; order Burkholderiales; family Burkholderiaceae; genus Burkholderia; species Burkholderia sp. LMU1-1-1.1. Next base: position 101,351 of record NZ_JBEGHG010000086.1, on the reverse strand, counting down.
GACATGAAACGGGCTTTTATCGACCTTTATCTCGGAAAGGATAACTTTATCCAAATGGGGATAACGCGGAATAATTGGTCCTACGCTTGGGCGGTCGGCCGGACGACGATATCGCCCACGTCAACATTGTCCGGCTGGTTGATGGCGAAGGCGATGGCTTCGGCGATCGCGTGCGCAGGTATGGCCATCTGCTTCATGGCGGTGAAATGCTGGTCGCGCGTGGCGGGATCCGGCATCGAAACGGGCAGTTCGGTATCCACGTAGCCCGGCGTGATGGTGGTCACGCGCAACGTGCTGCCAGCTTCCTGGCGCAGGCCTTCGGAAATCGCCTTGACCGCCAGTTTCGATCCGGCATACACCCCCATCATCGGCACTACCCTCAGCACCGAGGTCGACAGCGTGTGAATGAAGTGGCCGCTATCCTGCCTCCGAAACACCGGCAAAGCCGCCGCAATGCCGTACAGCACGCCTTTTACATTCACGTCGAGCATGTTTTCCCAGTCCTCGACCCTCAACTCGTCAAGCGGTGACACCGGCGCGACACCGGCATTGCTGATCAAGACATCCAGTTTTCCATACCGCTCGATGGCCAGTTGAACCAACTGCGCCAGATCCTCGCGCTGTTTGACGTCCGTGACGCGATAGCAAGCCTGGCCGCCAGCCGCCGCGATCTCTTCGCACAGCGCCGCCAGCTTTTCAGGCCGCCTCGCGCCCACTACCACGCGAGCGCCGAGCGACGCCAAATGGCGCGCCGTGGCCGCGCCAATGCCGCTGCTCGCGCCAGTGATAACAACTACCTTGCCTTGTATTCCAATCATGGCCGACTTCCTTTAAATGAGATGAGGGGGTAAGCTTAGCGCCTCCACCGAGGACGATCTATGCTGGTTCGTCCGAAAAACCGGCTGGATCGTATCGTTTAATGGGCGTTGCTGATGGATCCCCTATCCCAAGTATTTTCACTACTGAATGTCCGCACGGCGCGTTGCACACGTTTCGAGGCGAGCGAAAGCTGGTCGTATCGTTTTCCGGCCAAGTCGGCCCTCAAGATCGGCGCCGTAGTGCGAGGCGAATGCTGGCTCGACGTGGACGGCGGACCGCGCTGCCAGTTGAGCGCGGGCGACACTTTCCTGCTGGCGAACGCGCCCGGCTACGTGCTCGCCGGCGACGAGCACGCGGTGCCAGCCGACGGCATGGCAAACTTCGACTGGGAGCATTCGGACACGGGCCGGCACAACGGCGACGACACGGTCCTCGTCGCCGGCAGTTTCAGCTTCGACAGCTCGGATGCCGGCCTGCTGCTGGAGGCGCTGCCGCGCTTTTTGCGGATACCTGGAGAGCACCCATCGGCAGCAGTTATCGGCACCACGTTGCGGATGATCACGCCGGAGGTCAAGGGGCCGCAGATCGGCGCGGCGCTCGTGACGGACCGGTTGGTTGACGTCCTGCTGGTGCTGGTGCTGCGCGCGGCCCTGGATCAGGACGACAACAACGATTTCGGATGGATAGGCGCCCTGACCGATACACGGATCGGCAAGGCGCTCAGACTGATGCACAACAAACCGGCGCACCGCTGGACGCTGGAGGAACTAGGTGCGGAGGTAGCGATGTCACGCTCCGCGTTCGCCAAGCGTTTCACTTCGCTCGTCGGCCAGGCGCCGCTGACCTATCTACTGCGCTGGCGGATGCGGCTGGCGCGCGACCTCTTACGACGCGGCTCGTCGGTAGCGGCCGCCGCGTTCGCAGTCGGATATTCGTCGGAAAGCGCTTTCCGTCACGTGTTCAAAAGGCATTACGGCTACCCGCCTGCACGCTGTTAATATCGCCCGCAGCGGACCTGGCTGCGCAACCTGTCTACGCTTTAAACACCCACCGCCGGCAGCGTCTGCGCAAACTGCGAAACACCGTCGAGGTTGAACAGCTCGACCTTCATCGCCTTGGTCTGCGGATCGATATTGACTTCACCAAAGAACTGGTAGCCGGCAAACGGCGAGGAGTTCTGGATCAGCGGGCTTTTCGAGAATACCGCCGTAGGGCCGAAGGTTTTGTCGAGCACGCCGGGGCCGAAGGTGCCGGCATTCATCGGGCCGGCCACGAATTCCCAGAATGGGGAAAAGTTCGTGAACCGGGCCTGGGCGGGATCGTAATAGTGGGCGGCGCAGTAGTGGACGTCGGTGGTGATCCAGACCACGTTGGGGACCGCCTTGATACTGCTGAGCAGGCGGGCCATTTCCAGTTCGCGGCCGAGTGGAAGGCCGTCGTTGCCGTTGGCGAGTGCTTCCCACAAGGCTTCACCCTGGGCGTTCTTGCCGTCTCCGACGTTCAGGCCGATGGGCATGTCGGCGGAGATGACTTTCCAGGTCGCGGTCGAGGCCTTCAGCCCGGCGATCAGCCATTCCACCTGTTCACGACCCAGAAATGCCGAACTGGCGTCTTCCGCGGTTTGCAGGTTGGTGCTGTTCGGACCACGGTAGGTGCGCATGTCCACGACGAATACGTCCAGCAGCGGACCGTGCGAGATGGTGCGATAAATGCGCTGCGGTTCGCTTTGCTTGTAATAGCGCATGGGCGCATATTCGAGGAAGGCGCGACGGCCACGGGTGGTAAGGGTCGCAATGCTTTTTTCGGTGTAACGCGCATCGGCCGATAAATCCTTGGAAGCGCTGTAGTTATTCGTCACTTCGTGATCGTCCCATTGCCACACCTGCGGCACCTGGGCGGCGAACTTGCGGAAGTTTGCATCCATCATATTGTAGGCATGGCGGCCCCGGTATTCCTTCAGCGTTTCCGCGACCTTGCTGACTTCTTCCGTGACCAGATTACGCCAAACCTTGCCGTTTTCCGCCGTTACCTGGGCCAGAATCGGGCCGTCGGCATAAATCGTGTCGCCGTTGTGGATGAAAAAATCCGGGTCGCGCAAACGCATCGCTTCATAGATTTTCATGCCGCCAAACTCGGTGTTGATGCCCCAGCCCTGGCCGCACTGGTCGCCGCTCCAGTGAAAACGCACGGCCCGGGTTCCATCGGCAGCCGGCGTGGTCCTGAATTGACCCGAGATGGTTTCGCTTTCGATTTTCGAATTGTTGGGATCCACATAGCGCACACGCACGAATACCGTTTGGCCTGTGGGCAGGCCGCTCAGGTCGACACGAGTCGTGAAATCGGTGGCGTCGCTGGCAGTGGGGCCAACGATGCGGCTAGCGTTGTTGAAACGGTCGCTGGTATCGTATTCGATAATCATCTGCGCGTTGCGGTCGCTCCGGCTCCAGATGATCGCCCGATTATCCGTAATGTCGCCGAACTGTATTCCCGACGGCATCTTGGGCCGTTCGCTCTCACTGACACCGATTGCGATAGGGGTGGTGCCGCCGCCGCAGCCCCCAAGCAACAGGGGGCCGCCCAACGCAGAACTGCCTACCAATACCCCACCCTGGGCCAGGAAACTGCGACGCGAAATCGTTGAAGTCATGCTTGCTCCGATCATTTGAGAGCGGACAAGCTTAGTTTTTTAATATGACATGACGATGAAATCGTCAACGGAACGGGGGGTATGGAGGGTTAAATGGAAGGCCGGGCCGTTCCGGCCCTCCGCTGAATGGGATCAGGTGAATTGGCTAAAATCCGGCTTGCGCTTCTGGAAGAACGCCGTGAACGCCTCCTTGGCCTCCGGCGCGGTCAGCATCGCGCTGAACAGCTTGTTCTCGGCGGTGATGGTTTCGCCGACCAGCGCGTTGCGACTGGCTTTCATCAACTGTTTGGTGGCGCGGATCGAGCTGGCCGGCAAGGCCACCAGCTTGGCCGCCTGCCCTTGCGCGAACGCCAGCAGCTCGGCGGCCGGCAGCACGCGCGACACCAAGCCCATTTCCAGCGCTTCTTGCGCCAGGAACGCCTCGCCGAGCATCAGCTTTTCGGCGGCGCGCGGGTAGCCGGCGATTTGCGGCAGCAGCACGCTGGAGGCGAACTCCGGGCACAGGCCCAGCTGCGAGAACGGCATCGAGAACTTGGCACTGTCGGCGGCATAGACCAGGTCGCAGTGCATCAGCAACGTCGTGCCGATGCCGACGGCCGCGCCGGCCACGGCGGCGACCACCGGCTTGCTGGTGCCGCTCAGCGCCATCATGAACTTGTACACCGAGCGGTCTTCGATGGCGCCGGTCGATGGCGCGGTTTTCATGAAGTCTTCCAGGTCGTTGCCGGCGGTGAAGATCTCGGGCTTGCCGACAATCAGGATGGCGCGCACGGCGGTGTCCTGCTCGGCTGCGTTGATGGCGTCGGCCATGGTCTGGTACATCGCGGCGGTGATCGCGTTCTTGCGTTCCGGACGGTTGAATTCCAGGGTGAGGATGCCGTTTTCCTTGCTGCTTACGATGTCCATTTTGTCTCCAAATAAGTTAGGGCGCCGTAGCGCCCATTTTGAACCCGCAGTTCCATGCGGGGTCGTACCCCGTACAGGGTACGACCCCTAAGCGGTGGCGCTTGCGTATCGCTTAAGGATGCTGGGTTTTATACGCGTTCGATGATGCCTGCCGCGCCCATGCCGGCGCCGACGCACATCGTCACCATGCCGTACTTCAGGTTGTTACGGCGCAGCGCGTGCACGACGGTCGCGGCGCGGATGGCGCCGGTGGCGCCCAGCGGGTGGCCCAGGGCGATCGCGCCGCCCATCGGGTTCACTTTCGCCGGGTCCAGGCCCAGGTCGCCGATGACGGCCAGCGCCTGCGCGGCGAACGCTTCGTTCAGCTCGATCCAGTCCAGCTGGTCCTGGGTGATGCCGGCGGCCTTGCAGGCGTCCGGAATCGCGAACTTCGGACCGATGCCCATGATTTCCGGCGGCACGCCCTTGACGGCGAACGACGAGAACTTCGCCAGCGGTGTCAGGTTGTGCTCGCGCAGGAATTTCTCCGACACGACCAGCAGCGCGCCGGCGCCGTCGGACATCTGCGAGCTGTTGGCGGCCGTGACCGAACCCTTGGCGGCGAAGACCGGCTTCAGCTTGGCCAGCGATTCCATCGTCGAGTCGGCGCGCGCGCCTTCGTCGGTGTCGACGGTGCGGGTCTTGACCTTGATCTCGCCGGTGCTCAGGTCAGGCGTGCGGGTGATGATCTCGACCGGCGTGGTCTCGTCCTTGAAGAAACCGGCCTGCTGCGCGGCGATGGCGCGGCGGTGCGATTCGACGGCGAACGCGTCCTGCGCTTCGCGCGACACTTTCCATTGCGTGGCGACTTTCTCGGCGGTCAAGCCCATGCCGTAGGCCATGCCGACGTTTTCGTCGGTGAACATGTTCAGGTTCATCGATGGGTGGTGGCCCATCATCGGCACCATCGACATCGATTCGACGCCGCCGGCGATCATGGCGTCGGCCTCACCGACGCGGATGCGGTCGGCGGCCATGGCCAGCGCCGTGATGCCCGAGGCGCAGTAGCGGTTGATGGTGACGCCGCCGACGGTCTTCGGCAGGCCGGCCAGCAGCACCGATTGACGGGCGATGTTGAAGCCCTGCTCCGCTTCCGGGAACGAGCAGCCGATGATGGCGTCGGTGATCAGCGCCGGGTCCAGGCCAGGCGCCTGTGCCAGCGCCGATTGCAGCACGCGCACCAGCAGGTCGTCCGGGCGGGTCTTGTTGAACATGCCGCGCGGCGCCTTGCCGATCGGGGTGCGGGTGGCGGAGACGATGTATGCGTCTTGAATTTGTTTGCTCATTATGTTCTTCCTGTTCAGTGTCGGATCGGCTTAGTTGCGGACCGGCTTGCCGGTTTGCATCATGCCCATGATCCGTTCTTGCGTCTTCGGATGGTTCAGCAGTTCCAGGAAGGCTTTACGCTCCATGTCGAGGATCCACTGCTCGCTGACGAACGAACCCTGGTCGATGTCGCCGCCCGAGACGATCTCGGCGATCATGTCGCCCAGCTTGAAGTCGTGCGCGGAGATGAAGCCGCCGTCGCGCATGTTGACCAGTTGCGCCTTGATGGTGCCCCAGCCGTAGCGGCCGGTGACCTGGATCGGCGTCTTCAACGGCGGACGATAACCCTTGTCGAACATGGCGCGCGCTTCCACCTTGGCCACGTGCAGCAGCTCGTACGGGTTGAACACGATGACGTCGTCTTCCTTCAGGTAGCCCATCGCCTGCGCTTCCAGCGCCGACTTCGACACGTTGGCCGTGGCAGCGTTGGTGAAGCCGGTTTTCAGGAATTGCAGGATGTCGTTGCCCTTGGCTTCCTTGAAGGCGCGCAGTGCCGCTTCCTTCAGGCCGCCGCCGGCAGGGATCAGGCCGACGCCCACTTCGACCAGGCCGATGTACGACTCGATCGAGGCCACGCGCTTGGAGGCGTGCAGCGCCATTTCGCAGCCGCCGCCCAGCGCCAGCCCGGCAACCGCCGCGACCACCGGCACGTTCGAGTACTTCATCGCCATGAAGGTGTCTTGCAGTTCGCTGATGATCGGGTCGACCGCCTTGGCGCCGCCCTGCATGAACGCAGGCAATGCCGATTGCAGGTCGGCGCCGGCCGAGAACGCGCCGCCTTCGGCCGCGTCCGAGTTCCAGATGACCAGGCCCTTGAAGTTCTTCTCGGCTTCGGCCAATGCCTTGCGGTAGCCGGCGATGACGCCAGGGCTGATCACGTGCATCTTGGTTTTGAGCGAGATGATCAGCACGTCGTCGCCGGTGTGCCACAGGCGCACGTCGTCGTCTTCATGCACGGTGGTGCCGGCTTTCTTGCCGTCGATCTCGCCGCTGCCGAACACCGGCGCGCGGAACACCTGGCGGTCGTAGACCGACAGGGTCGAGCGCGGCACGAACGATTTCGACACGGCCGAGTACGAACCTTCCGGCGTGTGCACGCCGCCTTTTTCGGCGACCGGGCCTTCGAACACCCAGGCCGGCAGCGGTGCGGAGCACAGCGCCTGGCCGGCGTCGATGTCTTCCTTGACCCACTGGGCGACTTGCGTCCAGCCGGCCGCCTGCCAGGTCTCGAACGGACCGGTGGTCCAGCCGAAGCCCCAGCGCATGGCGAAGTCGATGTCGCGGGCGTTGTCGGCGACGGTGTCGAGGTGCACGGCGATGTAGTGGAAGGCGTCGCGGAAGATCGCCCACAGGAACTGGCCCTGTGGATTGGTCGATTCGCGCAGCGCTTTCATTTTCTTGACCGGATCTTTTTCCTTCAGGATGCGGGCGATGATGTCGGCGGCCTTGCCGCCGCCGGCGACGTACTCACCGGTGGCGAAATCCAGCCGCTGGATGTCCTTGCCGACCTTTTTATAGAAACCGGCGCCGGACTTTTGGCCCAGGGCGCCTTTTTCAACCAGTTTCGCCAGTACTTCCGGCGTCTTGTAGACGGCGGCGAAGGGGTCGTTCGGCAGGTTGTCCTGCATCGTTTTGATCACATGGCCCATCGTGTCCAGGCCGACCACGTCGGCGGTGCGGAAGGTGCCCGATTTGGCGCGCCCCAGCTTGGCGCCGGTCAGGTCGTCGACCACGTCCACGGACAGGCCGAATTTTTCCGCTTCATGCACGATCGCCAGGATGCCGAACACGCCGACGCGGTTGGCGATGAAGTTAGGCGTGTCTTTGGCACGCACGACGCCCTTGCCCAGGGTGGTGGTCAGGAAGCCTTCGAGCTGGTCGGCGATTTCCGGCTTGGTCGCCTCGGTCGGGATGATCTCGACCAGGTGCATATAGCGTGGCGGGTTGAAGAAGTGCACGCCGCAGTAGCGCGATTTCAGGTCGGCGTCGAAGCCTTCGGACAGCTTGGTGATCGACAGGCCCGAGGTGTTAGAGGCGAAGATGGCGTTGGCGCCGATATGTGGAGCGACCTTTTTGTACAGGTCGTGCTTCCAGTCCATGCGCTCGGCGATGGCTTCGATGATCAGGTCGCACTCGGCCAGCTTGGCCAGGTCGTCCTCGTAGTTGGCCACCTCGATCAGCGCGGCGTGGTCCTTGTTGCCCAGCGGCGCAGGCGACAGTTTCTTCAGGTTCTCGATGGCTTTCAGAACGATACCGTTCTTCGGGCCTTCCTTGGCCGGCAGGTCGAACAGGACGACGGGCACTTTGGCGTTGACGCAGTGGGCGGCGATTTGCGCGCCCATCACGCCGGCGCCCAGCACGGCTACTTTTTTAACGATGAAATTGGTCATGTCGTTTCCTCTAGTCTCTTAGAACAGGTCGGCGTCGAGTGCCATCAGGTTGGCGGAGCCCGAACGTGCCTGGCGGATCAAGGTTGCGGTTTCAGGCTGCAGGCGGGCGAAGTAGAAGCGCGCGGTCGCCAGCTTGGCCTTGTAGAAATTGTCGCCGCTGTCCTCTTTGGCCAGCGCGATCTTCGCCATCTGCGCGAAGAAATAGCTGTATACCATATGGCCGACAACACGCAGGTACGGTACGCAGGCGGCGCCCACTTCGTCCGGATTCTGGAAGGCTTTCATGCCGATTTCCATGGTCAGCTTGGTGACTTTGTCGCCCAGGTCGCCCAGCGGGGTGATGAACTCGCTCATCGCCTCGTCGGTGCCGTTGTCTTCGACAAAGGCCTTGATCTTCTCGCCGAACTTGCGCAGCTTGGCGCCGTTGTCGCCCAGGATCTTGCGACCCAGCAGGTCGAGCGACTGGATGGTGTTGGTGCCTTCGTAGATCAGGTTGATGCGGGCGTCGCGCACGTACTGCTCCATGCCCCATTCGGCAATGTAGCCGTGGCCGCCGAACACTTGCATCGCTTCCGAGGTGGCGATCCAGCCGTTGTCGGTGATGAAGGCCTTGACGATAGGCGTCAACAGCGCGACCTCGTCGGCCGCCTCCTTGCGCACGTCCTCGTCCGGGTGGTGCAGTTCGCGGTCGATCTGCAGCGCCACGTACGACGTGAAGGCGCGCGCGCCCTCGGCGTAGGCCTTGGCGGTCAGCAGCATGCGGCGCACGTCAGGGTGCACGATGATCGGATCGGCTGGCTTGTCCGGCGCCTTCACGCCCGACAGCGAGCGCATCTGGATGCGGTCCTTGGCGTAGATCAGCGCGTTCTGGTAAGCCACTTCGGTCAGGCCCAGCGACTGCATGCCGACGCCCAGGCGGGCCGCGTTCATGAACACGAACATGGCGTTGAGGCCCTTGTTCGGCTGGCCGATGATCCAGCCCTTGGCGCCGTCCAGGTTCATCTGGCAGGTCGAGTTGCCGTGGATGCCCATTTTTTCTTCGATGGCGCCGCAGGTGATCGGGTTGCGTTCGCCGACCGAGCCGTCTTCCTTCGGCAGGAACTTCGGCACCAGGAACAGCGAGATGCCCTTCGAGCCTTCCGGCGCGTCCGGCACGCGGGCCAGCACCAGGTGCAGGATGTTTTCAGCCATGTCGTGCTCGCCGGCCGAGATGAAGATCTTGTTGCCGGTGATCAGCCACGAGCCGTCGGCCTGCGGCAGCGCCTTCGAGCGCAGCATGCCGAGGTCGGTGCCGCAGTGCGGCTCGGTCAGGCACATGGTGCCGGTCCACTCGCCCGAGACCAGCTTCGGCAGGTAGGTTTTCTTTTGTTCGTCGGTGCCGTGTTCCTTCAGGCACTCGTAGGCGCCGTGCGACAGGCCCGGATACATGGTCCAGGCCTGGTTGGCCGAGTTCAGCATTTCGTAGAACGAATTGTTCAGCAGCACCGGCAGGCCCTGGCCGCCGTATTCCGGATCGCACGCCAGCGCGGCCCAGCCGCCGTCGACGTATTGCTTGTACGCTTCCTTGAAACCTTTCGGCGTCGTCACGGAGTGGGTCGCGGCGTCGTGCTTGCAGCCTTCGCGGTCGCCCGAATGGTTCAGCGGGAACAGCACTTCCGACGTGAACTTGCCACCTTCTTCCAGCACCTGGTTGATGATGTCGGCATCGATTTCGGCGTAGTCCGGCAGTGCCTTCAACTCCTCTTGCACATTGAGCAGCTCGTGCAGCACGAATTGCATATCCCGGATTGGCGCGACGTATTGACCCATGTTTATTCTCCTGATGACTACTTAAGTGTTGGTTTAATGAGGTAATTCTGCGTTACGGTAGGATTCGATCAAGCGTTCGAAGCCGACGCTGGCGCGCTCCAAGCTGCCCGGGATGCGCAGGAAGCGCGCATCGTGGTGCAATGCCAGGATCAGGCCGTACATCTCGTAGACCAGCTGCTGCGGATCGGTGTCCGCTTGCAGGTCGCCGCAGTCGATGGCTTGCTTCACGCAGCGCAGCAACGCGCCCTGCCAGGCGCCGACCATCGCCATCAGCTCTTCGCGGATCGGACCCGGACGGTCGTCATATTCCACGGCGCCGCTGATGTAGATGCAGCCCGAAGCCACTTCCACGCTGACACGCTTGACCCAGCGCGCGAACATCGAACGGAGACGCGGCAAACCGCGCGGTTCCTTGACGCTGGGGAAAAACACTTCCTGCTCAAAACGGTGGTGATACAGCTTCAGCACTTCCAACTGCAAATCTTCACGCGATCCGAAGTGCGCGAACACGCCGGATTTGCTCATGTTCATCTTATCCGCGAGCAATCCAATGGTCAGGCCTTCGAGGCCGTCCCGGCTGGCCAGGTCCAGCGCCACGTCCAGGATCGCCGCGCGAGTCAGCTCGCCCTTGCGCATAAATTTAGTTGAGGTATTAATAACTTGCATCCCAAGGTGTAGTTACATGGAGAAAAGAACATTTTGCTCCACTTCGTTTACTCCGTGTGAAAAAATTGCGAACGCTCGTACTATTATCCACCGGGGGATAAAAGTCAAACAGTACATTTAGAGGTGGGGGTCTATTGCTGCGACGCAGCAATGAGGATATGGGACGTTCACGCCAAACCCGCACGGCGATCCGTCGCGGGGTCGTACCCCATGGGGTACGACCCCTCGTGCGGTACCGGGTTAAACGCCGGCGATACGATACGACAAAACCTAATCGGCGCCGCCAAACTTGCCCATCTGCCGGCGGTCGCGCTTGGTCGGCCGCCCTTTGAAATCGGCGCTGGGCTCGCGGAACATCTTGCGGTTCTCGGCCACATTAGCGCGCCGCTCGACGCTCTCGTCGGTTTCCTCGTACAGATTGCGGGCGATCGGGGCCGCCTGCCGCACGTCGGACAGGTTCATCACGTCGATCTCCCAACGGTCTGACCCGTTGTCGATGTCGAGCTTGTCGCCGATGCGCACCGTGCGCGCCGGCTTGACCTTGTCGCCGTTGACCTTGACCTTGCCCGCATCCACCGCGTCCGTGGCCAGCGAGCGCGTCTTGAAAAAGCGCGCCGCCCACAGCCATTTATCCAGTCTGACACTTTCGCTCAAGCGTATTTCCCCACGGAGAACAACCGCATCACGGTCCGGTAAAACACGAACGCGATCTCGTAACCGATGCGGCGGAAGCGCCCGACGTGCTCGAAGTCGGCATAGCTGATGACCACGCCGTCGGCGACGGCCGCCTCGATGTGCTGGCGCAGGTTCTGCGCGAAAGCCGCATCCTTGATGATCACGTTCGCTTCCTGATTCAAAAACAGGCTCAAGCCGTCGACATTGCTCGAACCCACGGTCGCCCAGTCGTCGTCGATGACGGCCACCTTGGCGTGCAACTGGGTTTTGTGATATTCCACCACTTTGACGCCGGCCGCAAGCAGCTTCGGATAGAACGAGTGCGCCACCGCATCCTGCAGCCAGATCTCGCCCACGCCGATCAGCAACACCACCTCGACGCCGCGCTCGGCGGCGGCGGCCAGCGCGTGGCGGAACTTGCGCCCCGGCGCGAAATACGGATTGGCCAGCAGCACGGTCTTGCGCGCGCGCCCCAGCGCCTGCAGGTAGGCGCGCTGTATGGTGCGGCGGTTGCGCAGGTTGTCGCGCACCACGAAGCCGGCATGCACCATGTTGGCGGCGGCGGTCTTGTTGACCTTGCGCGCGTCGCGGTACAGGCCGATGCGCTTCATCAGGCCCAACTTGCCCAGACGCAGCCACTGCGTCTGCGCCTCCAGGTGGATGGACGCCACCAGCGGCCCGCGCACCTGCACGGCGAAATCCCAGCGCGGCGCCGACAGGCTGATCGCGTGGTTGTAGTCGCAGAACATGTCGTCGTTGATGTTGATGCCGCCGACCAGGGCGACCTCGCGGTCGACCACGCAAATCTTGCGGTGCGTGCGCGTGATGCCGCGTTTGAACCACGGATTGAAGATGCGGTGGTGGACGCCGGCGGCCTCGAGCTTCTCGTGCATGCAGTTGACCTTGCGGCGGCCGGTGCCCCACCAGTCGGTGATCATGCGCACGTCGACGCCGCGCTTGGCGGCGGCGGACAACGCGGCCAAGACTTTCTGGCCGGTCTCGTCGTCGGCGAAGATATAGGTCTCGAAATAGACTTCGTACCGGGCCGCGTCGATGGCCCCTATCAACGCCGGGAAATACTCGGTGCCGGTGTACAGCAGCGTGACTTCGTTATCGGCAAGCAGTTTGACGGAGCCCATGGCGTCCCTTACCCCAGCGACAACGACGCCACGATGGGCGCGTGGTCGGACAGCTTGGCCCACAGGCTGCCATGCATGACCTCGGCCGACTCGACCTTGAAGCCGCGCACGTAGATGCGGTCCAGCCGGAAGAACGGCAGCGCCGACGGGAAGGTGCGCGCCGGGCTGATGTTGGGCTTCATGCTGGCCTTGCGGCGCAGCGTGCGCATGATGCCGTCCAGCGACGCGTTCGTGCCGAGCTCGTCGAACGCCTCGACCACGCCCAGCGCGTTGCGCAGCTCGCCGCTGAGGGTGTTGCGCCAGTCGTTGAAATCGCCGGCGATGATGACCGGTTCGCCGTCCGGCGCCGACTCGCGCACGGCCGAGATCAACGCCTGCGTCTGCCGGCGGCGGCCCGCCTCGAACAGGCCCAGGTGGACCACGTAGCAATGCACCAGGCCGTGTTCGGTGTTGAGCACGCAATGCAGGATGCCGCGCTGCTCGTAGGCGTGGTCCGAAACGTCGTGGTTGGCCATGTTGGCGATGGGGAAAGCGCTCAGCAAGGCGTTGCCGTGGTGGCCGTGGTCGTAGACGGCGTTCATGCCGTAGGCGGCGTGCAGGTGGCGCGACTCGCCCGCGAAATATTCATGCTGCGCCGCAGCGGGCCAATGCTTCTGGCCCAACTGTTCGGCGCCGTACTTGGCGGCCTTGAGGTCATGCTTGCCTTGTACCTCTTGCAAAAAAACCACATCGGCATTGAACAGGCCGATCGCCTGTTTTAGCGCCAGCACACGCGGCTCGGCGCGGATGCAGGACACTCCCTTGTGAATATTGTAGGTGGCAACTCGGATTTTCATACAGAACATTCTAACCCCGAGTGCGCCTCCGCGTGTGTTCGCCTACGCACACAGCGATTCGAGCAAGAGGCGGTCAACCAAACTTGGTATTAGATGTCGGTCGACGAATCGTGGTATCGCCATGTCCCTTCAACAAATGCTCAACGCTGATATCTTCGTCGAGCGCTTCCCAGTGCAGACCTTGTCCACCACCGCTCAATACATAATCTTCGCGTTGTACCGGAGTGGCTTGAGAAAGTCGCGGAAAAAAGTTGAGCGGCACGCCCAACGTACGACCGTCGACTAGGTGCACCCACATATTATCCTGATCAAAAGACAGTTTTTTTGCACGCGCCTCAATCATCAAAATACTCCTTCCAGATATCGATGAAATAGTCTCGATGTTCAGCCACGAAACGCACGAGTTCACGCAAGGTCTTGGCGGGAATCCCAGAGGAGTGGGCGGCCATCACCTCCGGTTCGATCCAAATCTTGGCGAGGCCTCGTTGTCCTTGCACGTGGACGTGAACAGGCTCGCGGGGCAATCCTTCGTTCGAGAAAAAGAAGAACTTATACCCTTTGTAGCGCAAGATGGCTGGCATGGCAAGCGGCAGGTGGATAGCGATCCATGATACTAGAACGGGATCGCAGGCCTACGCTTGAGCCGACACAAAACCTCAATAGGTATCGGCTTCAGGAGATGATGGAGCTGCTGAAGAGAAGCCGCGCAACATCGCGCTGACGCTGAGATCCTCATCGAACTGCGCCCAGTGCAGCGCGTCGCCGGCGCCGACGATTTCCCAATCGCCCAGCTGCGCGGAGGTGGCGCTCGCCAGACGGGGATACCATGCCAACGGCGTGCTGATGCGCCGGCCGTCCATCAAGCCAATCACCAGCGCGCGGTCCTCGAACACCACGGTCTTGATACGCTCGTCAGGCATCTTCGAAGTAGTCATTCCAGATCCTTAGAAAGTCCAGCCGGTACTCGACGATGATGCGGGTGATCTCGCGCACTTCAAGCGGGCTGAAGCCTACGTTGCGCACCACCGTCGTGCTCTCGATCCAGAACTTGGCGGACTTGCGCTCTTTGTCCACATGCAGGTGCGGCGGCTCGCCCGTGACCTGGCTGTGAAAATAGAAACGGTAACCTCTGAGCCGCAACAGCGTCGCCACAACATCCCCCGGAACTTGCTCCGAATTCCAAAGTATGCGCGGCACAGTCCGCCGCTATTTGATGCGGCACAATTTAGCCAAGTTGCTTCAGAAGCTGTTGGGGAAGTTGCAGAATCGCTTCCGCATTGGAGAAAGAAAAACATTTATCGGCCGCCTCCAGGTGCGGCAGCCACGCGTGGTTCAGATGCTCGCGCGGGCTGAGCGTGATGGGGATATCGCGCGGCACCTCGACGCTGAAAACGTGCTCGGTGTTTTCCGTCACGCCCGGCGCGTAGCGGTGGCGCCAGACCGGGTAGATGGTGTAGATGTTGGACAAGTGCCAGTCGCGCAGCACGATGCGCTCGCCGTCGGCGACGATGCCGGTTTCCTCGAACAGTTCACGCGCGGCCGTCTCCAGCAGCGGCTCGTCGACGGCGTCGAGCGAACCGGTCACCGATTGCCAGTAACCGGGCTTGTCGGCGCGTTCGATCAGCAGCACATGCAGGTCGGCGGTGTGGATCACCACCAGCACGGATTCGGGTATCTTGTATGGCATAAGTTTCAGGCAAAAGAAAAGGCGCCACGTGTGAACGTTGGCGCCTTTTCATTATGCCAGACTAATTAACTGGCGACCTTCGGCTCGACGGCGCGCAGGCGGATGTGCAGTTCCTTCAACTGTTTCTCGTCCACTTCCGACGGCGCCTGGGTCAGCAGATCCTGCGCGCGCTGGGTTTTCGGGAAGGCGATCACGTCGCGGATCGAATCGGACTTGGTCATCAAGGTCACGATGCGGTCCAGGCCGAAGGCCAGGCCACCGTGCGGCGGCGCGCCGTATTGCAGCGCGTCGAGCAGGAAGCCGAACTTCAGGCGCGCCTCGTCGGCGTCGATCTTCAACGCGCGGAATACCTTCGACTGCACTTCCTCGCGGTGGATACGGATCGAACCGCCGCCCAGTTCCCAGCCGTTCAGGACCATGTCGTAGGCCTTGGCGATGCAGGCGCCCGGATTGGTTTCCAGCATGTCCTCGTGGCCGTCCTTCGGCGCGGTGAACGGATGGTGGGTCGCGGTCCAGCGATCGTTTTCCTCGTCATGTTCGAACATCGGGAAGTCCACCACCCACAGCGGCGACCAGACGTCGTCGAACAGGCCGGCGTTCTTGCCGAACTCGCTGTGGCCGATCTTCACGCGCAGCGCGCCGATGGCGTCGTTGACGATCTTGGCCTTGTCGGCGCCGAAGAAGATCAGGTCGCCGTCTTCGGCGCCGGTCATCTCGATCACCTTGGCCAGCGCGGCGTCGTGCAGGTTCTTGACGATCGGCGATTGCAGGCCGTCGCGGCCCTTGGCCTTCTCGTTGACCTTGATGTAGGCCAGGCCGCGCGCGCCGTAGATGGCGACGAACTGGGTGTAGGCATCGATCTCCGAGCGTGGCATCTCGCCGCCCTTCGGCACGCGCAGGCCGACCACGCGGCCGTTAGGCATGTTGGCCGCGCCCGAGAAGACCTTGAAGTCGACGTCCTTCATCACTTCGGTCAGGTCGGTGAACGACAGCTTGACGCGCATGTCAGGCTTGTCCGAACCGTATTTGCCCATCGCCTCGGCGAAGTCCATCACCGGGAACGGGTTGGGCAGCTCGACGTCCATCGTGTTCTTGAACACGATGCGGATCATGTCCTCGAACAGGTCGCGGATTTCCTGTTCGGTCAGGAACGAGGTTTCGCAGTCGATCTGGGTGAATTCAGGCTGGCGGTCGGCGCGCAGGTCCTCGTCGCGGAAGCACTTGGTGATCTGGTAGTAGCGGTCGAAGTTGGCCACCATCAGCAGTTGCTTGAACAGCTGGGGCGACTGCGGCAGCGCGAAGAAGCTGCCGGCGTTCACGCGCGACGGCACCAGGTAGTCGCGCGCGCCTTCCGGGGTCGACTTGGTCAGCATCGGCGTTTCGATATCGATGAAGCCCAGGTTGTCCAGATACTTGCGCACTTCCATGGTCACCTTGTAGCGCAGGCGCAGGTTGTTCTGCATCTGCGGACGGCGCAGGTCCAGCACGCGGTGGGTCAGGCGGGTGGTTTCGGACAGGTTGTCGTCGTCCAGCTGGAACGGCACGGCAACGGAAGGGTTCAGCACTTCCAGTTGCGAGCACACGACTTCGATCTTGCCCGACTTCAGGTTGGCGTTGACGGTGCCGGCCAGGCGGTCCTTGACCACGCCGGTGACGCGCAGGCAGAACTCGTTGCGGACGTGCTCGGCGGCCTTGAAGACTTCAGCCTGTTCCGGATTGCAAACGATCTGCACCAGGCCCTCGCGGTCGCGCAGGTCGATGAAGATCACGCCGCCGTGGTCGCGGCGACGATGTACCCAGCCGCACAGGCTGACGGTTTGGCCAAGCAGCGCTTCAGTGGTGAGGCCGCAGTAGTGAGTACGCATTGAGGACATGTTATTTCTCGGTTCAGGTTAGATTGCTCGTGAATTCAGTGTGTTGCTGATGCTGCGTTATTTGCTGACGACTTCGATGGCTTGGGGCACGCTTTCCGGCGCCACCACGCCCATCGAGACGATGTACTTCAGGGCCGCGTCGACCGACATGTCGAGTTCGACCACATCCTTGCGCGCCAGCATCAGGAAAAAGCCCGACGTCGGATTCGGCGTGGTCGGCACGTAGACGCTGACGTAGTCGCCGACCAGATGGTTCTTGACGTCGCCGCCGGGCGTGCCGGTCAGGAAGGCGATGGTGTACGAGTTCTGGTGCGGATACGGGATCAGCACCGCCTTGCGGAAGGCGTTGCCCGACGACGAGAACAAGGTGTCCGACACTTGCTTGACGCTCGAATAGAGGGAGTTCACCAGCGGGATGCGCTTGAGCAGCTTTTCCCACATGCGCACCACGTAGTTGCCGACCAGGTTATTGGTCAGCAAGCCGGTCAGGAACACGATCACGATCGTCAGCAGGGTACCCAGGCCGGGGATGTCGAAGCCGATCAGCGTGTGCGGCTGCCAGCGCTCCGGCACGAACAGCAGCGACTGGTCCATCGTGTTGATGACCAGGCTCAGCACCCAGGCGGTAATCGCCAGCGGCACCAGGATCAGCAGACCGGTAATGAAATATTTACGCATCGAAGACTCTTATATGGGTGCTCATGTGGGTGGAGTGACGGGCGGCAGCGGCCGGGCCGCTGCCGTCGTTCAGGCCGTTCCCGTGCCGCTCGCCGGCTTGGCGGGCGTGCTCGCGGCCGCGTCCGCCTTGGGCGCGTCGGCCTTGGCCGCACCGTCCACCGGACCGGTGGACACGCCCGTCGCCGGCGGCGTGCCGCCACGGAAATCGGTCGCGTACCAGCCGGTACCCTTCAGCTGGAAGCCAGCGGCGGTCAATTGTTTCTTAAACGACTCCTTGCCGCACGACAGGCAAACAGTCAGCTGCGGGTCGGAAATCTTCTGCAAGACATCCTTGGCAAAACCACATGCCTCGCAGCGGTAAGCGTAGATCGGCATCTATTACTCCGCAAAAATCATCAAAACCCTGAATTATAAAGCTTTTTACCCGGCCCCAGCCTGTTTCCTGCGATCAAGTCCGCCGGCGCCAGATCATCCAGCGCTCCTTGCCTTCGAATACGGGGATGGAATCGCTGACCGGGTCGTCGGCGACGCGGTCGAAATCTTGCTGCAACAAAGCCTCCAGTTGCTCGCGGGCGATGCCGAACGGCGGCCCCTTGAGCGCATCGTCGAAGAAGAAGTAGCCGGCCAGCAGCGCCCCGGCGGGCAACAATTCCGCCCAGCGCGCCGCAACCTTGGGCCACATCGCGCGCGGCATGGCGCACAGGAAGGCGCGCTCGTAAATCAGCTGCAACGGCCGCGCCGGCTGCCAGGCGAAGAAATCCGCCTCCACCACCCTATCCGCATGCCCGCCCACGGCTAGCTTGCCGGCCTGCACCGCCTGCGGCGAAAAATCGATCGCCGTCGCATCCCACCCCGCCCCGGCCAAAAACGCCAGTTCGTAGGCCGAGCCGCAACCGGGTATCAAGCTGACCATCGGCGCGTTGGCGGCGACAAAGTCGCGCAGCGCCAGCGGCACGCCGCCCCGGTCCCACGGCGTGAAGTTGCGCGCGAAGCGTTCATCCCAGAACGCCGGCGACATCGGATCGCGCTGCTGGAAATCGGCCATGGTCAGAGCAGATGGTGCCAGCGCAGATACAGCTGGAAGCCGGCCACGCCCAGCCCGAACGCGCCGGCGAAATAGATCACCAGGCTGAGCAAACGGTTGGTGCGCTGCTGTTCGTGGATCAGCACTTTGATCAGCTCGCCGTTATCGGCGGGCTTTTCGCCCTGCTGCTCCAGCGCCCGGTAAACCAGGCGCGGCAGCTGCGGCAGGATCTGCGTGTAGCGCGGCGCCTCGGCCTTCAGGCGCTGCAACAAGCCCTGCCAGCCGACCTGCTCGGCCATCCAGTTTTCCAGATACGGCTTGGCGGTCTTCCACAGGTCGAGGTCGGGGTCGAGCTGGCGGCCCAGGCCTTCGATGTTGAGCAGCGTCTTTTGCAGCAGCACCAGTTGCGGCTGCACTTCGACATTGAAGCGGCGCGAGGTCTGGAACAGCCGCAGCAGGATCTGGCCGAACGAGATGTCCTTCAACGGCCGGTCGAAGATCGGCTCGCAGCAGGCACGCACGGCGGACTCGAGCTCGTCGACGCGGGTTTCCTTCGGCGCCCAGCCCGATTCGATGTGGGCCTCGGCCACGCGCTTGTAGTCGCGGCGGAAGAAGGCCAGGAAGTTCTGCGACAGGTAATCCTTGTCGTAGTCGTTGAGCGTGCCGACGATGCCGAAGTCGAGCGCGATGTAGCGGCCCAAGGTTTCCGGCTCGATCGACACCAGGATATTCCCGGGGTGCATGTCGGCGTGGAAGAAGCCGTCGCGGAACACTTGCGTGAAGAAGATCTCGACGCCGTCGCTGGACAGTTTTTTCAGGTCGACGCCGGCCGCTTCCAGCTTGTCGATCTGCGACACCGGCAGGCCGTGCATGCGCTCCATGACGATCACGCTGTTGGAACAATAGTCCCAGTACATTTCCGGCACCATCAGCAGCTTGGAGTCGGCGAAATTGCGGCGCAGCTGGCTGGCGTTGGCCGCCTCGCGCATCAGGTCCAGCTCGTCGTGCAGGTACTTGTCGAACTCGGCGACGACTTCCTTCGGCTTCAGGCGCTTGCTGTCGGCCCACACGCGGCCGACCCACTCGGCGGCGATGTGCATCAGCGCGACATCCTCGTCGATGGATTTCTTCATGCCCGGACGCAGCACCTTGACCGCGACCTGCTTGCCGTCCTTCAAGGTGGCGAAGTGCACCTGCGCGATCGACGCCGACGCCACCGGCGTGCGCTCGAACGAGGCGAACAGCTGGTCCGGATGGGCGCCCAGCGATTTGCGGATCTGCGCGATGGCCAGGTCGGAATCGAACGGCGGCACCCGGTCCTGCAGGCGCGACAACTCGATCACCAGATCGGCCGGTATCAGGTCGCTGCGGGTCGACAGCACCTGGCCGAACTTGACGAAGATCGGCCCCAGGTCCTCCAGCGCCATGCGCAGGCGCACGCCGCGCGGGGCCGAGATGTCGCGCCAAAAAATGATCGTGTCGATGAGTTTGGCGGTGCGCGGCACTTTAAGGCCGGAGATGGCGATTTCGTCGAGACCGTAACGAATGGCGACCCGCAGAATTTTCAGCAGGCGTAAAAATTTCAAAATCATTGGGTTCCCAGTTTCTGTTCCAATTTGGCCAGGCGCTTGGCGGCCCGTTCCACGTCATCGCGCAGGCGCACCACGTCGGCCGAGAATTCCTCCACCGCCTGCGGGCGTATCAGCACCTGTTTTTCATCGAGCAGGAACTCGGCGACGTTTTCGGCCAGCTTCTGATGACCCGTCCTGACCGCTTCGAAGGCGGCCCTGGCGCCCGACACCATGCGCACCGCCGCCACCGGGCCGACCACTTTTTCCAGGTCGGACTCCGCTTCCCAGCGCAGCGACGTGCTCAGGCTGGAGATGGCGTTGGCGAAATCGGCGTCGCCCTCGATGCGCACGTACGAAAACGCGCGCTCGCGGTTTTGCGCGATCAGCGGCAGGTCCGACAGTTTCACCTTGATGGTAACCCGGGCAGGCTCATCCGCCGGTGCGGGCTCGAACATACCCTCGGCCGTCACGCGCAGGCGCAGCGCGACGGTGCTGGCGTCGATGCAGGCGACCTTGCCGGCGTGGCGCCGCAACTGCTCGCGCGCCCACGGCTCCTGCGCCAGCAGATGGTTGACGGCCGCGCTGGCCGGCGCGGCGGCGGATAACAGGGCGGACAAGTGGCTGAAATTCGGTGGGGTCATCGGTAGGTCGTCGCTCAAAACAAGTTCTTTACGCCAGAAAAACAAAACCGCCCGGAAAGCGGGCGGTCTTGATCTTACCAGTTCGCCGGGATTTCCCGGTGATTACGCCAACTGTTGAATACCAGCAAGCAACCAGCCCGAAGCGCCGGATACGGGCTTGGTCAGGTTCCACACCTCGTTGAACGGCTCGGCCAGCGCGTCGGGCGCGGGCTTGATCATGCCGGTGAACTTGACGCTGGCCAAGTACTCGGTCTCGCTGGTCTCGATGCCCAGCAGTTCGGCGTCGATGCTGACGACATCGGTGTAATCCTTCTGCGCGCCGCGCTCGTTGATCTGCATTTTCATTTCAGCGAACACTTCAGGCGTGGTGAACTCGCGGATGTCGGCCGTGTCGCCCTTGTCCCAGGCCGCTTGCAGGCGGATGAAGTTGCTCTTGGCCACGCGCAGGAAGGACACGGCATCGAAGTCGCCCGGCACGCCCCATGGGGTATGCGGCACCGGCGCGGCTGGCACCGGCTGGTATTGCTGTTCAGGCTGCAGGCGCGAACCGATTTCCGGCGTGCCGCCGACCGCCGGCGCCGTGTAGGCGTTGGCGTTGTTGTACGCATTGCCGTTGCCGTTGAAGCTGCCGCCGAAATTACCACCGCCAGCGGCCGGCGCCACGGTCGGCTGCGACTTGCGGCGGAACATGCGGAAAATGAAGTACGCCGCGCCGGCCAGCAGCGCCAGCATCAGCATCGTGCTCAGGATGGAAGCCATCGCGCCGCCGATGCCCAGGTGCGAGAACAGGGCGCCAAGGCCCAGGCCCAGCAGCGCGCCGCCGAGGATACCTTTCCACATGCTCGGGCGCTTGGCCGGCATGGCGTTCGGCGCGTTCGGCGCTGGCGCCGGGGCGGCCTGGCGCGGTGCCGGCGTCGGCGCGGCGGCCGGCGGCATGCGGTTGACGTTTTGCGACTGGCGGCCGATCGAACGGTTGCCGCCGGCGGGACGCGCGGTCGCCTCGGCCAGCATCGTGAAGGCGGACAGCGCGACAACCGCGCTGATCATCAGTTTTTTCATATTCATGGTCATTCCTACAGTATTTACAGTTTGATACCGGTGTGTAAAGCGGCCACACCTGCCGTCAAGTTGTAATACGTTACCCGCTCCAGACCGGCCTCTTCCATCATGGTTTTGAGCGTGTCCTGGTCCGGGTGCATGCGGATCGACTCGGCCAGATAGCGATAGCTTTCGGCGTCGCCGGCAATCTTCTGGCCCATCCAAGGCAGCACCTTGAATGAATAAATATCGTAAGGCTTCTGCAGCGGCGCCGACACTTTCGAAAACTCCAGCACCAGCAACTTGCCGCCGGGCTTCAATACGCGGCGCATTTCCGCCAGCGCCTGGTCCTTGTGGGTCATGTTGCGCAGCCCGAAAGCGACGCTGACGCGGTCGAAATAGTTGTCCGGGAAGGGCAATTTCTCGGCGTCACACAATAAGGTGGGGGTCAACAGGCCGCGATTCAAGAGGCGGTCGCGGCCGACGCGCAACATCGACTCGTTGATGTCGGTCAGCCAGACCTCGCCGGTCGGGCCGGCCTGCTTGGCGAACACCTTGGCCAGGTCGCCCGTGCCGCCGGCGATGTCGAGGCACTTGAATCCGGGGCGCACGGCCGCGTTGGCGATGGTGAACGTCTTCCACAGGCGGTGCAGGCCACCCGACATGACGTCGTTCATGATGTCGTACTTGGCGGCGACGGAATGGAAAACCTTGGCAACTTCGCGGACTTTGTCGTCTTCCGCGACGGTTTTGTAACCGAAATGAGTGGTATTTGTCATGGTGGCAGGCCTGTTAGTTTGCCTGCATTATACAAGCGCACGGGCATTTTTCCCTCCCGCGCGCCCTTGGACGCGTATTGTGCCTACCGGGCGGGCAGGTGGCGCCACTCCAGCCCGAGCGCGGCGCGCTTGCGGAAGCCCTTCCACAGGCCCGGATCGGGCTTGATGGTGCCGTCGGCGTCCAGCGGCGGCAGCTCCAGATACGGCTGCAGCGGCTGCGCCTTGAGGTGGATGCCGAGGAAGGCCGTCACGAAATGCTGGTTGATGTTGTTGATGCGGCGGCTGTCCCACACCGGCTCGGCATAAGACATGAAGTCGTCGAAGTTGGACCACATCGCCGGCGACGGCGGGTTCGGCGCCGAGTTGTGGCGGCCGCCCTGGTAGGTCAGCAGGTAGCGGTCGGCATTGACGGCGCCCTCGAAGATGCGCACCACGCCATCCTTGTAGCCGGCCACGTCGTCCTGGTCGCCGGTGATGAACAAGGTCGGTGTGCGCACGCCGGCCAGTCCTTCGGCGTCCCACACCTTGTGCGCGCCGCCCCATGGCGCGAACGCCACCACCGCCTTGATGCGGGCATCGCGGCGCGATTCGTATTCCGTGTTGCCCTGCTGGTTCACGGCCAGTTTGCCGCCCGGGACGTACGCGGCGGCGGCCGCGCTCACGCCCGCGCCGACGGTGTTGAGCGCGCCATAGGCGCCCATCGAATAGCCGATCAAGGCGGTGTTGCCGGCGTCGGCCACCCCGGCGAGGAAGTTGCCGCTGCCCTGCTTGGCCCAGGCCGCGACGCTGTCGAGCACAAACAGGTCGTCCAGGCGGCGGTTCAGCAGGGTGCTGGCGAAGCCGGCCTTGTCGGCGCGCGTCGATTCGGGGTGGTCGATCGCTACCACCACGTAGCCCTTCGAGGCCAGGTTCTCGGTCAGGTAGCTCATTTGCAAGCGTGAACCCGGATACCCGTGCGAGACGATCACCAGCGGATAGCGGCCGGTCGCGGGCGCCGCGTCGCGCGCCGCGCGGCCGTTGAACTGGAACGGCGTGTTGGGGCGGGCGGGATCGTTGGGACCGGAACCTAGAACGTCGTTGTAAACCGTATGCTCCTTTTGTCCCGCCGCAAGGGTGGCCGGGTACCAGACTTCGAGCGTGAGCTTGCGGGTGTAGCGGGGATTTTGATTTGTTTCGCTGTAACGCAGCACGTCTGGTTGGTCCGCGTGCTCGGCGACCAGCGTGCGCACGCCGACCGGCAGCGAACCGCGCGCGGCCAGTTCCGGCGCGTCGGGACGGAAGTCGCCGAAATACTCCTGCGCGTGCAATGGCGCGATTAACGCCGACACGGCCAACGCCGCGATCATTATCCTACCAGCTAGCTTCATGCTCACATCCTATTCTAAACAAAGCTTAACCACGGAGACACGTAGGGCGGATTAGCGAAGCGCAATCCGCCAATGCTTGCGTTTCGACGGCGCATGCATTGGCGGATTACGGCGTTCCGCCTAATCCGCCCTACGTGTTACCAGAATTATCCGAGGCTTCAGCCCCAGATGCTCCCGCAACGTCGTGCCTTTGTACTCGGTACGGAACAATCCGCGCCGCTGCAATTCCGGCACCACCAGCGACAGAAAATCATCCAGCCCGCCCGGCAGCGACGGCGCCATGAAATTGAAGCCGTCCGCCGCCTCCTGCTCGAACCACGCCTGCATCTGGTCCGCCACCGCCCGCGCCGTGCCGACCACCGTAAAGTGCCCGCGCCCGCCGGCGATGCGCTCGTACAGCTGGCGTATCGTCAAATTCTCGCCCTGCGCCAGATCGGTCAGCAATTGCTGGCGGCTGCGCTGGCCGTCCTGCGTCTGCGGCAGATCCGGCAACGGGCCGTCCAGCGGATAGCCCGACAAATCGAAGTTGCCGATCATGCGGCCCAACAGCGCCAGACCGGCCTTCGGCTCGATCAACCGCTGCAACTCGCCGAACTTGTCGTCCGCCTCGCCCTGCGAACTCCCCACCACGGCGAACAAACCTGGCATCACCTTTAACGACTCCGGCGAACGGCCATGCGCCACCACGCGGCGCTTCATGTCCCGGTAAAAATCCTGCGCCTTCGCCAGGGAGGGCTGCGCGGTGAACACCACCTCCGCCGTGGCGGCGGCCAGATCGCGCCCCGCCTCGGAACCGCCGGCCTGCACGACAACCGGCCGCCCCTGCGGGCTGCGCGACACGTTCAGCGGTCCGGCGACGGCGAAATGCGGACCCCGATGATTCAGCTTGCGCAGCCTGGCCGGATCGATCAACCGGCCGCCATCCTTGTCGTTAATAAGCGCGCCATCTTCCCAACTATCCCACAATCCCGTGACAACCTGATGAAATTCGCGCGCCCGCTCATAGCGCGCCGCGTGCGCCACGTGCTGGTCGCGGCCGAAATTGGCCGCCTCCGCCGCGTTGTCGGACGTGACCAGGTTCCAGCCCGCCCTGCCCTCCGATATCTGGTCGAGCGACGCGAACTGGCGCGCCACCGTGTACGGCTCGTTGTAAGTGGTGGTGGCGGTGCCGATCAAGCCGATCTTGTCGGTCGACGCGGCCAGCGCCGACAACAACGTCAACGGCTCCAGCGCCGGCACCCCGCCGGTCAGCGCCAGGCTGTCGGCAAAGAACACCGCATCCAGGCAGGCCCGTTCCGCGCTTTGCACCTGCTGCCGGAATACCTTGAACGGATTCGACTCCAGGTCCGTTTGCGGATGCCGCCACGCGGCCACGTGGTGCCCGTGCCGCATCATGAAGGCGGCGATGCTCAGTTGCTTACTCGATGCGCCCGCCATCAGAACTCCTTGCGCGCGGTGATGCCGAAATAGCGCTCGTCGTCGCGCGGCACCGCACGGGTGACGTAGCCGGTCGAAGTGACCAGATTGGTCGCATAGGATTTGTTCGCCAGGTTCTTACCCACCAGCGCGACGCGCCAGCCGCCCGGCGTCGACGACAAGGAGATACCCGCGTTGATGACACCATAGGCGCCCTGGATCGCGTCCGGCGACTGGAACAGGTCGAACTGGGTCTTGGCCTGATAGGTATAGTCGGCCGAGAAGTCGACGATCAAGCCGTTTTGCAGCGGCAGCGCGTAGTTGGCGCGGGTGAAGGACTTCCACTTCGGCGAAAACGGCAACGGCTGTCCATTCAGGTTGCACGAGGCGGTGGCCGCCGGCGGGCAATTGAAGTTGTCGATACTCGCATCGGTGTAGGCCAGCGACGCGGTCAAGGTCAGCTCACGGGTCGGACGGGCATTGATATCCAGTTCGACGCCCTTGGTCGATACATCGCCAGCGTTGATCAGCCGCGTGATGACCGTGCCGGCGACGGTGTCGAAGAAGTTGGCCTGGTAGTTCGAATATTTGGTGTTGAAGACCGCGACATTGGCGGTCAGGCGGCGATCGAAGGCGCTGGCCTTTAATCCCAGCTCGAACGAATCGGAGGTTTCCGGTTTGAGTGCCAGCGTGTCGCGACCAAGCATGTTGAAGAAGACATTATAGGCGGGGCCTTTGTAACCGCGCGAGTAGGTCGCGTAAGCGTTCACGTCGCGCGACAGCTGGTACTGCAGGCCCACACGGCCGGAGTAGCCGTCCTCGCTGGTCGAGCCGCTGTTGCTCACGCCGGGCTGCACGCCGGGGAAGGCGACGGTCGACGTCGAAGTGCGGACATGGTCGTAGGACAGTTCGTCCTTGGTCCAGCGCGCGCCGGCGATGGCGCGCCACTCCGGCGTCAGATTGAGCGTGCTCTCGCCGAACAGCGAGTAGCTGTCGTTCTTGACCCCATAGTCGGCGCGGCCGGAGTTGGGCGCCGTGGTGGTGGTGACGATGCGCTGGTACGTTTCGCGGTCCTTGCCATGCAGATAGAAGGCGCCGATGACGTATTCGAGGAACTGATCCTTCGGCGATGCCAGCCGCAGCTCCTGCGACACCTGACGAAAATCGACGGTGCCGATGTCGCGCGTGGCGGGATACGCGGCCGTGATGCGCGCCGCCTCCGCAGCGTTGCCGATGGCCGAGGTGCTGGTGTACTGCTCATTGTCCCAGTCCCGCACCGCCGTGATCGAGGTCAGCGTGTAGCCGCTGTTACGCCAGTCGACCTGCGCCGACAAGCCCTTGTTGGTGTCGCGGATATCGCTTGGGATATCGGTGTTGATGCTGCGGTTTTCGGTCGATGCCACCACCGGTGCGATCGCCTGCGAGAACGGCGCGCTGGTGGACTTGTACGCGACGAAGGACGGCGACGCGTTCGAACGCAGATAATCGGCGATCAGGCTCACATCCAGATCCTTGTTCGGCGTGATGTCGACGCGGGCGCGCACGCCCTTGCGGTCGTAGCCATTGACCTTGCCGCCGCCGGCGTGGATGTTGTCGACATTGCCGTCGTAGTCGGCATACAGCGCGGTGACGGCCGCGGTGACCACGCCCGGCTGGATCGTGCCGGACAGGCCGGCGCGCACGCGCTTCTCGCTCCCCTCGTACCAGGAGGCGTCGATAAAGCCGCTGGTCTGTTCCGAAGGTTTGCGGCCGATCACATTGAGCACGCCGGATGATGCGTTCTTGCCGAACAAGGTGCCTTGCGGGCCGCGCAGAATCTCGATGTGCTCGATGTCCAGCAGATCCAGCGTGGCCTGGCCCGGACGCGCATACACCACGCCATCTATCACCGTCGAGACAGTGGGTTCCACGCCTGGAGAAGTCGAGATGGTACCGATACCGCGCACGAAGATCGTCGAGTCCTTGTTGCCGCCCTGCTGGCGGAACGTCACGCTCGGCACTTCCTGAACGATGGTGTCGATGCTGGTGCGGTTGGCCTGCGCCAGGTCGTCGCCGTTCAGCACCGACACGGCCACCGGCACCGATTGCAGCGAGGCGTTGCGTCGCGTCGCGCTCACCGTCACGCTGGGAACGGCGGCGCTGTCGGCGCGCTCCAGAATGGGCGCGCTGGCCGCATCCGCCGCATCCACCCCACCCGCCCAGGCCGAGCTGACAAGCAAAGCGCCCAACGTCAGCGCACCGATTTTTTTACTATTGTTCTTCATTGCCGATCCCTTGATTTGAAAGCGCCCTTTGCGCCATATGCGGAAAATCCACTTTCATCATCGAAGAACCAACTTAGTTCCCCGCCTGACGTTTGCTAGACTTTGAATGGTACCGATACCCTTTTTTTAGTGTCGGCGCGGGCCGATTTGAAGTCAAAGAATTAAAAAACTCATCGATATGTCTTTTCTAAATATGCGTGAAACAAGCAAATGAGCGAGCCGGAAAACACACGCAAACGCCGTGGCTCGGGCCGCGCCACCATCCACGATGTGGCGCGGCTGGCGGAAGTCGGCTCGATCACCGTGTCGCGCTACTTCACGGAGCCGGGCCGCGTGGCGGCCACGCGCAGCGCGCGCATCGCCGCCGCCGTCAAGCAATTGGGCTATGTGCCGAACCTGATGGCGGGCAGCCTGGCGTCTTCGCACAGCCGCATCATCGGTATGGTGATCCCCAATATTTCGGGGCCGATCTTCGCCAGCACGATCCAGAGTTTCAGCGATACGCTGAGCCGCCACGGCTACCAGCTGCTGCTGGCGTCGAGCTACTTTTCGGCCAAACAGGAAGAGAACGCGGTGCGCGCCTTCCTCGGCTGGAAGCCGGCGGCGCTGGTGGTGACGGGGCGGTTCCACAATCGCGCCACGGAGAAGTTGATCTCCGGCGCCGGCATTCCGGTGGTCGAGACATGGGATTACGAGCCGCGCCGCAAACCGATACAGGTCGGCTATTCAAACATCGCCGTCGGCGAGCAGGCGGCGCGCTATCTGTACGCCAAAGGCTATCGCCGCATCGCCTTCGTGCAAAACAGCCTGGCCGGTGACTTGAGCGCGGTAGACCGCAGCGACGGTTACGCGGCGGTGATGCGCGAGCATGGACTGCAACCGAACATCTATGTGCCGACGGCGGAGGCGCCGTTCGACGCCGGCAAACAGGCCATCGAGGCGCTGGCGCTGAAGCCCGCAAGGCGCGGCGGCCAGCACGCCGAGGCGATCATCTTCGCCAACGACAATCTGGCGGCGGGCGCCCTGTTGGCAGGGCAGCGCGCGGGGCTCGAAATACCGAAACAATGCGCCATCGTCGGCTTTGGCGACTACCCGTTCTCGCCGCTGCTGCTTCCCAGTCTGACCACCATCCGGCCGCCGGGGCGCGAGATCGGCGAGATCGCCGCGCTGCGCATCCTGGAGCAGTTGGGCGTGCTGCCGGCGTCCGGCCAGGACTCGCGCCTCAACCTGCTGGCCTGCGAACTTATCGAGCGCGAAAGCGCATAAAGGAAAACCATGAAAAATATCGCCGCCGGCTTGCTGCTGGCCCTCCCCCTGCTGGCGCACGGCGCGCCGGCCATCACCATCGGCTTCCAGAAAAGCAGCGGTCTGCTGGGCATATTGAAGAATCAGGGAACGCTGGAGAAGGCCTTCGCCGGGCAGCAGATCAAGTGGATCGAATTCCCGGCCGGCCCGCAGATGCTGGAGGCGCTCAACGCCGGCAGCATCGATTTCGGCAGCACGGGCGCGCCGCCGCCGGTGTTCGGCCAGGCGGCCGGCATCGACCTGCTGTACGTCGCGGCGGAGCCGGCGCCGGTCAACAGCGAGGCGATCTTCGTGCCCAAGGATTCGGCGGCGCGCACGGTGGCGGATTTGAAGGGTAAAAAGGTGGCGTTCCAGAAGGGATCGGGCTCGCACTTTCTGCTGGTGTCGGCGTTGCAGAAAGCTGGCTTGAAGCTCAGCGACATCAAGCCGGTGTACCTGTCGCCATCGGATGCGCGGGCGGCGTTCGTCAGCGGCGGCATCGATGCGTGGGTGGTGTGGGACCCGTATTTCGCGTCGGCGCAAAAGTCGTATCAGGTGCGGGTGCTGAGCGACTATACCGGCCTGCCGCAGGCGAATGGTTTTTATCTGGCGTCGCGCAAGTTCGCTACGCAGTCGCCGAAGGTGTTGTCGGCGCTATTGGACCAGGTGGCGCTGACCGGCCAGTGGGCCAACGCGCACACGAAGGAAGTGAGCGCCATGCTGGCGCCGCAAATGGGGCTGCCGGTGGATATCGTGGAGACCTGGCAGCGCCGCACGCGAAACGGCGCGGTGCCGGTCAGCGGCGCCATCGCCGCCAGCCAGCAGCGGGTGGCCGACGTGTTCTATCAGCAGAAATTGATACCGAAGGCGATCAATGTGGGAGGGAGTGTCTGGCCATGGCAACCGGCCAGCGCCAGATGAAATCCAGCGGAGACACGTAGGGCGGATTAGGCGGAACGCCGTAATCCGCCATCTTTGAGCCGCCGACGGAGCATGCATTGGCGGATTACGCTTCGCTAATCCGCCCTACGTGTTTCCTCGTGGCGCTAGTGTTTGTGGCCGCAGGATGGGCCGTGCACGTGCGGCGCCGGCGTCGGGGTGTTGGCCGGGTCGCGGCCGCTGTCGCCTTCGAGTCCGGAGGCATGCAGGCGGTCCATGTAGTCCTGCCACAGCTTGTCCTTCTCGTTGCCCAGCTTGTATAGGTAGTCCCACGTGAACAAGCCCGTGTTATGGCCATCGGTAAAAGTCGGTTGCACCGCGTAGTTACCGACCGGGTCCATCGCGGCGATGCCCACTTCGCGCTTGCCGACTTGCAGCACTTCCTGGCCCGGGCCGTGGCCCATGACCTCGGCCGACGGCGAGTACACCCGCATCAACTCGAACGGAATCGTGAACGAGGCGCCGTCGTCGAAGGCGATGTCGAGCACCTTGGACTTGTTGTGGACGGTGATGGCGGTTGGATTCTTGGTGCTCATGGTTATGCTTTCAAACGTTCGATAATCGCGGCGTGCAGCGCCGGCACCAGCGCGCGGCGCGCGGTCAGCACCTCCGGCGCGCCGGAGCGTGCCGCCGTGGCGAAGCTCGAGTTGGGAAAATGCGCGTCATCCAGATAACGCGGAATCACATGCCAATGCACGTGTGGCGTCATGTTGCCGAAGCTGGCCAGATTGATCTTCTCCGGCGCCATCACGGCGCGCTGCGCCGACTCGACCGAGAACACCAAATCCATCACGCGGCCGCGCTCGGCGGCATCCAGATCCGTCATCTCCTTGACGTGCGCGTTCCACACCACGCGGGTGAAGCCTGGATACTCGGCATCCTCGACGGCGATCACGGACAGTTGGTGGTCGCTCCAGATGACGACGCCTTCGGCAGGCGCCGCCAGCAGCTTGCACAGATCACAGCCCGCCATCACACCAGCACCCGCTCGATGCCGCCGTCGTTGGCGCGCTTGACGTAGTCGGCCATCCAGTTCTCGCCCAGCAGATGCTTGGCGATCTCGACGACGATGTAGTCGGCCGTCGTGCCGGCGTCCTCGCCGTAGCGCGACACGCCGCCCAGGCAGGCCGGGCAGCTGGTCAGGATCTTGACCTCGCCCTCGAAGCCGTCGGCGCGCAGCTTGTCCGCGCCCTTGATGACTTCCTCTTCCTTGCGGAAGCGCACCTGCGTCGAAATGTCCGGACGGGCGATCATCAACGTGCCCGAGTCGCCGCAGCAGCGGTCGTTCTTCTCGATCTTGACGTTGTCGTGGGTGGCGATCAGGCCGTTGACGGTCTTGGTCGCCTCCTGCAACTTCATCGGCGTGTGGCACGGCTCGTGGTACATATAGCGCGTACCGGTCACGCCTTCGAGGCGCACCTGCTTCTCCAGCAGATATTCGTGGATGTCCATGATGCGGCAGCCCGGGAAGATCTTCTCGAACTCGTAGGTCGCCAGCTGGTCGTAGCAGGTGCCGCACGACACCAGCACCGTCTTGATGTCCAGATAGTTGAGCGTGTTGGCCATGCGATGGAACAGCACGCGGTTATCGGTCATCATCTTCTCGGCCTTGTCGTACTCGCCGGAGCCGCGCTGCGGATAGCCGCAGCACAGGTAGCCCGGCGGCAGCACGGTCTGCACGCCCACTTCCCACAGCATCGCCTGGGTCGCCAGGCCGACCTGCGAGAACAGCCGCTCCGAGCCGCAGCCCGGGAAGTAGAACACCGCCTCGGTATCGGCCGTGGTCTTCTTCGGATTGCGGATGA
The DNA here is from genome assembly GCF_040675865.1 of Burkholderia sp. LMU1-1-1.1. Taxonomy (NCBI): domain Bacteria; kingdom Pseudomonadati; phylum Pseudomonadota; class Betaproteobacteria; order Burkholderiales; family Burkholderiaceae; genus Burkholderia; species Burkholderia sp. LMU1-1-1.1. The sequence continues at coordinate 69,732 of NZ_JBEGHG010000086.1, read as the reverse complement.
TCGGGATGACCTTGTCGTCCTCGATGTCGAGCAGGGCGCGCGCGGTCTTCTTCGGCAAGCCGCCCGGCATCTTCTTGTTGATGAAGTGGATCACCTGCTCGCGCACCGGCGGCTTGCCGACGGTCGGCGGCGGCGCCTTGGTCTGCTTGCGGGCGAATTTCTTCAGCAGGTCGTTGCCCATGCGCTGGGCCTTGTAGCCGATCCCGACCATCGCCGCGCGGGTGGCGTTGATGGTGGCCGGATCGGTGGCGTTGAGGAAGAACATCGCCGCCGATTTGCCCGGGTTGAACGACTTCTTGTCCATCTTGCGCAGCAAATTACGCATGTTCATCGACACGTCGCCGAAGTCGATGTTGACCGGGCACGGCGTCACGCACTTGTGGCAAATGGTGCAGTGATCGGCCACGTCCTCGAACTCTTCCCAATGCTTGATCGAGATGCCACGGCGGGTTTGCTCTTCGTACAGGAAGGCCTCGATCAGCGACGATGTCGCCAGGATCTTGTCGCGCGGCGAGTACAGCAGGTTCGCGCGCGGCACGTGGGTCGAGCACACCGGCTTGCATTTGCCGCAGCGCAGGCAGTCCTTGATGCTGTTGGCGATCTCGCCGATATCGCTCTGCTGCATGATCAGCGATTCGTGGCCCATCAGGCCGAACGACGGCGTGTAGGCGTTCGACAGGTCCGCTTCCATGCCCGGCAGGTTGAGCAGCTTGCCTTTGTTGAAGCGGCCTTCCGGATCGACGCGCAGCTTGTAATCGCGGAACGGGCCGATTTCCTCCTCGGTCAGGAACTCCAGCTTGGTGATGCCGATGCCGTGCTCGCCCGAGATGACGCCGTTGAGCGAACGGGCCAGCACCATGATGCGGGCGACGGCGGAATGCGCCAGTTGCAGCATCTCGTAATGGTCCGAGTTGACCGGCAGATTGGTGTGGACGTTGCCGTCGCCGGCGTGCATGTGCAGCGCCACGAACACCCGGCCGCGCAGCACGCGCTTATGGATCGCGGTCGCCTCGTCGAGGATCAGCTTGTAGGCGGCGCCGCTGAAGATCTGGCGCAGCTGCGCGCGGATTTCCTGCTTCCACGTCACGCGGATGGTGCGGTCCTGGACGATGTCGAACAGGGTCGCGTCCGGCTGTATCTTCAGGCGCTCGTCGAACACCGCCAGCAGGCGCTCCAGGCCCAGCGCGGCCAGCTCGCCGGTGACGGCGTTCAATGGCTTGTCGAGCTCGGCCAGCAGGAAGGTCCAGCGGGCGTGTACTTGCGACAGCAATGCTTCGGCCTGCTGCACGCGGTCGCCCAGCATTTCCTCGTCGCCCACGCCGTCGTCGGCGTCGTCGCTCTTGCCGATCGGCAGATTGCCGGCGGCGAAGAAGGCGCGCAGCTCGTCGACCAGTTGCAGCTTGTTCTTGATCGACAGCTCGATGTTGATGCGCTCGATGCCGTCGGTGTACTCGCCCATGCGGTTGAGTGGAATCACGACGTCTTCATTGATCTTGAAGGCGTTGGTGTGCTTGGCGATGGCGGCCGTGCGGGCGCGGTCGAGCCAGAACTTCTTGCGCGCCTCCGGGCTGACGGCGACAAAGCCCTCGCCGACGCGGGTGTTGGCGATGCGCACCACCTCCGACGCGGCCATGGCCACGGCGTTCTCGTCGTCGCCGACGATGTCGCCGAACAGCGCCATCTTCGGCAGCACGCCGCGCTTCGATTTGGTCGCGTAGCCGACCGCGCGCAGGTAGCGCTCGTCCAGGTGCTCCAGACCGGCCAGGCGCAGGGTGGCGAACTGCTCGCCCTTGGCCGGCAAGCCGTCGAGGTAATCCTTGATCTCGACGATCGATGGGATCGCATCGCGCGCCTGGCCGAAGAACTCCAGGCAGACGGTGCGGGCGAACTTCGGCATCTTGTGCAGGATCCAGCGGCCCGAGGTGATCAGGCCGTCGGTGCCCTCCTTCTGGATGCCGGGCAGGCCGGACAGGAACTTGTCGGTCACGTCCTTGCCCAGGCCTTCCTTGCGGAAGGTGCGGCCGGCGATCTCCAGGATCTCGGTCTTGAACGGCGCGCCTTTCGACTCGCCGCGCGCGGTCGGATGGGTCCACTCCAGCTTGAAGCGGGCCAATGGCGTGTCGTGGATCTTCGACAGGTTGTGGTCCAGGCGCGTGACTTCGAGCCAGTCGCCGTTCGGATCGACCATGCGCCACGAGGCCAGGTTGTCGAGCGCGGTGCCCCACAACACGGCCTTCTTGCCGCCCGCGTTCATGGCGATATTGCCGCCGATGCAGGACGCGTGCGCCGAGGTCGGATCGACCGCGAACACGAAGCCGGCCTTCTCGGCCGCCTCGGACACCTTGTTGGTGATCACGCCGGCGCCGGTGTAGATGGTGGCGTATTCCTTGTCGAGGCCGGGCAGCACCTTCATCTCGACCGCGCCCATGTTGAGCAGCTTCTCGGTGTTGATGACGGCCGACATCGGCGTCAGCGGAATGGCGCCGCCGGTGTAGCCGGTGCCGCCGCCGCGCGGGATGATGGTCAGCCCCAGTTCGATGCAGCCCTTGACCAGGCCGGCCATCTCCTCTTCGTTGTCGGGCGTGAGCACCACGAACGGATACTCGACGCGCCAGTCGGTGGCGTCGGTCACGTGCGAGATGCGCTTCATGCCGTCGAAGCAGATGTTGTGCTTGTCGGTGTAGCGGCCCAGCACCTTGTAGGTGCGCTTGCGCAGGTCGTAGACCTGTTTGAATTCCTCGCCGAAGTCGGCCACGGCCTTGCCGGCGGCGCGCAGCAGCTTGACCACGTTGGCGCTGCGCTGCTTGGCGGCTTCCGATTCACTGCCGTCGTCGTCGATGGTCAGGCGTCGCTTGTCGACCTCGGCCAGACGGTGGTGCAGCGCGTTGATCAGCTCCTGGCGGCGCTTCGGATTGTCGAGCATGTCGTCCTGCAGGTACGGATTGCGGCGGACGGCCCAGATATCGCCGAGCACCTCGTACAGCATGCGGGCCGAGCGGCCGGTCTGGCGGGCGCCGCGCAGCGCGTCGAGCAAGCTCCACGATTCCTCGCCCAGCAGCCGGATGACGATCTCGCGATCGGAAAACGACGTGTAGTTGTAAGGAATTTCGCGAAGACGCTGGGTCTCCGGTCCGTGGGGCGTTTCCGCCAGCAGAGCTTGGATTTGTGCAGGGGCATTCATTATGCGATTGGACTTGTAAACTGGAACCCGGGAGGGCCATTCTAGCGTATTGCGACGCACCATGTCGGAACAGCCTTAGACGGCAGGGGGACTCTCGCGCACCCCGCCACGCGCTATTAATTTGCGGATGAGCTTGATTACCGGCGTTAAAATTCAACTTTTCCGCCGGAAACTGAACGAAATTCCGAATCCTGCGCATCCGGCAATACGATCAATTGCACCAGATTAGCCCAGCATTTGCCCGATCCGGTGCCAGACGCCGTCCGGCACATACAACAACAAGGTGGTCATGGTCAGGTAGCGCAGCAGTTTGCCGACGGCCATATAGGCCAGGCTGGGCCAGAAAGGCAGCTTGAGCCAGCCGCCCAGGGTGCACAGCGGATCGCCGATGCCGGGCAGCCAGGCCAGCAGCATGGTCTTGGCGCCGTAGCGCTCCAGCCAATGGAACCAGCGGCTCTTGCGCTCCTTGGCAAAGGTGGTCTTGGCCTGGTAGCCGATCCAGTAATCGACCGCCCCGCCCAGCGTATTGCCGACGGTGGCCACGCCGATGGCGCTCCAGAACAGCTCCGGGTTGGCCTTAATGACGGCAAACACCGCCGGCTCCGAGCCCAGCGGCACCAGGGTGGCGGAGACGAAACTGATGATGAACACTGATGTCAGGCCCACTTCCGGCGCCGCGAGCACATTGAGCAGCCAGGCGATTGCAGATTCGATCATCGGTTTCTTTAGCGGGACGAAAGGTGTCCATTATAATGATCCGCACACCGCACGATTGAACAGCCCGGTCCTTGCCCACCGGCATCCGACCCGCGCCCCTGCCCGACCCGGTCACCCGCCGGATAGTTAGCATCGAACAACTGCGGAGCCCCCGCCCCAGCGGGGTCAAGTCTGACATTCGGACACGAGCTGTGCCGTAGCCGCTATTACGGCACAGCTCGTGTCCGAATGTCAGACTTGACCCCCGAGGGTTTTTTGGCTCCGGCCCTCTGGAATCACTGTTTGCAGACTATGACTATCGACTATCTGAAGAAAATCCTGACCGCGCGCGTCTATGACGTCGCTGATGAAACCCCGCTGGAACTCGCGCCGACCCTGTCGCAGCGCTACGAGAACCGAATTTATTTCAAGCGCGAGGACATGCAGAGCGTGTTCAGCTTCAAGATTCGCGGCGCCTACAACAAGATGGCCCACCTGAGCGACGCCCAGCGCAAGCGCGGCGTCATTTGCGCCTCGGCCGGCAACCACGCCCAGGGCGTGGCGCTGTCGGCGGCCAAGCTGGGCTGCCGCGCGCTGATCGTCATGCCGACCACCACGCCGCAAGTGAAGATCGACGCCGTCAAGGCGCGCGGCGGCTCGGATGTGGAGGTGGTGCTGCACGGCGAGTCCTACACCGATGCCTATAACCACGCGCTGACCTTGGAACAGGAACAGAAGCTGACCTTCGTCCATCCGTTCGACGATCCCGACGTCATCGCCGGCCAGGGCACCATCGGCATGGAGATCCTGCGCCAGCATTCCGGCCCCATCCACGCCATCTTCGTCGCCATCGGCGGCGGCGGCCTGATCGCGGGCGTGGCGTCGTACGTCAAGGCGATCCGCCCGGACATCAAGATCATCGGCGTGCAGACCATCGATTCGGACGCGATGGCGCGCAGCATCAAGGCCGGCGAGCGCGTCACCCTGGCCGATGTCGGCCTGTTCTCCGACGGCACCGCCGTGCGCCTGGTCGGCGAGGAAACCTTCCGCATCGCGCGCGAACTGGTCGACGACATCATCATCGTCGACACCGACGCCATCAGCGCCGCCATCAAAGACGTGTTCACCGACACCCGCAGCATCCTGGAGCCGGCCGGCGCGCTGGCCATCGCCGGCGCCAAGGCCTACATCGAGCGCGCGGCCATGACCAAGGACCCGATCAAGAACGAGACCCTGATCACCATCGCCTGCGGCGCCAACATGAACTTCGACCGTCTGCGCTTCGTCGCCGAGCGCGCCGAACTGGGCGAGGCGCGCGAGGCCGTGTTCGCCGTCACCTTGCCCGAGCAGCGCGGCAGCTTCAAGCGCTTCTGCTCGCTGGTGGGGCCGCGCAACGTGACCGAATTCAACTACCGCATCAGCGACAAGGACGAGGCGCACGTGTTCGTCGGCGTGCAGATCGCCGACCGCGGCGAGTCCGGCGCGCTGGCGCGCAAGTTCGAGGAGCACGATTTCCGGACGCTGGACCTGACCCACGACGAGCTGGCCAAGGCCCACATCCGCCACCTGGTCGGCGGCAAGAGCGGGCTGGCCAAGGACGAACTGCTGTACCGCTTCGAGTTCCCGGAGCGCCCGGGCGCGCTGATGCGCTTCCTCGACAGCATGGCGCCGAACTGGAACATCTCGCTGTGCCACTACCGCAGCCAGGGCGGCGACGTCGGCCGCATCCTGATCGGGCTGCAGGTGCCGTCCGAGGAGATGGGCGCGTTCGCGCAATTCCTCACCACGCTCGGCTACCGTTACTGGGACGAGAGCGCCAATCCGGTCTACAAGCTGTTCCTGGGCTGAAGAGTAAGCGTCTTCTGAACCACGTAGGGCGGATTAGCGCAGCGTAATCGGCCATGTTTGCGTTTCGACGGCGCACGCATTGGCGGATTACGCGTGCCGCCTAATCCGCCCTACGTGATCAGCCGGGATCATCGAGGCCGAGACACTTTGCGGCGAAGTACGCTACCATTTCACCTTTACCGATTCAAAGCCCGCCATGACCAACTCCGTCGACCTGTCCCCGCTGGGAAAAACCTCCGCCTACCGCACCGATTACGCGCCGGAGCTGCTGTTCCCCATTCCGCGCCAGGGCAAGCGCGACGAGCTGGGCCTGAACGGCACCCTGCCCTTCTTCGGCGTCGACATCTGGAACGCCTACGAGATCTCCTGGCTGAACCAGCGCGGCAAGCCGCAGGTGGCCATCGCGCGCGTGACCTTCCCGGCCGATTCGCCCAACATCATCGAATCGAAATCGTTCAAGCTCTACCTCAATTCGTTCAACCAGACCCGCCTGGAAAACGTGGTGGCGCTCAAATCGCTGCTGCAACAGGACCTGACCGAGGCGGCCGGCGCCAACGTCCACATCTCGCTGACCCAGCCGGAGGAATTCGGCATGATCTCGATGGGCGAACTCGACGGCCTGCTGCTGGACCGCCTCGACATCGAGGTCGACAACTACAGCCCGTCGCCGGAGATCCTCAAGGCCGCGCACGACGAGGAGCCGGTCGAGGAGAAGCTGGTGTCGCACCTGCTCAAGTCGAACTGCCTGGTCACCGGCCAGCCCGACTGGGCCAGTGTGCAGATCCACTACGCCGGCCCGCAAATCGACCAGGAAAGTTTATTGAAATACCTGATCGGTTTCCGCGAGCACAACGAATTCCACGAACAATGCGTCGAGCGCATCTTCGTCGACATCCTGCGCCAATGCGCGCCGCAGCAGCTGGCGGTGTACGCGCGCTACACCCGGCGCGGCGGACTCGACATCAATCCATGGCGCAGCAATTTCAGCACGGCACAGAAGCCGCCCAACCTGCGGGGCGCACGCCAATAGCAAAATCAGGCGTATGATGTGACCAATGATGCGACTTTCGTAAGAAATGAGCGCATCCGCCGAAAAACGCGAAAAATCGGAAAACCTTGCCGGTTTGCGGCGAAAAACCGGCGTTTTCACACTTTTTTGCGCATAAATAGCAAATGCTTTCTGCGGTGCATTTTCGATAACACCTTTGGCGGCCCGGCGCGCCGGCGGCCTGACATCAAAGCAACGCCTGCGCGAGCGAATTCATGTTACATGGCGCACAAACAAGCCTATAATTCGGCGGCACGCCTTGTGCGTCGTAACATTCTTATCGTCTTATGAATAACCTGAGCAAAATACTCTCACTCGAAAATGTCCTGCTTGACCTGGAAGTCTCCAGCAAGAAGCGGGCATTCGAGCAAGCCGGCCTGATCTTCGAAAACAACTGCGGTATCGCCCGCTCCACCGTCTCGGACAACCTGTTCGCGCGCGAGCGCCTCGGTTCCACCGGGCTCGGTCATGGCGTGGCCGTGCCGCACGGCCGCATCAAGGGCATGAAGAGCCTGAAATCGCCGCTGGCGGCCTTCGTCCGCCTGGCCGAGCCGATTCCGTTCGAGTCGCCCGACGGCAAGCCGGTCAACCTGCTGTTCTTCCTGTTGATCCCGGACCACGTCACCCAGCAGCACCTGGAGATCCTGTCCGAGATCGCCGAGATGTTCTCGGACGACGCCTTCCGCACCGCGCTGAGCACCGATCCGGACCCGAAATCGGTACACTCGCGCATCATCAACTGGATGCCGAGCCTGCAGGCGGCCGGCTAAAAAACCGCGTCGCGAGGTGGCCAATCAGTGGCTTGCAAGCATGAGGGGCGGGACAATAGGTTAAACTTAGGGCGCAGGCCCCGTTCAACCTTGAGATAAAGACGCCCCATGCTGCAAACGCCGCTGACGATACAAAGGCTTTACGACGACAATCGCGAGAGTTTGCAGCTCGGCTGGTTCGCCGGCTTTCCCGGCGGCGAGCGCCTCATCTCCGGCGACGTGGCCTCCGCCGCCGACCAGGTCGGCCACCTGAACACCATCCACCCCGGCCGCATCCAGGTCTTCGGGCACCAGGAAATCAATTACTACCAGCGCCTGAAGGCGCTCACGCGCGCCCACGTCATCGGCGAGCTGATCGCTGGCGGCCCGCCGGCGCTGATCATCGCCCAGGGCCTGGAAACGCCGCCCGACATCCTCGCCATCTGCGACGAAAAAAACATCCCGCTGTTCTCCACTCCGTTACCTGCCGCACAGGTGATCGACTTCCTGCGCGTGTATCTTTCCAAGAAGCTGGCGCAACGCATCATCATGCACGGCGTCTTCATGGACGTGCTCGGCGTGGGCGTGCTGATCACCGGCGACTCCGGCCTCGGCAAAAGCGAGCTGGGCCTGGAACTGATTTCGCGCTCGCACGGCCTGGTGGCCGACGACGCGGTGGAGTTTTCGCGCATCGCGCCGAACATGATCGAGGGCCGCTGCCCCGCCCTGCTGCAGAATCTGCTGGAAGTGCGCGGGCTGGGCCTGCTGGACATCAAGGCGATCTTCGGCGAGACGGCGGTGCGCCGCAAGATGCGCCTGAAACTGATCGTGCATCTGGTGCGGCGCGGCGCGCTGGAGGAGGAAGTGGAACGGCTGCCGTTCCAGTTCCCGACCGAGGACGTGCTGGGCCTGCCGATCCGCAAGGTCGTCATTCCCGTGGCGGCCGGCCGCAACATCGCGGTGCTGCTGGAGGCCGCCGTCCGCAACACGATACTGCAATTGCGCGGCATCGACACACTACAGGAGTTCATGGAGCGCCAGCGGCAAGCCATGAGCGGAGATTGACATGCGCATCGTCCTCATCACAGGCATATCCGGCTCCGGCAAATCGGTGGCCCTGAACGTGCTGGAAGACACCGGCCACTATTGCGTCGACAACCTGCCGCCGGCGTTGCTGTCGAACCTGGTTTCGACCTTGGCCGAGGAAGGCTTGCAGGCGCTGGCGGTGGCCGTCGACGCCCGCAGCGCCGAATCGCTGGCCTCGCTGCCGGCCGACGTCAAGCGGCTGCGCGAAGAGGGGCACGACGTCAAGGTCATGTTCCTCACCGCTAACACGCACTCGCTGGTGGCGCGCTTCTCGGAGACGCGCCGCAGCCACCCGCTGTCGCACGAGTTGCGTCCGGGGCAGAATCCGGCCGCGCGCCGCACCTTGATCGAATGCATCATGGAAGAGCGCGAGCGGCTGTCGGCCATCGAACAGCTGGGCCACGTGGTCGACACGTCGGAACTGAGCGCCAACAAGCTGCGCGCCTGGGTCAAGGATCTGGTCGCCAGCGAGGGGGCGCCGCTGACCTTGTTCTTCGAATCGTTCGCCTTCAAGCTGGGCGTGCCGATGGACGCGGACTTCGTGTTCGACGTGCGCGCGCTGCCGAATCCGTATTACGATTTGACGTTGCGGCCGCTGACCGGGCGCGACGCGCCGGTGATCGATTTCCTCGACGCGCAGCCGAGCGCCATCGAGATGATGGGCGATATCCGTGCCTTCATCGAGAAATGGCTGCCGTTCTTCAAGACCGATAACCGCAGTTATTTGACGGTGGCGCTGGGGTGCACCGGCGGACAACACCGGTCGGTGTATATGGCGGAAAAGTTAGCCGCGTATTTCCATCCGAACGAGCGGGTGGTGTTACGGCACAGGGAGCAGTAGCCAAGAACGTCCGCCGACCACGGAGATGTTTTTTTTCGGCGCGGGCCGCAAAACCGTTGCCGGTTTGCGGTCAAAGATGCCGCAGCGGGTGGGCGTATTCCGGCCACACGGGCTCGAACAGGCGCCGCACCATTTCCTCGGTCACCTGCTCCAACGACGGCGGATTCCATTTCGGCGCACCGTCCTTGTCGATGACGAGCGCGCGCACGCCTTCGATGACCTCGCCGTGTTCAAACACACGCCTGACCAGCGCGCGCTCCATGCGCAGGCAGCCGCCCATGTCCAGCGCCGCCCCGCGCTCGATCAACTCGTGCGTCACGCTCATCATCAACGGCGACCGGCTCGCCATCGTCCGCACGGTGGCCCGCGCGAACGGGCTGGTATCCGACTCCAGCGAAGCGACAATGGCCGGCACCGACCCGGCGCCGAAGTGGCGGTCGATGGCCCCACGCTCCGCCTCCAGCTTGCCCACCCCGACCGCGTCCCTGAACGGCTCCGCAAAAGCCGCGATCGCCTCGACCAACTCCGCGCCGGGCGTCGACTCCAGGATCGCATACAGCAGCTCCAGCTCGTCCGCGGGCACATAATGATCGGCCAGGCCGGCATACAGCGCGTCGGCCGCGCCTATCGTCGCGCCGGTCACGCCGAGATAGCGGCCCAGGCCGCCCGGCGCGCGCGACAGGAAATAGCTGCCGCCGACATCCGGGAACAGGCCGATGTTCACCTCCGGCATCGCCATCTTGGTGCGCTCGGTGACGATGCGCACCCGGCCGTCCGGCCCGCTCTGCGCGATGCCCATGCCGCCGCCCATGACCACCCCATCCATCAGCGCGATGTAGGGCTTGGGGTAGCTGTGCACCAGATGGTTGAGCGAGTACTCCTCGGTGAAGAAATCCTCGATCGGCGCGCTGCCCGTTTGTGGCGTGGCGCGGCCGGCGTCGTAGAAGAAACGGATGTCGCCGCCGGCGCAGAAAGCCTTTTCGCTGCTGCCACGGATGACGACGGCGGCGACATCGGAGTCGTCGCGCCACGCCAGCAGCGCCGCCGTGATGGCGCGCAGCATCTCCAACGACAGCGAGTTCAACGCCCGGGGCCGGTCGAGGGTGATGAAGCCGGTGCCGTTGACGATGCTGGTGTGGACCCATTCACTCATGATGTCGCGACCCGTGATGAAAAACCTATTCTACCGCCACTTCCGCGCGCGCGGCGTCGCCGCCGAAACGGGATAAATTATTTTCATCGAATCGAGGTGGACATAAAACGCGGACACAAAAAAGGGCGCCCTTGCGCCCTTTGTTGGATGGTGCCGGAGGCCGTTGTTATAGGGCGGCGGCAGCGGGTTCGTAGCTATCCGGGAGATGCTTGATCGCATCGTGGCCGTGCTGCTGAACTTTGGATTTGTATTTCATGACCTGACGGTCGAGCTTGTCGACCAGGGTGTCGATCGCGGCGTACAGGTCTTGCGACAGGCTTTCCACGTACACGGTTTTACCCGACATGCGCAGATTGATTTCAGCCTTCTGGCGTTTGGATTTCTCTTTAAGGTTATCTACAGTCAGGATGACAGCAATATCAATAACTTGATCGAAGTGACGAGTGACACGTTCCAGTTTGCTCTGTACGTATTCGCGGATGGCCGCGGTCACTTCGAGATGATGTCCACTGATGGTCAGATTCATACACGCTCCTAAAGATAAATGTCGCTTACGGTCAGTGCCGCGCCCATTGCGGCCGGGCGCACAGTGACCAAGTAACTACAAAGACTTGCGGAGACTAACGGGAGGGATTTTCAACGCTTCGCGATATTTGGCAACAGTCCGTCGCGCAATCACCATGCCTTGTTCCCCCAGCATGTCCGCAATCTTACTGTCGGATAAAGGATTTTTAGGGTCTTCAGCTCCTGTCAATTGCACGATGAGTGCCCGTATCGCCGTCGAACTTGCTTCACCGCCCGCTTCGGTGGCGACGTGGCTACCAAAGAAATATTTCAACTCAAACATGCCGTGCGGCGTCAGCATGTACTTTTGAGTCGTCACCCGAGAAATAGTGCTCTCGTGTAAACCCAGTGTATCAGCAATTTCGCGAAGCACAAGGGGGCGCATGGCAACCGCGCCGTGCGAGAAAAAGTTCTTTTGCCTTTCTACTATCGCCTGCGCCACGCGCAGGATGGTGTCGAAGCGCTGGCGCATATTCTTGATCAGCCACTTGGCTTCCTGCAACTGGGCGCCCATCGCGCCCTCGCCCTTGCCCTGCTTGAGCAGGTTGGCGTACATGGCGTTGACCCGCAGGCGCGGCATGACGTCGTTGTTGAGGCTGACCTGCCAGCCGTTGCGCGCCTTCTTGACGATCACGTCCGGCACCACGTAGTCGGACACGTCCGAGGCGAAGGCCGAACCCGGATGCGGATTGCACAGGCGGATGACGGCCTGCGCCTCGCGCAAGTCCTCGTCGTCGCACACCAGCGCCTTTTTCAGCTTGTTGAAATCGCGCTGGGCGAACCAGGTCAGATGGTTCTCGACGATGGTCAGCGCCATGCGCCGCGTCACCAGCGCGATGCCCGGCAGGCGCTTGATCTGCAGCGCCAGGCATTCGGAGGCGTTGCGCGCGCCCACGCCCATCGGGTCGAAGCTTTGCAGCATCGACAAGGCGGTGCGCAGTTCGTCGATGTCGACTTCCAGTTCCTCCGGCAGGCGCGCGTGGATCTCCTCCAGCGGCTCCTCCAGGTAGCCGTTCTCGTCGAGCGCGTCGATGATCAGCTCGACCAGCGCGCGGTCGCGCGTCTCCAGCACGGTCACCCGCATCTGCTCCATCAGATGCTCGCGCAGCGTGCAGTGGTTGGCCTCCAGTTGGGGACGCGCGTCCTCGTCGTCGGGGGCCTTGCTGCGGCCGGCGTCGCTCCAGTCGACGTCGGCCTCGCTGCTGGTACTTTCGGTATCGGCGGCGGGGCCGTCGTAGGGGTCGGCGTCGGCGGCGGCCGGCGCGTCCTGCTGGCCCGGCGGGCCTTCGGGCGGCGCCTCGCCGGACGGCGCCTGCTGGCTGATGGCGCCGTCGGACAACAGCCGCAGCGATCGGTCGAGCGGGTCGTCCAGACGCTCGAGCAGGGGGTTGTCGGTGAGCAGTTGCTCGAGCTCCTGGTGCAGCTCCAGCGTGGACAGCTGCAGCAGACGGATCGACTGCTGCAGCTGGGGTGTCAGCGCGAGGTGCTGCGACGTGCGCAGTTGCAATGACTGTTTCATGGGGCCTATTTACATCCGGAAGTGTTCACCCAGGTACACGCGGCGGACCGACTCGTCGGCGATGATGTCGTCCGGCCGGCCTGAAGCCAGAACCGAGCCCTGGTTGATGATATATGCGCGGTCGCAAATGCCCAGCGTCTCGCGCACATTGTGATCGGTAATGAGGACGCCGATATTGCGTTCCTTGAGGAAGCGCACGATGCGCTGGATCTCAATGACGGCAATCGGGTCGACCCCGGCGAAAGGTTCGTCAAGCAGCACGAAGCGCGGGTTGGTGGCCAGCGCGCGGGCGATCTCCACGCGGCGGCGTTCGCCGCCGGACAGCGACAGCGCCTGGTTTTCGCGCAGCTTTTCGATTTGCAAATCGGCCAGCAGGGTATTGAGCCGTTCATCAATGGCAGCCTTGGATAAAGGCTTGCCGTCCACTTTCTGGATTTCGAGGACGGCGCGGATATTCTCTTCCACGGTCAGCTTGCGGAACACCGAAGCCTCCTGTGGCAGGTAGGACAGGCCGAGCGAGGCCCGGCGGTGGATCGGCAGCGAGGAGATGTCGACGCCGCTGATGTCGATGGTGCCGGCGTCCGACGGCACCAGGCCGACGATCATGTAGAACGAGGTGGTCTTGCCGGCGCCGTTGGGGCCGAGCAGGCCGACCACTTCGCCGCATTCGACCTGCAGCGAGACGTCATGCACGACCTGGCGCTTGCCGTAGGTCTTTTGCAGGCCGCGCACGATCAGGGTGCTACCGCATGTTGGCTCCATGCTTATTTCCCCGCCGCTGGATTGGTGGCGGGAGCGGGCGCGGGCGCCTGCTTGTTCGACGGCTGGATCACCATGGTGCTGCGGCCGCCGCCCGGTTTGCTTTCGCCGGTGGCGGTGTTTTTCACGGCGAAGAATTCGCGCCGGCTGTCATAGGAGATGAACTCGCCGTCGACCTGGCTGGCGTTCTTGCTGCCCTCCAGCTTCTTGATCTGCGCCTTCGAGAACAGCTTGACCAGCTCGGTCTTGCCGTCGTATTCGATGCGGTCGGCGCGGCCCTCGACCCACTGGTCGCCGGCGCCGTCGAGCTTTTGGCGGAACGTCGCCTGCACGCCCGGCGCGCCGGTCAGCACCACGAGCTGGTAGCCTTCCGGATCTTCGGTGACCACCGCCTTCGGCGACTTCATCAGCAAAGTGCCGCGGGTCAGCACGACGTTGCCGGTGAAGGTCTTGATCTGCTTGACGTCGTCGGCGTCGAGGTTGTCGAAGGAAATCTCGGTCGGCTTGTTGGAGTCGGCTTTTTCGGCGTGGGCCGCGCCCATGGCGGCCAGTAGCAGCGCGGCCGACAGTATCAGTTTCTTCATCATCGTGTCCTTCATATCGGTGTCTCTTGTATTAGCGCGGCGCCTTCGGCGGCATCGTGATCGTTCCGCGTCCGCCCAGCTGCAGCTGGCGCGTCGCGTTATTGGTTTTCATGCCGGTGCCGCTGGAAGTCATGTTACCCAGCTTCATCTGCACCGGCGCCTTGGTTTCCATCCGTTCCTCGTCCGGGAACACGGTCAGGGTGCTGGTCTGCAGGTGCATCGCCTCGGCCTTCGGCGAGGCCGGCCGCACCACGTCGACGTTGCCGTTGAGCGTGACACGCGTGTTGTTCTGGTCGACCCGCGCGGTATCGGCGTGGATCGTCATCGGCGGCTGCTGGCCCGACAGGCTGTTGAGGAACGGCTTGTCGATATCGGACGAGTCGTCGATCGGCCGGTGGGTCAGCTTGTCGCCGGAAACGATATACGCCGGCCTGCCCTCCTTGGTCATGCGCACCAGGCTGAAGCGGTCGATGATGTAGTCCGGCTCGTTGAGGAACTGGTCCGCCTGCTGCTCCTGGCCGGACTGGTTGACCACTTGCACCAGCCAAAAGCTGCCGACGGCGACAAACACGCCGATGATCATCGTCAAGGTCAGCTGCCAGCGATGTGCTGTTCTTTTACGCATGATTACACTCCATCACACCATGAACTGCGCCAGCACGCGCTCGTACGTGCCCTGCGCGTGCAACAGCAGTTCGCACACTTCGCGCACGGCGCCGCGTCCGCCCTGCGCCACCGTGGTGTGGTGCGCGCGCTCGAGCACCTCCTTGCGTCCGCCCGGCACCGCCACCGCGAAGCCGACCCGCGTCAAGATCGGCAGGTCGACGATGTCGTCGCCGATGAAGCCGACCTGCTCGGCCGTCAGCCCGGTCTTTTCCAGCAGCGCGTTGAACGGCGTCAGCTTGTCGTGGCCGCCCTGGTGCAGGAAGCCGATGCCGAGGTCGGCGGCGCGCTTGACCACCTGCGGCGACACGCGCGCGCTGATGATGGCCGTCTGCACGCCGGATTCCTGCAGCAGCTTGATGCCCAGGCCGTCGTACACGTTGAAGGTCTTCAGGGCCTCGCCGTCGGCGCCGTAATGCAGGCTGCCGTCGGTCAGCACGCCGTCGACGTCGAAGATCATCAGCTTGACGCGCGCGGCGCGTTCCACATAAGTCAGCTCGGTCATCAAATCACCTTTGCGCGGGTCAGGTCGTGGATGTGCAGCGCGCCGACCAGCTTGCCCTCGGCGTCGGTCACCAGCATCTGGTTGATGCGGTACTGCTCCATCACGGCCACGGCGTCGACCGCCAGTTTCTCCGGCGAAATGCTGCGCGGATTCGGGTGCATGACGTCGCGGATCACCACCTTGGTGAAGTCCTGGACCTTCTCGATCATGCGGCGCAGGTCGCCGTCGGTGAACACGCCGATCGGCTTGCCGTCGGCGTCGACGATGGCGGTCATGCCCATGCCTTTTTGCGTGATCTCCAGCAGCGCGTCCGTCAGTTTCACGTCGGCGCCGACTTTCGGTACATCGTCGCCGCTGCGCATGACGTCGCGCACGTGCGTCAACAGGCGCCGGCCCAACGCGCCGCCCGGATGGGAACGCGCGAAATCCTCCTCGCGGAAGCCGCGCAGGTCCAGCAGCGCCACGGCCAGCGCGTCGCCCAGCGCCAGGGTGACCGTGGTCGACGTCGTCGGCGCCAGGTTCATCGGGCAGGCTTCCTTGGCCACGGCCACGTTCAGGTGGACGTCGGCGATCACGGCCAGGCTCGAGCCGGGCTTGCCGGTCATCGCGATGACCTTGCTGCCCATGCGCTTGACCACCGGCAAAATCGTCATCAGTTCGGCGCTCTCGCCCGAATACGAAATGGCGATGAAGGCGTCGTCGGCGGTGACCATGCCGAGGTCGCCGTGGGCCGCCTCGGCCGGGTGCACGAACAGCGCCGGCGTGCCGGTCGAGGCCAGGGTCGCGGCGATCTTGCGGGCGATGTGGCCGGACTTGCCGATGCCGGACACCACCACCCTGCCCTTGCAATTTAGCAACAGTGCGATGGCGCGCACCACGCTGTCGTCGTCGCCCAGGCGGGCGTTGAGCGCGGCGATGGCGTCGGCCTCGTTTTGCAACGTTTCACGAGCCAGCCGCAAGGCGTGCGCGGCCATTTTTGCGTCGAAAGCTTTCAGCATTGTTTTTTCATGGGTTACACTCATACCCAAGTATAGCCGAATTGAGAAAGCAAAAAACTTGCCAGTCAAAACATAACGCCCGGCCCCGGCGACAAACAACTAAATATTATTCTACTGGCTATGTTGAAATGACGTTTTCACCCCTGGAATTAACCCTGATACTGCTCGGCAGCGCCGTGTTGGGCGTGGTGGCGTTCCGCATGATGCACCTGCCGCCCATGCTCGGCTACCTGGTCGTCGGCATCCTGATCGGCCCCCACGCGCTGGGCCTGGCCGAGCAAAGCGAGGCGACCCACGGACTGGCCGAGTTCGGCGTCGTGTTCCTGATGTTCTCCATCGGCCTCGAATTCTCGCTACCCAAGCTGATGGCCATGCGCGGCATCGTCTTCGGCCTCGGCATGGCGCAGGTGGTGTTCACCATCGCCGCCACCATGCTGTTCGGCTGGGCCATCGCCACCCAGCTGCCCCCCTCCATCCAGATCAGCTGGCAGGCCTCGTTCGCGCTGGGCGGCGCGCTGGCGATGTCGTCGACCGCCATCGTGGTCAAGATGCTGACCGAGCGGCTCGAGCTCGAAAGCGAACACGGTCGCAAGATCATCGGTATCCTGCTGTTCCAGGATCTGGCCGTGGTGCCGCTGCTGATCCTGATCCCGTCGCTGGGCCAGCGCCCCGACGCGCTGGTCGAGACCTTGGCCTGGGCCGGCCTCAAGGCCGTCATCGTGCTGGCGCTGCTGCTGTTCGTCGGCCACCGGCTGATGCGCGGCTGGTTCACCATCGTCGTCAAGCGCCGCTCGCAGGAGCTGTTCATGCTCAACCTGCTGCTGATCACCTTGGGCGCGGCCTGGATCACCGAGCGCGCCGGCCTGTCGCTCGCGCTGGGCGCCTTCGTGGCCGGCATGCTCATTTCCGAGACCGAATACAAGCACCAGGTGGAGGAGGACATCAAGCCCTTCCGCGACGTGCTGCTGGGGCTGTTCTTCATCACCATCGGCATGCTGCTCAACGTCCGCCTGGTGCTGGAGAACTGGTGGCTGGTGCTGGTGTTGCTGGGCGGCCCGGTGCTGCTCAAGTTCGCGCTGATCGCCGGCCTGGCCAAGCTGTTCGGCTCGTCCGACGGCGTCTCGATCCGCACCGGCCTGGCGCTGGCGCAGGCCGGCGAGTTCGGCTTCGTGCTCCTGAACCTGGCCGGCGGCAGCAAGCTGATGGACCCGTTCATCATCCAGGTGGTGCTGGCGTCGATGGTGCTGTCGATGCTGGTGGCGCCGTTCATCATCGCCAAATCGGACCAGATCGTCATGAAGGTGTCGAGCAACGAGTGGATGATGCAATCGTTGGCGCTGACCAAGATCGCCAGCCGCACCATGTCCACCAGCAAGCACGTGATCGTCGCCGGGTTCGGGCGCAGCGGCCAGAGCCTGGCGACCCTGCTGAGCGAGGAAAACATCGAATACCACGCGCTCGACCTCGACCCGGAGCGGGTGCAGGAGGCGCAGGCGGCAGGACGGCAAGTGTCGTACGGGGACGCCGCGCGCCGCGAGAGCCTGGTCGCGGCCGGCATCTACCGCGCCAGCGCGGTGGTGATCACCTACGCCAGCACGCCGTCGGCGCTCAAGGTGCTGCACCTGGTGCATGAACTGGCGCCAACCTTGCCGGTGATCGTGCGTTCGTACGACGACACCGACCTGGACCGGCTGAAGGCGGCCGGCGCCGCCGAGGTGGTGCCGGAACTGATGGAGGGCAGCCTGATGCTGGCCTCGCACGCGCTGGTGATGCTGGGCGTGCCGTTGCGGCGCGTGGTGCACCGGGTGCAGGCCGCGCGCGAGGAACGCTACGCGTCGCTGCGCGGCTACTTCCGCGGCGTCAGCGACGCCGGCGAGGACGCCGACCTGGAGCGGCTGCACTCGGTCACCCTGGACGGCGGCGCCACCGCCGTCGGCCGCCCGCTGCGCGAGATCGACATGGCCGGATCCGGCGCCGAGGTGACCACCATCCGGCGCGGCAAGGCGCGGCTCGACGCCGGGCCGGACACGGTGCTCGAGGCCGGCGACGTGGTGGTGGTGCGCGGCGGAGCCGACGCCGTCACGCGCGCGGAAAACCGCCTGCTGCGCTAGCGCGGAACGGCCCGGTCCCGGCCCGCCGTCACGGCTTTTCGCAGCTGGCGATGGCGGTCGTTTCCACCGGTGCCTTTTGATCCGGCTCGGTCACGTCGTAGACGTCCTGGGTGCAGGTGCCGTTGGCGAAATTGAACATCACCAGATACTTGTGCAGCGGCTGCGGCGTGAACCGGGCGGTCAGCGGCCCGCACGAGCCGTGGCTGCGGAAGCCGGGGCTCGAATCGCTCCAGCTCGAATAACCGCGGATCTGCAGCGGCTTTTCCGCCTTCACCACCGTGTCGATCTGCGGATAAGCGCCCAGCAGGCGGTTGCTGCGCTCCACCGTCTTGTAGACGAATCCCAACAGCTTCTGGCGCAGCAGGTCGGCCGCGAACACCTTGCCGATCGGCTCCAACCCCTTGCACGATTCGGACTCCGTGCTCGTGGCGAACTGGACGATCATGCCGGCGCCGTCCGATTTGTAGACGATGGACGCGCTGTCCGGCGGGAACGGCACGCTCACCGCCTGGGCGGCGGCGTTGGACGACCACGGCAGCGCGCAACACAGCGCGGCGCCGAGGAAGAGTGCGCGGGAAGATTTTTTCATGACATGCCTGTTGTGAAAGAGTTGCCAACAAGCATATCATTTATTTCTATGTGGCAACAACAGTATCGTGCGGCCCCGGGTCAGGGCCGCCAGATCAGGGTGGCCCTGGGGTTGATGTCGGTGGCCGAACCCACGGTCGAGCCGGCGTCCACGAAACCGGAGCGGTTGCCCGCGCCCAGGTTCAAGCCGGCGCCACGGTACTCGACGTCGCCGTACAGGTTCACCGTGCCCGAGGCGCCCTGGTTCGGCTCGAAGAAGCCGAGCGGATAGAAGCTGGTGCGCACCTGGGCCGAGCCCGACACATTGAAGCTGTTGTTGCCCCAGTCGCTGCCGGTCACGCCGACCACGCTCAGGCCGCCCACCGTGCCGCCCGTGACGGCGCCATTGGCGATGACGGCCTGGTCCTCGATGCGCGCCGTGCCGCTGGCCCGGCCGCCGGGCAGGATGGTGGCGTAGGGGCCGACATACACGGTGGACGGTGTGCCGGACGGCGCGCAGCCGGCGCCGTTGGCGTGGCGCGCGGTGCCCGCCGGGCAGGCGTCGCGCTGGCCGTTCTGGAAACCCTGGGGCCAGGCGTTGGCCAGCTCGATCATGTACGGATAACGCCAGATCGTGTTGTAGTCCTGGTCCCAGACGATGGTCTTGAAGGCCGACGGCGTGGCCGCCACCACCATGAACAGGGGCTCGCCGGGATTGACGGCGAACGTCAGGTCGGCGCTCAAGCCCTTCTGCAACGCGCTGCGGCGCGCCGACGTGAACTGCGTGTTGGTCGCCACCAGCGCCCAGCGGAAGTCCGCGTCCGAGCCCGACTGGTTGACGCCACGGAACTTGACCGTCACCGTCGTCGCGCCGGCGACGGGGTACAGCCGCACGACGTTGTAGCCGAAGCGCTGCGGCGCGCCGTAAAACGGCGCAGCGAAGCGGCGGTTGGCCGCCCAGTTGCCGTCCAGCGCCTCCAGCGGCATCAACCTGCGCATGCGCTCGGCCTTGTCGGCCGAAGTGATGTTGCCGTAATTGTTGCGGAAGGCGGCCGGCGTCGCCTTGTAGTCCCACACCACGTTGTGCGTGGCCCAGTCGCCGATGAAGTCGTTAAGCTGGGCGACGCTCCAGCCGCGCGAGCTCTGGATGTTGGTGAAGGGGTCGGCACCCCGGGTGGTCCAAATCTGCGTGACCGCCTCGGCGCCGTGCTTGTCCTTCAAGTATTCCATGAACTGCCAGTTGCAGTAGCGGTCACGCGACGAACCGAGGTACAGATGCGGCGCGTTGGGCAGCATCTCGGAGCAATGCACCTCGTTCTGATACTCGGGCAGCTGGTGCGGCGTGAAGTTCGCATGGCTCTCGAAGATCCAGCCGCAGGTGTTGGACTGGTTGCAGGCCATGCCGCCGTTGTAGTTGCTCCACGACTGCCAGCCGTGCGTGAACTCGTGGGTCAGGCCCCAGCGGTCCTTGAGCGCCGCCGGCGCGATCCACATGCCCATGTGCAGCGCCCCCTGGTTGTCCACCCAGGCGCCGCCGGTCAGCCCCCAGCCGGAATGGATGTGGATCGCCGGCTTGATCTTGTCGGCCCGGTTGAAGAATGGTTCGGGCATGAACAGGTTGGCGTTGAACAGGTTCTGCCAGACGGTGTTCTCCAGCGTGTCGGCGGCCAGGTTGAGGTCGGCGGCGGACAGCGTCTCGTCCGAGTAGAAGGCGAAGTGGGCCGATTCCTTGACCAGCCTGAAGCTGGATTGCTCGGGATTGGGTCCGCCGGCGCGCCATGTGCCGGGCGTGACGGCAGGTCCCCGCACCGTCGCCGGCCCCCAGGCGGTGGCGGTCGTGCCCTGGTCGACGACCTGGGCCGATGCCGTCGTCAACGGCACGACAGCGCCGAACGCGGCGACCAGCACTAAACGTTGCAGCAATGTGGACAACGGCGCGGGCGGGGCGCCGGCACCTGTTGGGCGGATCGTCATGGGTTCATCTCCTGTTGTGAGTGTATGCATCACCAGCGATTGAGCTACCAATAGTCATTTGGCAACCCAATACTAGTTACACCAGGAGGTTTCCGCAAGTAAACTTTAAGGGAATTGCAATATTGCCACAACTATCATTCGGAAAGGCGCTCGGGGGTGGCCGGCGGCACGCTGACCACGCGGTTGCGGCCCGCCTCCTTGGCCACGTACAGCAAGGTGTCGGCCTGGGCGATCCAGTCGCGCGCCACGGCGGCCGGGTCGCCCTCGGCGTCGCCGGGATTGAGGCAGGCGACGCCGATCGACACCGTCACCGACAGTTGCAGCGCCGGCGACAGCGCGATCATCGTGCCGGCCACGCTCGACCGGATGCGCTCGGCCACGAAGGCGGCGCTCTCCAGGTTGGCGTCGATCAGCAGCACCACGAACTCCTCGCCGCCGAAGCGGGCCAGCGCGTCCGAGGCGCGCAACTCGTTCTTGATGCGGGTGGCCACCTCGCGCAGCACCTCGTCGCCGCCGCCGTGACCGACGGTGTCGTTGACGCGCTTGAAGTGGTCGATGTCGATGTACATGAACGAGATCGGATACGACTGGCGCCGCGCGCGGGCGATCTCCTCGAGCAGCCGGCGGTCGATGTAGCGGCGGTTGTAGACGCCGGTCAGCGAGTCGGTCAGGCCGATGTACTTGAGCATCTCGTTGCTGATGACGTTTTCCAGGCAGATGGCGATGATCGACGCCATGTGCTCGATGAAGTCGGTGCCCAGGCTGGGGGTGAAACGGGTCGGATCGCGGCTGCCCAGGTTCAGGCTGCCGATGACCCTTTTGTTACGCAGCAGCGGCACCAGCGCCACACTTTGCAGCCCGGCCGGCGCGTTCGGGAACGGCCGCGCGTGGCGCCGCGCGTCGTACATGCCCAACAGCGGCTTGGGCGGCGGCGCGCCCGGGCCGCGCTGGCCCAGGTCGAAACCGAGGCCGTCGAGCTCCTCGACGAAGATCAGGTCGGGAAAATCGGCGAACACCACGTCGAGCTTGAGCATGACCTCGCGGATGTCGGCGCCCTCGTCGACCAGGGTCAGGGTCACGCTGTCGAGCTCGGAGATCACCGGCAGCACGCTGAAGATGGTGCCGACTAGCTCGGGGAAATTGGCCGCGCCGACGATGTTCAGGTCGAACGCCTGGTGGCGCGTCATGATCGAGTGGTTGCGTTCGGCCTGTTCCAGCAGGTAAGCCATGCGTGCCCGCAAAGCCTGGTTTTCGGCCGCCAGATCGTTCGCGCGCGCGGCGTGGTCGGTCGGCGTCGTTACTTTGCCAGTTGCGGTTTGCGTCATAGTTGCCCTTACTGTTCACCCGGTTTCATGTCATTGCAACATTACGCCAAGTTGTGCCGCTTGGGAATGCCCCCGGGCCGTCCAAGTGCATTAAAACGCCAGTGTAACGACGATTTCCTGGCCGACGCGCACGCGTTGGCCGTCGCCGGTGATCAGGATGCTGTTCATGCCGAAGCACACCGCGCCGTCGAGCTCGGGCTTGGCGCGGTAGCCCTGCATGATATCGAGCGGGTTGGGGCCGAACACGCCGGTGGCCTGGTCGATCGACGGCATCGGGCAGCGCGGGCACGGTTTGACCGGTTTGAGCAGCGCGTCGCCCATCTGGAACGACTCGGCGTAATCCTCCTCGAAGGCTTCGATGCCGCCGATGACGAGGTTGGGCCGGAAGCGGTTCATCGGGATCGCCTCGCGGCCGGCGCGGCACAGCTTGTCGTTGAGGTCGTCCAGCGACGACTGGCCCACGACCAGGATCGGATAGCCGTCCGAGAACAAGGTGGTGGCCGGCACGCCCTTGGTCCAGGTCTCGCTGACGGCGCGGGTGGCGTTGGCGTGGAAGCGCGCCAGGCGGCACGGCACGCCGATTGCCTTGGTGAACCATTCGGCCGTCAGGTCGTCGCAGTCGTAAGCGAGGATGGTGTGGTCCCAGATTTGCGTGGACAGGGTCGGCGCCAGGTCGGGATCGGGCAGGCCGAGCGGAATTTCCAGGCGCAGCATGCCGGGCGCGCGCAGCTCCAGCGTGTTGGCTTTCAGCGTAGGAGTGATGAGCGCCATGCGCGGGTGCTCGCGTTGCGTCATGCACACGCCGTCCTCGTCGACGACCATCCATTCGCGGTCGTAGATCTGCTCGGTCATCAACCCCGCCGTGGTCAGCGTGGCGTCCTGCAAGGCCACGCCGGCGCAGGATTTGATCGGATACAGCGTGAGGGCGGAAAGGATGGGCATGAGGCGGCTACCTTTATGGGCGGCATCCGCCGCGCTGGTTAATAAGATCGTAACGTTGTCATTATACGATCCGCAGCCGCCCCTTGCCCGGTCCTACTCGTTTACTCGTTGGACTCGGCGACGGCCTTGGGCGCGCGTGGCTTGCGCGGCGCGCGCGGCTTGGCGGGCTTGGCCGGGGCGGCTTCGGCCTCGGCCGCCACCGGCGCCGCTTCCACGGCGATCGCGACCGGCTCGGCAGCGGTGGCGGCGCGCCCCTTGCCGCCTTTGCCGCCCTTGGCCGGCTTGCCCTCCTCGGGCTGCGGCTTGGCCGCGGCCTTGACCTTGCGCGCCGGCGGCTTGGCGCCGCTTTTCTTTTTCACCGGGACCGGCGCGACCGCTTCCGCCGGCGCGGCCTGGACCACTTCATCGTACGCCTCGGCAACCGACGATGAAGCCGGCAGGCCGGCCGCCATCTCGGTCATTTCCGTAACAACAGGCGCCTCGGCGGCGGCCACGCCGCCCTGGCCCTGGCGCTCGCCCTGCTTGCGGCCGCCACGATTGCCGCGTCCACGGCCGCGACCGCGGTCCGATTCCGGCTGGGCCGATGGCTGCGCTTCCGGCTCGTCGGACTGGTCGGACGCTGGTTCCGGCGCGGTCTGCCACGCGGCATAGGCCTCCACCACCGGCGCGGCCTCGTCCGCGTCGTCGGCGTTCTGGTCGTCGGCGTCCTGTCCCGCGCGCGCCTGCTGCGCCAGCCGCTCGGCCTGGCGTTCGGCGAAGCGTTCGGCGGCGGTGCGGCCGCGGCCGCGGCTGCGGCGCGATTCCTGCTTGCCGCCTTCCTGCGCCTCGGCCCCGGCGTTGTCGGACGCCTGCGTTTCGCCCGCGCCCTGCATCGCGCCGTTGGACGAGCCGCTGCTGCGGTAGACGTAGGCGCCGGATTTCTCATCGCGGCCGAACTCGAGCAGGCCGCGCGCCTTGCATTCCTCGATCAGGTTGCCGAAGGTGCGGAAGCCATAATAGGATTCGCTGAAGTCCGGCTTGCGGCGCTTGATCGCCTCCTTCAGCACGGAGGCCCAGATCTTGCCGCTGTCGCCGCGTTCGAGCACCAGCGCCTCGAAGGTGTTGACGGCGATTTCCACCGCCTGGTTGCGGCGCTTGTCCATCTCTTCGCGGCGGCCGCGCTCCTCTTCCGGCGAACGCTTGACGGCCGGCTTGTTGGCCTCGCCGGCGTCGCGCTTGGCGCGGCGGCTCTCGCGCACCAGGTCGTCGTAGAAAATGAATTCATCGCAGTTGGCCACCAGCAGGTCGGAGGTCGACTGCTTGACGCCGACGCCGATCACCTTCTTGGCGTTTTCGCGCAGCTTCGACACCAGCGGCGAAAAATCGGAATCGCCCGAGATGATGACGAAGGTGTCGACGTGCGACTTGGTGTAGCACAAGTCGAGCGCGTCGACGACCATGCGGATGTCGGCCGAATTCTTGCCCGACTGGCGCACGTGCGGGATCTCGATCAGCTCGAAGTTGGCCTCGTGCATAGGCGCCTTGAACGCCTTGTAGCGGTCCCAGTCGCAATACGCCTTCTTGACCACGATGCTGCCCTTGAGCAGCAAACGCTCCAGCACCGGCTTGATGTCGAACTTGTCGTAATTGGCGTCGCGCACACCGAGCGCCACGTTTTCAAAATCGCAGAACAGCGCCATGCTGACGTTATCGTTGGAAGAAGCCATGAAGAGTAATTTTTTTCTAGTGAGGGAATGAGGCGGGTGCGGAACGCAAACGCGGCGGCCCGGCGAGCGGATAATGCAACGATTATACCCAACAACGGGCGGCGCACGGCGAACCGCGCGGGCGACCGGACGGGTCACAGTGATTGGCGGCAATGTATACTGGCAATCATATCGACAGCCGGCTGTTCCCACATAGAGGTCACGTCTTGCAAGCACGCCACAAATATCTGTTCATCCACCAGAATTTCCCCGGCCAGTTCCGGCATCTGGCGCCGGCGCTGGCGGCGCAGGGACACGAGGTGGTCGGCCTCGGCATGTGCGAGCCGGCGGTCGCCACACCCGGCGTGCGCTACGTGCGCCATGCGGTCGACGGGCCGGCCGACCGCGCGGCGGCGCCGCCGCAATGGCAGGACTTGCACGGCAAGGTGCTGCGCGGCGAGTCGGCCGCCGCCGCGCTGCAAACGCTCAAGGACCAGGGTTTCGCGCCGGACGTGGTCTTCGTCCATCCGGGCTGGGGCGAGGCCTTGTTCGTCAAGGACGTGTTCCCCGAGGCCAAACTGCTGATCTACGCCGAATACTACTACCAGGCCGAGGGCGGCGACTCGTTCTTCGATCCCGAGTTCTCGCGGCCGGGCGCTGCGGCGGCGCAGCGGCTCAGGCTGCGCAACACCCATCTGCTGCACGCGATGTCGGCGGCCGACGGCGCCTTGTCGCCGACCACGTTCCAGCGCGACCGCCATCCGGACTGGTTCCGCGAGCGCATCACGGTGATCCACGACGGCATCGACACCGGGCGCTTCCGGCCCGATGCCCGCGCTTCGGTGCAACTGCGCTCGGCCGGCCTGACCTTGCGGGCCGGCGACGAGGTGGTGGTGTTCGTGGCGCGCCAGTTGGAACCGTATCGGGGCTATCACATCTTCATGCGCGCGCTGCCGGAACTGCTCAGGCGCCGGCCCAACGCGCGCGTGGTCATCGTCGGCGGCGACGGCGTCAGCTACGGCGCCCGCCCGCCCACGGGCCAGACCTGGAAGCAGATTTTCCGCGACGAGGTGGCCGACCACATCGATGGCGACCGCGTGCATTTCGTCGGCAAGGTGCCGCACGCGGTGCTGACGCAATTGATGCAGGTGGCGGCGGTGTACACCTATCTGACCTATCCGTTCGTGCTGTCGTGGTCGCTGATGGAGGCGATGAGCTGCGGCTGCCTGATCGTCGCCTCGGACACGGCGCCGGTGCGCGAAATGATCGAACACGGCCGCAATGGCCTGCTGGTCGACTTCTTCGACCACGAGGCGCTGGCGGCCACCGTGGCCGACGCGCTGGAGCGGCGCGACAGCCTGCAAGGGCTGCGCGACGCGGCGCGGCAAACAGTCGTCGAGCGCTACGACCTGCAGCGGCGGTGCCTGCCGGCACTGCTGGATTTCGTGCGGGCTTGAGCGACCTCTCACCGGCCAATGCACGCGTCTCGACGACTCGTGCATTGGCCGCTTAAGCTGCGCTCTTAAGTCCTCCGGCAGGAGGACGCTCTTTCGATGGCCCCCCGGCGGATTGGCGGGCCTCGCCCGCTAATCCACCCCAAGTGTTTCAGACCACGCCAGCTTTCCGTATCCCGGCCCCTTAGATCAGGAAATCGGCCAGCGTCATCGTCGGCGTGCCGGTCAACACCGCCACCTGCGTCAGTTCCGTGGCCGACACGATCGCGTCCTCGTCGCCCGACTTGAACAGATACAAGGTGGTGGCGGTACCGGTCGAGACCGCGAACAGCGCCGTCTCGCCGACCGCGTAGGCGGCGCTCGCCGAGCCGATCGCCGCCGCCGCGTTGGCGGCGCCGGCGCCGGCCGCGCCCTGGCTGAACAGCACCAGCTCGGACCCGCGCGCGAACCCGCCCGGCGCGTCGCGCGTGTCGGCGCCGTCGAGCGTCAGGTCGCCATTGCCCACCGCCAGCGCGGCCAGGTTCGGCGCGAGATGGTCGGTGCCGGAGACGAAGTCGGCGATCGTGTCGGTGCCGGCCAGGCTGTTGAGCACGAAGGTATCGGCCCCGGCGCCGCCGGTCAGTTTGTCGTCGCCGGCGCCGCCGGTCAGCACATCGTCGCCCGCTCCACCGTTGAGCACGTCGTTGCCGGCGCCGGACTGGATGGTGTTGCCCAGCGCGTTGCCGGTGCCGGTGAAGGCCGCCGCGCCGGTGTAGCGCAGGTTCTCGACGTTGGCCGCCAGCGTGTGGCTGGCCAGCGAAGTGTCGACGCGGTCGGTGCCGCCGTCGAGCGCTTCGACCACCTTGTCGCCGGCGGCGTCGACCACGTAGTAATCGTCGCCGTCGCCGCCGACCAGGCTGTCGGCCCCGGCGCCGCCGTTGAGCGTGTCGTTGCCGGCGCCGCCGATCAGGGTGTTGGCCGCCGCGTTGCCGATCAGCACATTGTATTCGGCGTTGCCGGTCACGTTGACGGCGATGCCGGCCGCCGCCGTCACGGTGGCGTTCTCGACGTTCTCGGACAGCACGTAGGTGCCGGCGGCGGTGAAGCCCACGTTGACCTGGTCGGTGCCGTCGAGCCAGGACTCGACGATGACGTCGCCCGGCGCGCTGACGACATAGATGTCGTTGCCGGCGCCGCCGGCCATGGTGTCGTTGCCGGCCAGGCCGTCGATGATGTTGTCGCCGCCAGGGCCGTACAGGTTGTCGTTGCCGGTGGTGGCCACATTGCCGCTCACTTTAAGCAGTTCCACCGTCATCGGGGTGGCGATGAACACCACTGTTTCGATGTTGCGCAAGGTGGTGGCGTTGCCGGCGCGATCGGTCAGCACGACATCGGTGGCGGTCGGCCGCGAGACCATGTAATCGGAAAAGTCGCCCGACATTTGCGCGACGTCGTCGCCGGCGCCGCCATCGAGGGTGTCCGCGCCCTCCGACGCGAACAACTGGTCGTGGCCCGCGCCGCCGGCCAGGCTGTCGTTGCCGCGCCCGCCATCGAGGATATCGTTGCCGGCCCCACCGTCGAGCTTGTTACCGAAGTCGCCGCCGTCGATGCGGTTCTCCAGCGCGTTGCCGATGCCGGTGAAGGCGCCCGCGCCCACATAGGTCATCGCTTCGACGTTGGCCCCCAGCGTGTAGGCGGCGGCCGTGGTCAGCACCACGTCGTACCCGCCGTCGGCCAGCTCGGTGATCACATCGCCGGTCTCGCCGACCAGGTACAGATCGCCGTCGAGGCCGCCGGCCAGGACGTCGTTGCCGGCGCCGCCGTCGAGCGTGTCGTTGCCTTCGCCGCCGGTCAGGCGGTTGCTGGCCGCGTTGCCGACCAGCAGGTTGTTCGACGCGTTGCCGGTCAGGTTCACCGCCCCGGTCGACATGATGCTGGCTTGCTCGACGTTCGCCCCCAGCACGTAAGTGCCCGCAGCCAGCGTGACCCGGGCCTGGTCCAGGCCCTCGCCGGCAATTTCGGCCACCACGTCGCCGACGTTGTCGACCATGTAGATATCGTCGCCGCCGCCGCCGAACATGAAATCGGCGCCGACACCGCCGTCGAGCACGTCGTCGGCGTCGGTGCCGGTGATGATGTCGTTGCCGACCCCGCCGGAATTATTCTGCACCTGCGCCAGGGTCATGCCGACGCCGTCGAAGTAGAAGTGCTCGATGCCGCGCACCGTGACCGCCACGCCGCTGGCGTCGGTCAACACGGTGTCGGTGGCGGTCGGGCGCGTGACCTTGTAGCCGGAGAACGCGCCCAGGCCGTAGGCGATGTCGAAGCCGGCGCCGCCGTCGAGCGTGTCGCGTCCGCCGCTGGCCTGCAATTGATCGTCGCCCAGGCCGCCGGTCAGGCTGTCGTTGCCGGCGCCGCCGACCAGGGTGTCGTTGCCGGCACCGCCGTCCAGTTTGGCCGCGTTGCTGCTGCCGGAGAACAACTGGTTGGCGTCGGCGTTGCCGGTGCCGGTGAAGGCGCCGGTGCCGTCGAAGATCAAGCGCTCGACATTGGCGCTCAGCGTATAGACGGCCGCCTTGCTGAAGACGTGGTCGATGCCGTCGCCGGCCTGCTCGACGATCACGTCGCCGGTCTCGGCCACCTGGTACTCGTCGTCGCCGCTGCCGCCGGCGAGCGTGTCGATCCCGGCGCCGCCGGCCAGCACGTCGTTGCCGGCGCCGCCGGCCAGGTTGTTCGCCCCGGCGTTGCCGCCGATGTAGTTGTCCAGCGCGTTGCCGACGACATTGATCGCCACGCCGGCCGTCGTGGTCATGACGACCTGCTCGACATTGTCGGCCATCGTATAGGTACCGGCCGCCGCGAAGTCCAGCACCGCCAGATCGAGGCCTTCGCCCGCCATTTCGACAATGACGTCGCCGGGCGCCGACAACAGATAGCTGTCATCGCCATCGCCGCCGGTCAGGGTATCGTTGCCCAGGCCGCCGTCAAGCGTGTCGGCCGCCAAGCTGCCATGCATCAGGTCGTCACCTGGACTGGCGATGTTTTCGCGCAGCTCCTCCAGGGTCAGCGTGGCGTCGGCGAAATCGAAGAACTCGACGTCGTGCACGATGACCGTCGCCCCCGAACGATGCGTCAGCAGCACGTCGGTGGCGTTTGGACGGGTCACCGTGTAGTTGCCGAAGTAATCCAGCGCGCTCAAGCGGTCGCTGCCGGCGCCGCCGTCGACGCTGTCCTTGCCGGCGCCGCTGAAGAAGGCGTCGTTGCCGGCGCCGCCCAGCAGATTGTCGTTGCCGCGGCCGCCGGCGAGCACGTCGTCGCCGGCGCCGCCGTCCAGTCTGGAGCCGCCGTCGCCGGCCAGGATCAGGTTGGCCTGCGCGTTGCCGGTGCCGGAAAACGCCGCCGTGCCGTCGTATTCCAGGATCTCCAGCTGGGCGCCGAGGGTGTAGCTGGCCAGGGTGGTGACAACCGTGTCCACGCCCTCGTTCGCCAGTTCGGTGACGGTGTCGCCGCCTTGGCCCACGTGGTACAGGTCATCGCCCGCGCCGCCCCGCAGCATGTCGTTGCCGAGACCGCCGTCGAGGGTGTCGTTGCCGGCGCCGCCGAGCAGCGTGTTGGCGGCGGCGTTGCCGGTCAACCAGTTGTCAAGCGCGTTGCCGGTCAGATTGACGGCAATCGACGCGGCCGCCGTCACCGTGGCGTCCTCGACGTTGTCGGCCAGGGTGTAGGTGCCGGCCTTGGTCAGCGCCACCCGCACCAGGTCTTGTCCGGCGCCGGCCTCCTCCAGCACCACGCTGGCGGCGTCGGCGATCACATACGTGTCGTCGCCGCCGTAGCCCTCGAGCGTGTCGACGCCGGCGCCGCCATCGATCAGGTCGGCGTAGTCGTAGACGTGGCCGTACAAGTGGTCGTTGCCGACGGTGGCGATGTTGTACTGCAGTTCCGCGATGCTGAAGGACGTGTCCCAGAAGCTCACCGCCTCGACGTTGCGCAGTACCAGCGCGGTGCCGCCGGCGTCGGTCAGCACGGTGTCGGTGGCGTTCGGGCGGGTGACGGTGTAGTCGAACGAGTAGCCGCCCACCGCCACGGTATCGATGCCGAGGCCGCCGTCGATGGTGTCCTTGCCGGTGCCGGCGTCGAACTGGTCGTTGCCGGCGCCGCCGAGCAGGCTGTCGTGGCCGGCGCCGCCGGTGAGCGTGTCGTTGCCGGCGCCGCCGTCGAGCTTGTCGTTGCCGGCGCCGCCGGTGATGGCGTTGTCCAGCGCGTTGCCGGTGCCGCTGAAGGCCACCTTGCCGGTGTAGTTCAGCGTCTCGACGTTGGCGGCCAGGGTATAGGTCGCCAAGGTGGTGTCGACAATGTCGTCGCCTTCGCCGGCCAGCTCGGTGACGACGTCGCCCGCCTCGGTCACCACGTAGGTGTCGTCGTCGGCGCCGCCGATCAGCTTGTCGTTGCCGGCGCCGCCGGCCAAGGTGTCGTTGCCGGCGCCGCCGGTCAGCGTGTTGGCGGCGGCGTTGCCGGTCAGTGCGTTGTGGAGTGCGTTGCCGGTCAGGTTGAGGGCCGCCGTGGACGTGATGATGCCGGCCTCCACGTTGTCAGCCAGCGTATAGACGGCGCCGGCCGTCGTCAGCGCCACGCGCGCGGTGTCGATGCCCATGAACTGTTGCTCGACGATCTGGCTGGCCTTGTCGACGATGATGTAGGTGTCGTTGCCGGCGCCGCCGGACATCGTGTCGGCGCCGGCGACGCCGTCGATCGTGTCGTCGCCGTCGGTGCCGCCGAGCACGTCGGCGCCGGGGCTGGCGACATTGAACAGCACCTGCGCCATCGTAAAGTCGCCGGAGAAGGTCGACACGTTCTCGACATTGCGCACGGTGGCGCTGTGGCCGTTGCGGTCGGTGAAGACGACATCGGTCCCTTGCGGGCGCGAGACCGTGTATTCGTCCATGGCGCCGTAGAGCACCAGCGTGTCGACGCCGTCGCCGCCGTCGATGGTGTCCTTGCCGAAGAAGCCCTGGAACTGGTCCTCGCCGAGACCGCCGCTCAGGCTGTCGTTGCCGGTGCCGCCGCGCAGCAGATCGTCGCCGCCAGCGCCGTCGAGCTTGTTGCCGCCGTTGCCGCCGACCATGGTGTTGTTCAATCCATTGCCGGTGCCGGTGAAGGCGCCGGTGCCGGTGTAGGTCAGCACGTCGACGTTGGCGCTCAGCGTGTACGTCGCCACCGACACGCGCACGTGGTCCCAGCC
Source organism: Burkholderia sp. LMU1-1-1.1 (assembly GCF_040675865.1). NCBI lineage: Bacteria > Pseudomonadati > Pseudomonadota > Betaproteobacteria > Burkholderiales > Burkholderiaceae > Burkholderia > Burkholderia sp. LMU1-1-1.1. The sequence continues at coordinate 38,262 of NZ_JBEGHG010000086.1, read as the reverse complement.
CTCGTCGGCGTTTTCGGTGACCGTGTCGCCGGCATCGGCGACGAGGTAGACGTCGTCGCCGATGCCGCCGATCAGCTTGTCGGCGCCGGCGCCGCCGTCGAGCGTATCGGCGCCCGCGCCGCCGGTCAACGTATTGACGGCGGCATTGCCGGTCAGCAGGTTGTCGAGGTCGTTGCCGGTCAGGTTGATGGCGGCCTTGGAGGTGATGGTGCCGTTTTCGACATTTTCGGCCAGCACGTGGCCGCCCGGTGTGGTCAGCGCGACGAGCGCCGTGTCGATCCCGGCGCTGATGCGCTCGAAGATGACGTCGCCGGCGTTGTCGACCATGTAGGTATCGTCGCCCTCGCCGCCGCTCATGGTGTCGGCGCCGAGCCCGCCGTCGATGGTGTCGTTGCCGTCGCCGCCAGCCAGCTTGTCGTCGCCGGGGCTGACGATGTTGTACTGCACATCATCCAGTGAGCGGTTCATGTCGTCAAAGCTGAATTGCTCGACGTTGCGCACGACGATCACGTGGCCGGTCTTGTCGGTGAGCACGGTGTCGACCGCGTTCGGGCGCGTGGCGACATAGTCGCGCGCGTAGCCGTCGATCCGCAGCTCGTCGATGCCGTCGCCGCCATCGACCGTGTCCCTGCCGGGGCCGGCGATAAAAATGTCGTCGCCTTCGCCGCCCAGCAAGCTGTCGGCGCCCAGGCCGCCGATAAGCCGGTCGCCGTCGGCGCCGCCGTCGAGCGTATCGTTGCCGTCGCCGCCGGTGAGCGTGTTCGACATCGCATTGCCGGTGCCTTTGAAAGCGGCGCTGCCGGTATAGCTCAGATTTTCGACATTGGCCGTCATGGTATAGGTCGCCACCGACGCGTACACGCTGTCCACTCCATCGTTCAGCGCCTCGGTGACCGTATCGCCGGCGTCGGCGACGATGTAGACATCATCGCCCAGGCCGCCGATCAGCTTATCGGCGCCGGCGCCGCCGTCGAGCGTGTCGTCGCCGTCGAGGCCGGTCAGGGTGTTGGCCGCGGCATTGCCGGTCAGCGTGTTGCCCACCGCGTTGCCGGTCAGGCCGACCGCCGCCGTCGAGGTGATGATGCCGTTTTCGACGTTGTCGCCCAGCGTGTAGACCACGCCCGCCCCCGCCAGGCCGACACGCGCGGTGTCGATGCCGCCGCCCCAGGTTTCGACGATGGTGTCGCCGACGTTGTCGATGATGTAGGTGTTATGGTCGCCGCCGCCCTCCATGGTGTCGGCGCCGGGGCCGCCGTCGAGCACAGCGTTCTCGACGGCCGGGTCCGGATACAACTTGTCGTCGCCGACGCTGGCGATGTTGTAGATCAGCGCGTCGCGCGTGACGAGATGGTCGTCAAACAGGAAATTCTCCACATTGCGCACGGTGATGACATTGCCAGCCTTGTCGGTCAGCGTGGTGTCGGTCGCGTTCGGGCGGCCCACGGTATAGTCGCCCGCGCGGCCGAGCTCGCGCCAGTTGCCGGCCACGCGCAGCACGTCGACGCCGTCGCCGCCGTCGATGGTGTCCTTGCCCGTCCCGCCGTCAAGGCTGTCATCGCCGGCGCCACCCAGCAGGCTGTCGGCACCGGCGCCGCCGGTCAGCGTGTCGTTGCCGGCCCCGCCGTCGAGCTTGTTGTTCCCGTTGCCGCCGGTGATGATGTTGTCGAACGCGTTGCCGGTGCCGGTGAAGGCGGCCACGCCGGTGTAGGCCAGGTTCTCGACGTTGGCTGTCAACGCGTAGGTCGCCAGCGTGGTCCGCACGCTGTCCGCGCCCTCGCCGGCCAGCTCGGTGACCACGTCGCCGGCCACGTCGACAACATAGCTATCATTGCCGCTGCCACCGGTGAGCTTGTCGGTGCCGGCGCCGCCATCGAGCGTGTCGTTGCCGGCGCCGCCGGTCAGCGTATTGGCCGCCGCGTTGCCGGTCAGGGCGTTGTTGAGCTCATTGCCGGTGAGATTGACCGCCACCGCCGCGGCCGCCGTCACGATGGCGTCCTCCACGTTGGCCGCCAGCACGTAGGTGCCGGCCGCCGTCAGCGCCACCTGCACCAGGTCGAGGCCTTCCCCGGCGTTTTCCAGCACCACGTCTGCCGCGTTGAGGAGCACGTAGGTGTCGTCGCCCAGGCCGCCGCTCAAGGTGTCGACGCCGAGGCCGCCGTTGAGCACGTCGTTGCCGTCGGTGCCATGCAGCCTGTCGTTCAAGGCGCTGGGAACGTTGTCCTGCACCTGCGCCAAGGTCCGGTCGCCGTCGGCGAAGGCGAAATTTTCCACGCCGCGCGCGGTGATCACGTTGCCCGCGCCGTCGGTCAGCACCGTGTCGGTCGCGGTCGGCCGTGTGACGGTATAGTCGCTGAACTTGCCCAGGCCTTGCAGCAGATCGGCGCCGGCGCCGCCGTCGACGATGTCCTTGCCGGTCGCGCCGATGAAGGTGTCGTCGCCCAGGCCGCCGATCAGATTGTCGGCGCCATTGCCGCCGATGAGTTTGTCGTTGCCGGCGCCGCCATCGAGCTTGTTGCCGGCATTGCCACCGGTGATAACGTTGTCGAGCGCGTTGCCGGTACCGGTGAAGGCGGCCCCGCCGGTGTAGGCCAGGTTCTCGACGTTGGCCGTCAGCGTGTAGGTCGCCAACGACGTCCGCACGCTGTCCGTGCCCTCGCCCGCCAACTCGGTGACAGCATCGCCGGCCACATCGACGACATAGGTATCATTGCCGCTGCCGCCAGCCAGCTTGTCGGCGCCTGCGCCGCCATCGAGCGTGTCATTGCCGGCGTTGCCGGTCAGCGTATTGGCGGCCGCGTTGCCGGTCAAGACGTTATCGAGCGCGTTGCCCACCAAGTTCACCGCGATCGTGGCGCTCGTCACCGTCGCGTTCTCGACGTTGGCCGCCAGCGTGTGGGTGCCCGCCGCGGTATAGGCGACATTGACCTGGTCGGTCCCCTCTCCGGCGTTCTCGACAACAACGTCGCCGGCGACGTTGACCACGTAGGTGTCATCGCCCACGCCACCGGCGAGCAGGTCGGCTCCGGCGCTGCCCTTCAGCGTGTCGTTGCCCGACACGATCACGTTGCTGGTGACCGATTCGCGCGTGCCAAGTCCATCGGTGTAGATCGCGGTGACGGTGATCGGCTTGCCGACCTGCGCCGCCGTCAGCGTGAAGGTGTCCGACGTCGCCCCATTGATGGCCACGCCAGCGGCCTTCCATTGGTAACTGACCGCCCCGAGGCCGTCGGCGTCGGCAAGGGTATGGAAAGCGGTCAAAGTCTGGCCTTCGATGGCCGTGCCGCTGGCGATGACGGCGCCCGTGGCCGCGTTGTTAAGCGGGGCGCCGGTCACCCGCGCTACGGCTTCAGGCAACGCGGCCAGCGCAACAGCGAGCGACGCGAGGTCCGTGACTGCCGTGATGTATGCCCTGGCCAATGCGGCGGCGGCCGGGTTGGCGTAACCGCTGATTTCAGCTACCGCATCCAGCTCGGCAGTGAACGCTTCGGCCGCCGCTATCTTGCTATTGAAAGCGATTAAGTCGCCGTTTTGCGCCCCGTCGGCCACTGTGAGAATGAGATCGGCAAGGGTCATCTTGCCACTTTGCAACAAACCAGTCCAGAAGAACAGACTGGCACTCTCTGCATGACGGCCATATAAATTCACGTAGAGCTGGTCGACAACCACCTCGTTGGATAACCCATCGGATGCCGACGTGAATTCCGCAGAAGTGGACAGGGCGGTCTTTAACGCCGCCAGCATGGCGTCGCGGTTTTGTTCAACCATGCCTGCCCAGTAGGCAAGGCTCACAGGATCGGCGGGGCGGCCGAGGTATGCAACGTAGAGTTTTTGAATGTCGTGTACGTTGCTACTGCCTGCCATAACTGCTTCTCCCGAAAAAGCTGATGCCAGCTTCCGTAATGGTTGGTGGACTCCCGAAGGATGTTGTTAACAATACTATCATTTCCTTTGAGAAATTACCAATAAAAATTACCAGCTTGGCAAGCAATAATTAATCTCGGAAACGAAAACAGCCCCGCAAGCTGAGCTTGCGGGGCTGTTTTCGTGGCGAGGCAGCGTTAGACGTTGAACAGGAAGTTCAGCACGTCGCCATCCTTGACCACGTATTCCTTGCCCTCGGCGCGCATCTTGCCCACTTCCTTGGCGCCAGCCTCGCCCTTGTACTGGATGAAATCGTCGTAGGCGATCGTTTGCGCGCGGATGAAGCCGCGTTCGAAGTCGGTGTGGATGACCCCGGCGGCCTGCGGCGCGGTATCGCCGATATGGATGGTCCAGGCGCGCACTTCCTTGACGCCGGCGGTGAAGTAGGTCTGCAGGCCGAGCAGCTTGTAGGCGGCGCGGATCAGGCGGTCCAGGCCCGGCTCTTCCATGCCCATGTCGTTCAGGAACTCGGTCTTGTCGGCGTCTTCCAGGTCGGCGATCTCGGCTTCGATCGAGGCGCAGATGGCGACGATCGGCGCGTTCTGGGTGGCGGCATAGGCGGTCAGCTGGTCGAGGAGCGGATTGTTCGTGAAGCCGGTGTCGGAGACGTTGGCGACGTACATGGCCGGCTTGGCGGTAATCAGGCACAGCGGCTTGATCAGGGCCATCTCGTCGGCGTCCAGGCCCATGGCGCGCACCGGCTTGGCTTCGTTCAGGTGCGGCACGATGCGCTCCATGATGGCCAGCAGCTTGGCCGCGTCCTTGTCGCCGGAGCGGGCTTTCTTGTTTTCGCGGTGGATGGCTTTTTCCACGGTGCCCAGGTCGGCCAGCGCCAGCTCGGTCTGGATGACTTCGATGTCGTCCAGCGGGCTGACCTTGCCGGCCACGTGGATCACGTTGTCGTCCTCGAAGCAGCGCACGACGTTGACGATGGCGTCGGTTTCGCGGATGTGCGACAGGAACTGGTTGCCCAGGCCCTCGCCCTGCGACGCGCCGGCGACCAGGCCCGCGATGTCGACGAATTCGACGATGGCGTTGACCATGCGCTCGGGCTTGACGATCGCGGCCAGCGCAGCCATGCGCGGGTCCGGCACCTCGACCACGCCGACGTTGGGCTCGATGGTGCAGAACGGATAGTTTTCAGCCGGGATGCCGGCTTTGGTCAGGGCGTTGAAAAGGGTGGACTTGCCGACGTTGGGCAGGCCGACGATGCCGCATTGGAGACTCATGGAAAACCTTTAATAATCAAATGTTGCCGGCAAGCGGCTGGTGAAAAACGGCCGACTCGGGCGTTTTTGAATATTCCTGCTATTTAAAGCGTTCAAGGATCAATTGTACCTCCCCCGCCCCCAGTCTTCAAAAAAACCGGGGTCTACACCTGGCGTCGTCATGCCATTCGGAACAATTGCTTACATTTGATACGAAATCTGCGTCAGTCGGATCGCCGCGCCGCGCGTTAGTTGCTTGTAGTCAAACAAGCCACTCAACACATAAAAGGTAGAAAAATGAATAACACATCCAATTCCAAGCTGCATCCGATGATCATGGCCGCCGCGGCCGCCGTTGTGCTGGTCAGTGGCGTGGGCGTCGCCGCCATCATGGGCTGGCTGCCTTCTTCGAACTCGCAGAATCAGGACCCGTCGCTGGCGCCCAACGGCCAGCCGCTGGTCGAGCAAACCGCGCCGGCCGCGCCGAACCGCGACCAGGTGCGCGAACCGGTCCGTGAACAAGTCCGCGAACCAGTCCGCGAGCCGGTCCGTGAAGCCGTGCGCGACAAGCCGGTCGTCAAGCACACCCCGGTCAAGAGCGCGCCGGCCGTGTGCAACAACTGCGGCGTGATCGAAGCCGTCAACGAAATCGAGACCCGTGCCGAAGGCAGCGGCGTCGGCGCGGTCGGCGGCGCGCTGGTCGGCGGCCTGCTGGGCAACCAGGTTGGCGGCGGCAACGGCCGCAAACTGGCCACCGTGGCCGGCGCCATCGGCGGCGCGGTCGCCGGCAACCAGATCGAAGGCAAGGTCAAGGCCAGCAAGAGCTATGACATCGTGGTGCGCATGAACGACGGTTCGGTGCGCAAGTTCCATCAGACCGAGCAGCCATCGTGGCACCAGGGCGACGACGTACGCGTGGTCGACGGCGGCCTGCGTTCGAACTGACCGTCCGCGCCGGCGGGCGATTTCCCGGTGAATTGTTTAGTGCTAGACTTCCTGGCGAACAATTGACCACGTCAAGATAAGCCGCCCGATGGGCGGCTTATCTGCTTACCAGGAAATGTCCATGCCCCACACTCGCTGCCGCGCCCCGTTGCGGACTTCCGTACTGATCACCAGTCTCCTGTTTGCCGGCATCGGCATGTTGCCTGCCCAGGCCGCGCAAACGTCGACCGCCCAGGCCAGCCAGGCCCAGAAGCAACTGGCGAAACTGGCGGCGGCGTTCCACGCGGCGCGCTGCAAATTCGATCCGCTGCTGTTTGCCACCGCCAACGGCGACAGCCGCTACAACGATCAAATCGGTCTGAGCATCTCCCCTTCGGTGCGCGCCGCCCAGTTCACGCAGTACCGCCAGATGCAAAAGCAGTTGATGGCCGTGCGGCGCGACCAGCTCGGCGAGCAAGACCAGTTGACCTACGATCTGCTGTCCTACGAACTCAATAACGCGATGCAGCTGGAGTCCTTCCCGGAGCATCTGCTGCCGCTCAACCAGTTCGACAACGTCCCCAGCACCCTGGCCAATTACGCCGACGGCACCGGCTCGCAGCCGCTGGGCACCGTCGCGCAATATCAGGCCTACCTGGGCCGGCTGAAGCAGTTGCCGGCCTGGATAGACCAGGCCATCGCCAACATGAAGCAAGGCATCCGCGCCGGCGTCGTGCAACCGAAGGCGATCACGGTGGCGATGCTGCCGCAGTTCCAGAACCTGCGCGCGGCCACGCCGGAGACGAGCGTCTACTATTCGCCGATCACGCGCATGCCGGCGCAGTTCTCCGCCGCCGACAAGCAAAGGCTGGCGGCGGCCTACCTGAACACGGTCGACACCAAGATCGCCCCGGCGCTGACCCGCCTGGTGGACTTCCTGCAAAACGAATACCTGCCGGCCAGCCGCGCCAGCACCGGCTGGAGCGCGCTGCCGAACGGCGCCGCCTGGTACGCCGCCCGCATCAAGGACAGCACCAACCTGCCGCTGGCGCCGGACGCGGTGCACGCGCTGGGCCTGAAGGAAGTGGCGCGCATCCAGCAGCAGTTGACGGCGCTGGGGCCCAAGCTGGGCTACGACGGCCCGGAAAAGCAGCTGCCGCAGTGGATGGCCGCGCAGCAGAAGTTCAAGATCTTCACCACCGACGAGCAGGTGCTCGACGCCTACCGGGCGCTCTACGCGACGGTGCAGGCCAAGCTGCCGACCTACTTCAGCCTGATCCCGAAGGCGCAGATGGAGCTGCATCTGGAACCGGAGCTGACGCGCGCGACCGCCTCCGACCACTACACGCCGCCGGCGGCGGACGGCTCGCACCCCGGCGTGTTCTGGCCGGTGGTCAACGATCCGAAACAGTACAGCCGGGTCGACATGGTCAGCCTGTTCCTGCACGAGGGCGTGCCGGGCCACCACCTGCACGGCGCGCTGCTCAAGGAGTTGGACCTGCCGGACTTCCGCAAGTTCAGCACCGAAAATCCGAACAGCGCGGCCTACACCGAGGGCTGGGCCTTGTATTCGGAGACGCTGGGCCGCGAGCTGGGCCTGTACGACGATCCGGTGGCCTACTACGGCCATCTGAACGCGGAGATGCTGCGCGCGGCGCGCCTGGTGGTCGACACCGGCATGCACGCCAAGGGCTGGAGCCGCGAGCAGGCGATCGCCTATCTGGCCGACACGCTGGGCTGGAGCGAGGCGCGCGCCAGGAACCAGATCGAGCGCTATATGGTGTGGCCGGCGCAGGCGCTGAGCTACAAGATCGGCTCGCTGAAAATCCTGGAGCTGCGCGCGCGGGCGCGGGAGGCGCTGGGCGACAAATTCAGCTACCAGAAATTCCACCAGGTGGTGATCGGCGACGGCACGCTGCCGTTGCCGATCCTGGAGGCGCGCGTGGACAAATGGATCGCCGCCAGCAAATAAACACGCGGGTTAGGATTTATTTGGACATCACGTTCAGCACCGCCAACGTCATCGCCTGCGCCGCCGTCTTGATCGACGGCTCCGGCACCGGCGCGTAGTACGGCGAGTGGTTGAAGGCGATCGGCTTGCCGCCCGGCTTGTCCGCCTCGGCCACCGCCTTCGGATCGTAGACGCCGGTGAAGAAGAACATCGACGGGATGCCTTCGTTGGCGTAGACCGAGAAGTCCTCGCTGGCCGTCATGGCCGGCATGCGCGCGACGTTGGCGTCGCCGAAGGCTTGCTTGAGCACGCCCTCGGTGCGCGTGACCAGCGCATCGTTGTTGACGATGGCCGCGCCGCCGGTGATCAGCTCCACGTCCGGCGCCGGCGCATCGGCCATCGCGGCCGAGGCGTTGGCGACGCGCCGCACGCCGGCCAGGATCTTCGCGCGCACTTGCGGGTTGTAGGTGCGGATGGTGCCGCGCACCTTGACCGAGTCCGGGATGATGTTGCCGACGCTGCCGCCGTTGATCGCGCCTATCGTCACCACGCCGAATTCCTTCGGATCCTTTTCGCGGCTGATGACCGTTTGCACGTCGACCACGAAGCGGGCGGCGATGGTGATCGGGTCGAGCGCCTTGTCCGGCGCCGAGCCGTGGCCGCCGCGCCCCTTGAAGGTGATTTCGATCGCGTCCGAGTTCGACGACACCGGGCCGCTGTTGTAGCCGATGGTGCCGTAGGCCAGCGGCCACGAGTGCAGCGCGAACGCGTAGTCCGGTTTCGGGAAGCGCTTGAACAGGCCGTCGTCGAGCATGGCCTTGGCGCCGGCGACGATTTCCTCGGCCGGCTGGCCGATGAACATCAACGTGCCCTTCCATTGCGATTTCATCGCCACCAGGGTGCGCGCGGCGCCCAGCCAGGCCGTCATGTGGACGTCGTGGCCGCAGCTGTGGGCGACCATCGTGTCCTTGCCGTCGAGCGTGGCGTGGGCCTTGCTGGAATAGGCGAAGCCGGATTTTTCCTCCATCGGCAGGCCGTCCATCTCGGTGCGCACCAGCACCGTCGGGCCGGCGCCGTTCTTGTAGATGGCGACGATGCCGGTCTTGCCGACTTTCTCGGTGACGTCGAAGCCGATGGCGCGCATCTCGGCGGCCAGCTTGGCGGCCGTGCGCACTTCCTGGAAGGCGACTTCCGGATGCGCGTGCAAATCCTTGTAGATGACGTCGAGCTTGGGATACATGCCGTCGATCTGTTTGGCGACGGCGCCGCTATCCGGGGCCTGCGCGTGCGCGGAGGCGGCCAACAATAAAGATGTTACGAGTGCGGCGATCGGCAAGCGCTTCATTGATGGTGTCCTTAGTCTGAGGGAAAGAATTCCCTCAGCATACCATCGTCGCGCCGGCTTTAGACTGTGTGCAGTTTCATCGTCGCCGCCTCGAACTTGCCGTCGACGATCAGCGGCATGACCTGCAGCGATTTTTCGATGGCCTGCTCGATCAGGTCCTGGTCTTCGCGGCGCGGCCGGTGCAGCACGAAGTCGGCCACCTGCTGTTGCAGGCTGAGCGTGCGCGGATGGCCGATGCCCAGGCGCAGCCGCCAGTAGTCCTGCGTGCCGAGCGCGGCGGTGATGTCCTTGAGGCCGTTGTGGCCCCCCGACGAGCCGCCCTTCTTCAGGCGCGCGACACCCGGCATCAAATCGAGCTCGTCGTGCACCACCAGCACCTCGTCCGGGTTGATCTTGAAGAAACGGCACAGGCCGCCGACCGATTGTCCGGAGCGGTTCATATACGTCTGCGGTTCCAGCAGCCACACTTCCTGGCCGGCGATCTGGCTCTTGGCGGCCAGCGCGTTGTATTTGGTCTCGCGCTGCAGGCGCGCGCCGACGTCGTTGGCGAGGTTGTCGACCAGCCAGAAGCCGGCATTGTGGCGGGTTTGTTCGTATTCGGCGCCGGGATTGCCGAGGCCGACGATGAGGCGTATGGGCATGGGATGCTCAATCAAGGAAAACGATATTATCGGTCAAACGAAAAAAAACCCCCGACGGCCTTGGGCTAGCGGGGGTCCTTCATTGCCGCCGCATCGCTGCGGCGTTCAATATTACTTCTTGGCTTTAGCGGCTGGCTTGGCATCGGCTGCTGGAGCGGCTTCAGCGGCGTCGGCTTCGGCCGACACGTGGCCTGGCGGCACCGAAGCGGTGGCGATGGTCAGGTTGGTGCCGGCGGCAACAGCGGTAACACCAGCTGGCAAGGTCAGTTCGTCGATGTGCAGCGAGTTGCCGACGTCGATGTTGGTCAGGTCGACGGTGATGAACTCTGGCAGGTCTTTCGGCAGGCACGACACTTCGATTTCGTTGGCGACGTGGCTGATGGTGGCGCCGTGCAGCTTGACCGCTGGCGACACTTCGGCGTTGGCGAAGTGCAGAGCGACTTTCATGTGCACTTTCTTGCCGGCGTCGACACGCTGGAAGTCAGCGTGCAGAACCAGTTGCTTGAACGCGTGGACTTGGAAGTCGCGCAGCAGCACTTGCTGGGTCTTGCCGTCGATTTCCAGATCCAGGATCGACGAGTGGAAGGCTTCTTTTTTCAGCGCGTGGTACAGCGCGTTGTGGTCCAGCGAGATGGTCACTGGCGCTTCGGTACCGCCGTAGATGATGCCTGGGGTTTGGCCCGAATTGCGCAGGCGGCGGCTCGCTCCGGAACCTTGCAATTCGCGTTTGAATGCAACAACTTTCATGTGTAACTCCAAAAATAACAAGGCTCGCGCCTCGTGTTATGAAGCCCCCGCGACCAGGGTGCTTCGAAAATGAGCTGACTGCGCTCATGAAACCGGGAAGTACAACGGCGCGCGGGGCAAATTTGCCACGCGCGCCGCTAAAAAACAGTAGCGTCGTTTATCGCTTACTTATCGATCAGTCGATAAACAGGGAGATCACGGAATCGCCCTTGATGATGCGTTTGAACGTCTCGGCCAACAGCGGCGCGCAGGTCAGCTGGCGGATCTTGCCGCAGGCACGGGCCGCGTCGGACAGCGGAATCGTGTCGGTCACGACCAGCTCGTCCAGCGACGAATTGGCGATGCGCTCGATCGCAGGACCCGACAGAACCGCGTGGGTGCAATACGCGACGACCTTGGTGGCGCCGCGCTCTTTCAGCACTTCCGCCGCCTTGACCAAGGTACCGGCGGTATCGACCATGTCATCCATGATGACGCAGTTGCGGCCTTCGACTTCGCCGATGATGTTCATCACTTCGGAGACGTTGGCTTTCGGACGGCGCTTGTCGATGATGGCCAGGTCGCAGCCCAGGCGTTTGGCCAGGGCGCGCGCGCGTACCACACCGCCGACGTCCGGCGACACCACCAGCAGGTCCTGGTAGTTCTTCTTCTGCAGATCGCTCAGCAGAATTGGCGAAGCATAAATATTATCGACCGGGATATCGAAGAAGCCCTGGATCTGGTCCGCGTGCAGGTCCATGATCAGGACGCGCTCGACGCCGGCGCTTTCCAGCATGTTGGCCACGACTTTGGCCGAGATCGCGACACGCGCCGAGCGCGGGCGGCGGTCCTGGCGGGCGTAACCGAAGTAAGGGATGGCGGCGGTGATGCGGCCGGCCGAGGCGCGTTTCAACGCGTCGACCATCAGGATCAACTCCATCAGGCTGTCGTTGGTTGGTGCGCAAGTCGATTGCAGAACGAAAACGTCTTTACCGCGAACGTTCTCGTTAATCTCGACCATCACTTCGCCGTCCGAGAATTTCGAAACGTTTGCCTTGCCGAGTGGAATGCCGAGATTTTTTGCGACTCCTTCTGCCAACGCAGGATTAGCGTTGCCGGTAAAAACCATCAGGTTTTCGTAAGCCATGGGAGTCCCAGAGATAGTCGATGAAATTTTTGATGTCGCCAGCGGAAGCCGCGTGGCGCTGTACTCAGAATGATCCGCGCCGGGCGCGGACATTGATGCTTGCCTTGGCCGGAGACTAATGCCTCGACGGTGACACAAGGAAAACGAATGGCAGGGGAACAAGGATTCGAACCTTGGTATGCTGGAATCAAAATCCAGTGCCTTAACCAGCTTGGCGATTCCCCTACGCAACTGACTGCTTGTCGCTACAACGGCGAGTATTTTATCGCCAATTTCACGCCAAGCCAAATCTTTTTTTACCCGTCTACAACATTTTAGTGAGCGGATGCCGTGTCAGCGCCTGGGCTTTCCATGCTTTCCACCTGGCCGGCACTTGTTGAAGTACCGCGTCGGCGTCGGCCTGGGTTGCCACTGCACAAAATACACAAGCACCGGAACCAGTCATCCTGGCATCACCGTGAGCACCGAGCCATTCTATCGCCTCTGCTACCGGCGGGAACAAACTCGTTGCCACTTGCTGTAAATCGTTCCTTCCGTACCCCTTCAAATCAGTTTGATTTTCGTGGTAGCTGGAAAAGTCCGTTATTATGACGGGCGGTGTGTTCCTTGTCAAATGTTCCGAGCAAAAAATTGCCGCAGTCGGCACCGCCACCCCGGGTTCGATGACGACATACCAACAATCGGGCGCTTTCACCGCTTGCAGCGCCTCGCCCACGCCCTCGGCGAACGCGGTTTCGCCGAAGATGAAGAACGGGATGTCCGCGCCCAGTGGCAGGCCCAGCGCCATCAACTCCTCCTTCGTTAGACCGGCGCGCCACAAATGGTTCAATACCATCAAGGTGGTGGCCGCGTCCGACGAGCCGCCGCCCAGGCCGCCGCCCATCGGCAGGATCTTGTCGATGGCGATATCGACGCCGCGCGGCAAAGCGCCGGTACGGCGCAGCACCTCGGCCTGCAACAGCCTGGCGGCGCGGATGATCAGGTCGCCCTCCTCCGGCACCCCTTCGATCGCCGTCACGCGGCGCAGCGCGTCGTCGTCACGCAAGGTGAAATGCAAGGTGTCGCCGTGGTCGACCAGTTGGAAGACGGTTTGCAGCAGGTGGTAGCCGTCGGCACGGCGGCCGTTGACGTGCAGGAAAAGGTTCAGTTTGGCCGGGGCCGGGCAATTCTTCAGGCTGGTCATCGAAGTGAAGGATGGTTTTATTGTGCGGCGGGGTCGATCACGATGCGGATCGACATGTCGTCGACTTGCTGGCCCAGCGCGATGCGGGTGACGTCGATGCGTTTCGGTTGCGGCGCGGCCGCCGACTCATCCTGCCACGACACGTAGTCGAGCTTCCAGCCGTCGCGGGTGACCACGGTGTCGCTGGCCGGCGAGGCGCTGAAGCGGCCGCCGTCGGCGGCCACCGCGTACCCCTGCAGCCAGTCGCGCAGGCCGGAGACCGGCAAGGTCCAGCCCAGGGTCTGGCGGGTCAGGCTATCCAGGTCGGACGCGGTGCGGGTCGGCTCGCCGCTGCGCTTCAACGTGGCCGCAGTCGGCGTGACATTGATGATGGCGACCGTCTGCCCGGTCGGCGAGATCAAGGTGACGTCGGTGTTGGCCGCCGTTTGCCGCCAGGTGAATTTGCCGCTCAGCGACTCCTGCTTGCCGTCCCGGCTGTAATTGATGGCGATGCGTCCGGCCAGGTCGAGTGTGTCGCGGTACGGCGCGACGGCGGTGGTCGAGCGTGGCGCGGAGGTGGTGGCGCAGCCGGCCAGCACCGCAAGCGCGCCGGCCAGCGCCAGCGTGCTTGCCGCGCGGCGGGAAATGGAAATCGTCATCAGTGGTGATTGCTATCGGTTACAGGTTTTGATTCAGGCGCGCCAGCGTATTCTTGAGCGCGTCGTTCTTGGGATCTTTGCTTTTGGCTTCCTGCCACATCTTTTGCGCGCCGGTGACGTCGCCCTTGACGAACAACACCTCGCCCAGATGCACGGCGATCTCCGGATCGGCGCGCAGCGCGTAGGCGCGGCGCAGCAGCGATTCCGCCTCGTCCAGGTTCCCCATGCGGAATTGTACCCAGCCCATGCTGTCCATGATGAACGGATCGCCCGGCGCCATCTTCATCGCCTGGTCGATCAGCGCGTAGGCTTCCGGCAGGCGCTCGTTGCGCTCGGCCAGCGAGTAGCCCAGCGCGTTGTAGGCGTGCTGGTTGTCGGGCGCGGCGATCATCACCTGGCGCAGCGCTTTTTCCATCAGCTCCACGTTGCCCAGTTTTTCCGCCACCAGCGCGAAGTCGTACAGCAGGTCTGGATTGTCCGGATAGCGCTTGATGGCGTTCTCCAGCACCGTGTAGGCGGCGCGGGTGTCGCCGGCGTCGCGCAGCAACTGGGCGTCGGTCTGGAAGATCTGCGCCTGGTCGGCGGGGTCGGCCGGCGTCAAGGTGGCCAGCTGCTTGCGCGCGCCGTCGACATCGCCCTTGCGCGCCGTCAGCGTCGCCATTTTCATGCGCGCGGCCAGGTACAGCTTGGGGTCGTCGCCTTCGATTTTCTCCAGCCACTTGTAGGCGCCGTCGACGTCGCCGCGCTGCTCTGCGATCTGCGACAGGATCATCAGCACCTTGGACGGGTCGCGCTCGTCGTCCGGATGGTCGTCCATGACGGTGATGAAACGCGTGAAATATTTCTCCGCCTCGGGCAAATCGTTGGTCTGCATCGCCATCACGCCCAACGCGTACAAGGTGGCGATGTTGTCGGGCTGGTCCTTCAGCAAGGTCAGGAATTGCTGGCGGGCCGGTTCGAGCTGCTTGGAATCGACCAGGATGCGGGCGTAGGCGGCGCGCACCTCGCGCGCCTTCGGATATTTCTCCAGGAAATCGGTCAGCACCTTGCCGGCGGCGTCGATGTCGCCGGAGACCTGCGCCATGGTCAGCACCGCCAGCTCGGAATCTGGCTTGATGGCCTGGGCTTTTTGCGCCTCGGCGCGGGCGCGCTCGGCGTCGTTGACGGCGAAGGCGCCCTGCGCCAGGATCAGGTGGCTTTCGAGCATGTCGTCGTAGGGCGCCAGCACGCGCTCCTGCAGCGCGAACGCGGCCGCCTTATCCTTGGCCCGCAGCATGAATTGCTGCATCTGCATCATCGCCATGCCGCGCTGGGCCGCCGGGGCCGCCTTCAGGCGCTGGGCGAAAATCGCCTCCGCCTCGCTCAAGTCTTCGTTGACGACGGCAAAGCCGAGGAAATACTGGGTCGCCTCGTCCGAATCGGGCGCCAGTTCGCGCCACAGGCGGATCGCCGCCAGCGCCTCCTGGCCCTGCTTGGCGGCCAGCGCCATCTCGGCGGCGCGGCGGGCCAGGCGCGGATCGCGGGTCTGCTGGGCCAGCGCCAGCATCGTGATGTAGGCGCCCTGCCACTGCCCCTGCTTGAATTCGAGCTCGGCCTTGGTGATGCGGAACAGCATGTCGCCGGTCAGGGCATTATTGGGCAGCACTTCCGGCACGGGCGCTGGCGCCTCCACCACGGCGGTGGCGCTGTCGGGGGCGGCAGGCTCCGGCGCGGGGGTGGACTCGGCCTGTTTTTGCGGCGCCAGGGCGCACGCCGACAGCAAGGCGGAGAGGGTTACAATGGCGAAAGCGTTTTTCAAGGGAAGATCCTGGGTCGGCGAGGTACGCGGTGATTTTACGCGCAACGCATCGGTTGTGTGTTTTGACTAGTGTAACCAAATATTTTGCCCCGGCCAGGTTGCGACGGCTTCCAGCGCCCCGATATCCGACGATTAGCCCTCATTTGCCATCCACATGCCAGAATTACCAGAAGTTGAAGTGACGCGGCGCGGTGTCGCGCCCCATATCGAAGGCCGCACCGTGCACGACGTGGTGCTGCGCCGCGCAGGCCTGCGCTGGCCGTTTCCCGCCCAGCTGCAACAACTGCTGGCCGGACGCCTGGTGGTGCGCACCGGGCGGCGCGGAAAATACCTGCTGGTCCACTTCGAGCACGGCACCCTGATCATCCACCTGGGCATGTCGGGCCACCTGCGGGTGATGGCGCCGGGCATCGAGCCGGAAAAGCACGACCATTTCGATCTGGTGGTCGAGGGTCCGCAAGGCAGACAGGTGCTGCGCATGAAGGATCCGCGCCGCTTCGGCGCCGTGCTGTGGCATGACGACGCCGACGGCCTGCTGGAACACCACGTGCTGCTGCGCGAACTGGGCGTGGAGCCGCTGGAAACGGGCTTTACCGGCAAATTGTTGTACGATCAGACCCGCCAGCGCAGCGCACCCGTCAAGCAGGTGCTGCTGGCCGGCGATATCGTGGTCGGCGTCGGCAATATTTACGCCTCGGAAAGTTTATTCCGCGCGGGCATCAATCCGAAGACGCCGGCCAAGCGCATCAGCCTGGCGCGCTACGAGAAACTGGCGCAGGCGATCCGCGAGATCCTGGCCGAGGCCATCGTCCAGGGCGGCAGCACCTTGCGCGATTTTATTAGCGTCAACGGCCAGTCGGGTTATTTCCAGCAGACGTATTTCGTCTATGATCGTGCTGGCGTGCCCTGCAAGGTGTGCGCGGCGCCGGTGCGGCAGATCAAGCAAGGGCAGCGGTCCACTTTTTACTGTGTGAATTGTCAGAAGTGAACTTTAAAACAAGGGCGGAAAGCATGATGGCCAGGGATTTCGAGCATTACAGCGCCTGGCGGCAAGGCGTGGTGACGGCGCTGAAAAACTACCAGTCCTGGGTGGCGGCCGCGTCGCTGACCGACGCAGCCACCGACCAGCGCATCGCCCGCACCCTGGCGCGGCTGGCCGACGATAAACTGTCGGTGGCCTTCGTCGCCGAGTTCTCGCGCGGCAAATCGGAACTGATCAACGCCATCTTCTTCGCCGACTACGGCCAGCGCATCCTGCCGTCGGCCGCCGGCCGCACCACCATGTGTCCGACCGAGCTGATGTACGACCCCAGCTTCGCGCCATCGATCCGCCTGCTGCCGATCGAGACGCGGGCCGACAACCTGTCGACCAGCGACTACCGCGAGCAGCCATCGGCCTGGACCGTGCTGCCGCTGAACCTCGAGGTCGGCGCCGACATGCACGAGGTCTTCAAACAGGTCAGCATGACGCGCCACGTGCCGGTCGAGGAGGCCAAGCGCTACGGCCTGTACGACGAGGACGATCCCGACATGCCGGTCACCTTGAGCGAGGACGGCAAGGTCGAGATTTCGCTGTGGCGCCACGCCATCATCAACTTCCCGCACCCGCTGCTCAAGCAGGGGCTGGTGATCCTGGACACGCCCGGCCTGAACGCCATCGGCACCGAGCCGGAGCTGACGTTGAACCTGATCCCGAACGCGCACGCGGTGCTGTTCATCCTGGCCGCCGACACCGGCGTGACCAAGAGCGATATCGAGGTCTGGCGCAACCACATCGGCGCCGGCGCCGGCCGCCTCGTCGTGCTCAACAAGATCGACAGCATGTGGGACGAGCTGCGCAGCGAGGCCGAGGTCGACGTCGAGATCGAGCGCCAGCAGGCCAACGTCGCCCATGTGCTGGCGCTCGAACCGCGCCAGGTGTTTCCGGTGTCGGCGCAAAAGGCGCTGGTGGGCAAGATCACGCAGGACAAGGCCCTGCTCGCCCGCAGCCGCCTGCAGGCGCTCGAGGGGGCGCTGTTCGACGAGCTGATCCCGGCCAAGAAGGACATCGTGCGCAAGCAGCTGAGCGAGGAACTGCGGGCGCTGAGCGTGGCGCAGATGGCCCTGGTCAACGCGCGCTCGCGCGGCATCGTCGAGCAATTGCACGAACTCAAGAGCCTGCGCGGCAAGAACCAGACGGTGATCGCCCACATGATGCGCCGCATCGATGTCGAGAAGAAGGAATTCGACGCCAGCCTGTTCAAGCTGCAGGCCACGCGCGCGGTGTTCACGCGGCTGTCGACCGAGCTCTACACAAGCATCGGCATGGACATCGTGCGCGACGACATCGACCTGGTGCGCGAGCAGATGCAGCGCAGCCGCTTCTTCACCGGCGTGCGCGAGGCGGTGCGCAATTATTTCGAACGCATCCGCGCCAACCTCGACGCCTCCGAGCGCAAGACCGTCGAGATCAGCGAGATGATGGGCGTGATGTACCGCCGCTTCGCCAGCGAGCACGGCTTGACCTTGGCGCTGCCGATGCCGTTTTCGCTGGGACCATACCGCGACGAGATCGCGTCGATCGAGGCGATCTACTACAAACAGTTCGGCACCGCGACGCTGATCACGACCAGCCGCGTGGTGTTGATGGAGAAGTTTTTCGACACCATCGCCTCGCGCGTGCGCGGCTGCTTCAAATCGGCCAACAACGACGCCGAGGCGTGGCTGAAGGTGATCATGGCGCCGCTGGAGGCGCAGATCCGCCAGCACAAGGACCAGCTCAAGCACCGTCTGGCGTCGATCCAGCGCATCCACGACGCCACCGACAGCCTGGAGCAGAAGATCGACGCGTTCGAAAGCAGCCAGCAGCAGCTGGAGGCGCAGAAGCTGCGTCTGACGGAACTGGCGGCCGCCATCGGCACCGCCATCAACGCGGAATTCGAGGCGCTCGACGCCGCCGCATAAGTATATTTTGGGAAAAGAATGAAGGTTGAAGTTGTAGAGAATTTCGCCGATCCGAGTTTTTCATCGGACCTGATCGACTGGCAGAAACAGCACGGGCGCCACGCGCTGCCCTGGCAGAACACCACCGACGCGTACCTGATCTGGCTGTCCGAAATCATGCTGCAGCAGACGCAGGTGTCGGCGGTGCTGGGCTATTACGCGCGCTTCCTGGAACGCTTTCCGACCTTGCGCGACCTGGCGGCGGCGCCGGTCGAGGACGTCATGGCGCAGTGGAGCGGCCTGGGCTACTACACCCGCGCGCGCAACCTGCACAAGTGCGCGCAGCGCGTGGTGGCCGAGTACGACGGCGTGTTCCCGTCCGACCCGGCGCTGCTGGCCGAGCTGCCCGGCATCGGCCGTTCGACGGCGGCGGCGATCTCGGCGTTTTCCAGCGGCACGCGCGCGGCCATCATGGACGGCAACGTCAAGCGGGTGTTCGCGCGCGTGTTCGGCATCGACGCCTATCCGGGCGAGCGCCGGACCGAGGAGATGATGTGGCGCCGCGCCGAGGCGCTGTTGCCGGAGCACGGCATCGAGTCGTACACGCAGGGCTTGATGGACATGGGTGCGACCCTGTGCACGCGCAGCAGCCCGTCGTGCGAGCGCTGCCCGATGCGGCCGCGCTGCGTGGCCTTCGCCACCAACCGCACCAAGGACCTGCCGGTGCGCAAGCCGAAGAAGACGTCGCCGGAGAAGCATTCGGTGATGCTGGCGATCATCGACAACGGCCAGGTGCTGCTGGAGCAGCGGCCGCCCACCGGCATCTGGGGCGGCTTGCTGTCGCTGCCGGAGCTCGACGGCCATGTGCTGGCCGAGGACGACGACATCCCGGCGGCCGGCGACGACGCGCTGATACTGGCGGTCGGCAGGTTCGGCGAAATGGAATCGCACGAGCGGCTGTCGACGGTCACGCACGTTTTCACGCACTACAAGCTGCACATCGCGCCGTACCGCGTGACGTTGGCGCGGCGCGTGCCGATGGCGGCCGAGGCCGGCCACGTCTGGTACGACGCGGCCAAACTCGCCGACGCGGCGCTGCCGGCGCCGATCAAGAAGCTATTAATGGAGTTGATGGGCGACGCGCGTGACGCGCAGGCGCGGATGTTTTAAAGGGCGAACCTGACGAAGGCCATGAACACGCCGGTCAGCGTGATCATGCTGCCGACACACCAGCGCACCATGCGGGTTTCGCTTTGCGAAAGTTTGCACAGTATGTTGGCTTCCAACGCCGTCAGGGCATCTTTTGTCGCGTAGTTGGCCTGGATGGATGCGACGCGTTCTTCGAGTCTGGCAAAGTCTTGATTAGTCACAAAGTGCTCTCGCGCAAAAGCCGCCTCGGCCTTCAACGTGGCAACGTCTTTTTCCACGGCGGTCAGCCGCTTATCGATTTCAACGATTTGCTCATCCATAGCCACCTCACGGGAATGTTCGAACGATGGCTAGCACGATGCCTGCGACGGCGACTATGGCTCCGACGGTCCAGCGCAAATGCCGGTTTTCCAGGTCGAGAATTTTTTCTTCCAAAGAGGCTATTTGCTTACTCAGCCTTAGCTCGGATGCGACAATTTCTGTGCGCAACTCCGCCACGACTTCTTTCGTCGCGTAGTGCAGCTGCACATGTTCGGCCTGCGCAGTCAACACGGCCAAGTCCCTCTCCACCGAGCTCAGGCGTGTATCGAGTTGTTTGATTTGCTCGTCCATCCCCCATGATCATACCAACGGCGCGGACGATCAAGGGTGCACGTTTGAGCCGCCTCAAAGCTCGTCGAGCGAGAAAAGACGGCGGTGTTCGCGGATGGCGTAGCGGTCGGTCATGCCTGCGATGTAGTCGGCGATCTTGCGCGCCTGCTTGCCGGGGTCGCCCGATTTGTCCTGGTAATCCGGCGGCAGCAAGACGGGCTCGGCCATGAACGATTGATACAGTTCGCGCACGATGCGGCTGGCCTTCACGCGCATGCGGTTGACCTTGTAGTGCCGGTACAGGTTCTCGCGCAGGAAGCGCTTGAGCTCGGTCGCGTCCTTGCGCATCGGATCGGAGAAGCGGATCAGCGGCGGCGCCGCGCGCACGTCGTCGATGTGCTTGGGCGCGGCGTCGGCCAGCAAGGCGCCGGAGGTGACGATCAGGTCGTCGGCCAGCGCCGTGATCAGCCGCCGCAACGTTTCATAGATCGCGCGCCGGCCCGACAGGCCCGGGAAGGTGTGCTGCACGTCGCGCCACAGCCGCGCGAAGAAATCGACCTGCTCCAGCTGCTCGATGGTGATCAGGCCGGAACGCAGGCCGTCGTCGATGTCGTGGCTGTTGTAGGCGATCTCGTCGGCCAGGTTGGTCAGCTGCGCCTCCAAGGACGGCTGCGTGCGGTCGATGAAACGCACCGCCACCGGCCCGAGCAGGCGGGCGTTGGTCAGCGAGCAGTGCTTGAGGATGCCCTCGCGCGTCTCGAACATCAGGTTCAGGCCGTCGTAGGCGCCGTAATGCTCCTCCAGCTCGTCGACCACGCGCAGGCTTTGCAGGTTGTGCTCGAAGCCGCCGTGCGCCTTCATGCACTCGTTGAGCACGTCCTGGCCGACGTGGCCGAACGGCGTGTGGCCGAGGTCGTGCGCCAGCGAGATCGCCTCGACCAGGTCCTCGTTCAGCCGCAGGTTGCGCGCCAGCGAGCGGCCCACCTGCGCCACCTCCAGGCTGTGCGTCAGCCGGGTGCGGAACAGGTCGCCCTCGTGGTTGAGGAAGACCTGGGTCTTGTATTCCAGCCGGCGGAACGCCGACGAATGGATGATGCGGTCGCGGTCGCGCTGGAACTGGCTGCGCGACGAATGCGCCGCCTCCGGATAGCGGCGGCCGGCGCCGCCGGCCGAATGGGCGGCGTACGGGGCCAGGTACTCTTCGGGCAGCATCGGGCGCACCTTAAACGCAGGCGGCCAGGGTGGCCAGCAGCAGCTCGCGCGGCGCGTTGGTGATGCTCGGCGCGCCCAGCGGCTTGAGCAGGATGAACTTGATGGCGCCGCCCTCGTTCTTCTTGTCGACCTCCATCAACTCCAGCCAGCGCCCGGCGCCCAGGTCCGGCGCCTTGACCGGAAGGCCGGCCGCCGCCACCAGCGCGCGCACCCGTGCCACGGTGGCCTCGTCGACCAGCCCCATGCGGTGCGACAGGTCGGCCGCCATCACCATGCCGCAGCCGACCGCCTCGCCGTGCAGCCATTGGCCGTAGCCCAGGCCGTTTTCGATCGCGTGGCCGAAGGTGTGGCCGAAGTTGAGGATGGCGCGCAGGCCGCCCTCGCGCTCGTCCTGGCGCACCACGTCGGCCTTGATCTCGCACGAGCGGGCGATGGCGTAGGCCAGCGCGCCCTTGTCGCGCGCCATCAGCTTGCCGATGTTGGCCTCGATCCAGTCGAAGAAGGCGGCGTCGATGATGGCGCCGTGCTTGATGACCTCGGCCAGGCCGGCCGACAGCTCGCGCGCCGGCAAGGTTTCCAGGGTCGAGGTGTCGGCGATCACCGCGCGCGGCTGGTAGAACGCGCCGATCATGTTCTTGCCCAGCGGATGGTTGATGCCGGTCTTGCCGCCGACCGACGAGTCGACCTGCGACAGCAGGGTGGTCGGCACCTGGATGAAGTCGACGCCGCGCATGTAGCTGGCGGCCGCGTAGCCGGTCAGGTCGCCGATGACGCCGCCGCCGAGGGCGATCAGGGTGGTCTTGCGGTCGGCCTTGTTGGCCAGCAGCGCATCGAAGATCCGCATCAGGCTGTCCCAGGTCTTGTACTCCTCGCCGTCGGGCAGCACGACGGTCATGACTTGCTTGCCGGCACTACGCAGACCGGCCTCGACGCGCTCCAGGTACAGCGGCGCGACGGTGGTATTGGTGACGATGGCGACCTTGCCGCCGTGGACGTGGCGCGCCAGCAGCGCGCCGTCGGCGAGCAGCGCCGGGCCGATCGAGATCGGGTAGCTGCGCTCGCCCAGCTCGACATTCAACAGGATGGTGGATTCTTCGTTCATCGATGGTTCCGCTTGGGTGACGCAGTTGGGCGCGGCCTCGCAGGCCAGCCTCTCCAACTGGGTCAAAATGGATTGGACCATCGATTGTACGTTAGGTCGGCCGGTATCGATCACCATGTCGGCGATCTCCATGTACAGCGGATCGCGCACGGCCATCAATTCCTCGAGCTTTTTGCGCGGGTCGGCCGTCTGCAGCAGCGGCCGGTTCTTGTCGTGCGCGGTGCGCTGCAGGATGCTGTGCACGGTCGTGCGCAGGTAGATGACGGTGCCGCGCGCCTTGAGGAAGGCGCGGCTGTCCGGATCGAGCACGGCGCCGCCGCCGGTGGCCAGCACCAGGTCCTGCTGGCCGCTGAGCTCGCGGATGACCTCCGCCTCGCGCCGGCGAAAACTCGGTTCACCCTCGATTTCGAAGATCCACGGGATGGAGGCGCCGGTGCGGGCCTCGATCTCGTGGTCCGAATCCATGAACCGCAGACCCAGTTTGCGGGCCAGAATGCGGCCGATGGTGGTTTTCCCCGCCCCCATCAGGCCGACTAGAAACACATTTTGCATGCACGATCCAACTAAATTGCGGGCGCCGGCACCGGCCGGCCCGCACCTTGCCTAGTTGCGGTCACTGCACGATGTCGCCACCCCGTAAGGGCTGAACTCGCCCGGTGGCGAGACGGTTTGATCACCATAATCGGTGGACAAGCCCAGTAAGTGTACCAGAGAGGTGTAGATGGACTCGGTGCCTTGCGCCTGCCCGCGCAGGGTCAGGTTGACATCGAGCCAAAACACCCGGTCCTGCGGATACACCAGCGACACGGTGGCGCGGCCGCCGGCGTCGGTGACGGTGGAGGGCGTGACGGTGACCGGGATGCCCGGATCGAGCCGGTTGTTGCCGTTGATATCTTCGCCGGCCTCGAGGATGCCGTTGTTGTTGACGTCCTCGTTGGCGCATTCGACCCGCACCTGCGGCCGCCACGGCCCCTGCGGCGGCGCGTAGGTCAGGAAGCCCTTGAAGTACTTGGTCGGCAGGACCGACGCGGTCAGCCGGACGCCCGGCACGGCGTTGCCGGCGGCGTCGGTGACGATGACGGCGAAGTCCTGCTGGTAGAGCGACGAGTTCGGCACGGCCACGCGGTTGCCGGTGCCGGCGCTGATGAACAGGGACTTTTGCGCCACGGTCAGCCGCACCTGGGCGGTGGCGCCCGAGCCGCCGTTGAGCCGGGCCTGGATCACTACGCCGTTGGTCGGCGTGGCCGTGGTGCCGGCGATGAAGCTGGTGGTGGCCGAGCCGTCGGCGCCGGTGCTGACATCGACCGGCTGGGTCAGGCTGCCGCCGCTGACGTCGGACAGGATGGAGAACGACACAACGGCGTTTTTGACCGGATTGTTCTGCGCCGGACCGTCGAGCACCACCGCGCGCAAGGTGGCCTGCTGGGTGGTGCTGCCGGGCGTGTTGACGCCGATCACGGCGGGGTCGGCCTGCAGCAGGATGGTCGAGCCGCTGGTGAGCGGCGCGATGAACTCCAGCGCGGTCTGGGTGGTCAGTTCGCCCGCCTTGGCCGTCAGCGTCGCCAGGCCGGGGCCGCTGGCGTTGACATAGGCGGTGGCGGCGCCGCCCGACAACGGCAGCGCCGCGGCCAACGGCGTGGCGCAGCCGGCGTCGCTGTAAACGGTGCCGCGCGAGGTGCCGATGATGACGCTGCCGCCGGCCGGCCCGCCGGTGACGGCGACCCGCTGGCAGCCGCCGATGGCCACCACGCTGGCCAGGTTGCCGGCGGCGTCGAGCACGCGCACGGCGAAGGCCGACGAATTGACGACGATGCCGGTGGAGGCGATCTCGCCCATCGAGCGCACCGTGATGACGTCGGCGCCGCCGCCGCTGGCCGCGTAGCTCAGGATCAACTGGCCGGCCGAGTTGGTGACGGCCGCGCCGCCGCCCTTGACGGTGAGCGCGTTGGCGTTCGAGCCGAACAACACCGGCTTGCCGACCAGCGCGTTGCCGGCCGAGTCCACCAGCTTGACGTTGACGTCGGCGCCGGCGCCGACGTTGATGGTCGGCGCGGCGTTGATGGTCAGGCGGTTGCCGGTGACGTCGACCTGCGCCGTGACCGGGGCTGCCCCGGCCACCGTGGCGGTGACCTTGATGGTGCGCGAGGTCGGGTCGCCGCCGGTGCCGAGTTTTTCGGTGACCACGCCTTGGGCGTTGGTGGTACGGGTGGTCAAGGTCAGGCTGCCCGAATCGGCCTTCAGGTCGACCGCCACGCCCGGCATGACGGTATTGTTGGAGTCACGCACCAGGGCCACGATGTTGACCTCGTTGCCGGCGGTACCGGCCGACGCCAAGGTGCCGGAGTCCGTGGTCAGCGACAGGGACGGCACGGCGTTGACGACATCGATCGTGACCGGGCTCGAGGTCCGGCCGCCGGCGCTGGCCGTCACGGTGATCTTGCGCAGCGAGCTATCGCCCTTGACGCTGAGCTTTTCGACCACCTCGCCGGCGGCGTTGCTCAAGCGGTTGGTGCTCGTCACCGTGCCCGAGCTGGTGGAAAAACTGACGGTTTCGCCGGCCAGCGCGTTGCCGCCGCCGTCCTTGACGATGGCCGTCAAGGTCACCTCGGTGCCGTCCAGGCCGGACGAGGCGATGGTCGCCGCGCTGGCGGTAAGCACCACGCTGGCCGCCTTCGACGGCGCCACGCCGTTGCTGTTGGCGCCCGGCGAGCCGCCACCGCCGCCGCAGGCCGACAGCACCCCGGCACACACCACCATCACCAGCCATCCCGTGAATTTTTTCATGAACGTGCTTCCTATCGTTTACCTGAATTGAATGAATCGTTACCTGCGGGCCAAGCCGTCAGCGCGTCGACAGCCGCTCGGCGACGATCTTCGGCGTGATAAACACCAGCAACTCCGTCTTGTCGTTGGTGCGCGAATTGGTGCGGAACAAATAGCCGAGCACCGGCACGTCGCCCAGCAGCGGCACCTTGCTGGTGGTGTTGCGCTCGGTTTGCTGGTAAATGCCGCCCAGCACCACGGTGCCGCCGTTCTCGACCATCACCTGCGTCTTGACGTGCTTGGTGTCGATGGCGAAGCCGGCGCGCGTCTCCTGGCCCACGCTGTCCTTGTTGACGTCGACGTCGATGACGACGTTGCCGTCCGGCGTGATCTGCGGCGTCACCTCCAGCCGTAAATTGGCCTTGCGGAACTGGATCGAGGTCGCGCCGCTGCTGGTGGCGACCTGGTAGGGCAGCTCGATGCCCTGCTCGATCAGCGCGATGGCCTTGTCGGCGGTGATCACGCGCGGGCTGGAGATGATCTTGCCGGTGCCGTCGGCCTCCAGCGCCGACAGTTCCAGGTTGAGGAAGCGGTTGGCCGCCGACGAGAACAGGCTGATCGCCAGGCTGCCGGCCGGCACGCCGTTGATGTTGCCCGCCGGCAGGTTGACGAACTGGGTGTTGTCGAACGTGCCCTCGGTGATCGACACCTGGCCGGTGGTCTGGCCGACGCCGTTCATGTTGCCGCCGATGCCGATGCGGGTGTTGCCGTTGCCGATCTGGTAGCCGGCGTCGCCGCCGCGGATGGTGCGCATGTCGGCGAAGCCGAGCTTGGCGCCGAGGTTGCGCGTGAAGGTGTCGCTGGCCTCGACGATGCGCGCCTCGATCAGCACCTGCTTGGTGGCGATGTCGGTCTTGGCGATCAGGCGGCGCACGTCCTCGAGCTTGGAGGCGATGTCGGTGACGAACAGCTGGTTGGTGCGCGGCTCGATGATGGCGCTGCCGCGCTTGGACAGGATGCGGTTCTTGGCGTCGCCGCCCTCGAGCCCGAAGACGGTCTTGAAGGCCTCGGCCTTCTGGTAGTTGAGCTGGAAGATCTCCGACTTGAGCGGCTCGAGGTCGGCGATCTGGGCCCGTTGCTCCAGTTCCAGCTTCTCCTTGGTCAGCAACTCCTCCTTGGGCGCGATCCACAGCACGTTGCCGTTCTTGCGCATGTCCAGGCCCTTGGCCTGCAGCACCACGTCGAGCGCCTGGTCCCACGGCACCTCCTTCAGGCGCAACGTCAGGTTGCCGCTGACGCTGTCGCTGGTGATGATGTTCAGGCCGGAGATGTCGGCGATCGCCTGCAGCGCCGCGCGCACCTCGACGTTCTGGAAGTTGAACGAGAGCTTCTCGCCGCGGTAGCCCTGCGAGCCCTGGGTCAGCTTGTTCGGGTCCTCCTTGATCGGCTTGATGTCGATCACCAGCTGGGTGTCGCTCTGGTACACGGTCTGCTCCCACAGCCCGCGCGCCTCGACCGTCAGGCGCGTGTTGTCGCCATAGGGCACGCTGGTGACCAGCGCCACCGGCGTGCCGAAGTCGCCGACGTCGAGCCGGCGGCGCAGCGTCTCCGGCAGCCCCGTCTTGAGGAAGTCGACCACCACCCCGGTCGGCGTCTGGCGCACGTCGACGGCCACCTGGTTGTTGGGCAGGTCGACCACCACCCGACCCTCGCCGTTGGCGCCGCGGCGGAAATCGAGGTCGCGCAGCATTTGACGGGCCGGCGGCGCGGCCGCCGCGGCGACCGGCAGGCCGCGGGCGTCGACCGCCGTGGCCACGCCGCCGGAACCGTCGATGGTCAGGATGATGGCCTTGCCGTCGATGGCGGTGGCGTAGTTCAGGCTGCGTTTGAGGTTGAACACCAGGCGCGAACGCTCGCCCGCCTGCACCACGTTGACGCTGCGCAGGTCGCCCACGTTGAATTCCTGCGTGGTCTGGCCGGTGCCGTTGACGGTGGCGCCCAGATCGAGCGCGATGCGCGGCGGATTGGTGATGGCGAAGCCGATGGGGAGCTTGTCGGGCGGGTTTTTCAGCGCGATCTTGACGATGACGTTGGCGCCCTGCTGGTTGGCGCTGATCGATTCGATGGCGTTGGCGTTGGCGGCGGCGGTGGCTGCGGGCTGGGCGCTGGCGCCTTGCGGCTGCGGCGCCAATGCCAGGGTCAGGGTGAGCAGCAGGGCCCATAGCGGCGCCCGGCAGGCGGCCGGCGCGGGGCGGGCCGTGGTTCGAGCGGTCATTTGATATTCTCCTTGCTTTCCTGCAGTTCCAGCTTCGACATGCGTTCGACCCAGTCGCCGGTCGCGTCCTGGACGATTTCCCTGATGCTGACCGCGTCCTCGGTGATGCCGGTGATCCGGCCATAGTTCTGTCCGATGTGCTGGCCCTTGACGACCTGGTGCACCGAACGGTCGATCTGCAGCACCGCGTGGATCACGCCGTTCTTCTCGATGGTGCCGACCATTTTGACGGTGTCGAGCGGATAGCTCTCCAGCAACTCCTTGCGCCGCTCGACGTCCGGGCGCAGGCCGCCGCCGGCGCGCGCGTCCAGCTTGGCCAGCTCGGCCAGCAACTTGTTCGGATTGAACGGGTCGACCGCGTCCTTCTGGGCGTAGGCGAACGGGATGAACGTCTTCGGCTCGGCCAGCGGCGGCACTTTCACCCGGGTCTGGGCGTCGACCTCGCGCATCCACGCGCGCACCTGCTGGGCGTCGTCGTCGCCGCAGGCCGACAGCAGCGGCAGCGCCGCCGTCATCAGCCAGAATGGGAGCGATTTCAACGTGCTCATGATTTTTTCGCCGCCTTTTTCTTGTCGGCCGCCGCCTTGCGCTGCGCCTGCACCTCTTCCGGATCGAGGTAGCGGAAGGTCTTGGCCACCGCCTCCAAGGTCAGCACGCCGTCCTTGCCGGTGCTCAGCGCCATGTTGTTGAGCGTGACGATGCGCGACAGATTGGCCATGTCGCCGGCGAAGGCGCCGATGTCGTGGTAGCTGCCGGTGACCTTGATATCGATCGGCAACTCGGCGTAGTAATCCTTGACCACCACCTGGGCCGGCTTGAACAGCTCGAACTGCAGGCCCCGGCCGGAGCCGGCCTGGTTGATGTCGGTCAGCAGCGCGGCCATCTCGGCCTTGCTGGGCAGCTGCTTCTGCAGCCGTTCGACATACTGGTCGACCTGCACCTTCTGGGCCCGCAGCGCCTCGAGGTTGATCGCCTGGCCGGTCTTGAAGCGGTATTCGTCGCGCAGCTTGAGCTCGGCCTGGGCGCCCGCCTCCTGCTCCTCGAACTGCGAGCTCCAGTAGCCGAAGTAGCCGGCCGCCATCACCGCCGCCGCCACGCCGGCCGCGCACAGCAGGCGCGGCGCCAGCGGCCACTGGCCGGGATGGCGGTCGTTGAGATTGCGGAACTGGCCGGCCAGCCGCGCGCCCAGCTGGCTCAGGTCGAGGTTCGTCGTCATCGCTGTCGGCATCGCCATCGCTCCTAGGGCCGGGCCGGCGGCAGGCCGACGGTTGGACTGGCCGGCGCAACGGACAAGGCCGCCGTCGTGGCGGTCGCGCCGGCGGACGGGCCGGCGGGCTTGGCGCCGCCCTTGTCGCCGGACGGCCCGTCCTTGTCGCGCGGACGCTTGATAAAGACCATCAAGTTGAATTCCACCACTTTCTTGCTGGTCTTGCCCTGGCCAAGGGCGGTCGATTTGACTTCGATCAAATCCGGGCGCTCCAGCCACGGCGACACGCCCGCCAGGTTGCGCAGCAGTTCGGACACGCGCTCCTGCGACTGCGCGTAGCCCAGCACCGACACCTTCTGCCCCTCCTGCTTGAAACTCTTCAGATAGACGCCGGGCGGGGTCTGCCTGACCAGCTCGTCGAGCAGGTAGACCGGCTGGTTGCGGTCGCCCTGCAAATCCTCGACCGCCTGCTGGCGCGCCTTGAGCGCCTCGATCTCCTGCTTCAGCGTGGCGATCTCGGCGATTTTCTTGTCGAGTCCGCTAATGGCGGTCTTCAACACCTCGTTGCGCTCGCCCTGGATGGAGATCGCGCGGGCGTTGTAGCCGCCCACCAGCAGCACCACGCCGACGCCGATGACACCGCCCAGCGCCAGCAGCGCGAAGAAGGCGGACTTCTTCTGCTTGCGCTTTTCCTCGCGGTGGGGCAGCAGGTTGATGCGTATCATCAGCCGAACCTCCGCAGCGCCAGGCCGCAGGCGACCAGGTAGGCCGGCGCGTCGGCGCGCAGCTGCGCCTCGCGCACCGACGCCCCCAGCTGCATGCCCTTGAACGGCGAGATCACGGCGCTGGCGATCCGGGTGCGGCCGGCGACCAGCTCGAGCAGGCCGGGGATGACGGCGCAGCCGCCGGCCAGGAACAGCTGGTCGACCCGGGTGTAGGGGGTGGACGTGTAGAAGAACTGGATCGCGCGCGTGACCTCCATCGCCGCGCTCTCGAGGAAGGGCGTGAGCAGCTCGGGCACGTAGTTGTCGGGCAGGTCGCCGCTTTTCTTGCGCGCCTCGGCCTCGTCGAAAGCCATGCCGTAGGCGCGCACGATGTCCTGGGTCAGCGAGTTGCCGCCGAAGGGCTGCTCGCGCTCGTAGACGGTGGCGCCGTCGAGCATGACGGAGATATGGGTGACCTGGGCGCCGATCTGGAACAGCGCCACCACCTGGCCCGCGCCGGCCTCGGGCAGTTGCGCGGTGATGCGGTCGAGCGCGGCGCGGGCGGCGTACGATTCGATGTCCATCACGGTCGCCTTCAGGCCGGAGGCCTCGGCGATGGCGACCCGGTCCTCGACCTTTTCGCGGCGCGAGGCGGCCAGCATGACCTCGATGTCCTCGGGCGAGTTGGCGGCCGCGCCGATGACGTCGAAGTCCAGGCTGACCTCGTCGAGCGCGAACGGGATGTACTGGCTGGCCTCGGATTCGACCTGCACCTCGAGCTGGTCCTCCGACAGGCCGGCCGGCAAGATGATCTTCTTGGTGATGACCGACGCCGGCGGCATGCCCAGCGCGGCCAGCTTGGCGCGGCTGCCGCTTTTCTTCCAGACGCGCCGCACCACCTCGACCACCTGGTCCATGTTCTCGATGTTGCCGTCGACGACGGCGCCGCGCGGCAGCGGCTCGGCGGCGTAGCGCTCGAGCCGGACCTCGCCCTTGGCGCCCAGGGCCAGCTCCACCACGCGCACGCTGGAGGTGCTGATGTCCAGGCCCATCAGCGGCGGACTGCCCTGCCCCAACAGCATCTTGAAATCGATCATGCGAGTGTCTCCGGCGCCAGGATATCGGCTGCGCTACATGGCTGAGCTAAAAGCTGAATCACGCCTAAGTCCGGCTCAAGCGAGCTCCCACCTTAAATCGTGCCTATATAAGTGTAAAGATATTTCTACTGTGCACGATTGTTACAGTGTGAGGGTTTCGCCACACTTATTATTGACCGCGTGGCAGCAAAAACAACTCCGTTGTTTTGTTGATCATCGGAAAGTATTTCTGTCGCCAGGCACGGCGCGCCGCCGGGGTGGGCGCTCGCTTATAATGCTTCGCACTTATTACCAGAAAGATCGAACCGCATGGCTTCCTCCAATTCGGCACCGCCCCCCTCCTCCGACAAGTCCGCCAAAGGCTCGGGTAAAAACGCCGCGAAAAAAACCGGCAAGTCGCCATCGCGCTTCCTGCTGATGGCCGGCCTGTCGGTGCTCGGCCTGGGCGTGGGGGCCGTGCTGCTGGTCGTGTTCGGCCTGGCGATGGCCTACCCCAACCTGCCGGAACTGGACACGCTGACCGATTACCGCCCCAAAATGCCGCTGCGCATCTTCTCGGCCGACAACGTGCTGATCGGCGAGTTCGGCGAGGAGCGCCGCAACCTGGTGCGCATCAAGGACATCCCGGACGTGATGAAAAAGGCCGTGCTGGCGATCGAGGACGACCGCTTCTACCAGCACGGCGGCATCGACTACACCGGCATCCTGCGCGCGGCCGTGCACAACGCCACCGGCGGCGCCAAGCAGGGCGCCTCGACCATCACGCAGCAGGTGGCCCGCAACTTCTTCCTGTCGAGCGAGCAGACGCTCAAGCGCAAGGCCTACGAGGTGCTGCTGGCGTGGAAGATCGAAAAGAACCTGACCAAGGACCAGATCCTCGAGGTCTATATGAACCAGATCTACCTGGGCCAGCGCGCCTACGGCTTCTCGTCGGCCGCGCAGATCTATTTCGGCAAGAACCTGCGCGACATCACCGTAGCCGAGGCCGCGATGCTGGCCGGCCTGCCGAAGGCGCCGTCGGCCTACAACCCGGTGGTCAACCCGAAGCGCGCCAAAACCCGCCAGCAGTACATCCTGCAGCGCATGCACGCGCTGGGCTACATCACGGACACGCAGTTCGAGACCGCCAAGGCCGAGCCGCTGAAGGTCAAGACCGACAGCAGCGAGTTCGGCGTGCACGCCGAATACGTTGCCGAAATGGCACGCCAACTGGTCTACGAACAGTTCAAGGAGGACACCTACACGCGCGGCCTGAACGTGTTCACCACCATCACCAAGGCCGACCAGGACGCCGCCTACCTGGCGCTGCGCAAGGGCGTCATGGACTACGAGCGCCGCCACGCCTACCGCGGCCCGGAGGCGTACGTCGACATCCCGGCCAACAAGGAGGAGGCCGACGACGTCATCGAGACCGAGCTGGCCGACCACCCGGACAGCGACGACATCGTCGCCGCCATGGTGCTCAAGGCGACGCCGCAGCAGATCGTCGCCGTCACCGCCTCCGGCGAGGAGATCAAGATCGCCGGCGCCGGCCTGGAGATGGGCCGCTCGTGGCTGTCCGAGAAGGCGCCGCCGAACAAGCGCATCCGCCGTGGCGCGGTGATCCGCGTCATGCAAGAAGGCAAGGACTGGGAAGTGACGCAGATGCCGCAGATCGAGTCGGCGTTCGTTGCCGCCAGCACCGAGGACGGCGCCATCAAGGCCATGGTCGGCGGCTTCGACTACAACCGCAACAAATTCAACCACGTCACCCAGGCGTGGCGCCAGCCGGGCTCGTCGTTCAAACCGTTCATCTACTCGGCCTCGCTCGAGCGCGGCCTGTCGCCGTCGACCATCATCAACGACGCGCCGATCTCGTTCGACGCCGGCCAGACCGGCGGCCAGGCCTGGGAGCCGAAGAACTACGACGGCAAGTACGAGGGCCCGATGACGATGCGCCGCGGCCTGACCAAGTCCAAGAACATGATCTCGATCCGCATCCTGCACAAGATCGGCGCCAAGTATGGCCAGGAATACACCACCCGCTTCGGCTTCGACGCCGACAAGAACCCGCCGTATCTGACCCTGGCGCTGGGCGCGGGCAACGTCACGCCGCTGCAGATGGCCGGCGCCTACTCGGTGTTCGCCAACGGCGGCTACAAGGTCAGCCCGTATTTGATCTCCAAGGTGACCGACGCCGACGGCAAGATCCTGTCGCAGGCCAATCCGGACAAGGCCGGCGACGAGAAGAACCGCGTCATCGACGAGCGCAACGCCTTCCTGATGGACAGCATGCTCAAGGACGTGGTGCGCTACGGCACGGCGGCCAAGGCGCTGTCGCTCAAGCGGCCCGACATCTCCGGCAAGACCGGCACCACCAACGACTCGATCGACGCCTGGTTCGCCGGCTACCAGCCCAAGCTGGTAGGCATCGCCTGGATCGGCTACGACCAGCCGAAAAACCTGGGCAACCGCGAAACCGGCGGCGGCCTGGCGCTGCCGATCTGGATCAATTTCATGCAGAAGGCGCTGAAGAACATCCCGATCGAGGAACGGGCCGTGCCGGAAGGGGTGATGCTGGTGGGCGACGAGTACTACTACGCGGAGAATCCGCCGGGGACAGGCGTGCACAACATCGACGGCGCGGCGCAGGGCACGCCGGCCGAGGAAAAGGCCAAGGACGCCGTCAAGAACGAGTTGTTCTGACGGCGCTGGCGGCGGGCGCTTACGCCTTCGGCGCCACCACCACCGGGGCGCCGCCCTGGGCGGTGACGATTTCCGACAGCGCCGCGAACAGCTCGGAGCTGTCGCGGGTGTTGAGCCACTTGCCGTCCTTCTGGCGGTAGTGGAAACCGCCCGAGCGGGCCGCCACCCACAACTCCTGCATCGCCGCCTGGCTGTTGACGATGACCTTGGAACCGTTGTCGATGAACTCGATTTCCAGCACATTGCCACTGCGGCTGCATTCGACGTCGACCATGTCGTCGTCGTTCAATTGGTCCAAGGCCGCCTCGATCGCGTCGAGGGTGGCTTCGGCCTGCGCCAGGAATTCTGATTCGCCCATGCTACACTCCAATAATCTATAGTCAATCCATGATTTTATCGTGAAGTCCTCTTTTCGTTTGTTTATCGGCACCATTACCCTGGCGCTAACCGTGTTATTGAGCGGCTGCGGCCAAACCGGCCCGCTGTACCTGCCCAAACCGACCGCCAAGCCAGCCAAGAGCGGCGACGCCAAGGTAACGCCCGCCGGCACCCCGGCGGCAGTCACTCCGGCCGCGCCGGCCGACCCTACGCCCGGCGCGCCCGCCACGCCGGTTCCCGTGACGCCGTCCCCGGTTCCGTCCACCCTCCCAGCACCCCAACAATAATTACTATGTCGCAATTTACGTATCAAGACGGCGTGTTGCACGCCGAAGGCGTCGCGCTCAGCGCCATCGCCGAACAGTTCGGCACGCCGACCTATGTGTACTCGAAGGCCGCGCTGCTGGCCAACTTCGCCTCCTATGCCGACGCCTGCGCTGGCCGCGACGCGCTGGTCTGCTACGCCATGAAAGCCAATTCCAACCTGGCCATCCTGGACCTGCTGGCGCGCCAGGGCGCCGGCTTCGACATCGTCTCCGGCGGCGAGCTGCTGCGCGTGCTGGCCGCCGGCGGCGACCCGCGCAAGGTGATCTTCTCGGGCGTGGGCAAGAGCGCCGCCGAGATGCGCCTGGCGCTGTCGCACGACATCCTGTGCTTCAACGTCGAATCGATTCCCGAGCTGCACCGCCTCAACGAGGTGGCCGGCGCGCTGGGCAAGACCGCGCGCGTGTCGCTGCGCGTGAACCCCAACGTCGACGCCAAGACCCATCCGTACATCGCCACCGGCCTCAAGGCGAGCAAGTTCGGCGTCGCCTTCGACGACGCGCTGGCCACCTACCGCACCGCCGCCACCCTGCCGCACCTGGAAGTGGCCGGCATCGACTGCCACATCGGCTCGCAGCTGCTGGACGACGCGCCGCTGCTGGAGGCGCTCGACCGCTTGATCGAGCTGATCGATCAACTGGGCGACGAGGGCATCGTGCTGCACCACGTCGACATCGGCGGCGGCATCGGCATCGACTACCGCGAAGCGGGCGAGGCCGCGCCGGTGCCGGTGGGCGACTACCTGGGCCGCCTGTTCGCCAAGATCGACGCCTGGCGCGCCGCGCGCCACGACGGACGGCCGATCAAAGTGATCTTCGAACCGGGCCGCTCCATCGTCGGCGACACCGGCGTGCTGCTGACCCGGATCGAATTCCTCAAGCACGGCGAAGAGAAGAACTTCTGCGTGGTCGACGCCGCCATGAACGACATGGCGCGTCCGGCGCTGTACCAGGCCTGGATGGACATGCAGCCGGTCACGCGCGGCGGCGCCGACGCGCTGACCTACGACGTGGTCGGCCCGATCTGCGAATCGGGCGACTGGCTGGCGCGCGACCGCGAGCTGGCGGTGGCCGCCGGCGACCTGCTGGTGATGCACACGGCCGGCGCCTACGGCATGACGATGGCGTCGAACTACAACACGCGCGGCCGGGCCGCCGAGATCATCGTCGACGGCACCGTCTGCCACGAGGTGCGCCGGCGCGAACAAGCGGCCGACCTGTTCGCGCTTGAATCGCTGATCAAGTAAGCCGACGTGCCCAGCGGAAGCCGCCCGCCGCGAGGCCGGCGGCTTCTTGCCGATGAATCCGCCAAAGAATCCGCCCTTACCTCCGCGCCCGGCCATCGATGCAGGAATTCTATAAAAAGACGCTGTACGGTTTCCTCGCGCTGCTCGCGGCGAGCGCGCTGGCCGGCTACGTTTGCCTGAACCTGAGCTATCTGAGCGCGCCGCTGCTGCCGCTGCGGGACAGCGCCCTGCCCTGGCGCATCAAACCCGACTCCGACCTGCCGCAGTCGCTGGCCCGCGTCGACGCGGACAGTGAGCGGCTGGGCTTCAATTTCAAGCTCTCGCCGGGCAGCGCCTATCCGTTCGCCGCCGTCGGCCTGTTCTTCACCAACCGCGACGGCACGCCGGCGCACGTGGATTTGTCGCGCTACACGTCGGTGACGCTGGTGGCGAAGTGCGCGCCGGCCAACACCTTGAGCCTGACCGCCTCGACCCTCGAGAAAAAAGTCTCCCGGCGCGGCGACTGGCTGACCTACCGCGCGCCGTCGGCGTTTTTCTCCTGCGGCCAAACCAGCTCGTCCGTCGAACTCGACCTGACGCGCCTGGAAACACCGCAATGGTGGTTCGACATGTTCAAGCTGGACCTGTCGCACCAGGCGTACAAGCTCGACCAGGTGCCGAAGATCTCCATCGGCAGCACCTTCCAGAGCCCGAAAAACGTCGAATCCCGGGTCGAGATCGGCAGTCTGGTGCTCACCGGCAGGGACTACCGCTACCTGGCGGCGCTGGCGATGCTGCTGGGCGTTTCCTGGGCCGGCTTCGGCCTGTGGACATTCCGCCGGCACACGCGCGCGCTGATCGCCGACGTCCAGGAAAAACTGCGCAAGGATTTGCCGCTGGTCGCGTATCAACAATTATCGATCGAACCGCACCGGGACAAGGAAAAGGCGACGATCCTGCGTTATATCGCCAACGGCTACGCGAATGCGGAACTCGATCTGGAACACATCGTGACCGAAACCGGTGTTAATCGAAATAAAATCAACGATATTCTCAAATCCGAATTCGGCCACACCTTCAGCGGTTATTTAAATAAATTGCGGCTCACCGAGGCGGCCCGCCTGCTGGCGGAAAAAGAAACGGCGGCGGTGGCCGAAATCGCCTATTCGGTCGGCTATCGCAACGTTTCGTATTTCAACAAGCTGTTCAAAGAGGAATACGGATGCACGCCGAAAGCCTTCAGGACGGTGTGCGCCCGGCCGCCCGGGGAGTAGCCGGCCAGCGCCGGTAGCGCTAACACCAGCTCTGAAATTCGTAGCAAAATCTGCATTCTCATAGCCAATTCACCAAAGGGAGCTGGCGCGTCGCGCGCGCCGGCGCTACGCTGGGGAGTCCTGCCGCGATGCCGACGCCGCGGTGTCCGTCCACCTTTAGAAAGCCGACACGAATGAGTTTTAAGCCACTCGCCACGATGCTGCTCAGCGCAGCCCTGACATTGCCGCTGCACGGAAACGCGCAAGATCGCACCGTCGATCTGAATGTCACCCAGGTCCAGGGGAAACTAAATAAAACCTTTAATTTCACGATCGGCGCCGGCCGCGCCAACGAGGGTCTGCGGGCGGATTGGCAACAACAACTGGCAGAAATAAAACGCGACGCCGGCTTTAAATATATCCGCATGCACGGTTTGCTGACCGACGACATGGGCGTCTATAAAACCGACGCCAAAGGCAATGACGAATATAACTTCCAATATATCGACGCGCTGTTCGATTATCTGCTGAGCATCGACGTCAAACCGTTTGTCGAGCTGGGCTTCATGCCGTCGGCCATGGCCAGCCGCGACAAAACCATCTTCTGGTGGAAAGGCAACGTCACGCCGCCGCGCAGCTACGAGCGCTGGGAAAAGCTGGTGCAGGCGCTGACCAAACACTGGACCGAACGCTACGGCCGCGCAGAGGTGGCCAGCTGGTACTTCGAGGTATGGAACGAGCCCAACCTCGACGGTTTCTGGGCCGGCACGCAAGCCGAGTATTTCAAGCTGTACGCCCACGCCGCGCGCGGGGTCAAAAGCGTCGATCCGAGCTACAAGGTCGGCGGTCCGGCCACGGCCGGCGCGGCCTGGATCCCGGAAATGATCGCCTACTGCAAAGAAAACAACGTCCCGCTCGACTTCGTCAGCACCCACACCTACGGCGTCGGCGAGGGTTATCTGGACGAATTCGGCACCAAGGGCACCGTGCTCAGCAAGGACGAGGCGGCGATCAGCGGCGACGTGCTGCGCAACCGCAAGGAAATCGGCGCGTCCGCGATGCCTAAGCTGGAACTGCACTACACCGAATGGAGCTCCTCCTACACGCCGTCCGATCCGACGCACGACAGCTACCACCAGGCCGCCTACATCCTGCAAAAGCTCAAGCAGGTCGGCAACGCCGCGCAATCGATGTCGTACTGGGTCTTCACCGACATCTTCGAAGAGCCAGGTCCGCGCTTCGAAGCCTTCCACGGCGGTTTCGGCTTGATGAACACGCAAGGCATCAAAAAGCCGGCGTATTTCGCCTACCAGTTCCTCAACCAACTGGCCGACACCGAGCTGAAGAACAAAGACGCCCACTCGCTGGCGACGGTCGACGCCAAGGGCGGCGTCCAGGTGCTGCTGTGGGACTACACGCACACGCTGCCGGACAACATCAACAACCAGCAATACTTCATCAAGGACCTGCCGCCGAAGGACAAGGGCAAAGTCGAAGTCAAACTGCAAGGCTTGAAAAAAGGCGTCTACAACGTCAGCATCGCGCAAGTCGGCTACCGGAAAAACGACGCCTACACCGCCTTCATCGGCATGGGTTCGCCCAAGCAGCTGACCCGGCCGCAAGTGGAAGCGTTGAAGTCCGAAGCCACCGGCAAGCCATCGGAGCGGCGCACGGTGCGGGTCGGCGCCGACGGCCGCGCCAGCGTGTCGCTGCCGCTGCGCGAAAACGACGTCTACCTGCTCAAGCTAACCGCCGGCAAATAAACTCCGGGGTCAGGTCCTAATGCCGCTAACTTAAGCTTTTAGCGGCATTTTTGTTGTAAACGGCGGCCGGAAGTGTTAACTTGCCGGCACGATGCTATCAGATGCCATTTCCCTCGCTATAGACCTTCCA
>NZ_JBEGHG010000085.1:0-201 GCF_040675865.1 Burkholderia sp. LMU1-1-1.1 | reverse complement strand
GCCTTGAGCTCTTTGAAGGGTCGTTCGAGACCAGGACGTTGATAGGTCAGGTGTGGAAGTGCAGTAATGCATTAAGCTAACTGATACTAATTGCCCGTACGGCTTGTCCCTATAACCTTAGCAGGTTGTGGTGAATGAGAAGTACGTTGTGCGAGCGTTGATACAACTTCATTACCCATATTACTTACTACTTCCAGATTC
>NZ_JBEGHG010000084.1:0-205 GCF_040675865.1 Burkholderia sp. LMU1-1-1.1 | reverse complement strand
GCCGGGCCGACGTTGCCGGCGGCGTCGGTGGCGGTGGCGGTGAGGTTGTGGACGCCGGCCGCCAGGGTGCCGGTGGTGACGGTCCAGACGCCGTCGGCGTTGGCCACGCCGCTGCCGACCAGGGTGGCGCCGTCGTACAGCTTGACGGTGGCGCCGGCTTCGGCGCTGCCGGTGAGGGTCGGCGTGGCATCCTTGGTCAGCTTGT
>NZ_JBEGHG010000083.1:0-208 GCF_040675865.1 Burkholderia sp. LMU1-1-1.1 | reverse complement strand
AGCTAACTGATACTAATTGCCCGTACGGCTTGTCCCTATAACCTTAGCAGGTTGTGGTGAATGAGAAGTACGTTGTGCGAGCGTTGATACAACTTCATTACCCATATTACTTACTACTTCCAGATTCAGGGCGACGCGAATGCGCGCAGCCCGGTACAAGTCAATGCCTGATGACCATAGCAAGTTGGTCCCACCCCTTCCCATCCCG
>NZ_JBEGHG010000082.1:0-211 GCF_040675865.1 Burkholderia sp. LMU1-1-1.1 | reverse complement strand
ACTTATCGACTGTCAATATAAAGAACAGCATTTGGGGCTGTAGCTCAGCTGGTTAGAGCACCGTGTTGATAACGCGGGGGTCGTTGGTTCGAGTCCAACCAGCCCTACCAGTTTTACCCTAGTAGTAAATCTCAGGGGGATTAGCTCAGCTGGGAGAGCACCTGCTTTGCAAGCAGGGGGTCGTCGGTTCGATCCCGTCATCCTCCACCAA
>NZ_JBEGHG010000081.1:0-226 GCF_040675865.1 Burkholderia sp. LMU1-1-1.1 | reverse complement strand
ACTG
The DNA here is from genome assembly GCF_040675865.1 of Burkholderia sp. LMU1-1-1.1. Taxonomy (NCBI): domain Bacteria; kingdom Pseudomonadati; phylum Pseudomonadota; class Betaproteobacteria; order Burkholderiales; family Burkholderiaceae; genus Burkholderia; species Burkholderia sp. LMU1-1-1.1. Next base: position 222 of record NZ_JBEGHG010000081.1, on the reverse strand, counting down.
CATGAAGTTGGAATCGCTAGTAATCGCGGATCAGCATGTCGCGGTGAATACGTTCCCGGGTCTTGTACACACCGCCCGTCACACCATGGGAGCGGGTTTTACCAGAAGTAGGTAGCTTAACCGTAAGGAGGGCGCTTACCACGGTAGGATTCGTGACTGGGGTGAAGTCGTAACAAGGTAGCCGTATCGGAAGGTGCGGCTGGATCACCTCCTTTCTAGAGT
>NZ_JBEGHG010000080.1:0-232 GCF_040675865.1 Burkholderia sp. LMU1-1-1.1 | reverse complement strand
AGCTAACTGATACTAATTGCCCGTACGGCTTGTCCCTATAACCTTAGCAGGTTGTGGTGAATGAGAAGTACGTTGTGCGAGCGTTGATACAACTTCATTACCCATATTACTTACTACTTCCAGATTCTGAGCAACGTTCACAAGAACGCGGCTCGTACAAGTCAATGCCTGATGACCATAGCAAGTTGGTCCCACCCCTTCCCATCCCGAACAGGACCGTGAAACAACTCTG
>NZ_JBEGHG010000079.1:0-233 GCF_040675865.1 Burkholderia sp. LMU1-1-1.1 | reverse complement strand
TAAGCTAACTGATACTAATTGCCCGTACGGCTTGTCCCTATAACCTTAGCAGGTTATGGTGAATGAGAAGTATGTTGTGCGAACGTTGATACAACTTCATTACCCAATTACTTACTACTTCCAGATTCTGAGCAACGTTCACAAGAACGCGGCTCGTACAAGTCAATGCCTGATGACCATAGCAAGTTGGTCCCACCCCTTCCCATCCCGAACAGGACCGTGAAACAACTCTG
>NZ_JBEGHG010000078.1:0-374034 GCF_040675865.1 Burkholderia sp. LMU1-1-1.1 | reverse complement strand
TCGCCGGCGCGGTGGTCGCGGGTTTGGCGGCGGCTCCAGCGGCGGGCGCGGTGGCGGCGCCGTCGGCCGGCGCGGCCTTCGGCGGCAACGGCGGCGGCATCACCGGTATCAGTCCGGGCGCCGCGTTGGTGGCCGGGGTGGCGGCGGCCGGTGCGGCCTGGCCGTCGGCGCCCTCTTTGGCAGGGTCCTTCACCGGCGCCATCTTGTTATTGCCCTTCTTCGGCGCGCGCGGCTCCTCCTCGGGCGGACGCGGAGGCAGCTCCGGCGTCGACATCAGGATCAGCAACTGGGTATTGTTGGCGACGCCCGCCAGCGGCTGGCAGATCACGCCGCCGAAGGAGCCGCCGGCGCTGTTTTCCACCTGCGTCACGCGCGCCACGGCCAGGCCGGCCGGATAGATGCCGTCCAGGCCCGAGGTGACGACGATGTCGCCGACCTGGATATCGGCGTTGGGCGCGGTGAAGCGCAGCTCCAGCGCGCCGACCTTGCCGCGCCCATACGCGACGCTGCGCAAGCCGTTGCGCAGCAGCTGCACCGGGATGGCCTGCTCCTTGTCGGTCAGCAGCGTCACTTCGGACGTGAACGGGAACACCCGCGTCACCTGCCCGACCACGCCCTGGTTGTCGATCACCGGCATGCCGAGCATGACGTCGCTCTTGATGCCGCGGTCGAGGATGATCTTGCGGCTGTTGGCGTCGCGCGCGTCGTACAGCACCTCGGCCAGCATCGACTTGACGGGCAGCTGCTCGCGCGCGCCCATCAGCTTGCGCAGCTGGTTGTTCTCGACGGTGCGGAGCTGCGCCTGCTGCAGCGCCTGGGCGTCGGCGATCTGCTGGCGTTTGAGCTCATTGACCTGCTTTTTCATCGACGACAAGGTGGAGAAGTAGTCGCCGACGCCGTAGATGGCGTCGCGCGGCAGCAGCGCGACCATCTGCAGCGGATACAGCACGGTACCCGCGACCTGGCGCACGGTCGACAGGGTGCGCATGCGCGCGTCGACCAACAGCAGTGCAATCGATATGCACGCGAACACCGTCATCTTGACCCGGGCCGAAGCGCCTTGCTTGAAAAGTGGCGGAGGACTGTATTCCATGACTTCCAATAATCCGGCGCTCCCGCGCCAACGAGACTGTCAACTCACCCAAAGCACCGGGGCCGCTGTTTCGCGGCCCCGTCTTGATCATTCGTAGGAGAAGATCGAGCCCAGCTGGTCCATCCGTTCCAGCGCCATGCCCGAACCCCGCACCACGCAGGTCAGCGGGTCCTCGGCCACCAGCACCGGCAGGCCGGTTTCCTCCATCAGCAGGCGGTCCAGATCGCGCAGCAGCGCGCCGCCGCCGGTCAGCATCATGCCCTTTTCGGCGATGTCGGCGCCCAGTTCGGGCGGCGTCTGTTCCAGCGCGTTCTTCACGGCCGAGACGATGTTATTGAGCGGATCGGTCAGCGCCTCGAGGATCTCGTTGGACGAAATCGTGAACGAGCGCGGAATGCCCTCGGACAGGTTGCGGCCCTTGACTTCCATCTCCTTGACTTCCGACCCCGGGAAGGCCGAACCGATGGCCTTCTTGATCGCCTCGGCGGTCTGCTCGCCGATCAGCATGCCGTAGTTGCGGCGGATGTAGTTGACGATCGCCTCGTCGAACTTGTCGCCGCCGACGCGCACCGAACCTTTATAAACCATGCCGCCCAGCGAGATGATGCCCACCTCGGTGGTGCCGCCGCCGATGTCGACCACCATCGAGCCGGTGGCGTCCGACACCGGCAGGCCGGCGCCGATCGCCGCGGCCATCGGCTCCTCGATCAGGTACACCTGCGAGGCGCCGGCGCCGAGCGCCGATTCGCGGATCGCGCGGCGCTCGACCTGGGTCGAGCCGCACGGCACGCAGATGATGATGCGCGGGGAAGGACGGAAGAATTTGGAGTCGTGCACCATGCGGATGAACTGCTTGAGCATTTGCTCGGTGACGGTGAAGTCGGCGATCACGCCGTCTTTCATCGGGCGGATCGCCTCGATGTTGCCGGGGACCTTGCCCAGCATCTGCTTTGCTTCCTTACCAACGGCCTGGATGGTTTTCTTGCCATTGGGGCCGCCCTCTTGGCGGATCGCGACGACCGATGGTTCATCCAGAACGATGCCCTGGCCGCGGACGTAAATCAAGGTGTTGGCCGTGCCCAAATCGATGGCCAGATCGGTGGAGATATACCTGCGTAAAAAACCAAACATGTGTGTCCTGTGGCGCTACTGGGTGCGCGTAAGCTGTAGAAAGATGTCCTGTGGTGAGCGGCGGCAGCAATGATTCAGCCCCGGCAACGCATCAACCCGCCATTCTACCTTATAATTTGAATGCGATTTGCCGAAAATCCACCCAAAAGTGTATCGGCCCAGCTTGCAAGTTAAGCGGCAATCGTCCGCTTTTGCCAGCGATTAGCCAGAACTTCAAGTTTTTTATCAATGTAACAATTAAACCCCGCGCGGCCCGTCCGCGCCATTCGCTATGTCCCTGACCCTATCCGACGTAACACGCATTGCCAAACTGGCCCAACTTGAGATGAGCGAGCAGCAGAGCGCCACCGCGCTCGAGCAGCTGAATGGCATTTTCGCGCTGGCCGAACAGATGCAAGCGGTCGACACCGACGGCGTCGCCCCGTTGAGCCACCCGCTGGCGGCGCACATGAACAATATCGCCCTGCGCCTGCGCGAGGACGCGGCCACCGAGGCCAATCGCCGCGAGGACTACCAGGCCGTCGCGCCGAAGACACAGGATGGCTTGTACCTGGTGCCGAAAGTGATCGAATAAGCAAAAAGCGCCGTGGTTTGCCACGTGTTTGCCCCCATCTTCGCCTCGATCTCCCCGAATTGAATTGAAACGCCATGCACACCAAAACCCTTAAAGAGCTGTCCGCGCTCCTGCAGAGCAAAGCCGTCACCGCCACCGAGCTGGCCACGCACTTCCTCGACCGTATCGAGAAGAGCGACTTGAACGCCTTCCTGCACGTGGACCGCGCCTTGACCCTGGCGCAGGCCGCCGAGGCCGACGCCCGCATCGCCGCCGGCACCGCCACCGCGCTGACCGGCGTGCCGATCGCCCACAAGGACATCTTCGTCACGCGCGACTGGCGCTCGACGGCCGGCTCCAAAATGCTGGCCAACTACGTCAGCCCGTTCGACGCCACCGTCGTCGCGAAATTCCGCGCGGCCGGCATGGTCACGCTGGGCAAGCTCAATTGCGACGAATTCGCCATGGGCTCGGCCAACGAGAACTCGGCCTTCGGCCCGGTCAAGAACCCGTGGGACAAGAACGCCGTGCCGGGCGGCTCGTCGGGCGGCTCGGCCGCCGCCGTCGCCGCGCGCCTGTCGCCGGCCGTCACCGGCACCGACACCGGCGGCTCGATCCGCCAGCCGGCCGCCTTCTGCGGCGTCACCGGCATCAAGCCGACGTACGGGCGCGTGTCGCGCTTCGGCATGATCGCCTTCGCCTCGTCGCTCGACCAGGGCGGCCCGATGGCGCAAACGGCCGAGGACTGCGCGCTGCTGCTCAACGCCATGGCCGGCTTCGACGAGCGCGACTCGACCTCGCTGACCCCGGAACTGGGCGGCATCGACGAAGACTTCACGCGTGAACTGGGCCAGCCGCTGACCGGCCTGCGCATCGGCGTGCCGAAGGAATACTTCGGCGAAGGCCTCGCCGCCGACGTCGAACAGGCCGTGCGCGCCGCGCTGGCGCAATATGTGGCCCTGGGCGCGCAGTTGGTCGATATTTCGCTGCCGAACACCGCGCTGTCGATCCCGGCCTACTACATGATCGCCCCGGCCGAGGCCTCGTCCAACCTGTCGCGCTTCGACGGCGTGCGCTACGGCCACCGCGCCGCCGAGTACAAGGACCTGTCGGACATGTACCGCAAGACCCGCGCCGAAGGCTTCGGCGCCGAGGTCAAACGCCGCATCATGGTCGGCACCTATGTGCTGTGCCACGGCTACTACGACGCCTACTACCTCAAGGCGCAAAAGATCCGCCGCCTGATCGCGCAGGACTTCGAAGCGGTGCTCAACGGCCCGAACGCCGTCTGCGACGTCATCATGGGGCCGGTCGCGCCGACCGTCGCCTGGGACCTCGGCGACAAGTCCGACGACCCGGTCGCCGCCTACCTGGCCGACATCTTCACCCTGTCGACCAGCCTGGCCGGCCTGCCCGGCATGTCGATCCCTTGCGGCTTCGGCCAGGGCGAGAAGAACGCCAACCGCCCCGTGGGACTGCAAATCATCGGCAAGCATTTCGGCGAAGCGAAGCTGCTCAACGTCGCCCACCAGTACCAGCTGGCGACCGACTGGCACACCCGCGCTCCGGCCGGCGTCTAAGCATCCACCACACAGAATACAGCGAGAATCATATGGAATGGGAAGTCGTCATCGGTCTTGAGAACCACGTGCAGCTCACGACCGAATCAAAAATCTTCAGCGGCTCGCCGATCAAGTTCGGCGCCGAGCCGAACACGCAAGCCAGTCCGGTGGACCTGGCGCTGCCCGGCGTGCTGCCGGTGATGAACAAGCAGGCCGTCGACCGCGCCATCCGCTTCGGCCTGGCCGTCGGCGCCAAGATCGCGCCGGCGTCGATCTTCGCCCGCAAAAACTACTTCTATCCGGACCTGCCGAAGGGCTACCAGATCAGCCAGTTCGAAGACCCGGTGGTCATCGGCGGCTCGCTGACGTTCGGCTTCGAAAAGGATGGCGAATTCGTCACCAAGACCGTCAACCTGACGCGCGCGCACCTGGAAGAAGACGCCGGCAAATCGCTGCACGAGGACTACGCCGGCATGAGCGGCATCGACTTGAACCGCGCCGGCACGCCGCTGCTGGAAATCGTCTCCGAACCGGAGATCCGCAGCGCCGCCGAAGCGGTGGCCTACGCCAAGGCCCTGCACTCGCTGGTGATGTGGCTCGGCGTCTGCGACGGCAACATGCAGGAAGGCTCGTTCCGCTGCGACGTCAACGTCTCGGTGCGTCCTAAGGGCCAGAAGGAATACGGCACGCGCTGCGAGATCAAGAACCTGAACTCGTTCCGCTTCATCGAGGAAGCGGTGCACGTCGAAGTGCGCCGCCAGATCGAATTGATCGAGGACGGCGGCAAGGTGGTGCAGGCGACGCGCCTGTACGATCCGGACCGCAAGGAGACGCGCGAGATGCGCAGCAAGGAAGACGCGCAGGACTACCGCTACTTCCCGGACCCGGACCTGCCGCCGCTGGTGATCTCGGACGAATGGATCTCGCAGGTGAAGGCCTCGATGCCGGAACTGCCGGCCGCCATGCGCGCGCGCTTCGTCAGCGAATACGCGCTGCCGGAATACGACTCGCTGGTGCTGACCGCGTCGAAATCGATGGCGACCTACTTCGTCGCCGTGGTGGAAAAAGCCGGCAAGGAAAACGCCAAGGCCGCCGCCAACTGGCTGATGGGCGACGTCTCGTCGACCCTGAACCGCGAAGGCGTGGACCTGGACGATGCGCCGGTATCGGCCGCGCAGCTGGCCGCGCTGCTCAAGCGCATCGCCGACGGCACCATCTCCAACAAGGCGGCGAAGGAAGTCTTCGCCGGCATGTGGGAGGCCAAATCGTCGGATGAGAACCTGGTCGACACCATCATCGAAGCCAAGGGTCTGAAGCAGATCTCCGACACCGGCGCGCTGGAAGCGATCGTCAACGACGTCATCGCCGCCAACGCCAAATCGGTGGAGCAGTACCGCGCCGGCAAGGAAGCGGCGCTCAACGCGCTGATCGGCCAGGCGATGAAAGCCTCGCGCGGCAAGGCCAACCCGGCCCAGCTGACCGAGCTGCTGAAGGCCAAGCTGGCCGGTTAAACCGAGCAGGCGCAGTGCCGCAGAAATGAAAACGCCCCCCAAGCCGCAAGGCTTGCGGGGGCGTTTCCACAAAATCCGGAGGGTCAGTGCCGACATTCGGACATCAGGGAACTTTTATCAGCCTAAAAAGTTTCGAAATGTCCGAATGTCGGCACTGACCCTAATGCCGCTAAGTTAAGCGTTCATCTAAATCACGTAGGGCGGATTAGCGCAGCGTAATCCGCCAAGCGCCGTCGGCGGCTCATGGCGGATTACGGCGTTCCGCCTAATCCGCCCTACGAAAATCGCCTTAACTTAGCGGCATTAGGCGCTGACCCCGTCGTTTATGCCCCGCGCGTGGGCACGGCTCAGGGCTTGACGTTGCGGTTCAAAAATTCCAGCATTTGCGTGGCGATCTCCTGGCCGTGGGTCTCGATGGCGAAGTGGCCCGTGTCCAGGAAGCGCACTTCGGCCTTAGGATTGTCGCGCTTGAACGCTTCGGCGCCGGCCGGCACGAAGAAGGGATCGTTCTTGCCCCAGATCGCCAGCGTCGGCGGGCGGCGGCTGCGGAAAAACTCATGCAGTTGGGTGTACTGTTTGATGTTCTGCCCATAGTCGAGCAGCAAGTCCATCTGTGCCTCGACGCCGATGCGCTCGATGGCGGCGTGCGCCAGTTGCCAGGTCTCGGGCGCGATCAGCGACGTATCCCGCACGCCCTCTGTGTACTGCCACTTGGTCATATCCAGCGTATTGAAGCGGCGCAACGACTCACGGTTGGCGGCGGTCGGCTCGGCCCAGGCCTTGCGCATGTCGGCCCAGCCCGCGCTCAAGCCCTCTTCGTAAGCATTGCCGTTCTGGCTGATGATCGCCGTCACCTTTTGCGGGTTCTTCACCGCCAGGCGCCAGCCGACCGGAGCGCCATAATCAAACACATACATGGCATAGCGCTCCGCCCCTTTGGCCACGGTAAAGGCGTCGATCACGGAGGCGAGGTTATCGAAAGTGTAGGCGAACTGGTTGCCGGGCATGACGCTGGTCTGGCCGAAACCCGGCAGATCCGGCGCGATCACATGGTACTTGGCAGCCAACTGCGGGATCAGGTTGCGAAACATGTACGAGGAGGCGCCGAAGCCATGCAGCAGCAACACCACGGGTGCCTGGGCGGGGCCCGCCTCGCGATAGAAGATGTTGACGCCCTGGACCTCCATCGTCCGGTGGTGGACTTGCCCAGGATTATCGGCGGCGTTGGCGACGAGGGCGACAGCCAGGCTGGCTGCGGCGAACAGCGACGGTTTGATGTTCATGATGGTTCCTTCGGCTGGTAAACGTTGAGCGGTCAAAATAACCGCTATAATTGGCTTAAATTGGTTACTTGAGGCGAAGTATCGGAAGTTTTAGGTAACCTGTCAACATAAATTTTAACGGTTACTAAATTATGAGCGCAGAAGAGCATCCAAGTAGCGGAGCACCCGAGGCGCCGATGGTGGGCGATCACCTGGCGATGGATCTGCTTAACACCGAGGCCAGCGTGGACGGGCGGACGGTCGACTATTGGCATAGCGGAGAGGACGTTCTGAAGTGGCTGGCGCGTCACGGCATCTCGCCTGCACACTCGGGCAGCCCGGTCGACATGGCCGCGCTGCTGGCCCGGGGGAAAACGCTGCGCGCAGTGGTGCGGCGGCTGATCGTGGAACGCAAGGAGGACCGGCTCGGCGATATCGCCGCCCTGGACGCGTATCTGCACGCCCACGTCAGCGCGCCGCACCTGGCGCGCGACAGCGAAGGCGGCCTGACCCTCACGCGCCTGGTCCGCGCCGATCCGGTCGCGTCGATGTTGGGCGCGGTCGCCGAGGCCACGGCGCAACTGCTGGTCGAAGGCGACTTCAACCTCGTCAAGCAATGCGAGCACCCCGAATGCATCCTGTGGTTTTACGACCGCACCAAGGCGCACAAGCGGCGCTGGTGCAGCATGGCCCTGTGCGGCAATCGCTACAAGGCCGCGCAGTTCCGAAAGAAGGCGGCGCGCGGGGCGGATGCCGTGGAATGACGCGGTCACTGCAAGTGGGATCACGTCAGGCTGGTGCTTGCGTGGTGGGCGGCCGCCGGCTATAGCCCCTTGAGGAACGCCAGCAAGCGCTCGAAATAAAACGCCTGGTCGTCCCACATGCACAAATGGCTGCCGTTGGCGCAGATGACCGCCTTCGCATTGCCCATCGCCGACGCCATCTTCGGCATGTCACGCGGGTCCATCTCGTCGTAGGTGGCGCCGATGACAAGCGCCTTGACCTTGATCTCGCCAAGCCGATCCCAACGCTCCCAGTCCTTCAGGTTTCCCGTCATGACGAATTCGCTCCGTCCCTGCATCTGGTGGTAGATTTTCAGGTTGGCGTGCGCGAACGTGCGGTTGACCGCGTCCGGCCACGGCGCGAGGCGGCAGATGAATTTGGGATAGAGCTCCTCCATCATGATTTGCTCGTAGTCGGGCGAGTCGTAGGCGTCGGCCGCCTCCAGCGCCTCGAGCCGCGCCAGCGCCGCCGGCGGCAACTGCCGTTTTAGCACGGCAAGATGCCGCTTCAGCGCCTGCATCCCGGCCGTCATGTTCGAGATGACGAGGCCGCGCAAACGGGCTTGATGGCGCAGCGCGTAGTCGATCGCCAGCACGCCGCCCCACGAATGGCCGAACAACACGAACGATTCCAGTCCGAGGCCGGCGCGCACCTCCTCCACCTCGTCCAGGTAGCGCGGCAGCGTCCACAGAGCGGGATCGTCGGGACGGTCCGAGTTGCCGCAGCCGAGCTGATCGTAATAATACATCTCGATGCCCGCCTGCGGCAGGAACGACTCCATCGCCTCGAGGTACTCGTGCGAGAAGCCGGGCCCGCCGTGCAGCAGCAACACCTTGACCGGCCCGCTGCCGATCTTTTTCGTCCAGACCTTGTACTTGCCGCCCATGACCGGCACCATGCGCACACCGGCCGTCCTGATGCCTGGCGGGTTGAGGCCGTCGGCCTTGGTGATGGTGGGCGGCTGCGGCGCCGGGCGCGACGCGGCGCCGGCGGCCGGGGATGCCACGGCGATGCCGGTGGCGATAAAATGACGACGGTCCATTACATTCCAGCTGGGTTGTGATGACCGCATTTTGCGCAATACCGGCCGGAACCAGAATGGCCGCGCCGCGCAACACACCATTTCGCCCCGCGCAATAATGGCTGCGCGACCTCCAGGACGCTAGACCGATCAACGGCCTCAAGCGCCAATCCGGGCGTCAAAGCCCATCATCGCCACCTGCGCCACCGCCTCGAGTTCGGAGCGGTCCGCGCCGTCGCGGGCCAGGATGGACATGCCCCCCTGTACCGTCTGCATGAAGCGGGCCAGTGCGTGAACGTCGACCGATGCGGCGATCTCGTGGTCCGCCACCGCCCGGCCAAGGCGCTCCGTCAGGCGGACCAGCGTGATTCCGCGGGCCGTCCGCACCAGGTCGCCCAGGCCCGGGTAGCCCTCGCTGCCGACCGCCGACAGCATGACCATGCACCCGCGGGGGATGTCGGCAAGGCAGCCGGTCAACGCGGCGGCTGAATCCATCAGCCAGCATTCAATCGCTTCCCGCGCCGAACCCGACGAAAAGAACCTGCTCCAGACCAGCGCCTCATAGGTGTCACGGTAGTAGCCGAGCGCCTCGCCGTACAGCGCCTCCTTCGATCCGAACGCCGCATACAGGCTGGGCGAGCCGATCCCCATCGCCGACGTGAGCTCGGCCATCGAGGTCGCTTCAAAACCCTTTTCCCAGAACAAGCGGGTGGCCCGCGCCAGAGCGGCGCGGCGGTCGAACGCACGCGGCCGTCCGCGCGTGCGTGGTGTCGGCGGCACATCAGCCTGCATGGTCTCTCCCGATTTTTATATCAATCGTTATATTAAACTGGTTGACAGGTTCGGGCAACGCCCGTAGCATTTCTGTGTCGATCGACATATAAATGCTACGGGCGCAAGCCGTCGAAGGAAACACCATGAACCAACCATCAAACCGCCAGATCGTCCTTGCCGCGCGTCCCAACGGGAACGCCGCGCCGGGCGACTTCAACCTCGTTACCCGGCCCATGCCGTCGCCTGCCGAGGGCGAGGTGCTGATACGTAACATGCTGATATCGCTCGATCCCTATCAACGCAACCTGATGGGCAACGCGTCGAGCGAACTGCCGCCGATCGATATAGGCCAGCCGATGCCCGGCCCGACGGTCGCCGTGGTCGAACAGAGCAGGAATCGGGATTTCGCGGTCGGCGACCAGGTCGTCAGTTGGTCCGGCTGGCAGGAATATGCGTTGTCCAACGGCGCCGATCTGCAAAAGATCGATGCAGGCACGGCGCCGTTGTCGAGCGCGCTGGGCGTGCTGGGACATACCGGTCTGACCGCCTGGGTCGGCATCAACAAGTTCCTCGATCCCAAACCCGGCGGCACCTTCGTCGTCACGGCGGCGGCGGGATCGGTGGGCTCGATCGCCGCGCAACTGGCCAAATTGCGAGGACATCGCGTGGTCGGCGTCGCCGGCGGCGCCGACAAGGTACGCTACCTGAAGGAAGAGCTCGGCCTTGACGAGGCGATCGACTACAAGGCGCCCGACTTTGCCGCCCAGCTCGCCAACGCGCTGCCGAACGGGCTGGACACGCTATTCGACAACGTCGGCGGCCACATGTTTGAAGCGCTGATGCCCTATTTCAATATGCACGCGCAAATCGTTGTCTGCGGCACGATCGCGCAATACGGTTTTCCCGGCGCGGCCGAGGGTCCGAACCGCCTGCCCGACCTGTTAAAGGCCTTCCTCTACCGATTCATCGTGATCCGCGGCTTCGCGCTACCCGATCACTTCGACAGCTTCCCGGCATTTCTCGCTGAAGTCGCTCCACTGGTGGCGCAGGGCAAAATCAAATTCCGCGAGGATGTCGTGGAGGGATTTGAAAACATCCCCGACGCCTTCCTCAAACTTTTTGATGGACGCAATAATGGCAAGCTGATCGCCCGGATAGCGGTGCCGGAAAGAGCGGCACCCTGATGCGTGAACCAGGGCAGGCTTGCCGGCCCGGCCGGGATGCGTCGCCGCGCCAGCGACACCGACCCGGCGCCGCCCCTCGCCGTTAGCCACTCGCTTCGCCATGTCATGAGAGCGTCACGCACGCTGCTTAAGATGAGCCTCCTTTCATTTTCAGCAACAGCCCAGCCATGACACCATCGAATTCGCGTCGTAAGTTCATCCGCAACTTCTCCGTCGGCACCGCAGCCATTTCGCTCACCGCCTGCGGTGGCGGCGACCCGTACTACCAGCCGGTCAGCTTCGCGCACGGCGTGGCCAGCGGCGACCCGCTGAGCGACCGCGTGATCCTGTGGACCCGCGTCACGGCGACGCCCGGCGCGGACGACATGGATGTGGGCTGGATGGTGGCGGAAGACAGCGCCTTCGCCAAGATCGTCGCCTCCGGCACCGCCCGCGCCGGGGCCGCCGGCGACTACACGGTCAAGGTCGACGCCACCGGGCTGGCGGCCAACCGCGGCTACTACTACCGCTTCCGCTGCCAGGGCGTGGACTCGCCGGTCGGCCGCACCAAAACCTTGCCGACCGGTTCCGTGTCGCGCGCCCGCTTCGCCGTCTTCAGCTGCTCGAACTACCCGACCGGCTACTTCAACGTCTACGGCGACGCGGCGAAGTTCGACGACATCGACGTCGGCCTGCACCTGGGCGACTACATCTACGAATACGCGGCCGGCGGGTACGCCTCGCAGAACGCCGCTGCGCTGAACCGGGTGTCGCAACCGGCCACCGAGATCATCACGCTGACCGACTACCGCCGCCGCTACCAGCAATACCGCACCGATCCGGACCTGCAGGCGGTGCACGCGCGCATCCCGTTCATCGCCGTCTGGGACGACCACGAGCTGGCCAACGACACCTGGCGCGACGGCGCGGAAAACCACAACCCCGCCACAGAGGGCCTGTGGGCCGCGCGGCGCATGATGGCGATCCAGGCGTACCACGAGTGGATGCCGATCCGAGTGCCCGACGCGGCGCGCCCGGACCGCATCTACCGCTCCTTCGACTTCGGCAACCTGCTGTCGCTGCACATGCTCGACACCCGCGTCATCGGACGCGACAAGCAACTGGCCTACGCCAGCTACGCCGGCGCCGACGGCAGCTTCAATAGCGCGGGGTTCACGGCCGAGGTGTCGAACCCGACGCGCCAGCTGATGGGGACGGAGCAGACCACGTGGCTGCAAAACCAGATGAGCAAGTCGAGCGCCACCTGGCAAATCCTCGGCCAGCAAGTGCTCATGGCGCGCATGCTGCTGCCGGCGCCGATGGTGCTGACCGCCACCGGCTACGCGTCCTACCTCGCCATCGCAGCCAAGGTGCAAGCCGGCGTGGCGCTGAGCGACGCCGAACAGCAGCAACTGGCCGCGCCAAAAGTGCCGTACAACCTCGACGCCTGGGACGGCTACGCCGCCGCGCGCGAAACGGTGCTCACCATGGCGCGCACGCTCAACAAGAACCTGGTGGTGCTGGCCGGCGACACGCACAACGCCTGGGCCAGCGACCTGGCCGACGCCAACGGCCAAGCGGTCGGCGTCGAATTCGGCGTGCCGTCGGTGAGCTCGCCGGGCTTCGAGAGCTACTTCCCGACCGCCGCGCCGGCCATGGTGGCCGGCGGCATGGAACAGCTGATCGGCCCGTTGCAATACGCCGAGACGGCGTCGCGCGGCTTCGTCGTGCTGACCGTCACGCCGAGCGAAACGCGGGCCGCGTACCGCTACGTCGACACCATCCAGTCGAAGACCTACACCGCATCAGTCGGCAAGACGCTACGCATGCTGCCGGGCGCGTCCAACCGCAAGATCGTGGCCGGCTGAAAATGAGCAAGCCGCGCGGCGCGCGGCTTGTTCCCGCAAGGGCTCCGGGGCCGATTAATCGTGCAGGTCGATCTCGGTGCGCTCGTTTTCGCTTTTCCCCAGCCAGCGCCTGTGCAGCATACGCTCCAACGGATGGCCGAGAAGGAAAAGCAGCATCACCAGTATCAAGCCGATGCCGGCCACGCGCCACGCGCCCATGCCGCAGACGATGCCGATGCAGGCCGTCATCCAGATCGAGGCGGCGGTGGTCAGTCCCTTGATTTTTGCCGATCCATTATCGAGAACGATGACGCCGGCGCCGAGAAAGCCTATGCCGGTGATGACGCCTTGGACCGCCCGGCTCAGCGCGTCGCGGCTGTACTGGCCGTCGAACGGCGCGAATTCCATGCTGGCCATGGCGACCAGGGCCGCGCCCAGCGCGACCAACCCCAGCGTCTTCATGCCGGTCGGTTTGCCGTGCAGATTACGTTCGAGTCCGATGACGCAGCCGAACAGCAGAGCGACGCCAAGACGGGCCGTGATATCCCAATAATCAACCATCGTTCGACACCTGAAAATGCGGCCGCGGCCGAGCAAACCAGCATACCACCGCGATCGATGGCTTAGCAACCGCGGCCATCGCGGCGCTACTCCAGCAACGCCGCGATGGCCAGCGGCGTGCTGCTGGTGACGACCTGCACGCCGTCGGCAAACACGGCGAAGCGGTAAACGAAGACACGAAAGCCGGTCACCGCGTCGCCGGGGAACGCCGGACCGTCCACGGCGGCCAGCGCCACGGCGCCCCCTCCCCCGCTGCGCGCCACCCGCACTTGCGCCGCCTCGCCCTTGGCATACGCGAACTGCACGCCGGCGCAGCTTTTGCCGCCCGGCGCGCCGGTGTAGCGCAGATAGGCGGCCATCTGCTCGCACGCGGCCAGCAGGTCGGCGGCCGCGTAGACGCCATCGGCGCGCGTGACGATCGACACCCACGGCCCGTGCGCGAACTGGCCGGGCTTGCGGTTCAATTCCAGCTCGGCGTTGTCGTCGTAGGCGGCTTTGGAGAACGGGAAGATGGCGCGTCCCAACACGTCGAGCGGCAAATCCAGGCGCGCGCCCTTGCTGTTGAGGGTCAGGCGCAGACCGTCCATTGGGGCGCCGCCGTCACGCGGGTGCAGGCGCAGGTGGTTCTGCAAGAACTGCTTCGGCTTGCCGTACTTTTCAAACCAGATCATCTGGCGGTAGGCGTCGCGATAGCTGATCCAGTCCGACGCCTGCTGCGACCACGCGCACGCCGGAGCCAAGGCCAGCCAGAGCAGGAGGAATCTGAACATGGCGTTCTAGAACCGGTAGGCCAGGCCGCTGGACCAGGTGATGAAATTGCGGCGGTCGACGATCGGGCTGTTGGCCGCCGGCGCGCGGAGCCGCGTCCCCACCACAGCGGTGTTGACCAGCCAGCGGCTGCTCAACTCCCAGTTCCAGTTGGCGCCCGCGTTCAGCGCCATCACCCCCCCGGCGGGCCGATAGGCACCGAACACCTCGTAGCGCTCGCGCATGACGGCGTCGCCGGCCCACGACGCGCCGGCGGAAAACGACACCGTGTGGTGCGGCGCGAGCGACGCCAGCGTCTTTTGCAGGCCCACGTTCCCTTTCAAGCCACCGGCGCTGGTGTCGTAGACGAGGGCCGAAAGCAGCCGCACCTGGCCACCCAGATAATAGTTATAGAATCCGCCCGCGTCCCACGACCCCTTGATCGGATGCGTGCCCGCCAGCCGGCGGCCGTCGCCCGGATCGCGTCCGCTGCTGTCCAGCAGCAGCGGACCATATTCGACGCCCGGCGTGCGCGACAGATGCATGCCGGCGGCGCCGGTGGCCGAGACGAAGATGCCATTGCTCCACTGGACCTGCAGCAGCGGCCGCAGCGCCGTGGAGCGCTCTTCCCCATCGGCCGGGGACGAGCGCCGGACCATCGCCAGCCCGACGTACATGTCGGTACTACCATCGGGCATCATGCCGACGGTTTTCTCCTCGGCCAGGGCCGGCAACGCGGCCAAGCACAATAACGCGAATATCGGGGACGGCTTGTACATGTTTTCCTTAGAAGCCGAAGCGCACGCCCAGCGACAACTTGTTCATCGCCGCCACCAGCCCTTCGTCCTTGATTTTGTTCGTATGTTCGATTTCGAGCTGCAACGCCACGTTCCTGGTCACGAACCAGGCGGCGCCGACGCCCAGATACACGCCGTTCTTGTGTACCCGCTCCCCCGCTCCGGCCCCGGGGCCGCTCGCATCGAGCTTGAGCCGCCCCTGCGCCAAGCCGGCCTTGCCGTACAAGGACCAGTCCTCGCCCAGCTTCCAGTCGGCCCTCACCGCCACATAGCCCATGCTGGTGCGCAGGCGCAGCCGGCGGCCGGCATCGAGGTCGAAATCGGTCGATCCGCCAAACCCGCTGTAGCCCGCCTCCAGCGCCCAGCCGGGCGACAGCACATAGCCGGCGTACAGGCCCACCGGCCGCTGCTTGCCGACGGCGTCGTACCGCTTCGTGGTTCCGCCTTCGGCGACGTTGACATGGCCATCGGTGCCGCTGGCGATATCGGCGCCGAGGTAGAAATCCTCCGCCTGCGCGAACGGTGCGAAGGCGATGGCGATGGCGAAGACGGCGCTGACAAAGATTTTTTTCATGATGGGTTTCCGGGTTGAGGTAAGAGCCTCGAAGCTTAGAACCCGCCACCGCAAAAATCCTCTCCGGACTGTATGCCAATTGTCGTCAATTTGTAGGGCGTATTTGTATAAAAAATGTACGAATCTGTACCGGATTGTCTAATTCGCCACTTCCGCGCGGGCTGCCGCTACAATGCTGGTCAAAACGGAGGGCGAATGCAGCGAGTGATGCTGGTGGAGGACGATGCGCGGCTGGCCGCGCTGGTCGGGGAATACCTCGGCGAGTTCGAATACGCGGTCGACGTGGTCGGCCGCGGCGACCGCGCGCTCGAACGTTTCAGCGCCACGCAGCCGGACCTGGTGATCCTCGACCTGACCCTGCCCGGCACCGACGGCATGGTGGTGTGCCGCCAGCTGCGCCAGTTGAGCGCCGTGCCGATCCTGATCCTGACCGCGCGCGAGGACATGTTCGACGAAGTCTCCTGCCTCGAACAAGGCGCCGACGACTACGTCAACAAACCGATCCAGCCGCGCGTGCTGCTGGCCCGCCTGCGCGCGCTGCAGCGGCGCGGCAGCGCGCCGGCCGACAGCGACGTGGTGGTGGGCGCGCTGCGCATCTCGCGCGCCGACCGCGCGGTGTCCTGGCGCGGGCGCGAGGTGGCGATGAACAGCGCCGAGTTCAAACTGTTCCTCATTTTGGCGGAGGCGGCCGGCAAGGTCCAGTCGCGCAACGACATCCTGATCAAAATGCGCGGCATCGAGTTCGACGGCCTCGATCGCAGCATCGACAACTGCGTCTCGCGCCTGCGCCGCAAGTTCGGAGACGCCGCCTCCGAACGCATCAAGACCGTCTGGGGCGAAGGCTACCTGTTCAGCCCCTCGGCCTGGGAATGAACCGCCTCTTCCTGCGCTTCGCGCTGCCGGTGCTGCTGGCCATCGGCCTGGCCACGGTCGTCATCTACCTCACCTTCGCGCGCCTGTTCGGCGACCCGGTCGACGAGATCGCGCGGCGCCAGGCCACCGGCCAGATCTTCCTGCTGGAGCAGTACATCGACAAGGCCGGCGCCGACGAGTGGCTGGTGCGGCTGAACAAGGTACGCGAAGTTTCCGGCGTCACCTTCGAGCTGCTGCCGCTGCGCGCCGCGCTGGCCGCGCTGCCGGAATCCAAACGCGGCCAGCTGGCGCAGGGGGCCATCGTGATTGACGCCGGCGGCAAATCGTTCTACCGCCGCGTGGACCGCGACGGCGCGCGCTACGTCGGCAGCGACGACGACGTGATCCTCGCGCGGCATCTGCCGATCGATATCGGCCAGGCGCTGGGCATGGAGGCGATCCGCTTCGGCGTGATCGCCT
The DNA here is from genome assembly GCF_040675865.1 of Burkholderia sp. LMU1-1-1.1. Taxonomy (NCBI): domain Bacteria; kingdom Pseudomonadati; phylum Pseudomonadota; class Betaproteobacteria; order Burkholderiales; family Burkholderiaceae; genus Burkholderia; species Burkholderia sp. LMU1-1-1.1. Next base: position 357,323 of record NZ_JBEGHG010000078.1, on the reverse strand, counting down.
TGTTCCTGCTGGTGCCGATCGGCTGGTGGTCGCGCCGCCACTGGCGCGAGCTGGAAGCGCTGTCGCGGGTCGCCGAAGATTTCGGCCGGGGCGACCTGGCCGCGCGCGCGGCGCCGCGCCGGGGTTCGATCATCGCGCCCCTTGCGGACCGCATCAACGACATGGCCGGGCGTATCGGCCTGCTGCTCGAAGCGCGCAAGAATCTGCTGCATTCGGTCTCGCACGAACTGCGCACGCCGATCGCGCGGCTTGAATTCGGGCTGGAGTTGCTGCGGCACCGGCACGCGGCCGCCGATCCGGCGCTGGAACAGCGCGTGCGGGCGATGGCCATCGATGTCGACGAACTGAAGGCGCTGGTCGACGAACTGCTGGACCTGACCCAGCTCGATCAGGCGCGGACGATGCCGACGCGGCCGGTCGCGCTGGCGTCGCTGCTGCGCGGCTGCGCGCCCTCGCAGTCGGCGGCGCTGCGTTACAGCGCCAGCATCGCCGCCGACCTTGGCGAGATCGAAGGCGACCAGCGGCTGCTGGCGCGCGCCGTCAACAACTTGCTGGGCAACGCCGCCAAATACGCGTCGTCGCGCATCGATTTGAGCGCCGCGCGCGACGGCGCGGGCGTGCGCATCGTCATCGACGACGATGGCCCCGGCATACCGGCGGACGCGCGTACGCAGGTCTTCGATCCGTTCTTCCGGCTCGCGCGCGACGAGGACCACGCGGCCGGCGGCTACGGCCTCGGTCTGGCCATCGCGCTCAAGGCGGCGCGGCTGCACGGGGGAGACATCGCCATCGACGACTCGCCGCTGGGCGGCGCGCGCTTCACGCTGACGCTGCCGATATAACGCGGTCCATGCAATTCAGGGCGCTACGGCCCGTATAAAGCGACTATACATTCCTGTCTAGATAAAACAACGCCGCCTTCAGCCATAAAAATTAAAGTATACATTTTTGTCTAGACAGACTAATCTACAAATACTTTAGCAAGCTGACAAGAGGCGACGATGTCCATACCCAAACCCACGGCGGCCGAGCTCGACCTGCTGCAAACCTTGTGGCCGCTCGGCTCGGCCACCGCCAAGCAGGTGCACGAGGCCATGCTGGCCGACAAGCCCGACCTGGCCTACGGCACCGTGCTGCGCCTGATGCAGATCATGCACACCAAGGGCATCCTGATCCGCGACGAAAGCCAGCGCTCGCACGTCTACGCGCCGGCGCAGGCGCAGGACGCGCTGCAAACCAATCTGCTCAAAGACCTGGTGCAAAAGGCCTTCGCCGGCTCGGCCAAGGCGCTGGTGCTGGCGGCGCTGCGCAGCGGCATCTCCAAAAAGGAGCGCGCGGAGATCGAACAAATGCTCAAGGACGACGACCAATGAGCGCCTTCACGTTCGCCCTCGGCCTGACCTTGATGCACTTCCTGTGGCAAGGCTTGCTGATCGGCTGCGCCACCGCGCTGGCGCTGGCCTTGATGCGCAACGCGCGCGCCGAATACCGCTACCTGCTGGCCTGCTCCGCGCTGATGGCCTGCCTGTGCTGGCCCGCGTTCGATCTGTACCAGCGCCTCGGCGGCTCCGCCGCCGCCAGCGCCGATTTCAAGATGATCGAACTGGCCGCGCAAACCATCACCGGCGCAGGCGAGCCGTTCGACCTGCGCGATTCGCTGCGCGGCATCGTCGGCCTGTGGGCGCTGTGCGCCGTCGCGCTGGCGCTGCGCATGGTGCTCGGTCTGCTGTGGATCAACCGCGCCGCCGGCGAGGACGCCCCCTGCCATCGCGCCGACCGGCTGCGCTGGGAGGCCAGCCTGGCGCGCCTGGCGCGGCGCTTCGACGTCACCCGCACGGTGCGCCTGCGCATCGTCGATACGCTCGCCAGCCCGGTCACGGCCGGCTGGTGGCGGCCGGTGGTGCTGGTGCCGGCGTCGCTGGTGTCGGGCATGCCGCCCGATCTGCTGGCCGCGCTGCTGGCGCACGAGATGGCCCATATCAAGCATCACGATTATCTGGTCAACCTGCTGCAAAACGCGATCGAGACGGTGCTGTTCTACCACCCCGCTGTCTGGTGGATATCGAACCGTATCCGCGTCGAGCGCGAACTGATGGCGGACGATTTAGCGGCAAGGACACTGGGCGAACCGCGGCGCCTGGCCCTTGCACTTTCAGAACTGGAAAAACTCCAGTTCTCCACCCACCACCTGGCCCAAGCGGCCAACGGAGGAAATTTGATGGAACGTATTCAACGCTTGATGCGCCCCGCACCGCGGGCCCTGAACTGGAAGGCGGCGATCCCGATGCTGGGATTGGCGCTGGCCTGCATGACGATCTACGCCGAGGCGGTCGCCGCCGACAAGGCCGCCGGACGCACGGCCGCTGCGGTGGTCGATTTTAAAACCTGCGCCAAGCCCTTGTGGCCGGAAGGCGCGGTCGCCCGCAAAGAGGAAGGCGCGGTGACGCTGGCCTTCACTGTCGGCACCGACGGCAAGGCGAAGCGCTCCGAAGTGATCAAATCGAGCAGCTTCACCGACCTGGACGAGGCGGCCCGAACCGCCATCGAAAAATGCACGTTCAAGGCCGCCACCCGGGCCGGCAAACCGTTCGAATCGACAATGCACATGCAGTACGTGTGGGTGCTGGAGTAAGCCCGACGCCGCCCCCGGTGCGATGACGATCAGCCGGCGGGCGGCAGCCGCATCCACGCCAGGATGTCGGCGAAGATGTCTTCGCGATTGAGCTCGTTGAAGTTCTCGTGATAGTTTTGCGGATGGCGCCGATACGTCAGCAGCGCCGCCGGCACCGATTTGAGCATCGTCTCGGACGCGTCGGCGTCGGCCAGCTTGTCGTCCCCCGCCACGACGGCGAACAAGCGATGGTTCCACGCCGGCAGCCGCGCCGCCAGCCCCCGCTGTGCCGCCGTCAGCGCGTTGCCGAAGCGGACCGTGATTTCGGTGGCGCGCACGCCGTCGCGCTCGTCGGCGTGATGGCGCGCGGTGATGGCGCCGTCGTGCGTGAGCACATCGGTCAGCGGCGCCAGCGGCACCTTCATGCGCGGCGCCAGCGCGCCCAGCACGCCGGCCAGCGCCAGCAGCACCGGCGACACCTTGATCGCGTTGACATAGTACGGCGACGACAAAATGAAGCCTTTGATGGCGGCGTCGCCGGCGAAGCGGCCCAGCCCCAGATGGGTGGCGATCAGCGCGCCCATCGAGTGGCCCATCACGAAAACCGGCACGCCGGGATACTCGCGCTTGACCCATTGCAGGAACAACACGCTGTCGTCGAGGAACACGTGGAAGCCGGGGATGTCGACCCGGCGCGCGTCCTGATGCCCGCATAGGTCGTAGGCGACGGTGGCGACGCCGTATTGGCGGAAATAGAGCGCCGGGGTGACGTAGTCGCCGCCGTGCGCCATGCCGCCGTGGATGGCGAGCAGCACGGCACGGGGCGGCGTCGGCGCCGCCGGCTCCCAGATGTGGATGCGCCGCTCGACCTGCCCGCAACGAAAACCGGCAAGCCGCGTTTCGGCGAAGCGCATCAGGCGGTGATGCTGAGCGTGATGCCCATTTCGACCAGCAAGGTCAAATCGGCCAAGGTGAAGTCCAGGCTGGGCGTCGCCGCGCCACGCTCGGTGGTGAACGAGATGCGCAGTTCGGCGGCGACATCCGAGCGTTCGAAGTGGATGCCGCGCGCCTGGCATTCGGCCAGATAGTGGCGGATCTGCTTGAGCAGCTCGTCCGGGTCCTCGTCCGTGCCGATGCCGACATAGAAGCCGGAATCGATGCGCACCCGGCCGTCGGGCTTGACGTCGCCCTTTTGCCAGTCGCTATCGGGTTCGGTGGGCAAGCCGTCGCGGACGTCCGCCAGCGCGTCGTCGTCGCCGTGCACCTTCATTGTTGCGATGTTCATGGATCTGCCTTGTTTGTCGACGGCCTGTATGCCGTCTCAAAAGGTTACACCATAGAAATATCAAAGTCTAGCAATATGGCCGATTCGACAAGGCATAAGTGCCAGACCAGTCGATAGATCAGGCAATCCCGTAGCGTTCGCGATACGCCGCCACGGCGTCTTTATGCTGCAGCAACTGCGGATCGGCGCCCTTGCCGTTCAGGTACGCGAACAAATCGTCCAGGTTGCCGATCGAAATGACCGGGATATTGTAGAGTTTGGACACTTCCTGCACCGCCGAATTCGGCGACATCACGCCGTCGGCGTTGGCGGAGCGCTCCATGCGGTCCAGCGCGATCAGCACGGCGCACGGCTCGGCGCCGGCGGCGCGTATCATGTCCACCGATTCGCGCACCGAGGTGCCGGCCGAGATCACGTCGTCGATGATGACGACCTTGCCTTGCAGCTTGGCGCCGACCAGGCTGCCGCCCTCGCCATGGGCCTTGGCCTCCTTGCGGTTGAAGGCGAACGACGTGTTGCGGCCCTTGCCGGCCAGCGCCACCGCCGTCGCCGACGCCAGGGTGATGCCCTTGTAGGCCGGGCCGAACAGCATGTCGAACTCGACGCCGGAATCGAGCAGGGTTTGCGCGTAGAACTGGGCCAGCTGGGCCAGGGTCGCGCCGTCGTGGAACAGGCCGGCGTTGAAGAAGTACGGCGACTGGCGCCCGGCCTTGGTCGTGAACTCGCCGAAGCGCAGCACACCGGTGTCGACCGAAAACTCGATAAATTGCTGACGTAAATTGTTCATGCTGCCTCATTTCTTTAAAGTGGCCGTATTTTAACGCTACACTAACGCATTCTGAAATTCCGACTCATTTATAAGCACTTATTTAAGCACTTCTTCCATGCCAAAAATCATCTCCGCCAACCTGAACGGCATCCGTTCGGCATCCTCCAAAGGCTTTTTCAAGTGGATGGCCACGCAGGACGCCGACTTCATCTGCGTACAAGAACTCAAGGCCCAGGCGCCGGACATGACGCCCGAGTTCCTGAACCCGGGCGGCTACCACGGCCACTTCCATTATGCCGAGAAAAAAGGCTATTCCGGCACCGGCGTCTACAGCAAGATCGAACCGGACCGGGTCGTCATCGGTTTCGGCGCGCCGGAGTTCGACGCCGAGGGCCGCTACGTGCGTTGCGATTTCGGCAATCTTAGCGTGATTTCGGTGTATTGCCCGTCGGGATCGTCGGGCCCCGAGCGCCAGGAAGCCAAGTTCCGCTTCATGGCGCTGTTCCTTCCGCATCTGCAACAGCTGCACGCCGAAGGCCGCGAAGTGGTCATCTGCGGCGACTGGAACATCGCCCATAAAGAGATCGACTTGAAGAACTGGAAGGGCAACAAGAAGAATTCGGGCTTCCTGCCGGAGGAGCGCGAATGGATGACGCGCGTGTTCGACGAGGTGGGCTTTGTCGACGTGCACCGCGGCCTCGACCCGCGCGAGGAGCAGTACACGTGGTGGAGCAACCGTGGCCAGGCGTACGCGAAAAACGTCGGCTGGCGCATCGACTACCATGTCGCGACCCCGGGCATCGCCGCCAAGGCCACCACGGTGGCGATCTACAAGGAAGAGAAGTTCTCGGACCATGCGCCGTTGATCATCGAGTACGCGCACGACTGAATACAGCGACCTCGGAAACACCTCGGAAACACGTAGGGCGGATTAGGCGGAACGCCGTAATCGGCCATGCATGCGCCGTCGGGACGCATGCATGGCCGATTACGCTGCGCTAATCCGCCCTACGTAATCACAGGCTGCGTCGGCTGCTGAACTCGCGCCAGTCGCGGGTGAGCGGATCCAGGAAAGAGATGCGCCTTGCCAGCAGTTTCAATGGCTGCGACACGTCGTCCGCCTTGCACGGCAGCGCCACCGGATAGAACGCGTCGTTGATGATCGGGATGCCCAGCGACGACAGATGCAGCCGCAACTGGTGCTTGCGCCCCGTGTGCGGAAACAGCCGGTACAAGGTGCAATCGGCGCGGTGCTCGATGACCTCGATGATGGTCTCGGAATTGGGCTCGCCCGCCTCCTCCTTCATGATGAAGAATTTGTCGCCGTCCACCATCCGGCTGCGGTACGTGAATGGGTACTCGACACCCTTCAACGTCGGCGCCAGCGCCTCGTATTCCTTCTCGATCACCCGCTTCTGGAACATCGACTGATACGCGCCGCGGCTTTCCTGCTTGCGCGAGAAGATCACCACGCCGGCAGTCTCGCGGTCGAGCCGATGGATCGGCGTCAGCGCCTCCTCGCCCAAGGTTTTCTTCAGGCGCACCAGCAAGGTCTCGTGCAGGAAGCGCCCGCCCGGCGTCATCGGCAGGAAGTGCGGCTTGTCGACCACCACCAGGTGCTCGTCCATGTGCAGGATCTCTTCGGTGAACGGTATCGGCGTCTCCGCCTCCAGCTCGCGGTAGTAGAACATGCGCATGCCGCGCTTGAAGGGGCTGTGCGGCGCCAGCGGCTTGCCGTCGCCGTCGACGACCTCGTTGCGCGCCATCCTCTCGTACCAGGTCGATACCTCGACGTCGGGAAAGCGCGCCACCAGAAAGGTGATCAGATCCGGCCACTGCCCTTCCGGCAGCCACAGATAGCTGGGCGCGACCCCGTCGCGCATCGGCAACGGTGGCCGCGACATCAGGACTTCGGCAGCGCCAGCGAGTGGTACTTGGGCAGGTTGTTCGGGTCCAGCCCCTTGGCGCGGGCGTACACCGGCAGCACCAGCGGCATGTTCTTGTTCATGTTGGCGATGCGGTCCTTGCCGGTCGGGTGGGTCGACAGGAAACTGATCGGCTGGCTCTTGTTGATCGCGCCCATCTTCTGCCACAACGCGACGCCGGCGCGCGGATCGTAGCCGGCGCGCGCCGCCAGGTCGATGCCAACCAGATCGGCCTCGCTCTCGTCCCCGCGCGAGTAGGTCAACGCGGCGCCCTGCGCGACCATGCCGGCGGCGGCGTCGCCCAGACGCGGATCGACACCGAAATAGGCCGAGCCGATGGCGCCGAGTATGCGCGAACCGACCTGCGTGACAGTGTTCTTGCCGGCCTGCTCGCGCGCGTGTTCGCGCAGCGCGTGGGCGATCTCGTGGCCCATCACCGCCGCCACCTCGTCGTCGGTCAGATTCAGCTTGGTCAGGATGCCGTTATAGAAAGCGATGCGTCCGCCCGGCATGCAGAAGGCGTTGACGGTATCGGACTTGAGCAGATTGACTTCCCACTTCCATTGCGCCGCGTCCGGATTCCAGCGCGTGGTGAACGGAATCAGCCGCTTGGCGATGGCGCGCAGGCGTATCAATTGCGGATTGTTGTCGCTGGCGACGGCATCCTTGTCGTGCGCCTGCTTCAGCATCTGATCGTACTGCAACTTGGACTGTTGATCGAATTGCGCGGAATCGCCGCCCAGCCCGCGCATGCGCGACAGCTTTTCGACCGGAATCCCGTCGTTCTGCGCGTGGACCGGCAAGGCGCCCATCACGCACACCAGCGCCAGCGCGGCGCCCTTCAATTTAAGCTTTTTCATTTGCACTATTCCAAGGAGCGATTTTCGGCAACATCATCATCGCCGGGAAGGCGAGGATGAAACACACGATAAAGAACCAGAACCAACCCGTTTCGGCAACAATATAACCCACGGAGGAATTAATGAATGTGCGCGGGACCGCAGCCAGACTGGAAAACAACGCGTACTGGGTCGCAGTATAACGGGGATCGGTGGCCCTTGACATAAATGCCACCAACGCCGCCGATCCCAGCCCCAGGCTGGCGAACGCCTCGAACCCGAACACGGCGCTCAACAGCACCGGGTCCGGTCCCACCTTGGCCAGCCAGGCGAAGCCGAGAATGGCGATCGCCTGCAGCACCCCGAACACCCAGAGCGCGCGGTTGATGCCCAGTTTGATCATCCAGATGCCGCCGACGGCGCCGCCGGCCAGGCTGGCCCACCAGCCGGTGGCGTTGGCCGCCAGCCCGATCTGCTTGGTGGTGAAGCCGACATCGAGGAAGAACTTGGTCGACAACGCGGTCGCCATGCTGTCGCCGATCTTGTACAGCAGGACGAACATAATGATGATGACCGCCTGTTTCAAGCCGTCGCGCAGGATAAATTCGCGGAACGGCAGCACCACCGCCTCCTGCAGGTTCTTGGGCGGCGCGCCGTAGACGGCCGGTTCCTTCGCCAGCAGGGTGCAGATGAAGCCGGGCAGCATGAAGGCGGCGACGATCCAGAACACCGCCTGCCACGACATCGTGTCGGCCAGCACCAGCCCCAGCGCGCTGGGGATCAGGCTGGCCGCCTTGTAGGCGTTGACGATGATGGCCGCGCCCAGGCCCTGCTCGTCCTCGGCCAGGATTTCGCGGCGGTAGGCATCGACCACCACGTCCTGGCTGGCCGACAGGAAGGCGATGACGCCGACGAAGACGGCGATCAGGGTGAGCTCCAGCTTGGGATCGAGCATGCCCAGTCCGCCGATGACCAGGAACAGGCCGATCTGCGTGACCGCCATCCAGCCGCGCCGCCGGCCCAGCGGGCCGATGGTGTAGCGGTCCATGAACGGCGCCCACAGGAATTTGAAGGTGTACGGGAACGTCACCAGCGCGAACAGGCCAAGGGCCTTCACATCCAGCCCGGACTTGGCCAGCCACGCCTGCATCAGGTAGATCAGCGTGTACAGCGGCAGCCCGGAGCTGAAGCCCAGGAACAGAATGGATACGGTGCGTCCGTTCAGATACGACAGCCAATGTCGCTTCTGTTCCTGGGCGGCCATCAGTGCGACGCCTTCGCGCCGACTTTCGTGGTGACCTTCTTCCGCAGGCGGAACACCGCCAGATCACCGCGCAGGTTGGGCAGGAACGACACGCGCCGGCCCTCCGCCAACGCCACGTATTCGATCACTTCCAGCCCGCATTCGACGGCCAGGTCGCGGAAGTCGTTGATGGTGGCGCAGCGCAGGTTGGGCGTGTCGTACCATTCGTATGGCAGCGATTCGGACACCGGCATGCGGCCCTTGAGCAGCGACACGCGGTGCGGCCAGTAGGCGAAGTTGGGGAACGAGACGATGGCCTCCTTGCCGACGCGGACGATATCGCGCAGCAGCGCCTCGACATGCTTCATCATCTGCAAGGACGACAGGCACAGCACCGTGTCGAAGGAGTTATCGCCGAACAACGACAGGCCGTTCTCCATGTCTTGCTGGATCACCTGCACGCCGCGCTTGGTGCTGTCGAGGACCTTGTCGTCGGCGATCTCGATGCCGTAGCCGCTGCACTGCTTGTCGCTTTGCAGGTAGTCCATCATCACGCCATCGCCGCAGCCGACATCCAGCACGTGCGCGTTGTTCGGCACCCAGTGGGCGATGAAGGCCAGGTCCGGCCGGGCCGTGCTCAGTTGGGTAAAGTTCATACCTGTTCTCCCGAATTCGCCTTAATATCGTTCCACACCTGGTCGTAGTAGGCGCGCACCAGTTTCAGGTAGCGCGGGTCCTCCAGCAGGAAGGCGTCGTGGCCGTGCGGCGCGTCGATTTCCGCGTAGGTCACGCGGCGACGGTTGCTCACCAGCGCCTGCACGATCTCCTGGCTGCGCTCGGGCGAGAAGCGCCAGTCGGTGGTGAACGAAGCCACGAAGAACTTGGCGCGGGTGCCGGCCAGCGTCTTGGCCAGGTCGCCGCCATGGTGGCGCGCCGGGTCGAAGTAGTCGAGCGCCTTGGTGATCAGCAGATAGGTGTTGGCGTCGAAGTATTCGCTGAACTTGTCTCCCTGGTAGCGCAGGTACGATTCGATCTCGAAGTCGACACCGAAGCCGAATTTGTAGTTGGCCGGATTGTCGCCCGGGACGCCGGCGATGTCGTCCACCGCCGCGCGCAGCCTGCGGCCGAACTTCTCGGCCATGTCGTCGTCGGACAGGTAGGTGATGTGGCCGACCATGCGCGCCACGCGCAGGCCGTTCTTCGGCACCACGCCGTATTCGTAGAAATCGCCGCCCCGGTAGTCCGGGTCGGACAGGATGGCCTGGCGGGCGACGTCGTTGAAGGCGATGTTCTGCGCCGACAGCTTGGCCGTCGAGGCGATCACCACGCAGTGGCGCAGCCGCTCCGGATACATGATGGACCAGGCCAGCGCCTGCATGCCGCCCAGCGAGCCGCCCATGACGGCGGCGAATTGCGTGATGCCCAGCGCGTCGGCCAGGCGCGCCTGCGCGGCCACCCAGTCCTCCACCGTGACGACCGGGAAGGCGGCGCCGTAAGGCTTGCCGGTGGCGGGATTGTTGTGCATCGGCCCCGTCGAGCCGAAGCACGAACCGAGGTTGTTGATGCCGATGACGAAGAACTTGTCGGTGTCGAGCGATTTGCCTGGACCGACCATGTTGTCCCACCAGCCCAGGCTTTTCGGCACGCCCTCGTATTCGCCGGCGACGTGGTGCGAGGCGTTGAGCGCGTGGCACACCAGCACCGCGTTCGATTTGTCGGCGTTGAGGGTGCCGTAGGTTTCGTACATCAGCATGTAGTCTTGCAGCGCGGCGCCGCTTTGCAGCGGCAGCGGCTGCGCGAAATGCATGGTTTGCGGTTTGACGTATCCCAGGGATGACATGTGTGGTTTAGTTTTTATTGGGGGCGGCCCCACGGGCCATCTATCAAGGCGGAACCGCGAGGATGGGTTCCGCCACTTACTACATCAACTGTAACTGTTCGACCGCGTCTGCAATTACGTTGGGTTCCATCGAGCGCATGATCTTGCGCGTTTGCGGCATGATACGCGCAAGGTCGCTGTTCAGGATTTCCTGCTTGACCGACAGCAGCTGCGCCGGGTGCATCGAGAATTCGCGCAGTCCCATGCCCAGCAGCAGGCGTGTCAGCTTGACGTCGCCCGCCATTTCGCCGCACACGGCGACGTCGATCCCGGCTTTATGCCCGGCCGCAATCGTCATCGAGATCAATTGCAGCACAGCCGGATGCAGCGGATTGTAAAGGTGCGCGACCTCATAATCAACCCGGTCGATCGCCAACGTGTACTGAATCAGGTCGTTGGTGCCGATCGACAGAAAGTTCATGCGCTTGACGAACATCGGCAGCGACAGCGCCGCCGCCGGGATCTCGATCATCGCGCCCACCGGCACCGCGTCGTCGAATTTGATCTTCGCCTCGCGCAGCTCGGCCTTGGCCTGGGCGATCATCGCCAGCGACTGGTCGATCTCGAACGCGTGCGCCAGCATCGGGATCAGGATCTTCACCTTGCCGAAGGCGGACGCGCGCAGGATGGCGCGCAGCTGGGTCAGGAAAATCTGCGGCTCGGCCAGGCAGTAGCGGATCGCCCGCAGGCCCAGCGCCGGATTCAGCGCCGTGTGCTCGGTCTGGTCGAGCGGCTTGTCGGCGCCGATGTCGAGCGTGCGGATCGTCACCGGCCGGCCCTTCATCGCCACCACGGCCTTTTTGTACTGCTCGAACTGCTCGTCCTCGGACGGGATCTTGCTGTTGCGGCCCATGAACAGGAACTCGGAGCGGAACAGGCCGACGCCGTTGGCGCCCGCCTCCATCGCCGCCGGGCAGTCGTCGGGCAGCTCGATGTTGGCCAGCAGGGTGATCTCGGTGCCGTCCTTGGTGATGGCCGGCGTCTTCTTGAGTTTATTGAGCTTCTTGCGGGCGCGCAGCGCGGCGCCCTGGCGCTCGCGGTACTGCTCCAGCACCAGCGCGCTGGGGTTGGCGATGACCACGCCGGCGTCGCCGTCGATGATCAGCCAGTCGTCCTGCTCGATCAGCGTGGAGGCGCCGGACATGCCGACGGCCGCCGGGATGTCCAGGCTGCGCGCGACGATGGCCGTGTGCGAGTTCTGGCCGCCGACGTCGGTGACGAAGCCGATGAAGGAGCGGTCGCGGAACTGCAGCATGTCGGCCGGCGAGATGTCGTGGGCGACGATGATCATCTGCGCCTGGAACTCGTCGCCGCTGGCGGTGGTCGGCGGCAGGATCTGCGCGGTGCCCATCAACACCTTGAGCACGCGCTCGGCCACCTGCTGGATGTCGGCCTTGCGCTCGCGCAGGTACGGGTCCTCGATCTCGTCGAACTGCGCCGACAGCTCGTCGATCTGCGTCAGCAGCGCCCATTCGGCGTTGTAGTGGCGCGCGCGGATGATGTCGAGCGGCGCCTCGGAGATCATCGGGTCCGACAGGATCAGCGCGTGGACGTCGATGAAGGCGCCCAATTCGGTCGGGGCGTCCTTGGGCAACTCGTTCCACAGCGTTTGCAGTTCCTTGTGCACCTGGGCCAGCGCCTGCTGCAGGCGCAGCACTTCCGCTTCCAGATGCTCCTCGGCCACCAGGTAATGCTTGACGTCGAGCGCCGCCGGCGCCAGCTTGTGCGCGCGGCCGATGGCGATGCCGCGGGAAACAGGAATGCCGTGCAGTGTGAAGGAAGCCATGGGTGGACCAGTGAAAATGCGGGAACGGCTGCGATCCGAGGGCATTACTCGCCTTCGCCGAACTTGTCGTTGACCAGTGCCGACAAGGCGGCGATGCATTCGCTTTCATCGGGGCCGTCGGCCTCCAGGGTGACCTTGGCGCCCTTGCCTGCGGCCAGCATCATCACGCCCATGATGGACTTGGCGTTGATGCGGCGCGCGTTGCGGGTCAGCCATACGTCGCTTTGAAACTTTGCTGCCAGTTGGGTAAATTTGGCGGAAGCCCGGGCATGCAGTCCAAGCTTGTTGATAATCTCAAGTTCTTGTTGAATCATTTTTCTTTTGTCTCAATGAGAAATCGGCGCGGCGTGAGCTACTCGATACACGCCGCGCAAATAAGCCGCACAAAAAATTCCCGCGTCGTCGCTACACGACGCGAATCCGGTTGTCGACGCGCACCGCTCCGCTTTGCGCGCCGGCCAGGGCCATCTCGACGACCACGTCGAGCGTGTCGCGCCGGTAGGTGATGGCCCGCAGCAGCATCGGCAAACTGATGCCGGCGATGACCTCCACCCTGCCCGCGTCCGCCAAACGGTCGCAGCAATTGGCGGGGGTCCCGCCCTTGACATCGGTCATGATCAAAACGCCGTCGCCGTCGTCGAGGCGCTTGATCGCGTCCGCCGCCAGCGACTGCACTTCGCCGAGGTCCTGGTCGGCGATCACATCGATCGCCTCGAGCCGCTCGGTCGGACCACGGAACACATGCGCACAGGCGGCGATGAAAGCCTGCCCCAGTGGTGCGTGCGTCATAAGCAGTATGCCAACCATATTCTTAAACCGCCAGTGAGCGCGGAGGTTTTTGAGGCCGTCCGGCAAAATTATTTTGAATATCCATCATCGCGCGGCTGCCACCGCCCCTTCGACCGCGTCCATGAACATCGCCGCCACCGGGAAACCGGCCTGCTGGGTGATTTCCTGGAAACAGGTCGGACTGGTAACATTGACTTCCGTCAGGCAATCCCCGATCACGTCCAATCCTACCAGCAACAAGCCGCGCGCGGCCAGTATCGGACCCAGGGTGTTGGCGATTTCGAAGTCCCTTTCGGTCAAAGCTTGCGCGACCCCAAGGCCGCCGGCCGCCAGGTTGCCCCGCACTTCGCCGTTTTGCGGGATGCGCGCCAGCGAAAACGGCACCGGCTTGCCGCCGATGACCAGGATGCGCTTGTCGCCCTTGGCGATGTCCGGGATGAAGCGCTGGGCCATGATGGTGCGCTTGCCGTTGTCGGTCAGCGTCTCGATGATGGCGCCCAGGTTCATCGCGTCCGGCTTGACGCGGAAGATGCCGGTGCCGCCCATGCCGTCGAGCGGCTTGAGGATGACGTCGCCATGCTCGGCCTGGAAGGCGCGGATGCGCGCCTCGTCGGCCGTCACCAGGGTCGGCGAGGTGAACTCGCTGAACTGGGCGATCGCCAGTTTTTCGTTGTGGTCGCGGATGGCCGAGGGCTTGTTGAAGACGTTGGCGCCCTGCTTCTCGGCCAGCTCCAGCATGTAGGTGCCGTAGATGTACTCCATGTCGAACGGCGGATCTTTGCGCTGGATGATGGCGTCGAACTCGCCGAGATTGGTTTCCACGGCCGGGGCCGCGCGGAACCAGTCGGTCAGGTCGTCCAGGATGGTGATTTCGGCAACGTTGGCATACGCCACGCCGCCGTTGACGGCCATGTCTTTTTGCTCGAAGGCGTAGACGGTGTGGCCGCGCTTGGCGGCCTCCACCATCATGGCGTAGGTCGAATCCTTGTAGGTCTTAAAACTGGCCAAGGGATCGGCGAGGAAAGCTATTTTCATGGGCGCATCCAGTCTGGGTAATGCCTGATTTTAGCCGAGATTCGCCGCCCGCACCGGGCAGCGGACGAGGCCGCTAGCCCGATGGCCCTTGCCAAGCCGCCAAGACCGGCTTAATAGACTTCCGGATTCGGATCGGTGCGCTCCATTTCCAGCGACGCCGCCAGCAGCGCCAGCCGCGCCACCACACCGTAGACGTAGAAGCGGTTCGGCGCCGCCGTGCCCGGTTTCGCCTTCAGATCGGGCACCGCGTGCTGCTGCGCGAACGCCAGCGGCACGTACTGCGAACCGGGCGCGTTGAGGTTCTGGTCGACGCCTTTTTCCGCGTGCACGCGGTAGAAGCCGCCGACCACGTAGCGGTCGATCATATACACCACCGGCTCGGCCACGTCGTCCTTGATGCTCTCGAAGGTCGGCACGCCTTCCTGGATGATGAAGTCGGTCACTTCCTTGCCATCCTTGATGACGATCATCTTGTCGCGCTGGGCCTGGCTCAAGTCCTTGATTTCACTGGAATCCTTGATCGTCAGGATGCTGGTGCCGTAGGTCCCGGCGTCCGGCTTGACGATCACGAACGGCTTCTGGTCCTTCATGCCGTATTCCTTGTACTTCTTCTTGATCTTGGCCAGCAGCGCGTCGACGTTGGCGGCCAGGCAGTCGTAGCCGTCGCCGGTGCGGAAGTTGACGGCGTCGCACTTGGCGTGGAACGGGTTGAGCATCCACGGATCGACACCGATCAGCTTGCCGAACTTCTTGACCACCTCGTCGTAGGCGTTCAGGTGGTTGCTCTTGCGGCGCACGGCCCAGCCGGCGTGCAGCGGCGGCAGCAGGCTCTGCTCATGGATGTTCTGCAAAATCTCGGGTATGCCGGCCGACAGGTCGTTGTTCAGCAAGATCGTGCACGGATCGAAGTCCTTGAGTCCGACGCGGCGGCCGTTGGCCGAACGCACCAGCGGTTCGACCACCAGCATATTGCCGTCCGGCAGAGCGATCGGCGTCGGCTGCGTCACTTCCGGCGATAGCGAACCGAGGCGCACATGCAGGCCGGTCTGGCGGAAGATCTGCATCAGCCGCGCGACGTTTTGCCAGTAGGTCGGGTGGCGCTGGTGGATTTCCGGGATCAGCAGCAGATTGCGCGCGTCGGGACAATACTTGTCGATCGCGGCCATCGCGGCCTGCACCGACAGCGGCAGCATTTCCGTGGCCAGGTGGTTGAAACCGCCCGGGAACAGGTTGGTATCGACCGGCGCCAGCTTGTAGCCGGCGTTGCGCATATCGACCGAGCAATAAAATGGCGGCGTGTGCTCCTGCCATTCCAGACGGAACCAGCGCTCAATGGCCGGCGTGGCGGCCAGGATTTTTTCTTCAAGATCGAGCAGCGGACCGGTCAGAGCCGTGACGAGATGGGGAACCATGATTACTTCCTTAAATGTGCGGGAGGACGGCCCTCCAGGCAGCAGAACCTCAAATATTACCTTGCAGATAGCCCAAATCGGGGCGAAAACCCTATTTTAAAGGTGGAAATGCCGTGGAAATAAAAAAAGCGCCCCGGTTGGGGCGCTTTTGTGGGTACCCGCCGCAGCGGGTTGTTATAACAGCAACGATTAAGCGTGGTAAGCGGACTCGCCGTGGGTGGTGATGTCCAGGCCTTCGCGCTCTTCCTCTTCAGGAACGCGCAGACCGATGACCACGTCGACCAGCTTGTAGGCGATGAACGAAACCACCGCCGACCACACGATGGTGACGCCGATGGCGGTCGCCTGGGTGGTGACCTGGCCGACGATCGAGTAGTCGGCCGATGCCTTGTTGGCAACGTAGTCGAAGATGCCCTGGCCGCCCAGCGATGGCGCGGCGAACACACCGGTCAGCAGCGCGCCGAGGATACCGCCGACGCCGTGGACGCCGAACACGTCCAGGGAGTCGTCGGCGCCCAGCAGGCGTTTCAGACCGTTCACACCCCACAGGCAGATCACGCCGGCGGCCAGGCCGATGATCAGCGCGCCCATCGGGCCGACGAAACCGCAGGCCGGGGTGATGGCGACCAGACCGGCCACCGCACCCGAGGCGCCACCGAGCATCGATGGCTTGCCCTTGAAGATCCATTCGGCGAACACCCAGGCCACGGTGGCGGCGGCGGTTGCCAGCAGGGTGTTGACGAAGGCCAGTGCGGCGATGTCAGCGGCTTCCAGCGCCGAACCGGCGTTGAAACCGAACCAGCCGACCCACAGCAGCGAGGCGCCGATCATGGTCATGGTGACCGAATGCGGAGCCATCGATTCGCGGCCGTAGCCGACGCGTTTGCCGATCATGTAGGCACCGACCAGGCCGGCAACAGCGGCGTTGATGTGCACCACGGTGCCGCCGGCGAAGTCCAGCGCGCCTTTTTGGAACAGGAAGCCGGCTTTGGCGCCCTCGGTGGCGGCGGTGGCCGCGTCCTTGATCGCGTCCGGACCGGTCCAGAACCAGACCATGTGGGCGATCGGCAGGTAGGCGAAGGTGAACCACAGCACGACGAAAGCGAGCACGGCGGTGAACTTGGCGCGTTCGGCGAAGGCGCCGACGATCAGGCCGCAAGTGATGGCGGCGAACGTGGCCTGGAAGGCGACGTAGATAAATTCAGGAATGACCACACCCTTGCTGAAGGTGGCCGCGTACGAGAACGCGCCCTTGGCCGGATCCCAGATGCCGTTCAGGAAGGCACGGTCGAATTTGCCGTAGAAGGCGTTGCCTTCGGTGAATGCCAGCGAATAGCCGTACACGCACCACAGCACCACGATCAGCGCGAAGACCATGAACACCTGCATCAGGATCGACAGCATGTTTTTGGAACGGACCAGGCCGCCGTAAAACAGCGCCAGGCCGGGAATCGTCATCAGGATCACCAGCAAGGTGGCGACCATCATCCAGGCGGTGTCGCCCTTCTGTGGCGCGGGGGCCGGTGCCGGTGCGGCCTCGGCGGCGGCTGGCGCGGCTGCGGCAGGCGCGGCGGGCGCGGCTGCAGGCGCTTCCGGTGCGGCGGCGGCGGGCGCGGTGGCAGCGGCGGCCGGCGCGTCAGCCGGTTTGGCCTCCTGGGCATGGACCGGCGCGGCGAGTGCAAACAGGATGGATACCCCAGCGAGCAATGTTGTTATAGTTTTCTTCATCAATCTTCCCCTTAAAGAGCTTCGTGGCCGGTTTCACCGGTACGAATACGGATCACCTGTTCCAGGTTGTATACAAAGATCTTGCCGTCACCGATTTTGCCGGTGCGGGCAGCGCCTTCGATCGCTTCGATCGCCTGTTCGACGATCGCATCGTCCACCGCCGCCTCGATCTTGGTTTTCGGCAGGAAATCAACCACATACTCGGCGCCGCGATACAGCTCGGTGTGGCCTTTCTGACGACCGAAGCCTTTGACTTCGGTCACGGTGATACCTTGCACGTTGATCGCCGACAGGGCCTCGCGGACCTCGTCGAGCTTGAACGGCTTGATAATGGCGGTAATCATTTTCATGCTAAGCCTCGCTTAGAAGGTTTTGGAAATGGTAAGCACGGCGCCGGTTTTGCCGAGGTTCTTGCCGCGACCGACATAGGCGTCCGTATCGGTGGAGATCGCGGCCACGGCCACCGTTACGACGCCGAAATCTTTGGTGACGCCGATTTTGTAGTCGTTGTAGCTGAAGGCGGAGTTGTTCTTGACGGTCTGGCGGCCCAGGTGCAGGTTCAGGATGTAGCCGTCATAGATTTCGGAGTTGAGCTGGGCATCGACGTAGCCACTGTCCTTGCTGTCGGCGGTGCCGAACAGATTGGTGGTCGAGCGGGAGTACTTGACGGAGAACGGGCCGACGCCGATTTGGGCGTACAGTTCGAAGGTGTTGGCGCTGGTGGCCAGTTTGTTCGACGGATAGTAGTAATACAGGCCGCCGACGTCGTAGGTGACGCTAGGGGCGATCTCGCCGCGCTTGCCGCCGTAGACATCGATTTCCACATCGGCGTCGCCGCCACCGTCCTTGACCCACTTGATGGTGGACGCCCAGGTGCCGACATACAGGCCGGTCGGATTGTTGACGTAATCCACGCCGCCTTGCAGCGCCGGATTGAGACGGGTTTGCGAGATGCCGCGATAACGGTAGTCGCTGACCACACCAACGTTGTAGCTGATTTGGTTGTCCGGTGCCGGTTCGGCAGCGGCCGGAGCCGCAGGCGCGGGTTGCGCGTCCTGGGCCTGCGCCGAGGCGCTCATGGTGGCGAATGCGAAGGTCAATGCTGCGATCAGAGTCAGGTTCGTGCTTTTCATAATTTTGTCCTTGTAGTTATCGAACTTAGTCACAGATAGAGAGTACGGTTACGGGTAAAATCCTTATGAGGCAAAGCAGTGAGCGGCATTCATTGACTTCTTTAGCAGAATGCGTGCCAGCTAATGTTGCTCGCTGGATAGCTGCCGTAGCATCCGCGACAACGGACGTACTCTGACGAAAGTGATAATTTGAAAGCGTCGAACGCGACAGTCTTTGGTTTTGCACCACGATGACGCATGAATGCACTTTTATAGTGCATACACAACCCCACCAGATCAAGGAATATTATGGATATGAACACTTTTTTTAACGACTTGCAAAACAAGATCAGCCAAGCCGTTCAAAACTCACCAGCAAAGGACATTGAGAAGAACGTCAAGTCCATGATGACGCAGGGCTTCTCCAAACTGGACCTGGTGACGCGCGAGGAATTTGATGTTCAAACGCAAGTTTTAGCGAAAACCCGCGCGAAACTGGAGACGCTCGAAACGCGTCTGGCGGAACTGGAAGCGAAGGCGGCGGCGCCTAAGAGCGATATCATCATTTAAGATGACCACCGACGCCGCCAAGTAAGCCATTAGCCCCGATGACGGGGCGAGGCGGCGAATGACAATGCCGGGTTACGAAGCCTGCGCAGTAGGACTGGCTCGCCATCCCGTCGGCGTTTCCCAGGCGTCCCGCCCCATCGCGCGCGGCGCCGCGTTCCGGCGGTTCAGAACTTCACGTCAAGTTTGACGCTGAAGTAGCGGAACACATCGCGCGGCGGCACCCAGCTGTCGACCGTGATCAAGGGCGACGTGGCCGTCGGCCCGGCGCGGTAAGTCGGCCCGCTGGCGTTAGCGTTCGGAATGTAGAAGCGATCGAACAAATTATTGATACGGAAGCTGAGTTTGTACCGATCGCTCGGCGCCCGTACGCCAAAACCGAGATCGGCAATGGTGTAGCCGGCGTTGATCGCGCGCGGATCATTGTTGATGTTGTTACTGTACTCGCTCTGGTATCGCACATTACCGTCGACGAAACCGCCCCACGTCATGCCCGGAAGCTTGAAGTCCGCGTTGGCGCCGATATTGACCTTTAGCTTGGAAGTACCCGGGAACACACCGCCGCTCAGATCCTGGATGCCGGTGGTCGAGCCGGGCTTGATCGGGAAGCAGGCGCTGTTGCGGCCGGGGATAGATCCGTTCGCTCCCGGTCCGCCCGGGGTGACGGCGACGTTGGTCGCATCGTTGTAGCAGGGGCCGTTCTTCCAGTCCTCGATGGTCGGACGGGTGTAGGCCAGCGAGGCGTTCACGGTAAAGCCTGGACGTACCAGCATATGGGTGTCGAGTTCAATGCCACGGGTCTGGATCAGCGGAATCGAATTGAGCTGCGTGTAGATGGTCGGGTCGTCAGGCAGCACGAACGACACATTCTGCTGGTAGCCGCGGAACCGGGTCCTGAACACGGTGGCCGCGACCGACATGCGATTGTCGAACAGGTTGGCCTTCGCTCCGAGCTCGATGGTGCGGCTCTTTTCCGGAGCGACCGGGAACGCGGCCGACGCCGTCAGGCCGCTGGTGACATCGTAGGCGCGGCCCTTGTGGCCGGTGGCCGTCATCACATAGGCCATGAGGTCGGGCGTGATCTGCTTCTGGATACTGAGCTTGCCCGTGGTCGCGTAATCCTTGTTGCCGGTGCTGGCGAACTGGTCCACGCCAACCGGGCCGGGAACGAAGGTCGAGCGGTCCAGCTGGTCCGTGTAGAAGCTTCGGCTGTAGTGGAAGCCCGATTCCTCCATGTTGCGCCGTGCGCCCGCGACCAGCGTCCAGGTCGGCACAAATTCCCATGTCGCCTGGCCGAACGCGGCCTTGTTGACGTTGTAAATATCGGTATAGTAATTGGTCGGGCTTGACGGTGAGTTGGCCGCGCAGTTGCTCGGCGCCACGCAGAAGCCCCGGATGAAATGGCGGTCGATCTCGTTGCGCGCCCACCACAAGCCGGCCACGTAGCGCACCGTGCCACTGTCGGGCGACACCAGGCGCAGTTCCTGCGTTTTGGAACGGATGTCGTAGGTGCCGAACTGGTTGTTGCCTACAGTAAGGCCGGGGACGCCTGGGCGCGCCAGGGTCGGCACGTCGACGAAGTCCTGGTCGCGCGAGTCGTTGGCCTTGTACTTGCTGTACGAGGAGATCGACATCAATTGGGCGTCGTTGGGCAGCGTGTAGGCCAGCTTCAGGCCCAGACCGTTGGTCTTGGACGCGATGCCGGTCGGGAAGTCGCGCCGCACGTTGCGGTTATTGCGGTCGGTCGGATCGATGCCGGCCATCGTGGTCGTGGCGGGCAGCAACGGATTGCCGTTCAAGTAGGCGGTCGATATGTCGGCCGGCGTGCGCACCTGGTTGCCGGCCGTGCCCGTTGTCCGGTAAAAGCCGTTGACGGCGGTGACGCCGCGCGTGTTCTGCTGCTTGTTATAGCTCGGCATCAGGTCGACGTCGAGCGAACTGGTCGGACGCCAACTGAACTTGGCCATCAGGGTCGTGCCGCCCGAGCCGTTGACATCGTCGCCGGTCGTCAGGTTGGTGAAATTGCCCGGCATGCGGCTGCGGTTGGCGGCCACGCGCACGCCAAAGGTATCCGAGACCATGCCGCCGGCCGACAGACCCAGGCGCCATTCGCCGTCATTGGTGTACAGGGAGCTGCCACGATAGACCATCGGTCCACTGATGGGCTTGGTGACGATGTTGATCGCGCCGGCGACGGCGGATTTGCCGAACAGCGTGCTTTGCGGTCCCTTCAGCACTTCGATGCGGGCCACGTCCGCCAAGTCGCGGAAGGCCTGGAATTGCGTGGCGATCGGAATGTCGTCGATGATGACCGAAACGTCCGATTCGACGCCGATGCCCACCGAGACGGTGCCGATGCCGCGCATAAAGATGGCGTTGTTGGCCGCCGTCGTGCCCGAGGCCATCGTCAGCGAAGGCGTCAGTGCCACCACGTCCTCGATTTCGCGAATGTTGGTGCGGGCGATCTCCGCCTCGGTCAGCACCGAGATGGCCATCGGCACCGACTCCAGTTTTTCCACACGCTTGTTGGCGGTGACGACCACGGTCTCGAGCCGGGTGCCGTCGTTCGGCCCTTCCTGGGCGATGGCGCCGTTCGCCATGCCCAGCACCGCCGCGCCGACCAGCGCCGCCAGTGGTTTCATGCGGATGCGGCCGTGTTGATTTTCGCTATAGTTATTCAATGCCACGATTGTCTCCCCTCTTATAATCACACACCAAAAACCTGCGGCCCGTTAAGGCGATTTCGTCGGACGGGCATGCCCCTTGAAGCGCAGCAGCGCTTCAAGAAAGTAGTAGTCGCCATAGTTGAGCGGGACGTCGATTTCCTTGCCGGCGGGCTTGTGGCCGGTGGCATGCTTGAGCAGGAAACCGCCGTTCTCGCCCGGCGCCGCCAGGTAGGCCGGCGACGACAGGCTGCGCAGCTGCTGTTCGGCCAGCGCGAGATAGCGTTGCGCCAGCGGCGGCTCGACGAAACCGGAGAGTTCCAGCAAGGCCGACGCCATGATGGCGGCCGCCGACGAGTCGCGCGGCGCGTGCGGAATCGCCGGATCGTCGAAGTCCCAGTACGGCACCTTGTCGGCCGGCAGGTGCGGATGGTTCATCATGAACGAGGCGATTTTGCTGGCCTGGGCCAGATACTCGGGCTTGCGGGTCTCGCGGTACATCATCGTGTAGCCGTACAGGCCCCAGGCCTGCCCGCGCGCCCAGGCCGAGCCGTCGGCGTTGCCCTGCTGCGTGACGCGCGCACGGACTTTGCCGTTGGCCGGATCGTAGTCGACCAGATGGTAGCTCGAGCCGTCGGGCCGGAAATGCTCGCGCAACGTGGTATCCGCATGGGCGACCGCGACGTCGCGGTAGTAGTTGTCGCCCGAGGCGCGCGCAGCCCACATCAACAGCTCCAGGTTCATCATGTTGTCGACGATGACGGGAAACTTCCAGTCCTGATCGGGACGCAGGTTCCAGGACTGGATGCTGCCGACCGTCGGGTTGAACCTCGTCACCAGCGTCGTGGCGCCGGCCAGCAGCGCGTCCCGGTACCCAGTCCCGCCAGCGCCGCCCTCGCCCAGCCGCAGACCGTTGCCATACCCGCAGTTCAGGATGAAGCCGACGTCATGCTGGGATTTGTCGAATTTGGCGGAGGCGGTGGCGGCCGTGTAGCGCGCCGCCGCCGCGCGCCATTTGGCGTCGCCGGTCGCCTCGGCCAGATACCACAAAGCGCCGGGGAAAAAGCCGCTGGTCCAGTCGCGCGTGGGGATCATTTTGACTTCGCCGTTCTCCACCGTGCGCGGGAAGCCGGGCTTGCCGGCGATCTTGTCAAGCATGGCGCCGTACTGACGCGCCGCCACCGCGATGTCGCGCGCGATGAGGTCATCCATCGTTTCGGCCGCGCGCAGCGGACTCGCGGCCATTGAAATACCCAGCCCGAGGCCGAGCAGCCATCGTTTGATTTTCATTCAGTCTCCGTATCGGCGCGTGGCCGCGACAATCGGTCAAGCGCCGATTTCAGAGCAAATATACACGCAAAAACTGCTTAGTAAAACGTTTTTCTTCGTGATTGAAAAAGTCCCTGCCTTTAGGGATAAGCTGTGGTTTTTTAGTGCCGGGGCGGCGCAAATACACGGAAAACATCGCCGTGGGGCGCCAGCAGAAAAATCGATTACCCCTGCGGCAGAGCGCTGCCGTAACGGGCTCAGCCGCCGTGCGGGGTCCGCCGCATGATGGACGAGCGGAGGATGAGCTGCGGCTCGAGAAGGGTCAGGTCGATGCTGGCGTCGTCGCCTATGGTGGAAAGCAAGGTGTTCATGCCCACCACGCCCATCTCCTCGCTGCGCAGGTCGACCGTGGTCAGCGCTGGCGACGCGTAGCGGCCGAACTGGATATTGTCGAAGCCCGCGACGGAAATATCCTCCGGCACCTGGAAGCCGAGCGCTTGGGTGGCCTTCATGAAACCGAGCGCCATCAGATCGTTGTAGCAGACGATAGCGTCCGGCCGCTGCTCGCCCAACATGATGGCCGAACTCCGGCGTTCGCCCTCGGGCGCGGTGGGGGCGGCGCCGCTGAACACCTGCAATGGCAGGCCGTGTTTTTCCAGGCAGCCGCGCACACCGGCCATGCGGTCCTGGTCGCGGTGCGACTTCGGGAATCCCAGGTAGGCGATGCGCTTGTGCCCCATCGTCACCAGGTGCTGCGCGATCATGTAGCCGCCTCGCCGGTCGTCGCTGGTGACGGTGGGCAGCGTCATGCGGGACAGGCGGCCAAAGAATACCAGCGGCTTGTCGAGCCGGGCCATCCAGTCCATGTCCTCCTCGGCCAGCCGCGAGTACACCAGCAAGCCATCGACCCGGCGGCTCAGCGACTCCAGCAACATGCGCTCGCGGCCGGGGTTCTCGTCGATGTCGACCAGCAGCATGGTGTAGCCATGTTCGGCGGCCACCCGGTTGGCGCCCTTGACGATGCTGGTGAAATGGGGGTTGCTCACATCCAGCACCGACAGGCCGATGGTGTTGGTGCGCCCGGTGATCATCGATTGCGCCAGCGGATTGGAGCGGTAGCCGAGTTCCTCGATCACCGCCTTGATGGTGGCCTCGACCGCCGGCGAAAACCGCTGCGCCTGGTTCACATACTTCGAGACGGTGGTCGTCGACACGCCGGCGGCGTTGGCGACATCGCGGATAGTGGGTACCTTGATTTTCATTATGTGTGGCGGGAACGGCTGTCCGGAAAGCGCAGATGATCGCACAGTTTATCGCCGCCCCGGCCCGGCCATTTTCCTTTTCAAGAAGCTGTTGACGTCCAAAACGATTAATATATACTCAGGTTAAACGTTTTACAAGCACCTCCTCCAACCGCCCCACTCCTTGGACGACATCATGAACGACAGCGCCACCGAAAAACCCTTTGATCGACTATTGCTGACCGGCGCCGCCGGCGGGCTAGGCCAGGTTTTACGGGACAGGATCAAACCATGGGCACGCATCGTGCGCCTGAGCGACCGCGCCGACTTGGGCGAGGCGGCCGAGGGCGAGGAGATCGTCCGTTGCGATCTCGCCGACAAGCCGGCGGTCCTGGCGCTGGCCGAGGGGGTCGACGCGGTGCTGCATTTCGGCGGCATTTCGGTCGAGGACCGCTTCGAGCCCATCATGCAAGCGAACATCCTCGGCCTGTACAACCTGTACGAGGCGGTGCACAAGGCCGGCGTCAAGCGGGTGGTCTACGCCAGCTCAAACCACGTCACCGGCTTCTACCGCAACACCGAAATCGTCGACGCCGACATGCCACCGCGCCCGGACGGCTTCTACGGCCTGAGCAAGTGCTTCGGCGAATCGCTGTCGCGTTACTACTACGACCGACTTGGGATCGAAACCGTTTGCCTGCGCATCGGTTCGTCGTTCGCGCAACCGAAGAACGCCCGCATGATGACCACCTATCTCAGCTACGATGACCTGGTGGAACTACTGCGCTGCGCGCTGTTCACCCCGCGCGTCGGGCACACCATCGTCTTCGGCACATCCAGCAACGATACCAGTTGGTGGGACAACCGCAAGGCCAGCCACCTCGGCTTCCGCCCGAAGGACAGTTCGCGCCGGTTCAAGCACCTTTTTCCGGATACGGCCCAGCGCCCCGGCGACGATCCGGCCACCATCTTCCAGGGTGGCCCGTTTGTGACGGCAGGTCCGTTGTACTGACGGCGCCAGACACCGATATCAACCATCAGAGAACACGAACGGAGACAGACGTATGCGCAGCGCGATAAAACCAACACCGGAGCCGACGCCAAAATCGATCAACGCCCGCCTGCTCGCCGCCGCGCTGGCCGGCGCGCTTTCGGTGAACGCCGACGCCGCCGACAAGCCGCCACCGCCGCCATCGTCGAGCTACCAGCCGCCGCTGGCGGCCGTCCCGATGAACCAGATCATCCAGCGACGGTTGTACCCGCAACTGGAGTATCTGTTCGACAAAATGGTGGCCGAGAAGGACCACTTCACCCTCGACGGCGTCGCGGCGCTGAAAAGCAACGACAAATTCTTGCAGGGCAAAATCGCCGTCGGCCTGGCCCATGTGGTGCTGAACATGCGCACGGACGACCCCCGCCTGCCCGAGCGCCTGCGCCAGTTCCGCGCCATCGCCGACATGACGATCGGCATGGACAACCAGACCTGGGGCATCCACTACTACCTGACCGCCCTGTACCAA
Source organism: Burkholderia sp. LMU1-1-1.1 (assembly GCF_040675865.1). Classification (NCBI taxonomy): domain Bacteria; kingdom Pseudomonadati; phylum Pseudomonadota; class Betaproteobacteria; order Burkholderiales; family Burkholderiaceae; genus Burkholderia; species Burkholderia sp. LMU1-1-1.1. The sequence continues at coordinate 331,650 of NZ_JBEGHG010000078.1, read as the reverse complement.
CTCAAGCAGGCCGGCTTGCTGGAACGGGCGGTCTCTCCGGCCACGCTGGCGGCGCTGCGCGCCAAGCTCGACTGGCGCCACTTCGTGACCCAGCCCGACTTCCAGCTGATACGCCTGCCCACCAATTACTACGGCGTGGCCTTTAGCGTGGCCCGCCTGCGCATGCTGCTAGGCTGGGAGGATGACAGCGCCGGCAAGATCCTCCTCGACAAGATGCTCGAGCATTACAACACTTACTCGGGCAAGTTCGGCTTTTCCGACGAGACCGCCGGCGAAGGCCGTTTCGACCGCTACAGCATCCTGCTGATCGCCGAAATCTGCGAGCGCTTCATCGAGACCGGCCTGACGGTGACGCCGGAACTCAAGGCGCTGCTGCGCAAGGCGGCCGATGTGGCCCTAAACATCGCCAACACATCGGGCGACGGCTTCACCTTCGGCCGCAGCCTGGGTCCCTATGGCGAGACGGCGGCGCTGGAGATCCTGTCGGTGTCGGCCTACCTCGGCGTGCTCACGCCCGAGGAAAAAAAGTACGCCTACGCCTACTCGAACCGCATCGTCGCCAGGTACGTGGACTTCTGGTACAACCCGGCGATGCGCTCGGTCGACATGTGGGGCCAGGGCCGGCGCACGGACGCCTACCGCGCCAAGCACCGCATCCTCGGCGAGAACTTTTCGCTGGCACACCAGTTGATCTTCACCACCGCGTTCTGGAACAAGGCCGGGATGGAGGGCGCCGAACCCAGCGCCGATTTGCAGGCATGGCTGGACCGGACCCGGCCCCGCTCCAGCCTGGTGCGCTTCGCGCAGGGCCAGTACGACCGCGCGCTCGCCATTTACCGCGACCGGCGCCACATCTTCAGTCTGCTGATGGTCAACGGCGGCGGCGGCCAGTACGACAACAGCCCCTACTATCCGTTGCCGTTCGCCACCGGCATCGTCGCCGGCACGCCGGACAGTGGCGCCGAGCATCCGCAACTGCTACCCAAGTTCAGGCTGGCCGACGGCACCGAGCTGATTGGCACCAGCTACATCAAGGATATCCGCGCCACCAGCGAAGGCGACCAGGCCAGCGTCAGCTACCGGCAGGACGAACTGGCCAGGCTCGGCGGCAAAGCGCCGACGCCCGACGGCCGCATCCGGCTCGAAACCACGTACACGATGACGCCTGGCGTCATCGTGCGCACCGACACTTACACGCCGACGGCCCCGATCGAGGTTACGCGCGCCAGCCTGGAGTTCGCCTCGTTCTCCGACGGCGCCACGGCGCTAGGCAAAAAGGTCAGCTTTGCGCAAGGCGACGCCACCTCATTCGAAGTCGAAGGGCTAGACGCCTGCACGGTCGCGCCGACCAACGGCGCCGAACCGTTCCGCTCGCCGGCCGGCGCGATGCGTTCGCACGTGAGCTGCGCGACCACCAACTTCACCTTCGCCAGGCCACTGACGATCCGGTGGACTTTGAAGTACCGTTAGCCGGACGACGCACCGACACGGGTCACAGCGATGCCTGCCAGACCGCATTGCCCTATCTGAACGTGACGCCTTCGACGAACTTGCCGATGTCGAGCACGTTCGCCTCGGCGCCCTTGATCTTGCGGCCGCCGACCGTCACGTTGTCGATCATGATGTTCTTGACCTTGCGCGTCTCGTCGTAGCCGTAGATCGCCGACGCGCTGGGCGAGCCGTTGCCTGAAAAATGGATGTTGCGCAACGTGATATTCTCGATGCCCCGTCCCGGGCTGGTATTGTATTTCGGCGTGAAGGCGATGTGCAGGTTGAACAGCTTTCCCTCCTCGATGCGCTCCACCCGGATATCTTCAAACAGCACATCCCGCACCAGATTGTCGTCGGCCGCCATGATGCCGATCGCGCCCTCGTACTCGGGGTCGTCTTCGTCGTGGTCCAAGATGTCGATGTTGCTGAAGCGGATGCGTTCCAGCACCTCCGGCTCCGGATGCGCCGGCGACGGTGTGTTGCCGTGGATGCCGATCATGACCGCGTGCGCGATGTCGGCCCACAAGGTCGAGTCCTTGACGACGATGTCGCGCGTGTTGCCCCAGATATCCCAGCGGTGGTTATATAAGGTGATGCAATCGTCGGACGTGCGGATGAAGCTGTCGGTCACCGTCACGCGCTCGCAGGCGAAGTGCCCCAGCCCGTCCGACCACTTGCCGCCGCCAATGGTGCGGATGTTGCGCTCCTCGATATCCTGCGATGTGATGCAGCGCATCGTCCCGTGGACCTGGTTGAAGAAGATCGGTCCGTCGATCACCACGTTCTTGGAATCCTTGATCGTCAGCATATCGACGCTGTCGAACAGGCCGTCGCTGATGACCTTGACGTTTTGCACGCCGTTGATGATCAGCGGGCGCTTCAACATGGCCGAGCCGTCGATGTACACAGTGGTGTTGGAGCGCAGATTGAATTCGCCGTCGTGCACGCCGGGGCCGAAATACACCACCGGCTGGGTGAAGTCCGGCGTCTCGCCCTTGCCGATCGCCTCGTTGGGCTTGCGGGCTGGCGGCTTGGGCATGTCCTTGCGGATCGCGTGCGTGAACAGATGCAGGTTGTGCAGTCGGTCGTCGTCGAATTCGATGCTGAGGTTGGCGGGGCGGTTCAGCGTGAAGAAGGCGGTCTGGCCTTTGATGACGGGTTTGATGCCCTTCGCATCCGGACGGATCGCTACGCTTGAAAAGCGGCCATTGTTCTTTTGTACCGCTACTTCGACCGGGCCGTCGAAGTTAAAGTAGACCATCGAGGCTGTGCTTTGCGTATCGAGGTCGACTTTGACTTTGTATTCATACAGGTCCTGCCAGACGCCGCCAGGGGTGCGCACGCGGACCGTGAAGTCGTCGCTGTGGTGCGAGTACCTGATCTGCTCCGGGAATGGGAATACCTGCACCTGCGCCGAGGACGAGGCGCACCACAGCAAGGCTGCCGCCGTTAGAATCTTTTTGAACACGCTGGTCTCCTGATTTTATTTTTCATGTTATCGATAACTTTATTACTCCCATGGTATCACGCAGGGCGGATTAGCGCAGCGTAATCGGCCATGTATGCGTCGCGGGGACTCATGCATGGCCGATTACGGCGTTCCGCCTAATCCGCCCTACGTGGAACACGGGTCTCACCTGTGACACGGAAATAATCGACGTCGACGTACGATGGCGTCGTCGATTTTTTGCCCTCTTTCGCGCGACGCGTGCTGACCAGGCCAACCTGCGCGCCCACCCACCTTCCCACGGTCGCCTGGAACGGCTGGCCCGCCGGCGTATACTCCTTACCGTCCAGGCTATACGAAAACTTCACCATCGCCCCGTCGCCAACTTCCGCGCGCAAATACACCGGCTCGCGGCCCACGGTGCGCAACGGTTCGATCTGCTCCTTGCACGTCAACGCCGGCTCTTCGCAGGTGGACAGCACCAGCCGCGTCACGCCATCGCTCTGGCGCAAGCCCAGCCACGCATACCGGATCCCCAGCACCAGCAGCCCTGCCCGTTGAAGATCGGACCCGCGCGCCTCGATCTTGGTATCGACCGTGAAGACAGGCGCCGGAAACTTCTGCGTCAGCACCGACGGCACTTCGCGCGCGCTGCCCTCCTCCGGCGCGGCCTGGGCCGGCAGACGCAGGAAACCCGGGCGCGCCTTCAGCGAATACCAGTCGGCAGCATTCGGCCCCGGATTGGCATTCCACTGCCACTGCAGGCCAAGCGCCCCGCCCCCAAATTCATCCCCCGTCGGCGGCACGAGAATGCCGCGATCCTTGCCGGCCGGCTTGGCATAGGTCAGCACCGGCTCGCCGACACCGGTGTTGTCCTTGTCCACACCGATCACCGGCCAGCCATCGCGCCACTGCATCGGCTGCAAATGGACAACCCGCCCGTACGCTCCCTTGTCCTGGAAATGAAAGAACCAGTCGCGCCGGTCCACGCCATCCACCCACGCGCCCTGGTGCGGCCCGTTGATCGTGGACGTCCCCTGCGCCATGACGATCCTGTCCTCGTACGGCCCCTCGATATTGCGGGACCTGAACACCGACTGCCAGCCGTGCTCGACACCTCCGGCCGGCGCGAAGATGTAATAGTAGCCGTCCTTCTTGTACAGCTTCGGACCTTCAACCGTGTGATAGCCCGGCAACTTGTCGCCATTGATAATGTCCCTGACACGCTCGTCAAGCAGCTTGCGAGCGTCCGCGTCCATGCTGCGCAAGGTCAGGATGTTGTTGATGCCGGAGCGGCTCTTGGCCCAGCCGTGCACCAGCCAGGCCTTGCCGTCGTCGTCCCACAGCGGCGCCGGATCGATGATGCCTTTGCCCGCCAACAGCAGATGCGGCACGCTCCACGGACCGGCGAAGTTTTTCGCCGTCATCACATAGACGCCGAAATCCGGGTCCGGATAGAAAATCCAGAATTTGCCGGCGTGGTGGCGCAGCGCCGGGGCCCAGACGCCCTTGCCCGGCTGCGGCTTGGCGAACACCTCCGCCGGCACCAGCTTCGGCAGCGCGTGGCCGACCAGCTCCCAGTTGACCATGTCGGACGATTGCAGCAACGGCAGCCCGGGCGCGTTGCTGAAGCTGGAGGACGTCATATAAAACATCTGCCCGACCCGGATCGCGTCCGGATCGGAATAGTCCGCGTGCAGGATCGGATTCTGATACTGGCCATTGCCCAGGTCGGCGACCCACGGTTGGCTGGACGGCGGCTGCGCGGCGGCCGAGGCGGCGCACAGCGCAAAAAACAGGGCGACAGCGGTTTTCAACGGGACCACTCCTAGCGAATCACTCTTCAAGTTGATCAGGCCGGATCTCAAAAAACCACGATCCCCGGCATCCTGTGCGTTGCTTTTGAAACGAGTATGCCATTATACTTGTTATCGATAACAAATATCAGTAGAATTCATTTTCAGGAGACTTCGATGTACGAAAAAATATTTCATGCCACTCATCCGGACATGATGACGCAAGTTAGTAATGAACAGCTACGCGAGCGCTATTTAATCAGCAACCTGTTCGTCAGCGACCGGATCAAGCTCAACTACTGCCATCACGAGCGTTTCGTGATCGGCGGCGCCGCGCCTGTCGCCGGGGCGATCAAGCTGCCGACGCACACGGAGCCGGTCTCCGCGCTCGGCCAGCCCTTCCTGTCGCGCCGCGAGCTGGGCGTGATCAACGTCGCCGACGGCGCGGGCCGGATCACCGTCGACGGCCAGGTGTTCGACATGGCGCCGCTCGACGGCCTGTACATCCCGATGGGCAGCAACGATGTCGGCTTCGAATCGGTCGACCCGGCCAATCCGGCGCGCTTCTACCTGGCCTCGACGCCGGCCCACGCCCGCCACGAACTGACCAAGATCACCCACGCGCAGGCCGTTCCGCTGGAGCGCGGCAGCGCCGAGACGTCGAACGCCCGCACCATTTACCAGTACGTGATTCCCGGCGTGTGCAAGTCGGCGCAGCTGCTGCTCGGCCTGACGATACTGAAGACGGGCAGCGTCTGGAACACGATGCCGCCGCACCTGCACGACCGCCGCTCCGAAGTCTATTTCTACTTCAACCTCGACGAACAGCAGCGCATCTTCCACTTCATGGGAGAGCCGGATTCGGCGCGCCACATCATCGTCGCCAATGAAGAGGCGGTCGTGTCGCCGCCGTGGTCGATCCACATGGGTTCGGGCACGGCCAATTATGCCTTCATCTGGGCAATGGGCGGCGAAAACCTCGACTACACCGACATGAACGTGCTCGATATCTGTCAGCTGAAATAAGGAGCATCGATGTCCGAACTGTTTAACCTGGCTGGCCGCACGGCGCTCGTCACCGGCGCCAATACCGGATTGGGCCGGGCGATCGCGATCGCGCTGGCGGGCGCCGGAGCCGATATCGTCGCCGCCGGCCGCAGCTCCGCCGACGACACCGCCGCGCAAGTCCAGGCGCTGGGCCGCCGCTGTCTGTTCGTGCGGGCCGATTTCGGCTCCACCGAACCGGTGCAACGCGTGGTCGACGCGGCGATCGCCTTCAACGGGCAGCTGGATATCCTGGTCAACAACGCCGGCACCATCCACCGCGCCGACAGCCTCGACGTCACCGAGGAAAACTGGGACGCCGTCATGAACACCAATCTGCGCTCCGTCTTCTTCCTGTCGCAGGCGGTGGCCAGGCACATGGCGGCCCGCCATGAGGGCAAGATCATCAACGTCGCCTCGCTGCTGTCCTTCCAGGGCGGCATCCGCGTGCCGGCCTACGCCGCCAGCAAGAGCGCGCTGGCCGGTCTGACGCGCGCGCTGGCCAACGAATGGGCGGCCAAGGGCATCAACGTCAACGCGTTGGCGCCTGGCTACTTCGACACCAACAACACCACCGCGCTGCGCGAGGATGCCCAGCGTTCCGAGGCGATACTGGCACGCATCCCGGCAGGACGCTGGGGCAAGCCGGACGACCTGGCCGGCGCGGCGGTGTTCCTCGCCAGCCGCGCCAGCGACTACGTGCACGGCATCACCCTGCCGGTGGACGGAGGATGGCTCGCGCGATGAACGATACGAACCGCATGACTGAACGGGCTGAAAAGGAAACGCGCCGCGCATGGCAGCTGGCGTGGGACTTCGGCAGCGCCGAGGTGCAGGCCTTGGGCGGCATGCTCGGTCCGGTGAGCTTGCGGCTCGACGACGAGCGGGAACTCGACATCATGCACGTGGCGCCATGGGCCAGCACCACCGGCGCGTCCGCCCTGCCCGGCCTGCTGCGGCGCATGCGTGGCGAATGGCCGTGCGTGCCGTTCGGCCGCACCGACGATCCCGGCGCCCTGCCGGCCGGCTGGCGGCGCATCGTTGGCAATGACGAGGCCAGCGGCGATGACTGGATGCATGGCTACGCCGCCAACCACCACTGGCGCTGCATTGAGGCCACGCCGCACCGCGTGCACCTGGTGATCGACTACCCGGAAAGCAGCGCCATCGCCCGCGTCGAACGGGTGATCGAGGTCGATCCGCGCGCCGCCGCGCTCGATATCAGCCTGGGCATCTGGTCGCGCCGCCCGTCGCGCATGCCGGTCGGCCTGCATCCGACCTTCCGCATTCCGTCCACACCTGGACGGGTGAAGGTGGCGCTCGGCGAGCACGCCGGCATCCACAGCTATCCGACCGCCGCGCCCGGCGCCGTGTCGCGCCTGGTGCCCGACGCGCGCTCCGCTTCGCTGTCGGCCATGGCCGGTGTCGACGGCGCGCTCGATCTGGCGCAATTGCCGCTGACGATGCCGACCGAGGAGCTGATGCAGGTGAGTACCTTGGCGGGCACCGGCGACGCGCCGCCGTTCGCGCTGCACTACCTCGATTACGACGCCTGCGTCGGCATGTGGTGGGACACCACGCAACTGCCGGACCTGATGCTGTGGATCAGCAATGGCGGCCGCATCAATTACCCATGGATGAGCCGGCACCTGGCGATCGGCGCCGAACCGGTCAACAGCCTGTTCGACCTGGGCCGAGTCGCCCGCGCGCCGGCCGGCCATCCGCTGGAAGACAGGCTCGGCGTCGCGCTGCGGCCGGAAGAACCGTGGCACACGCGCTACCGCATCGCCGCCTGGCCCAACGCCACGCCCCCCACCCGCTAAGGAGAACCGGACCATGCATCCCGACTTTCGCTCGCGCGACATGCTGCTGTCGCACATCGCGCACACCATGCGGTTCTACCACCCGCGCTGCATCGACCCGAGCGGTGGATTCTTCCACTTCTTCCTCGACGACGGCACCGTCTACGACCACCACACGCGGCACCTGGTCAGCAGCACGCGTTTCGTCTTCAACTACGCCAAAGCCTACCGCCAGTTCCGCGACCCGGCCTATCTGGAAGCGCTGCACCATGGCGTCGCCTTCCTGCGCAACGCGCACCGCAACGCGCGCACCGGCGGCTACGCGTGGCAGCTGTCGTGGCGCGACGGCAAGAAGCAGGTCATCGACGGCGATAACCATTGCTACGGCCTGGCGTTCGTGCTGCTGGCCTATTCGCAGGCGCTGGCGGCCGGCATCACGGAGGCGCGCGTCCATATGAAGGAGACGTTCGATCTGATGGAGAAGCGTTTCTGGCAGCCCGAACACGGGCTGTACGCCGACCAGGCCAGTGCCGACTGGCGCGTGCTCGATCCGTATCGCGGGCAGAACGCCAACATGCACACCTGCGAGGCGTTGATCGCCGCCTTCGAGGCGTCGGGCGAGACGCATTACCTGCAGCGCGCCGTCACCCTGGCGCGCAACATCACGATGCGCCAGGCCGGACTGGCCGGCGGCATGATTTGGGAACACTACCAGGCCGACTGGTCGGTGGACTGGCACTACAACCGCCACGACAAGAGCAACATCTTCCGTCCGTGGGGCTACCAGCCGGGGCATCTGACCGAATGGGCCAAGCTGCTGTTGCAGCTGGAGCGGCATCCCGTCGCGCTCGACGGCGAGACCGAGTGGATGGCGCCGCGTGCCACGCAATTGTTCGACATCGCGCTGGGCAAGGCGTGGGATGGCGAGCACGGGGGGATATTCTACGGCTTCGGCCCGGCGGACGAGATTTGCGACGGCGATAAGTATTTCTGGGTGCAGGCCGAGAGTTTCGCGGCGGCGGCCATGCTGGCCGAGCGGACCGGCGATCCGAGGTATTGGGATTGGTACGAAAGGATCTGGGCCTATAGCTGGGAGCATTTCGTCGACCACGAGCACGGCGCGTGGTACCGGGTGCTGAGTCCATCGAACGCCAAGCTCAGTAATCAGAAGAGTCCGGCCGGCAAGGTGGATTATCACACGATGGGCGCGTGCTATGAGGTGCTCAATCTGATCGCAAGCGAGCCGTGACGGTCTACAATCGATCCATAAGACAACTATAAACGAGACAAGAATGAATATACTGGCCCACATAAGCCACGCGTTACCACGGATACACGTAGGGCGGATTAGGCGGAACGCCGTAATCGGCCATCTACGAGCCGTCGGCGGCGCATGCATTGGCGGATTACGCTGCGCTAATCCGCCCTACGTGTCTCCGCACATGATCATGATTCTGCTGCTTGCGGTTGCCGCGCAAAGCCACGCCGCGGAGCAACAGCATCTGGCCACCGTCCAGTCGCCCGATAAGAACCTGCAATACATCTTCTATCAAACCACGGCGGCCACCGGCGAACGGCAGTTGTACTATCGCGTCAACTACAAACACAAGCCGGTCATCCTCGATTCCCTGCTGGACCTGCAACTGGATAACCACCTGTCCGAAAGCTCGATGGCGCTGAAAATCGATCGCCACAAAAAGTGGTTCGACAACCTGGCCGTCACCGGCAACACCACCACCAGCCACAACGCCACTTGGAAACCACTGCACGGCGAACAAGCCGAAATCCCGGACAATTACAACCAGTTGACCGTGAACATGGTCAAGGACGACAACCCGGACTACACCATGAAGCTGGAAGTGCGCGCCTACAACGAAGGCGTCGCCTTCCGCTACGTGTTCCCGGAAAATCCAAAAGGCAGCTACTACCGCGTCACGCAGGAAAACACCGAGTTCACCCTGCCGGTGGAAACCAAAGCCTGGTTCGCCGGCTGGGCGCAGGCGCCCTACAAGAAACTGGAACTGGCCAACTGGCCCGATGAAGCCGAACGCCCACTGACGCTTGAACTGCTGGGCGGCATCCACGTCGCCCTGCTCGAAGCGCAAATGGTCGACTACTCGCGCACCAAGTTCAAGCTGAGCAAGACCAAGCCGAACACCATCGTCACCGCGATGCACGACCCGGCCGACCTGATCTCGCCGTTCGCCACGCCCTGGCGCGGCATCATGATCGCCGAATCGGCCGGCGCGCTGGCCGACAACAACCATTTCATCCTCAACCTCAATCCGCCGCCGAAGATCGCCAAACCTGACTGGATCAAGCCCGGCAAGATCATGCGCGTGATGACGCAGACCACCGCCGCCGCCAAGGCCAACATCGATTTCGCCGTCAAGCACAAGCTGCAATACGTGCTGTTCGACTGGAAATGGTACGGCCCCGCCTTCTCCTTCGATTCCGACGCGACCAAGGTGGCGATTCCGGACTTCGACCTGCACGCGATCATCCAGTACGGCAAGGACCGGGGCGTCGGCATCTGGCTCTACGTCAACCAGCAAGCGTTGCTGACGCAGTCCGATACGCTGTTCAAGACCTACAAGGACTGGGGCGTCAAAGGCGTGAAGTTCGGCTTCGTCCAGGTCGGTTCGCACCGCTGGTCTACCTGGATCAACAAGGCCATCCAGCAGGCCGCGGACGCGCAGATCATGGTCAACATCCACGACGACTGGCGCCCGACCGGCGAGCAGCGCACCTGGCCCAACCTGCTGACCTCCGAAGGCGTGCGCGGCAACGAAGAGATGCCCGACGCGACGCATAACACCGTGCTGCCGTTCACCCGCTACCTGGCCGGCGCGGCCGACTACACGATCTGCTACTTCGATCCGCGCATCAAGACGACGCACGCGCATCAACTGGCGCTGGCGGCGATCTACTACAGCCCCTTGCAGACCTTGTACTGGTACGACCGGCCGGAGAAGGAGCACAACGAACCGGAGCTGGAGTTCTGGGACAGGATTCCGGTGAGCTGGGACCAAAGCAAGGTCGTCTCGGGCAAGCCGGGGGAATCCGTCACCGTCGCGCGCCGCAGCGGCGCCGACTGGTTCATCGGCGCCATCACCAACAACGACGCGCGCACCGTCAGCATCCCGCTGAGCTTCCTGGAAAAGGGCAAGAAGTATCAGGCCACCCTGTATGCCGACGACGCGGCCGCGCCAACGGCCACCCGCGTCGGCATCGAGCGGCGCGCGGTCGACGCCTCCAGCGTCATCGAAGCCAAGCTGTCGGCCTCGGGTGGCGTGGCCATCCGGATCACTCCGGCCCAGCCATAACAGGAACCAGCCATGACCCCAACCCAATCGCATTTCCGGTTCCTGAGCGTCTTCGTCTTCGTGTACTTCTTCGCGCAGGCGATGAGCATTTCGCTGCTGACCCTGTGGCTGCGCAACACGCTGCACCTGTCCGGCACCGAGGCCGGCGTGGTGTTCGCCGCCAACTTCATCGCCGCGATGTGCTCGCAACCGATCTACGGCTTCATCTCCGACAAGGTCGGCATGCGCAAGCACATCCTGTGGACCGTCAGCGCGCTGTGCACCATGTGCGGGCTGTTCTTCATGTTCGTCTACGCGCCGCTGCTCAAGGCCAACCTGCTGCTGGGCGCCGCCATCGGTGGTCTGTACCTGGGCGTGACCTTCATCGCCGGCAGCTACGCGATCGAATCGTATGTCGACCGCATCGGCCGCCGCTACGGCTTCGAGTACAGCCGTGTGCGTCTGTGCGGCTCGCTCGGCTTCGCCAGCGCGGCGATGATGACCGGCCACCTGTTCAACATCAATCCCGGCATCAACTTCTTCATCGCCTCCGGCGCCGGGCTGCTGATGATCGTCATGCTGCTGGTATGGCGCACCGAGACCGACACCGGCACCGTCACCGAGGCCAACAAGGTCAAGCTGGGCGACGCGCTCGGCCTGCTGCGCGATCCCAAGTTCTGGCGCTTCATGGTGTTCATCCTGGGTGTGACGAATCTGTATCTGGTGTTCGACCAGCAATTCCCCAGCTATTTCGCCTCGCTGTTCCCGACGCCGCAGATGGGCGCGGCCATGTTCGGCTACCTGAACTCGGCGCAGATCTTCATCGAGGCCGGCGGGCTGTTCCTGTCGCCGATACTGGTCAAGCGCATCGGCGCCAAGAACGGGCTGATGCTGGCCGGCGCCATCATGATGCTGCGCATCGGCGGCTCCAGCTTCGCGGTCGGGCCGGTGTCGATCTCGGTGCTCAAGATGCTGCACTCGGTCGAGCTGCCGATACTGGTCGTGTCGGTGTTCCGCTACATCGCCCACCACTTCGACACGCGGCTGGCCTCCACCCTGTACATGGTCGGCGTCAGCTTCGGCCACTCGCTGGGGCTGGCGATCCTGTCGCCGATGGTCGGCAAGAGCTACGACCTGATCGGCTTCCCCGCGACCTATCTGGTGCTGGCGGGACTGGGGCTGGTCTTCCTGGTGCTGTCGGCCTTCGCGCTGGAGCCTACGCCCGCCGAAACGCCGCGCAGCAGCGCCAGCAAGCCCGATGCCGACGCCGCCGAACCGCTGCAAAAAACCCTGTGATCATCAAGGAAACCCCATGTCCGCATCCCTGAACGCCGCCGTCATCGAACCGTTGAAAGGCGCCACGCCGCCCGACCAGCAAAACCGGCAAATGCTGACGCGCGCGCTCGACCAGGCGCTGGCGTCGATCGACCGCAACCTGGACCACTTCGGCGACGACTTCCCGGCGCCATCGAGCACGGCCGGCGTCTACCCGGCCATCGGCAATATCGAATGGACCAACGGCTTCTGGACCGGCATGCTGTGGCTGGCCTACGAAGCGACCGGCGCCCAGCGCTACCGCGACGCCGCCGAGCGCCACGTGCTCGGCTTCCACCGGCGGCAGGCGGAAAAGATCAACGTCAACCACCACGACCTGGGGTTCCTGTACAGTCTGTCATGCGTGGCCGCGCACAAGCTCACCGGCAGCGCCATCGCGGCCGAAGCGGCCATCGGCGCGGCCCATCTGCTGCTGGAGCGCTACCAGCCGCGCGCCGGCATCATCCAGGCCTGGGGCGACTTGAACGATCCCGAGCAAAGCGGCCGCATGATCATCGACTGCAACCTGAACCTGCCCCTGCTGTACTGGGCCAGCGAGCACAGCGGCGACCTGCGCTTCCGACAGGCCGCCGACCGGCATATCGAAGCGGCGGCACGCCACATCGTGCGGCCGGACGGCTCGACCTTCCACACCTTCTTCTTCGACACCGCGACCGGCTTGCCGCGCCACGGCAAAACGCACCAGGGCCACGCCGACGACTCGTGCTGGGCGCGCGGGCAGGCCTGGGGCATCTCCGGCTTCCCGCTGGTGTTCCGCCATAACGGCGACACGCGTCTGCTCGACTTGTCCAAGGTGCTTGCCAACTACTATCTGAACCGCCTGCCGGAAGACGGCATCTGCTACTGGGATCTGATCTTCACCTCGGGCGGCGAGGAGCGCGACAGCTCGGCCGCCGCCATCGCCGCCTGCGGCCTGCTGGAGCTGGCCAAAAACCTGCCGCTGCTCGACCCATTGCGCGCCGACTACGAGGCCGCCGCGCTGCGCACCGTGCGGCAGCTGTCCGAGCACTACGCCGACACGGACGGCGTAGCCGGCGGCGGGCTGCTGCGACATGCCGTCTATCACAAGCCGCACCGCATCGGCATCGACGAGAGCTGCATCTGGGGCGATTACTTCTATTTCGAATCCCTGGTGCGGCTGAGCCGCACGTGGGAACCCTACTGGTAACGAGGAAACGACCGCATGACACTGACACACAAACTGCTCGCCATCGACGAGGGCCGCCAGCGTATTTCGCTGATCGACACCACCCGCCCGGGCGCGCAATGGTCGCGCGATCTGGCCGACTTCCCGCTGGCGCGCGACATGCAGCGCCTTGACGACGACCGCGTGCTGATCGGCTTCGAGCGTGGCTTCTTCGAGCTGCGGATCAGCACCGGCGAGGTATTGTCGTCCTGCGACCGGTGGAGCGATGTTACTTCCGCGTGCCGGCTGGACGATGGCGCGACCCTGGTGACTGGCTATAACCTGGATGGCACCGGCGGCATCAACGTCCTGACGCTGGACCGCGATTTGAATCTGACGCACACGGCCCGCCGCGACGGCGACTACGTCCGGTTGATGCGGCGTACGGCCGGGGGCGGCTACCTGCTGTGCATGAACGATCACATCCTGGAGACCGACAGCGCGCTCAACGCCGTGCGCGAGTTGCGGGCGCCGGGCTTCTTTCATGCGTGGAAGGCGGAGCAATGCGCGGACGGCACGACCTTGGTCTCGGCCGGCTATGGCGGCTTCATGGCGCGCTTCGACGCGCAAGGCCAGTTGCTTGCAACGTTTGGTGGCGAAGCCGACGTGCCGCCGGAAGTCGCGCCATTTTTCTACGCCACCTTCCAGCAGTTGGACGATGGGCGGCTCATCGTCGCCAACTGGCAAGGCCACGGTCCCGACAACGGCGGCAAAGGACGGCAATTGCTTGAATTTGACGGCGCGGGCCGCCTGCTCGGCAGTTGGTCCGATGCGGAAAACATCTCGTCGCTGCAGGGAATTTTGATAGTGGGGCCTGGGACGTCGGCAAAATTCTGAATTACGCAAAACCCCAAGGTTTTTTGGTTTGGGGGTTATTTCCAGTTATTCCACGCCGTGAGCACGGCGTTCGGATATTGCGGTCGTCCACGGCTGCCGTTATACCGGCCCAGCGCGAGGTAGAGGTTGCCGCCCTCCATGTCGATGTACATCCGCAAAATCGCGCAGCCGTAGCGTAAATTGGTCTGCATGTTGAACAGCGCGCTGCGGTCGCGGTCGCCGATCACATTGGTCCAGAACGGCATCACCTGCATATACCCGCGCGCGCCCACCAGCGATACCGCGTACTTGCGATAAGCAGACTCCACCTGGATCAGCCCGAGCACCATGCCCGGCTCCAGCCCGGCGCGGCGCGATTCGTACCACACGGTGGCAAGAAACTCATGGCGGGTTTGCTCGTCGGGCAGTTTGCGCTTGAGGCGCGCCGACATCTGTGCCAGCCAGCCGTCGTAACGCAGCCGCTCGGCGTCGTTGCGGAACGTGATGCGCGGGGGCGTCGCATCCTTGATGCTATTGGCGAGGGCGACGCGGACCGAATCGGCCAGCGCCTCCTCCTTCTGATTGCCGGCGTGCGCGGCCGGCGCCATCGTTACCGACAGCGCCAGCAACACGCCGGCTAGACCGCTTCTGTTCACTGCGACATTTTGCCCTGGATGAAGCCGATCACATCGGCCACCGGCACAGCGGTCGCCTCGGTGTCGCGGCGGCCCTGGTATTCCAGGTTGCCTTCCTTCAGGCCACGGTCGCCGATCACCACGCGGTGCGGCACGCCGATCAGCTCCCAGTCGGCGAACATGCCGCCCGGACGCAGGCCACGGTCGTCGAGGATGACGTCGATGCCGGCCGCCTGCGCGTCCGCGTACAGCTTCTCGGCCGCTTCCTTGACCGCTTCGCTGCGGTCCATGCCCATCGGGCACAGCACCAGTTCGAACGGCGCCAGCGACGTCGGCCAGATGATGCCCTTGTCGTCGAAGTTCTGCTCGATCGCCGCGCCCAGGATGCGGGTGATGCCGATGCCGTAGCAACCCATCTGCAGCGGCGCCGGTTTGCCGTTCTCGTCGAGGAAGGTGGCCTTCATCGCTTCCGAGTACGCGGTGCCCAGCTGGAACACGTGGCCCACTTCGATGCCACGCTCGATCGCCAGCACGCCCTTGCCGTCCGGCGAGGCGTCGCCTTCGACGACGTTGCGCAGGTCGGCCACGATGGCCGGCTCGGCCGCGTCGCGGCCCCAGTTGGCGCCGGTGTAGTGGAAGCCGGCGTCGTTGGCGCCACAAACGAAGTCGGCCATGTTGGCGACGGTGCGGTCGGCCACCACGGTGACCGGAGCCTTGGTGCCGATCGGACCCAGGTAGCCCGGCACGCAGCCGTAAACTTCCAGGATTTCCGCCTCGGTCGAGAAGCGGTGACCGGCCAGGCCGGCCACTTTGCCCATCTTGACTTCGTTGAGCTCATGGTCGCCGCGCAGCAGCAGCATGAAATACTGTTTAGCTACTTTGCCGTCTTTTTCGGTCTCGACGGTCAGCGCCAGGGTCTTGACGGTCTGCGCCAGCGGCAGCTTGAGCTGCTCGGCGACCAGCTCGCACTTGGTGGCGTCCGGCGTGGCGACCTTGGTCAGCGCCTGGGCGGCGGCCGGACGGGTGGCGTTCAGCGGCAAGGCTTCGGCCGCTTCCATGTTGGCCGCATAGTCGGAGGTCGGGCAATAGACAACGGCGTCCTCGCCGGTGCTGGCGATGACGTGAAATTCATGCGAACCGGTGCCGCCGATGGCGCCGTTGTCGGCCGCCACCGCGCGGAACTTCAGGCCGAAGCGGTTGAAGATGCGCACATAGGCGTCATACATGATCTTGTACGAGGCTTGCATGCCGGCCAGGTCGCGGTCGAACGAGTAGGAGTCCTTCATCGTGAACTCGCGGCCGCGCATCAGGCCGAAGCGCGGACGGCGCTCGTCGCGGAACTTGGTCTGAATGTGGTAAAAATTCAACGGAAGTTGACGGTACGATTTAATTTCCGAACGAACAACATCAGTGATGACTTCCTCGGCGGTCGGCTGGAAGGCGAATTCGCGGCCGTGGCGATCCTTGATGCGCAGCAACTCGGCGCCCATCTTGTCCCAACGGCCGGTCTCCTGCCACAGCTCGGCCGGCTGGATCAGCGGCATCAGCAGCTCAATGGCGGCGGACTTGTTCATCTCTTCGCGTACGATGGCTTCGACCTTGCGGATGACGCGCAGGCCCATCGGCATGTACGTGTAGATGCCCGAACCCAGGCGCTTGATCATGCCGGCGCGCATCATTAACTGGTGACTGACGATCTCGGCGTCGGAAGGCGCTTCTTTAAGCGTGGAAATAAAAAAACGTGAGGCGCGCATACGGTGAATTCTTTTTAAAAAGAGAGAGTTATAATCAACCTAATTTTAAAGGATTAGCTGGCTGATGCGTCCATACTTTATACAAATGCGTTCAATAGATGGCCCTTCGACCGTTTTCGTACCCCGAAAACCCAGCCGAAGAGTCTTTTTATGGGCAAAAATATAAGCAGGGAGCACAGTCGCAGAAAGTTTGAGGTGCAATATGCTCGATCGGGAGGGGTTTCGGCCCAACGTCGGCATCATCCTGCTCAACGCGCAGAACGAGGTGTGGTGGGGCAAGCGGGTGCGCGAGCACTCGTGGCAGTTTCCGCAAGGCGGCATCAAATATGGAGAAACGCCTGAGCAGGCGATGTACCGGGAGTTGGAGGAAGAGATCGGCCTGCGGGCCGAGCACGTAAAAATCGTCGGCCGCACCCGCGACTGGCTGCGCTATGAGGTGCCGGATCATTTCATCAAGCGGGAGATCCGCGGCCATTACCGTGGCCAAAAGCAGATTTGGTTCCTGCTGCGCATGTGCGCGCGCGACAACGACGTCAACCTGCGCCTGACGGACCATCCGGAATTCGACGCCTGGCGCTGGCACGAGTACTGGGTGCCGCTCGACGTGGTGATCGAATTCAAGCGCGACGTCTACCAGCGCGCGCTGCAGGAGCTGTCGCGCTTCCTGACGTGGCCGGCCAACGGCCACGATCGACGCCAGCACGGCTCGCGCTACCTGCGCCAGCCCCACGCGCCGCGTCCGAACCCGGAACCACCGGGATCGCCCTGCGCACCGGCCGAGGCCACGACGACGGCCACCGCAGCCGTCGCGTCGGGGCCGGCCGAGCCGGTCAAAAGCGACAGCTGAGCGGTTAGCAAGACGGCAACAACCCAGGCGGGACAGGCACACTGTCCCGCTTTTTTTTCGCCGGAGGTACAATGGCGGCATGTTCAATCCATCATCCGACGACGTCCGCCGCTTCTTCTGCGAGGCCTACCGCAAGCAGCGGGCCAACGAAATCCTCACCCCGCTCGAAGCGATGGCGGCCGACTGGGCGCGCCACCACCCCGAATACCACGACGTGCTGGCCGACGTCGACACGGCGCTGTCGCGCGACTACTCGGTGGAGGGCGCGCAAGCCAATCCGTTTTTACATTTGTCGATGCACCTGTCGATCGACGAACAGATCTCGATCGACCAGCCGCGGGGCATCCGCGACGCCGCCACCGCCCTCACGCTAAAATTTGACTCCGCACACGAAGCGCAGCACGAGATCATGGAATGCCTGGGCGAGATGATCTGGAACGCCCAGCGCACCGGCACGCCGCCGGACGGCGACGCCTACATCGAAGCCATCAAGCGCCGCATCAAATAACAAAAACCCGGATGAAAAAAAGCCACGCGGTTGCGTGGCTTTTGTCTTTGCGGCGGTCTGCCTTATTTGGCGGCGGTCTCTGCCGGGGCGGCGGCAACGGCCGGCTCTTCCAAGGTGAACGCCTTCAGGCCCAGGATGTCGCTGCTGTAGTGGCGGATCTTGTTCGCCAGTACCGGATCGCTGTTCAGCTTGTGACCGTAGGACGGCACCATGGCCTTCATTTTCGCGTCCCATTCCGGCGTGGCCAGCTTGGCCTTGAACGCGGTTTGCAGCACTTTGATCATGATCGGCGGCGCGGTCGAGGCGCCAGGCGAGGCGCCCAGCAAGGCGACGATGCTGCCGTCGGCCGAACCGACCACTTCGGTGCCGAACTGCAGCAGGCCGCCTTTTTCAGGGTCGTCCTTGACGATCTGCACGCGCTGGCCGGCGTTTTGCAGCGTCCAGTCTTCCAGCTTGGCGGTCGGCAGGTATTCTTTCAGCGCGGCCAGACGGTCTTCAGGCGAATTCATCACTTGGCCGATCAGATACTTGGTCAGCGGGATGTTGTCATAGCCGGCTTGCAGCATCGGGCGGACGTTGCCGCTGTCGATCGAGGCCGGCAGGTCGATCCACGAACCGTTTTTCAGGAACTTGGTCGAGAACGTGGCGAACGGGCCGAACAGCAGCGCTTTCTTGCCGTCGATGATGCGGGTGTCCAGGTGCGGCACCGACATCGGCGGCGAGCCGACCGAGGCCTTGCCGTACACCTTGGCCGCGTGCTGGTCGATCAACGCCTGGTTGGTGGTGACCAGCCATTGGCCGCCGACCGGTACGCCGCCGTAGCCCTTGGCTTCAGGAATGCCCGATTTTTCCAGCAGTGGCAGCGAACCGCCGCCGGCGCCGATGAAGACGAACTTGGCGCGCACGGTCTTGACCGTGTCGTCGGCCAGGTTCTTGACGGTGACGTTCCAGTTGCCGTCGGTGCCGCGCTTGATGTCTTCGACCTGGTGGCGCAGGTTCAAGGTGGTGCCGTGGGTGTCGGTGAGGTGCTTGACCAGCGCGCGCGTGAGGTTGCCGAAATTAACGTCGGTGCCGATTTCCATGCGGGTGGCGGCCACTTTCTGGCCCTTGTCGCGACCGGTCATGATCAGCGGCGCCCATTGCTGGATGACGGCCGGATCTTCCGAGTACAGCATGCCTTTGAACAGGTTTTCCTTCTGCAACGCGGCGTAGCGCTTGCGCAGGAAGTTGATGTTGTCGTCGCCCCAGACAAAGGCCATGTGCGGCACATTGTTGATGAAGGTTTGCGGCGCGCCGATGTACTTGTTCTTGACCTGGTAGGCCCAGAATTGCTTGGAAATCTCGAACTGTTCGTTGATTTCGACCGCTTTCTTGGTCTCGATGTGGCCGTCGGCCGCTTCCGGCGTGTAATTCAGCTCGGCGAACGCGGAGTGGCCGGTGCCGGCGTTGTTCATGGCGTCGGAGCTCTCGGCGGCGACCGAATCCATGCGCTCGTAGATGGCCATGGTCAGGCTCGGGTCCATTTCCTTGAGCATGGTGCCCAAGGTGGCGCTCATGGTGCCGGCGCCGATCAGCAGCACGTCGACCGGTTTATCGGCCGAGGGCGCCGGCGATTTGCTACATGCCGCCAGGATCAGGCACGACATTAAAATTACAAGTGACTTACGCATACGTAACTCCATTCATAGGTACCGACTGTATTCGGGACTGGCGTGCCGGCCATCCCGCACGCCGAGGGCGCCGGGAAGTGGCATTCGAAGGTGGCTGGTCGGCCGTGGCGGTGACTGCGCGCGGACGAAGAGGGTGACGGCTGCCGATGCTTGCGCAATGCTTATTGGCGGCGAAAACCGACTATAGAATTGCGCGAGTGTCCATAGATATTATCAAGAAAGAGGATTTTAGCAGCGCAAGGTTGGCGCCAGATGAGGGATAACACTTAAGGAAAGCGGAAGAAACTACGTAGACGGATTCAAAAAAATCGGGAAAAAGATGCAAAAAAGCCACGCAATGCGTGGCTTTTCGGGGCTGGACGGGGGCGTCGCCGTGGCTCGGCTACTCAGCGGTGCACCACCAGGCTGCCCGGCAGGCTGTGGAAATACGCCGCCAGGTCCTTGATTTCCTGGTTGGTCAGCGGCTTGACCTGGCCGGTCATGATGGCATTGTTGCGTCCGTTGGCGCCATCGCCGCGCTTATAGCCGGTCAACGCGTGTTCCAGGTAGTCCTTGTGCTGGCCGGCCAGCTTCGGATAGCTGGGGTCGATCGGGGAGTTGTAATCCTTGCCATGGCAGGTGAAGCAGCTGTATTTGTCGGCCACGGCCTTGCCGGCGGCGACATTGCCGCCAGCAACGGCGGAGAACGACAGGACGGAGCAGAACAGTGCGGCGATCAGTTTTTTCATAGTGGCGGTCCTCATTTCGCTGCGGTACGTGTCTGCTGCGAGTAAAACGCGGCGACATCGGCGATATCCTGGTCCGACAGGCTGGCCGCGATGCCCTTCATGGATGGGTGCTTGCGATCGCCCTTTTTATAGGCCTGCAGCGCGTTTTCAATATACTTGGCCGACTGGCCGCCGATCATCGGCACCTGAAACACTTCCGGGAAAGTGGCTTTGTAGCCAGGAATTCCATGACAACCGATACACATTTCAACCTTTGCCTTGGCGTTCTGGGCGTTGCCCACGATTTCCGCCGCGGCGGCGACCTGGACGGTCTGGGCGAGGCCTGCGAGCACGAGAAGTGCGGTGATTTTTTTCATGGTGTTTGCAAGGTAAGTAATCGGATACTACCGCGGATGCAAAACTTGACTTTTGCACTATTAGCCTGCGATTCTAACTCAAGAAATTTTTCTAAGCTACACAGAATCATTGCCGGAACAACACAGTGCCGGGGCCGGCTATCGGGGTGATACCGGCCCACAACATCGGCCATTCTCCCCTATACTCGACAAATCCCTTTTTCACCGAGACATAACGCATGCAAGCCACCCCACGCTTTGAGGGTTCCGACCAGTACGTCGCGACCAATGACCTGAAACTGGCCGTGAATGCGGCCCTGACGCTGCAACGCCCGCTGCTGATCAAGGGCGAGCCGGGCACCGGCAAGACCATGCTGGCCGAGGAGGTGGCGGCCGCGCTGAACATGCCGCTGATGCAGTGGCACATCAAGTCCACCACCAAGGCGCAACAAGGCTTGTACGAATACGACGCGGTGTCGCGTTTGCGCGACTCCCAGCTCGGCGACGAGCGCGTGCGCGACATCCAGAACTACATCGTCAAGGGCGTGCTGTGGCAGGCCTTCACGGCGCCGGAGCCGGTGGTGCTGCTGATCGACGAAATCGACAAGGCCGACATCGAGTTCCCCAACGACCTGCTGCGCGAGCTCGATCGCATGGAGTTCTACGTCTACGAGACGCGCGAAATGGTGCGCGCGGTGCACCGGCCGCTGGTGATCATCACCTCCAACAACGAGAAGGAGCTGCCGGACGCCTTCCTGCGCCGCTGCTTCTTCCACTATATTAAATTCCCCGACCGCGACACGATGGAGCAAATCGTCGCCGTGCACTACCCGCATTTGAAGAAGGATCTGCTGGCGCAGGCGCTGCAAAGCTTCTACGAGGTGCGCGACGTGCCGGGCCTGAAGAAAAAGCCGTCGACGTCGGAATTCCTCGACTGGCTCAAGCTCCTGATGGCCGAGGACATCCCCGCCGAGGCGCTGCGCAGCCAGGACGCCAAGGCCATCGTGCCGCCGCTGCACGGCGCGCTGCTCAAGAACGAGCAGGACGTGCACCTGTTCGAGCGCCTGGTGTTCATGTCGAGGACCAACCGCTGATGAAAGCCCCCACCCCTCTCACACTGGAATTGAACGGCGTGCGGCTCGAGCCGCTCGGGCCTCAGCACGCCGAAGGCCTGCTGGCCGCCGCGCGGGACGGCGAACTGTGGACCCTGCGCGTCACCTCCGTGCCGGCGCCGAACGAAGTGGACGCCTACATCGACAAGGCGCTGGAGATGCGCCCCACCCGGCTGGCGTTCGCCGTCGTCGACGCGGCCAGCGGCGCCGTCATCGGCTCGACCAGCTACCACGACATCCTCCCGGAGGTCGGCCGTATCGAGATCGGCTACACCTGGTACGCCAAGAGCCGCCAGCGCAGCCATGTCAACTCCACCTGCAAGCTGCTGCTGATGACGCACGCGTTCGAGAAACTGGGCGCGGCGCTGGTCGGACTGCGCACCGATAACTTCAACCACGCCTCGCAGGCGGCCATCGAGCGCCTGGGCGCGCGCAAGGACGGCGTGCTGCGCCACCACGCGCTGCGCCGCGACGGCACCGTGCGCGACACGGTCATGTATAGCATCACCGCCGGCGAGTGGCCGGAGATCAAGGCGCAGCTGCGCTACCGGCTGGAACGGCACGGGAAGGCCTGAAATGCTGATCGATTTCTTCTTCACCCTCAAGGACGCCAAGATCCCGGTCACGATCAAGGAGTTCCTGACCCTGCTCGAAGCGATGCAAAAGAACGTCATCGACGCCTCGCTCGACGACTTCTATTACCTGTCGCGCCTCACCTTGGTGAAGGACGAGGCGCACTTCGACAAATTCGACCGCGCCTTCGGCATGTACTTCAAGGGCGTCAACGACGTCTTCGAGACCAACAGCGCGATTCCTCTCGACTGGCTGCTGCAACGCATGAAGCGTGAGCTCAGCGACGAGCAAAGGGCCGAACTGGAGAAATTCGGCTACGACAAGCTGATGGACCGCCTGCAGGAACTGCTCAAGGAGCAGAAGGAACGCCACGAGGGCGGCAGCAAATGGATAGGCACGGGCGGCACCTCGCCCTTCGGCAATGGCGGCACCAATCCGGAGGGTGTGCGCATCGGCGGCAAGGGCGGCAACCGCACGGCGGTCAAGGTGTGGGAGGCGCGCGCCTACAAGGACTACGACGGCGACAAGGAGATCGGCACGCGCAACATCAAGGTCGCGCTGCGGCGGCTGCGCAAGTTCGCGCGCCAGGGCGCCGAGGAGGAGTTGGCGCTCGACGCCACCATCCGCGCCACGGCCAGCAACGCCGGCTACCTGGATATCAAGATGCAGCCAGAGCGCAAGAACAATATCAAGGTGTTGATGCTGTTCGACGTCGGCGGGACGATGGACGACCATATCGAGCGCACCGAGGAGCTGTTCTCGGCGTCGAAGACGGAGTTCAAGAACATGGAGTTCTTCTACTTCCACAACTGCGTGTATGACTATATGTGGAAGAACAACCGGCGCAGGCATTCGGAGCGGTTTCCGACGTGGGACATCCTGCGCAAGTACCCGGCGGATACCAAGGTGATTTTCGTCGGCGATGCGACCATGAGTCCCTATGAGGTGCTGCAGCCGGGGGGATCGGTGGAGTATAACAATGCGGAAGCGGGCAGCGAGTGGCTGGCGCGCTTCACGAATGCGTTTCCGAAATTCGTCTGGCTCAATCCGGAGCCGGAGGGGATCTGGCAGTACCGGCAATCGGTGAGCATCATCCGCCAGTTGATGAACAACCGGATGTTCCCACTGACGATGGATGGGCTGGAGCGAGCCATGCGGACGCTGAGCAAGTGAACACGATGGCCAAAATCCTCTAAATCGTCTAAATGTATAAATCTTCTAAAACACGTAGGGCGGATTAGGCGGAACGCCGTAATCCGCCATGTACGCGCCGCCGACGGAGCCTGGCGGATTACGCGCTGCGCGCTAATCCGCCCTACGTGTTTCAGAAATACTCGCCAGCCGCTTGCCGCCGGCGGCCGTCAACGTCAGCTCCCGCGAATCCCGTTCGCGGCGCAGCCATCCTTGCGCTATCCACGCCTCCAGCATCGCCACCGCCAACGGACCGGCGAAATGATCGCGCCGCTCCGACCAGTCGACGCAGCCGTACAACTGCCGCCGTCCCGCCCGCGCTTCCAGCGCCTCCGCCGGCACGCCCATTTGCGCCAACCCGTCGCGCCCCGCCGCCGTCAACGCATAATCGCGACCGCCCTCCTCCACGACCCAGCCCCGCGCCAGCATCGCCTCGCACAACCGTACACCAAGCTCCCCCGCCAAATGCCCATAACAGCTGCGCGCATGACGCAACCCGCGCATCGCCGCGCCCCGCCAGCGCGTGGTCTCCGGCAGCGCGCCGTCGGCCACCCGCAGCAGCGCCTCCAACGCGTGCGCGACATCGGCATCGGCCAACATGAAATACCGGTGCCGCCCCTGCGCGCGCACCTGCGCCAGCCCCTCGTCCACCAGCAGCTTGAGGTGCTGCGAAGCGGTGGACGCGGCCACGCCGGCATGTTCGGCCAGCTCGGTGGCGGTGTAGCATCGGCCATCGAGCAACCGGGACAACATCAACGCCCGCGTGGGATCGCCGATGGCGGCGGCCACGCGCGCGAAACGCGGCTGCACCGGCGCCATCATGACTGTAATTGGAGGCGGTAGCCGACGGCGGTTTCGGTCAGCAGATGGCGCGGCTGGGTCGGATCGGCTTCCAGCTTGTGCCGCAGGTGGCCCATATAGATACGCAGATAGTGGCCGTTCTCCGCCTGCGACGGGCCCCAAACGGCGCGCAGCAGTTGGGGATTGGTCATCACGCGGCCGGCGTTGGCCACCAGGACGGCCAGCAGGCGGTACTCGGTCGGCGTCAGGTGGACGTTTTCGCCGGCGCGCGTGACGCGGCGGTTTTTCAGGTCCACCGCGACGTCGCCGAACTGAATCAGGCCGTCATTGTCGACCGCCGGCTGGCGCTGGCGCCGCAAGGTGGCGCGCACCCGCGCCAGCAGCTCGCCGACGCCGAACGGCTTGGTCAGATAGTCGTCGGCCCCGGCATCAAGCGCGCGGATCTTGTCCGCCTCGTTGACCCGCGCCGACAGCACGATCACCGGCACCGTCGACCATTTGCGCAGATCGGCGACAAAATCGATGCCGTCGCCATCGGGTAGGCCCAGATCGAGCACGATCAGGTCCGGCTTGCGGGTGCCGGCGTCGATCAGGCCACGCTGCATGGTCGCCGCCTCGTGCACCTGCCAGCCCTCCTCCTCCAGCGCGGTGCGCACAAAGCGGCGGATTTGCGGCTCGTCCTCGACCAGCAAGGCAATGGGGGCGGTCGCTACGTCATTCATTTGCGTCATTCATATCAGCTATCCTGTTCCAACTCGTGCATCTCCGGCATTTCCGGCGGCGTGCCAAGCGGCAGCGAGATCGCGAAGCCCGCTCCGCCCAGGGGCGACGGCGCCGCCGCGATGCGCCCGCCGTGTGCCTCGACGATGGCGCGGCAGATCGCCAGCCCCAGACCGACACCCGACTTGGCCGATTCCCGTTCGCCGCGCGTGAACTTCTCGAAGAGGGCTTCTTCTCGCCCGGGCGGCAAACCCGGACCGTCATCATAGACCAGGATATTAATCCAGGCGCCATGCAGCTCGGCGGCGATGACGATCTGCGATCCCGGCGGCGTATATTTGCCGGCGTTTTCCATAAGATTGCACAGCACCCGCTCGATCAGCACGGCGTCGTAACGCACCAGCGGCAGGTCGGACGGCAACCGCGTGCGCACCACATGGCCTTTCAGCAGGGAGGTGCTGGCGCGCAGCGCGCTGCCCACCACCTCCTCCAGCGGCTGCCATTGCAGGTTGAATTTCACTTCCCCGCTCTGGATGCGCGCCATATCGAGCAGATTGGAGACCAGGGCGCTCATGCGCAGCGCCTCGTCGTGCAGCGCGGCCGCCATGTCCAGCTGCGAGGGCGCCAGCGCCGGTTTCGAGCCGGCCAGCGATTCGGACAGGCCGACCAGGGACGTCAGCGGCGTGCGCAGGTCGTGCGACAACGCCGCCAGCAGCGAGTTGCGCAGCCGCTCGGACTCCATGTTGACCAGCGCGTTCTGCGCCACTTCGATGTAGTGCACCCGTTCCAGCGCGATGGCGGCCAGCGCGGCGAACGTATCGAGCTGCTGCCGCTGCTCGGGGATCAGTATCCAGCGCGCGTTCGCCGGTTCGATCGCCAGCACGCCGCGCGTGCGCATCGGCGCCTCCAGCGGCAGGTAGAAAATCCGGCTGGCCGGCAAGGTGCCGGTGCCCAGACCCGCGCTTTCGGCGTGGTCGAACGACCACTGGGCGATGCCGATGTCGAGCGCGGAGCGGTGCTCGATGTAGGCGGCATCGACGGCGGAGGCGCCAGCGCCGCCACCGGCGCCGGGCGGCGGCGTCCGCAGCCGGCCCTCCTCATCCGGCACCATCAAGGTGGAGCGGGCGCGGAAGGCGCGCTGTATCGCCGCCTGCGTGGTGTCGAAGATTTGCTCGGTTTGCAGCGCGCCCGACAACTCGCGCGCGAACTCGTACAGCGCGCGCGAACGCTTTTCGCGCTGCGAGGCGATGCGTGCCTCGAAGCGCAGGCCGGCGGTCAGGTGGCCGGTGATCAGGCCTACCGCCAGCATGACGACAAAGGTGATCACATACTGGAAATCCGTCACGGCGAACGTGAAACGCGGCGGGACGAAGAAGAAGTCGAAGCAGGCCACGCTGACGCAAGTGCCCAGCACCGACGGTCCGCGACCATAGCGCACCGCCACCAGCACCACCATCAGCAAAAACAGCATCGCGATATTGGCCAGATCGAGCCAAGCCGCCAGCGGCGTGGCCACCAGCGCGGTGGCCACGCTGGCAGTCGCCGCGATCAGGTAGCCGGCGGCGCGGCTGCGCAGCCATGGCACTTTGACGCCAGTATCATCGGCGTCGCCGGCCACGGTGTCGGCGTCGCGGCCAACGGGAACCGGCGATGCCGCCTCCGGCTCCTTGCTCGCCCGGCCGATTTCGATCAGGTCCAGATCCGGCGCGTAGAGCGCGAGGCGCTTGATGTGCGGCGGGCGCCACGGCCATGTCGGATGGGCGCGGCCGACCACGATCTTCGACAGATTGTGGCCGCGCGCGTACTCCACGGCCGCCAGCGCGATGTCGCGCCCGGAAATGACCGCCGTGGTCGCGCCCAGGCTCTCGGCCAGCTTGAGGGTTTTGAGTATCTGCTCGCGCCGCGCGGCCGGCAACCGGTGCAGCGAGGGCGTTTCGACATAGATCGCGTGCCAGCCGGTGCCGAGCTGGCCGGCCAGCCGCGCCGTGCTGCGCACCGTGTGCTCGCCGCCGGGGCGCGGACCGACGCAAGCCAGCAGCGCGGCGCCAGTCTTCCAGATGTCGGCGATCGATTGCTCGACGCGGTAGGCCCGCACGTCGTCCTCGACCCGGTCGGCGGTGCGGCGCAGCGCCAGCTCGCGCAGCGCGATCAGATTCCCTTTGCGGAAGAAGTTCTTCGACGCGCGCTCGGCCTGCTGCTCCTGATAGACCTTGCCGCTCTTGAGGCGCGCCAGCAGCTCGTCGGCCGGGATATCGACCAGCACCACTTCGTCGGCCTGGTCGAACACCGTGTCGGGCACCGTCTCGCCGACGCGGATGCCGGTGATGCCGCCGACGACATCGTTGAGGCTTTCAAGGTGCTGCACATTGACGGTGGTGAGCACGTCGATGCCGGCGTCGAGCAGTTCCTCGATGTCCTGCCAGCGCTTGGGGTGGCGCGAGCCGGGCGCGTTGGAGTGCGCCAGTTCGTCCATGAGGATCAGCGGCGGCCGCCGTTCCAGCGCGCCATCGAGATCGAATTCGGCCAGGGTCTTGCCGCGGTACTCGATCCGCTTGGGCGGCAGCACGTCCAGGTCCCCCAGCATGGCGGCCGTCTCGCCGCGCCCGTGGGTTTCGACCACGCCGACCAGCACCTCCTGCCCTTCGGCCCGCAGCTTGCGGGCGGCGGCCAGCATCGCATAGGTCTTGCCGACGCCGGCCGAGGCGCCGAAGTAGATGCGCAGCTTGCCGCGAGCAGCTTTGCGCTCCTGCGCCTGCACCTGCGCCAGCAGCGCATCGGGGTCGGGTCGTTGGCTCTCGTTGGGGAACATGGACATGCGTTGATTTTACCGCTTGTCGGGGCTCGCCGCGCCGTCGAGCGCCAGATTCATCGCCAAAACGTTAACCCTTGGCTCGCCGAAGAAACCAAACACCTGGGCGATCTGATGGCGGTCGATCAGCGCCAGCACCTCCTTGGCCGGCAGCTTGCGGGCGGCGGCGATGCGGCCGGCCTGATAGCGCGCGGCGGCCACGCTAATCTCGGGATCGAGCCCGCTGGCGGACGCCGTCACCAGATCGACCGGTATGGCGGCGGTGTTGGAGGGATCCGCCGCCTTGAGCGCGTCGATACGGCCTTTGACCGCGTCCAGCAGCGCCGGGTTGTTCGGTCCCTGGTTGGAACCGCTGGAACCGGCCGCGTTGTTGGGCATCGGCCCGGTGGCCGACGGACGGCCCCAGAAATACTTCGGCGACGAGAAAGACTGGCCGATCAGCGTCGAGCCGACCTCCTTGCCGCCGACTTCCACCAGGCTGCCGGCGGCCTTGGCGGAGAACGCGGCGGCGCCGATGCCGGTGACGGCGAGCGGGTAGACCACACCACAGATCAGGGTCAGGGCGCTGAAAACGACGACTGCGGGACGAATTGCGGAAAACGACATGATGAACTCCTTAAACCAGGTTAAGCGCAGACAGCAGCAGGTCGATGGCCTTGATGCCGACGAACGGCAGAATGATGCCGCCTACGCCGTACAGCAGCAGGTTGCGGCGCAACAGCGCGACGGCGCCGATGGCGCGGTAACGCACGCCTTTGAGCGCCAGCGGAATCAGCGCGACGATGATCAGCGCATTGAAAATCACCGCCGACATGATGGCCGACGACGGGCTGGCCAGGTGCATGATGTCGAGCGCCTTCAATTGCGGATAGGTGCCGACGAAGGCCGCCGGGATGATGGCGAAGTACTTGGCGATGTCGTTCGAGATCGAGAACGTCGTCAGCGAGCCGCGCGTCATCAGCATCTGCTTGCCGATTTCGACGATCTCCAGCAGCTTGGTCGGATTCGAATCCAGGTCGACCATGTTGCCGGCCTCCTTGGCCGCCTGCGTGCCCGAGTTCATCGCCACGGCGACGTCGGCCTGCGCCAGCGCCGGCGCGTCGTTGGTGCCGTCGCCGGTCATCGCCACCAGCCGGCCCTCGGACTGGTAGCTGCGTATCAGTTTGAGCTTGTCCTCCGGCGTCGCCTCGGCCAGGAAGTCGTCCACGCCCGCCTCCGCGGCGATGGCGGCGGCGGTCAGCTTGTTGTCGCCGGTGATCATGACGGTCTTGATGCCCATGCGGCGCAATTCGGCGAAACGCTCCTTGATGCCGCCCTTGACGATGTCCTTCAGCTCGACCACACCCATCACGCGGCCGCCGTCGACCACCACCAGCGGCGTGCTGCCGCGACGCGAAATGTCGTCGACGGCACGGGTCACCTCGGCCGGATACGGCAGGCCCAGGGACTCGACGTACTTGCGCACGGTGTCGGCCGCGCCCTTGCGGATCGCCCGGTCGCCGATATCGACGCCGCTCATACGTGTTTGCGCGGTGAACGGCACGAACACCGCGTTCAGCGACGCCATCTCGCGCTCGCGCAGGTTGAACTTCTGCTTCGCCAGCACCACGATGCTGCGCCCTTCCGGCGTCTCGTCGGCCAGCGAAGCCAGTTGCGCGATATCGGCCAGCTGCTGGTCGGTCACGCCGGGCGCCGGCACGAATGCCGACGCCTGACGGTTGCCGAGCGTGATGGTGCCGGTTTTATCGAGCAGCAGGACGTCGACATCGCCGGCCGCCTCCACCGCGCGGCCCGAGGTGGCGATCACGTTCGCCTGCATCATGCGGCTCATGCCGGCCACTCCGATGGCCGACAGCAGGCCGCCGATGGTGGTCGGGATCAGGCACACCAGCAACGCGATCAGCACCGTGATGGTGACCGGCGTGCCGCTGCCGCTGGCGGCCACGGAGAACAGCGAAAACGGCAGCAGTGTCACGGTAACGATCAGGAACACGATGGTCAGCGCCACCAGCAGGATCGTCAGCGCGATCTCGTTGGGGGTTTTCTGGCGCTTGGCGCCTTCGACCATCGAGATCATGCGGTCGAGGAACGTCTCGCCCGGATTGGCGGTGACTTTAACCACCAGCCAGTCCGACAGCACGCGCGTGCCACCGGTGACGGAAGAGAAGTCGCCGCCGGACTCTCGGATCACCGGCGCCGATTCGCCGGTGATGGCGCTTTCGTCGACCGATGCCACGCCTTCGATCACCTCGCCGTCGATCGGGATCACGTCGCCCGCCTCCACCAGGATGTAGTTACCCTTGCGCAGATCGAGCGCCGGCTGCGGCAGCCAGGTGGTGCCGTACTTGGGGCTGGCCAGCTTCTTGGCGACCACGGTTTGCTTCAGGCTGCGCAGCGAAGCCGCCTGCGCCTTGCTGCGCCCCTCGGCCATCGCCTCGGCGAAGTTCGCGAACAGCACCGTGAACCACAGCCAGACGGTGATCGCCAGGATGAAACCGGGACTGGTCTCGCCCTTGCCGAACAGCGCCTGCACGTACAGCAGCGTGGTGATGATGCTGCCGACATAGACCACGAACATCACGGGGCTGCGCACCTGCGTGGCGGGACTGAGCTTGCGGAACGAGTCGGCGATGGCCGGCATCAGCAGCTCGCTATCGAACATACCCTGCTTTTTGACCGGTGGATTGGTAAAGATGGTCATCTCTTTTTGTATAGTCTGCGACATGGTGATTCCTTATTTTGCAAACAGCTGCAAGTGGTCGACCACTGGGCCGAGCGCGAGCGCCGGAACGTAATTGAGCACGCCGACCAGCGCCACCACGCCGCACAGCAGGCCGATGAACATCAGGCCGTGGGTCGGCATCGTGCCGGCATTGGCCTGCAGCCTGTTTTTGCCCGCCAGCGAGCCGGCGATGGCCAGGATAGGCACGATCATCGCGAAGCGGCCGAACCACATCGCCACGGCCAGCATGCTGTTGTAGAACGGCGTGTTGGCCGACAGCCCGGCGAAGGCGCTGCCGTTGTTGTTGGCGGCGGAGCTGAACGCGTACAGGATCTCGGAGAAACCATGCGCGCCGGGATTGGCGATGCCGGCCTTGCCGACGTCCGTCATGACGGCGATGGCGGTACCGACCAGCACCAGGGTCGGCGTCACCAGGATGGCGATGGAGGTCATCTTCATTTCGTAAGCCTGGATCTTCTTGCCCAGGTATTCCGGCGTGCGGCCGATCATCAGGCCGGCGATGAAGACGGCCATGATGGCGAAGATCAGCATGCCGTACAGGCCCGAGCCGACGCCGCCGAAAATCACCTCGCCGAACTGGATCAACAGCATCGGGATCATGCCGCCGATCGGCATGAACGAATCGTGCATGGCGTTGACCGCGCCGCAGGAGGCTGCCGTCGTCACGGCTGCGAACAAGGCGGAGGCGCTGATGCCGAAGCGAGTCTCCTTGCCCTCCATATTGCCGCCCGATTGCAGCGCGCTCATGGCTTGGTCGACGTGCATCGCCTGCAGCGCGGGATGCGCCTGCTGCTCGGCGCCCAGCACCACCACCGTGGTGACGACGAACAGCAACGTCATCGCGCCCAGCACCGCCCAGCCCTGGCGCTGATCGCCGACCATGCGGCCGAAAGCGAAGCACAAGCCGGCGGGAATCAGGAAGATGGCCAGCATCTGCATGAAATTCGTCAGCGGCGTCGGGTTCTCATACGGATGCGCCGAATTGGCGTTGAAGAATCCGCCGCCGTTCGTACCCAGCATCTTGATCGCCTCCTGCGAAGCGACCGGTCCCATGGCGATGGTTTGCGTTTTGGCGGTCAGCGTCTCGGTGAGCGGCTCGCCCTTGGCGTCCTTCAGTGGCTGGCCGTCGGCGCCGACTTTGGGCTGCGTGTAAGTAACCGGATCGAGCAGGGTCACTTCCTTATAGGCGGAGAAGTTCTGGATCACGCCCTGCCCCATCAGGAACACGGCGAGGAGCAGCGACAGAGGCAGCAGCACATACAGTGTCGAACGGGTGGCGTCGACCCAGAAGTTACCGATCGATTTGGCCGAGCGCGAGCAAAAGCCGCGTATCAGCGCATAGGCGACGGCCATGCCGGTGGCGGCGGAGAAGAAGTTCTGGCCGGTCAGCGCCAGCATCTGGGTCAGGTAGCTCATGGTCTGTTCGCCGCTGTAGCCCTGCCAGTTGGTGTTGGCGACGAAGCTGACGGCGGTATTGAACGACGAGTCGGGGCTGACGTTGGCCAAGCCCTGGGGATTGAGCGGCAGGAAGGCCTGCAGGCGTTGCAGCGCGTAGACGGCCAGCGCGCCGATGCCGTTGAACGCCAGCAGGGCGACGGCGTAAGCTTTCCAGTTCTGGCCTTCGGGCTTGCCGTCCTTGCCGGCGATGCCGGCCGCGCGGTACAGCAGCGCCTCGATCTTTCCGATCCAGCCCATGCCGGGGACGGCGCCGCCGTCGCCGACGCGCGCCAGCAGGACGCCCAGCGGGTAAGCCAGCCCGATGACGGCGGCCAGGAACACCAGCAGCAAAATGGTCGATTGCAGGGTCATCACAGCTCCTCCGCTTTCAGCAGCGCCACGATCAGATATACCAGCAGTCCGGCGGCGGCGGCGGCGCCGATCACGTAGAAGAGGCTCATGGCTGGCCTCCCAGCTTGTCGCAACCGGCGGCAAAGGCCACGGTCACGGCAAAGAACACCACCATCGCCCCGATAAATACTATGTCCATCACACCCTCACAGGTCTTGTTTTGATACTGGGAAGGTTAGCGGGAAGGGTCTAAAGATTTTGTAAAGACTTGGAGAGGGGGTGTAAACAAACCGTAAAAATCGCTTTGCCGCTCCGCGCTTACACATCGTTTACAAGCTGTTTACGTCTCCTGCCCGACTCTTTAGAGAATTTTTACAAGCGTCGGCATAAGCTTTAAGCATTGCCACTACCTGAAAAGATCATGCTTACCTCCCTTCGCGGCATCTGGGTGCCGCTGGCCACGCCGCTGCACCACGGCGAAATCGATCTAACCGTTCTACAGAACCTGGCCGATGGCCTCATAGCGCAAGGCGCCCACGGCCTGGTGGTCTGCGGCACCACCGGCGAAGCGTCACAGCTGGACATCGACGAGCAGGACGCCGCGCTGGCGGCGGTGCTGGAAGTCGCGCACAAGCGCTGCCCGGTCCTGATGGGCATCGGCGGCAGCGACACCTTCGCCGCCGCCGGCAAGGCGCTGCGCTTCGACGACTCCGGGCTGGCCGGCTACCTGGTTTCCACGCCGGCCTACGTCCGGCCATCGCAGGACGGGCTGGTGCGCCACTTCGAGACCATCGCAGACGCCACGGCGCAGCCGATCGTGCTGTATAACGTGCCCGCGCGCACCGGCGTCAACCTGGAACTGGCCACGGCGCGCCGGCTGGCCGTCAACCCGCAATTCATCGGCATCAAGGAAGCCGGCGGCAGCTTGCAGCAGATGACGGAGCTGGTGCGCCGCACCCCGCTGTCGGTGCTATGCGGCGACGATGCCCTGCTGTTCGCCGCGCTGTGCGGCGGCGGCCATGGCGCCATCTCGGCCGCCGCGCATATCCGCGTCGACCTGTATGTGCGCCTGTGCGATCTGGTGCGCGCGCAGCGGCTGACGGAGGCGCGCGATCTGTTCGACCGGCTGCTGGCGGTCATTCGTTTGCTGTTCTCGGAACCGAATCCTGCTCCGCTCAAGGCCGCGCTGTCGATCCAGGGACGCATGGGCGAGGAGCTGCGCCTTCCGATGACGCCGGCCAGCACCCAATGCAAGCTAGGCATCGCGGCGGCGCTGGAGGAGCTGGACGACATTCCGGTTTATCGTTCGGAGGCTGCGTCGCGGCCGGCTGCAGGTGCCGGTATTGCCGCGGCGGAGGTTATATGATCGTTGCGCTGACCGGCATGGACGGCAATCGGGATGTCTCCGACCTGGCCGAGGAACTGGCGCTGCTGCGGGTGGCCGCCGGCAACCGCGTGCTGCTCGTCTGCCCCGATCCCGGCGCCTACGATCCGCAGCTTTACGATGATTTGGTGGTAGATGCCTCCTGGTTCGCGGATTCGGGGGCATCATCCACTTCGGCGCGCGCCAAGGCGGATGCGGCGCTGGCTCGGGCCGGTGTGATCGTGGCGCTGCTGCGGCGCAAGGAGCTCGATCGGCCCAATCACGCGGCGCTGCTTGAGCGGCTGCGCGAGGCGCAACGCGCCAATCCGGGCGTGCGCGTGCTGGTGACGGTGGCGCATGGCAGCGTGCCGCTGTCGGCGCATCAGACGGGGTGTGTGCTGGTGTTTGTGGCGCAGCTGCCGGGCGCGCGGCTGGCGGATATGCTGATCCTGGACGAGAAAGGGGCGTATCACTCGCACCACAGCGAGTTGGAGCCGGCGATGTACAAGACCGCCAACGTGCTGTGTGCGCCGGAGGTGCGGCACCTGTACCGCGAAGTATTCCGCGCGTGATCCGCCTCACGCACATGGCCGGGGCGTACACCGTCGAACCCCAAACCGTCGCAGGGTCGTACCCCATGGGTACGACCCTTGCCCGGATTTGCGGGTTGGGTACTAAGTATGATTAAAAGACTTTGCTGATCGTCAGCTGCAAAGCCGTCTTGCCGAGGAATTTGCCGTTCGCCGGCGAGGCGTAGGCCGTCTTGCCGGCATTCGTGCCGATCACCGCCAGCGCGCCGGTCACTACACCAAAGTCCTTGGTCGCGCCAAGCTTCCAGTCTGTGTAATTCGACGCCTCGTTGTGCTTCACCTTCTGGTGCCCGGCGTGCAGATTGACGGTAAAGCCATCGCCAGCGTCGAGATTCGCGCCGATATCCACATACCCGCTGTTTTTGCTGTCGACGAAGCCGAACAGGTTTGTCACCGCGTGCGAGTACTTAATATAGGCAGGTCCATAACCAAGCTGTCCGTAAATCTCGGTTGTGTCGGCGTTGACGAAACCTCGGACGTTTTTCAGGTCGTTGGACGGATACACATATGTCAACACGCCGACGTCGTACGACACGGCCTCGCCGACCTGCCCGCGCTTGCCCGCATAGATATCGACTTCGACATCGCCATCACCACCCGCATCCTTGGTCCATTTGATGGTAGACATCCAGACGCCGGCATACAGGCCGGTCGGATTGTTCACATAATCGAAGCCGCCCTGCAGCGCAGGCTTCAGGCGAGTCTGCGAAATGCCGCGATAGCGGTAGTCCGACACCACGGCGGCGTTGAAACTGGTTTCATTATCCGGCTTGGCGACAACGGCGGGCGCGGCATCCTCGGCGCGGGCATGGCCGCAGGCGAAAGCGGCGCTGATGGCGGCGACGAGTAGTAATTTGTTCATGGTGCGGTTCTTTCTTTCAGTGGTTGACGAAATTGGGCTAAAGGACCGCGACGATCATGGCGCCGGCCGTTCGACGAAGCGTCCGAATTCGGCGCCGGGCAGCGACCGCATCACCGCTTCCATCACCCGCGCCACCATAGCCGTGCCGACGCACAGCCACACTTTCATGCGCGCGCCATGCTCGCAGGCCTCGATGCGCATGAATTCCAGCGAATCACCGCACAGGCGCATGACCACCTGGCGCAGCGCCGTCACGGCGCCGGTATCGACCGTCAGCTGCATCACGCAGGACCGCGCGACGACCGGCGCGGACGTGCGCCTGCGGGCGCCGAGGGACCAGATCGAGCGGCGCGGGGCGAACCGGGTATGGAAAAAGGCGTGCATATCGAACTCCTGATTGATCGTTGCGATACGAATCAGCTTATCGAGGCGACCGTAAAAACGGTCTAAAAAGTCACGCTGCCGTTGTAAACATCGTGTATAAATTGGCCCGCAGCTATTTTTTGTCCCGTTTTAGACCTCGATCGCACCCGGTTGAGGATAGAATACGCAAACGAACGCCTAAAACTGTACATAAACCCAGTATTAAAATCACAAGCTTGAACGTATGGCCACTAAAAAACCAGTTTCCGACTACAGCGAATCATCCATCCGGGTCCTCAAGGGCCTGGAACCAGTCAAGCAACGTCCGGGCATGTACACCCGCACCGAAAATCCGCTGCACATCATCCAGGAAGTGATCGACAATGCCTCCGACGAGGCGCTGGGCGGCCATTGCAAGAACATCATCGTCACGCAAAACGCCGATGGCAGCATCACCGTCGAAGACGACGGCCGTGGCATCCCGGTCGGCCTGCACCCTGAAGAAGGCGTGCCGACGGTGGAAATCGTCTTCACCCGCCTGCACGCCGGCGGCAAGTTCGACAAGGGTTCGGGCGGCGCCTACGCCTTCTCGGGCGGCCTGCACGGCGTCGGCGTGTCGGTCACCAACGCGCTGTCCAAGCGCCTGGAGATCACCGTCTGGCGCAAGGAACCCGATGGCACCGGCCTGCACAAGCTGGCCTTCGAGCACGGCGACGTGGTCGAGCCCCTGTCCTCCGTGGTCGCGCCGCGCGACGGCAAAAAGTCCGGCACCCGCGTCACCGCCTGGCCGGATGCCAAGTATTTCGACTCGCCCGTCATCTCGCAGATTGAGCTTCAGCGCCTGCTGCGCTCCAAGGCGGTGCTGCTGCCCGGCGTGACCGTCACCTTGGCCAACGCCAAAACCGGCGAATCGCAAACCTGGCAGTACAACGACGGCCTGCGCGGCTACCTGACCGAGGCGCTGGCGCAATCGACCGACGGCGAGACCCTGATCCCGCTGTTCGAGGGCGCGCAGTTCGCCGGCCCGGACGCCGAAGGCTTCGCCGAGGGCGAAGGCGCGGCCTGGGTGGTGGCGTGGACCGAGCAAGGGGCGGTGGTGCGTGAATCCTACGTCAACCTGATTCCGACGCCGAACGGCGGTACCCACGAATCGGGCCTGCGCGACGGCTTGTACGGCGCCGTGAAGAACTTCGTCGAGATGCACTCGCTGCTGCCCAAGGGCGTCAAGCTGCTGCCGGAGGACGTGTTCGCGCGCGTTTCGTTCGTGTTGTCGGCCAAGGTGCTGGACCCGCAGTTCCAAGGCCAGATCAAGGAACGCCTCAATTCGCGCGATGCCGTGCGCCTGGTGTCGACCTACTCCAAGCCTGCGCTTGAACTGTGGCTGAACCATCATGTCGACTACGGCAAAAAGCTGGCGGAACTGGTCATCAAACAGGCGCAGTCGCGCCTGCGCTCCCTGCAAAAAGTCGAGAAGAAGAAGTCGTCCGGCGTGGCCGTTTTGCCGGGCAAGCTGACCGACTGTGAATCGACCGACGTGCATCGCACCGAATTGTTCCTGGTCGAGGGTGACTCGGCGGGCGGTTCGGCCAAGATGGGCCGCGACAAGGAATTCCAAGCCATCCTGCCGCTGCGCGGCAAGGTGCTCAACTCGTGGGAAACGGACCGCGACCGCCTGTTCGCCAACAACGAGATCCACGACATCTCGGTCGCCATCGGCGTCGACCCGCACACGGCCGACAGCACGCCCGACCTGTCCGGTCTGCGCTACGGCAAAATCTGCATCCTCTCCGATGCGGACGTCGATGGCTCGCACATCCAGGTGCTGCTGCTGACGCTCTTCTTCAAGCACTTCCCCGGCCTGATCGCCAACGGGAATATCTGCATCGCGCGTCCGCCGCTGTACCGCGTCGACGCGCCGGCGCGCGGCAAGAAGCCGATCCAGAAGCTGTACGCGCTCGATCCGGGCGAACTGGTGGCCATCGAGGACAAGCTGCGCAAGGACGGCCTGAAGGAAGGCGCCTGGGCGATCTCCCGCTTCAAAGGCCTGGGCGAGATGAACGCCGAGCAGCTGTGGGAAACGACGATGAATCCGGACACGCGCCGCCTGCTGCCTGTCTCGCTGGGCGCCTTCGCCCACGGCGAATCGGCCGCGCGCTTCAATATGCTGATGGGTAAAGGCGAAGCCGCCGCCCGCCGCGCGTGGATCGAAGAACACGGCAACGAAGCCGAGGCGGACATCTAACATGATCATCGGGATCGACCTGGGGACGACCAACAGTCTGGTCGCCGTCTGGCGCGACGGCCGGTCCCATATCGTCCCCAACGCTTTGGGTGAACACCTCACGCCGTCGTGCGTGAGCCTCGACGAAGACGGTACCCTACTAGTGGGCAAAGCTGCGCGCGACCGGCTGCAAACCCACCCGCAGATGACCGCCTCCATCTTCAAACGCTATATGGGCAGCGAACGGATGATCTCGCTGGGCCGGCGTGACTTCCGCCCGGAAGAACTGTCGTCCATGGTGCTGCGCGCGCTCAAGGAAGACGCCGAGGCCTACCTCGGCCATCCGGTCGAGGAAGCCGTCATCACCGTGCCTGCCTATTTTAGCGATGCCCAGCGCAAGGCCACGCGGGCGGCCGGACAGCTCGCCGGCCTGAAGGTGGAACGGCTGCTCAACGAACCCACCGCCGCGGCACTGGCCTACGGCATTCGCGACAAGGATCAGGAATCGAAATTCCTCGTCTTCGATCTGGGCGGCGGTACTTTCGACGTCTCGATCCTGGAGCTGTTCGACGGCGTGATGGAAGTGCGCGCCTCGGCTGGAGACAACTTCCTCGGTGGCGAGGATTTCGTCACCGCGTTGTATCAGGCTTTTCTCGAACGTAGCGGTTTGCTGGAAGCCATGCGCGGCCAGCCGCTCGATCCCCGCCAGCGCCAGCGCGTTCTGGCGGAATGCGAACGCGCCAAGCGCGCCTTGTCGGCGCAACCCAGCACCGTGATCGCTGTGCACCTGAACGACCGCGATTTCAGTTGGGAGGTGGACGAGGACATGTTCGCCGACCTGTCGGAACCGCTGATGGCGAGGCTGAGGGCCCCGGTCGAGCGGGCGTTGCGCGATGCCACCATCCGTGCCTCCGAACTGGACACGGTGGTGCTGGCCGGCGGCGCGACCCGTATGCCTATCGTACGCAAGCTGGTTTCGCGCATGTTCGGCCGCTTCCCCGCCAACCACGTCGATCCTGACGAAGCCATCGCGCTGGGCGCGGCCGTGCAGGCGGGGCTCAAGATGCGCGACGCCGCGCTCGACGAGGTGGTGATGACCGATGTCGCCCCCTACTCGATGGGCATTAACGTCGCCCGTAGCATCGGACCGACGCGGCATGAGTCCGGACACTACCTGCCCATCATCGAGCGCAATACCACGGTACCGGCATCGCGGTCACAGACGGTTGTCACCACCACCGACAATCAGAAAGAGATCGAGGTGGAAATCTACCAAGGCGAGTCGCGCATGGTGAACGGTAACGTATTCCTCGGCAAGCTCAATTTCCCGATCCCGTCCAAGAAGGCCGGCGAAGTGGCCATCGAAGTGCGCTTCACCTACGACATCAGCGGGGTGCTCGAAGCCGAAGCGACCGTCGTCGGCACTCAGCAGCGCCACCAAATCGTGATCACCGAGAACGCCGGTGTGATGACAGCCGCCGAGATAGCGCAACGCCTGGTGGAACTGGCCGCGATCAAGATTCACCCGCGTGATCAAATCGCCCATCGCACGCTGCTGGCGCAGGCCGACCGCCTGTACGAGGAATCCCTCGGGCCCGTGCGCGATTTCGTGGCGCGGCATGCGAGCGCTTTTCAGGCGGCGCTGGAGACCCAGGATCCGGACACGATCCGCGCCGCGCGCGCTGTGCTGGACGAGGCGCTCCGGCAGGTCGATGGCGAGAGCTATCTGTGATGCGTAGCCACGGCAACGTCTGGGACCTGCTCGGCATCGCGCCGACGGCCGACGAACGCGGCATCAAACGCGCCTATGCGCGTCTGATTAAAATTACACGTCCGGAAGACGATCCGGTGGCGTTCCAGGCACTCAATGACGCCTACCAGCAGGCGTTGCGTATCGCGCCACATTTATCCGCGAAAGATGCCGAACCAGATCGGAACGAGATCGCGGAAGCCGAGCCGAAACGCGACACCCCTTATGTCGACGCGTTGCCCCCGCAGCAGGTTTGTACGGCATCTGCGACCGCCGACAGAGACGATGCGTCCGAAGCCGTCATCGTCATTGACCGCGCTTCGCACGACAAACCCGACGTCCTCGCACAATTCAACGCCTGGCAGCAGGGTGACGAATTGTGGCAGGAGTTTTTGGCCGAAAGCCGCCGCGATCCGGCGGTCGCACTGGCCGCCCTGCGCGCCAGCGGAAAGCTCGATAATCTGGCCATCGCCGAGGCATTCGAATTCTCGGCGGTGCGGCACTGCGCCACCGAGGAATGCCGTCCCGACCTGCGAATCGAGCTGGCCAGCCACTTTCGCTGGAATCAGGACGCCGCGCACCTCGAACGTCTC
Organism: Burkholderia sp. LMU1-1-1.1; assembly: GCF_040675865.1. Taxonomy (NCBI): domain Bacteria; kingdom Pseudomonadati; phylum Pseudomonadota; class Betaproteobacteria; order Burkholderiales; family Burkholderiaceae; genus Burkholderia; species Burkholderia sp. LMU1-1-1.1. Next base: position 291,472 of record NZ_JBEGHG010000078.1, on the reverse strand, counting down.
GATGCCAATGCGGCGCAACACGCCATCGGCCGCTTGCGCGCTTATTATTCGCTAATGGAACTGCGCCAGCAGATGGGGCAGAGCGCCCCACTGCGCGCCCTGATGGCCAGGACGCCGCCGTCACGCACCATCCTCACCCGGCGCGCCGCCTTCATGCGCGAAATGCGCTCGATGTTATGGGAGATCCGCAACCGTCATCCGGAACTGTTGCGCTATGAACTAAACCACGAGGTGGTCGATTGGTGGCAGCACAAGGCCGACCACACCAGGTACTACATCAGTACCGCTGTCTATTCGCTCTTCGTGGCGTGGTTAATGTATGCTGGCGTCCAGATAGCGTTGAACGCGGCCGGTTTTCTGGCGCCGGCCCACAGCCCCGGGCGCGACACGCAAAACGCAATCTCCTTCGGTCTGAGCGCGCTGGTGTCGTTCTCGTTGTTCGCCTGGTGGGCGTTCAAAGTCACCCCGGGCGGTCTGCCGCGCGTGCGCCAATGGACCAATGCCGCGCTGGTCGGCATGTTGTATTGCCTTCGCCCCGGTATCAAGTGGCAGTTGGCCTGGCTGACGCAGGTCTTCGCGGGCACGCTGCTGCTGCTCGTTGCGCAGCCTCCGGCGCCGCTGCAATGGGCGCTCGGGATGGTGTTCGGTGTGTGCGCGATCAATGGCCTGCTGGTCCAGCCGCACGTGCTGTCCAAGAAAAACTACGTGTTCGTCGCGGTGGCCGGCCTGGTTTTTTCGTACTGGCTGCAGGAGGACCTTTATCCAGGCTATCATTTTTTGGTGATCCTGCTGGCGGTTATCAGTATCGGTGCGCAAGCGTTGCGCGGCGGCGCCGCCCTGTACCGCGCCACCGGATGGACGGCACGCGCGCTCAATCTGGCGCGCGGCACCTGGTTGGCCGCCGGCGCCGCGCTATACTATTGCATCGCCCTGCATCTGCTGCCGCTGCCGGTGACACAACTGCTGGCATGCATCATGTGCTTTACCGGCATGCTGTTGACGCGCATGAGCGCGGCCCCCGTGTTTTCCATCCCACTGTCGGTGCTGTGCGCACTTGCGCTCACCGACAGAAAACAGCTGCAATTTCAAACCCAGCCGCACGCGATTCTGCTCCAATGGAGCCTTTTCGTTGTGGCGATTTTCATCATCGTCAGCCTGGGCAAATCGCTCAGAAAGACCGAACATTATTAATTAAGCAGGCACCATGTCTACCCAAGCTAATTTATTCGACGAGACCCAAGTGGCGCCGACCCAAGCCGGCCAGCCGCCGCAGCCCCCTGTGCCTCCCGTTCCGCCACAAGGCGGCGACGGCGACGGTCCACCCGACGGCGGCGATGGCGGTGACGGCGGCGAAACGCTGACCCTGTCCACCTTCGCCGAACGCGCCTACCTCGACTACGCCATCTCGGTGGTCAAGGGCCGCGCGCTGCCGGACGTGTGCGACGGCCAGAAGCCGGTGCAGCGCCGCATCCTGTACGCGATGAACGAAATGGGCCTGAACCCGACCGCCAAGCCGCGCAAATCGGCCACCGTGGTCGGCGACGTGCTGGGTAAATTGCACCCGCACGGCGACCAGTCGGTGTACGACGCCATGGTGCGCATGGCGCAGGACTTCTCGCTGCGCTATCCGCTGGTCGACGGCCAGGGTAACTTCGGCTCGCGCGACGGCGACGGCGCGGCGGCGATGCGATACACCGAGGCGCGGCTCACGCCGATCGCCAAGGTGCTGCTCGACGAGATCAATCTCGGCACCGTGGAATTCCAGGCCAACTACGACGGTTCGACCGAGGAACCATGCCTGCTGCCGGCGCGTCTGCCGATGGTGCTGCTGAACGGCGCCTCCGGTATCGCGGTCGGCCTGGCGACGGAAATCCCGTCGCACAACCTGGGCGAGGTCACGCAGGCGGCCGTCGCCATGATCCGCAATCCTAAGATCTCGCACAGCGAGTTGATGGCGCTGGTGCCGGGCCCGGACTTCCCGGGCGGTGGCCAGATCATCACGCCGGCGGCGCAGATCAGCGAAATGTACGCCAACGGGCGTGGCAGCATGAAGGTGCGCGCGCGCTGGAAGATCGAAGAGCTGGCGCGCGGCCAGTGGCAGGCGGTGGTCACCGAACTGCCGCCGGGCACCTCGTCGCAGAAGGTGCTCGAAGAGATCGAAGAGCTGACCAATCCCAAGATCAAGATGGGCAAGAAGGCGCTGTCGCCGGAACAGCTGGCGCTCAAGTCGCTGATCCTCAACTCGCTCGACACCATTCGCGACGAATCGGGCCGGGCGGCGCCTGTGCGCCTGGTGTTCGAACCGAAGTCGAAGAACCAGGATCAGACGGAATTCATGCTGATGCTGCTGGCGCATACGTCGCTGGAATCGTCGGCGTCGATCAACCTGGTGATGATCGGCGGCGATGGCCGTCCGCGTCAAAAGGGCCTGGGCGAGATTCTGCAGGAATGGATCGACTTCCGCTTCACCACCGTCACCCGCCGCACCAAATTCAAGCTGGGCAAGGTCGACGCGCGCATCCATATCCTGGAAGGCCGCGAGACCATCCTGTTGAACATCGATGAAGTGATCCACATCATCCGCAACTCGGACGAACCGAAAGCGGCGCTGATGGAACGTTTCCGCCTGTCGGACATCCAGGCCGAAGACATCCTGGAAATCCGCCTGCGCCAACTGGCGCGGCTCGAAGCGATCAAGATCCAGCAGGAGCTGGCCGAACTGCGCAAAGAGAAGCAGCTGCTGCAGGACCTGCTCGACAATCCATCGTCGATGAAGCGCGCCATCATCAAGGAAATCGAAGCCGACACCAAGCAATACGGCGACGCCCGCCGCACCTTGATCGAAGAAGCGCAGAAGGCCGTAGTCGAACAGAAGGTGGTGGACGAACCGGTCACCGTCATCATTTCGGAAAAAGGCTGGATACGCGCGCGCACCGGCATCGGCCACGATGCCACGCAATTCACGTTCAAGGCGGGCGACACGCTGTACGGCGCGTTCGAATGCCGCACGGTCGACAACCTGCTCGCCTTCGGTAGCAACGGCAAGGTGTACTCGGTGCCCGTGGCCGCGTTGCCCAACGCGCGCGGCGACGGCGTGCCGATCACCACGCTGATCGACCTGGCTTCCGGCGCGCGCATCCAGCATTACTTCGCCGGTCCGGCCGCCACGCAACTGATGATGGCCACCAGCGCGGGCTTCGGCTTCATCGCCAAGGCCGGCGACATGGTCAGCCGCATCAAGGGCGGCAAGGCCTTTGTCACGCTGGACGAAGGCGACGTACCGCTGCCACCGGCGGTGGTGGCGGAAGGCGCCAGCGCGGTCGCGGTCTTGTCGGCCAACGCGCGGGTGCTGGTGTTCGGCATGGACGAAATGAAGGTGCTGACCAACGGCGGCCGAGGCGTCATCCTGATGGAACTGGACGACAAGGAGACTTTGATCGCGGCCAAGCCGATCAGCCAAAAAGGCGTGATCGTCTCCGGCATCGGACGTGGGGGCAAGGCGCAGGAAGAGCGCCTGTCGGCATCGGCCCTGGCGGTCCACTTCGGCAAACGCGCACGCAAAGGCAAAGCGCTGGCGACGAAGATCAAGCCAACGTCGCTGACACCTATCGTCTAACTGCAACTCCGGGGTCAGGTCCACCATTTCTACACGAACTCGGCTTTAGGCGGATGCATGCTCCGTCTACTGTCCGGCCCGTGTAGAATTGGTGGACCTGACCCCGGATTGACGGATTTCAGGATGAAAAAAAAGACGGGCAAGCCCGTCTTTTTTCTATTGCACGCTAATTAATGCTTGGCGGCGGCTTCTTTGACTTCGGCAGCCGATTTGGCTTTCACCGCGTCGGTCTTGTTGGCGGCCAGCGCTTTGTCTTCGGTGGCGTCAACGGTTGCCTTGATCGCTTTGGCGTCGGCTTTCACGGCCTTTTTATTGGCCTTTTCTTCGGCTTTAGCGATGTTCTTTTCGCCTTTTGCGGCGGCTTTGGCTTTGTCTTCCGGATCTGCCTTGGCGATTTTTTCGTTCGCTTTGGCGGCTTCCACGTTCACTTTAGCCTGGGCTTCGTCGTGGGTCTGGTTGGCTTTAGCGACGGCCTTGTTGGCCTTTTTGTCGGCTTTGGCGTCAACTTTCAGTTCTTTCTGTTCAGCCTTGGCGACGTCCTTGTTGGCTTCTTGCTGTGCCTTGGTGACTTCAGGCGTTTGTGCGAAGGCAGCGGTTGCGAACAGGCCGGCGATCAGGGTAGCGATGATTTTGCTCATGATATTTCCTCTCAAGTTTAATTTGGATGCGTTCTTATCTTATTAAAGCAAGGCCTTTGGCCTTGCCTGCGTTGCGCTCTTGTTTAGAAGCGCCAGATCACGTATCCAGAATAGCAACCCGAGCCGATGAGCTCTGTACGGTACCGTACTAAACGCGATTATTCGCTTCGGGGCCGCGAGTACAGGTCGATGATGGTGCCGATCGCGTCCGCGCACACGGAACAGAACTTGTCGCTGCGGTCGAACATGATGCACTGCATCTCGGGGCGGTAATATCCCTTGGCCTCGTAGTTCGCGCCCTCGAAGGCGCCCACCACATGGCGGTGCGGATCGCGCGAGAACAGTTCATTGGTCTGCTGAAGGTCCTTGTGGAACAAGGCGCTCATCTCCGACTCGGGACGGTTGGCCTGGCGCAGCGCGACACGCTCTTTCTGATACGCGCGCGACGCCGCCTCGTATTCGTCTTTCTTCCACGGCGTCGGCAAAGGCGTGCCGTCCTTGACGAACTTCTTCCATTTCACATTGGCCGGATCGTGCAGCGCCGTCGCATTCGGCTCCCACGGTTCCTGGCGCGTGGCGCCGCCCGTGGCGTAGGCCACCGGCGAGGTGTAGTACTCGTCCGCCAGTCCCGCGAAGTGGTGGCCGAATTCGTGCACGAACAGATAGTTGGCCCAATCGTTGTTGGCCGCCGCTGTGCTGAACTGGCCGAAGATGCCGCCACCGCCGTAGGTGTCGTTGTTGACGAGGATCTCGATGAATTCATACGGCGCGTTCTGCGCCAGTTCGCGCAGCGCGCGGTTGTCGGTCGTCAGCACATAACGCTCGCTGCCGAAAATGTCGTAGCGCGTACCCAGCGGCGAGGCGTGATGCACGCCGGTCGATGGACGCGACACGCCCGATTCCTGCGTCGGCAACGCGAGCGCCCAGACGTTGAAATCCTTGGCGCGCTCCTTGAACGGCGAGGTGTTGAACAGATGATCGGCCAGGCGGCGCGCGGTCGCTTCGAACTTCTTCATCTCGCCGGCCGTGTAGCCGTCGCCCAGGATCAGCAGGTCGACCTTGTCCTTGGACGGGCCGTTGACGCGGATGCCGATCGGCTTGGCCGGCGCGGACGCCTGTTTGCGCACCACATCCATCGCGTCGGTGTCGACGCTGGCGGTCCACACCACGGAGAAGGCGCCGCGCTCGTCGCGCTTGAGAATGCGCACCTTCACCGGCTTGTCCGGTTTGGGGAAGCGCACCGACTCCTGGAAGCCGCGATTGGTCTTGCCGGCTTCCTCGGTGCTGGCCCATTCCGCGAAGACGGTTGAAAAGCCGCGCGAGTAGAGCAGCTTGCCGGAGGTGGCGTCGACCACCTCCACCAGGTTGTTGCCGCGATTGGTATCGTCGATGGTGCGGCGCATGTCGCCTGGCCACGGCAGCGGCTCGATCACCACGCGCTCCATCGCGTACTGTTCGTTGAGGGCGTTGCCGCTGTGGATGTAGTCGAGACGAACGGTGGCCGGTTGGCTGGCCGGCGCGGGCGCCGCGGCCAATGCGGGAACAACGCCGGCGGACAGCGCCAATATCAGCGCAGAGACAAAGCGGCGGGAGTGAAAGAAGAGACTCATGGGATTCCTGGCAAACGGTTAAAGACGTGACCGCTATTTTAGGTTGTCGCCGGGCCAGTGGCCGCGAAATTTAGTATGGTTTAGCGTCGCGCACGGCAACTTTAGTAAGGAATAGCACAGGCCAGTAAAGGTTAGCGAAGATTAGCGGCAATTAGTAAAAGCCACTTTTAGCGCCCCTCCCCTCCACCTCCAGCTAGTTTTTTTGCGTCGTCAGCGACTGCCCGATGTCGAGAGGGCGAATGTCCAGCCGGACGTTGAGGATCGAGTAGCTTTGCGCCGCCGCCGACGCCGATGCGTAACCGACGCTGTCGCGCGTTTTGCTGAAGGTGAACTGGAAGCCCAGCTCCGGCAGCAGCGATTGGGGCCCGCTGGTGGCGATGCCGATCGCCTCGACGCGGCGGTTGACGATCAGGCTTTCCATCAGTTCCACCACCGCGTTGCGGCCGAGGATATCGGGCGAGAACACCGGCTGGCGCAGCACCGCGTGCTCCGCCCGCAGCCGGCCGCCGGCCTTGGCCTCGGAAGGCGTGAAGGTGTGCGAGGCCAGGTCGTAGCGGTCGCCCCGGTCCAAGTAGCTGATCACCGCGTTGGAAACGTTGAAGCCGGCGCTGGCCGCATCGGTGGTGGCGCGCGACAGGTCGATCAGCAGCGCGCCCTTGTGGCCGACGATTTCCACGTTGCGGCGGCTGTCGACCACCATCGCGGTATTCTCGTCGATGCCCAGCCCGAACTTGTAGCCCTTTTTCAGCATCGCCGGAATCATGCGCGCGAAGCGCCCGCGCACCAGCAGGTGCTGGTCGACGAAGACGTCGTCGCCGATGAAGCCCAGGCCGGGCGCGATCTCGCGGCCGTCGTTGACGCCAGCGCGCAAGGTGCCGAACACCGAATTGGGAGAGTAAAACATGGTGCTGCTCATGATGGCGGCGCCCGCGCTATCGCCGGCCACCACGCCGCCGTTGCGATAGACGTCCCACACCGCCTCCAGCACCGCGCTGCGGCTGCCGTCCTCGCGCACCAGCGCCTGCGTGATGCGGGACTGGTCGCCGCCGGAAAAAAACACGCCGCCGGCGCCGCGCACGGCCGCCGCCAGCTCGCCATCCTCGGCCACCTGGCGGAAATCGCTGCCGGCCAGGCGCACCGCCAGCGGCACCATGAAGGCCGCCGCGCCGTAGCCATTGAGACGGGCGACGATCATGTCGCCCACCCGTTGCGGATCGGCCGCCGCCGACGGCAGCACCGCGATGCGCGCGCCCTGCCCGCCGGCCAGCGCGACGATGCGCTGCCAGACGTCGGCGTTGTCGCCCCGCAGGCCGCCGCCGATGATCACCAGCGACCCCTTGGGGGCGGCCGGCGCCGCCACGGCGGCATCCAGCGGAACGGCCAGCATCAGGACGGCCCCGATCAGGTGCTTCAACATGGTGCCCGGTGTGCGCATGGTGGCCGACTCCCAAAATAAAAAGGGACGGCGCTGTTGGCGCCGTCCCTTCAAATATAACCCGATTTGCCCGCTACCGGTATCGGTAAAGCGGCTGCTGCAGCTGGATCGGCCGGATGTCCATCCTCAGTTTGAGCACCGAATACGCCTCCACCTCGGTGGAGCTGTAACCGACGCTGTTGATCGTTTTACTGAACCGGAATTCGAAGCCCAGGTCCGGCGACGAGTCGCGCGGATTGCCGAAGGCGATGCCGATGGCTTCCTGCTGGGCGTTGTCGATCAGGTTCACCATCAGGTCCAGCACCGCGTTGTTCCCCAGGATGTCGTTGGTGTAGACGGTGCCGCGCATGTCCGGCTGATTGGGATCGAGCTTGTTGTCCGCCTTGTCGGCCGACGGCGTGAATTCGCGCGACACCAGGTTGAATTTGTCGCCCCGGTCCAGATAACTGATGGTGGCGTTGCTAATATTGAAACCCTTGATGCCGCGGTCGGTGATCGCCGCCGACAGATCGAGCAGCAGCGCGCCGCTGTAGCCGATGATTTCCACGTCGCGGCGGGCGTTGACCACCATCGCGCTGTTCTCGTCGATGCCCAGGCCGATCTGATAACCTTTTTTCAACATCACCGGGATCATGCGGGCGAAGCGGCCGCGCACCAGCAAATGCTGGTCGACGAAGACGTCGTCGCCGATGAAGCCCAGGCCCGGCGCGATCTCGTTGCCGTCGGTGACACCCTGCTTGAGCATGTCCAGGGTCGCCTTGGCGTCGTAGAACATGGTCGTGCTCATGATCGCGGCGCCGGCGCTGGAACCGGCCACCACGCCGCCGTCGCGGTACACGTCCCACACCGCCTCCAGCGCCAGCGTGCGCGAGCCGTCCGGGCGCACCAGCGCCTTGGTGATGCGGGCCTGGTCGCCGCCGGTGAAATAGATGCCGGTGGCCGAGTGGATCAGCGCCACCACCTCCGGGTCCTCGGCGGCCTTGCGGTAATCGCTGTTGGGCAGGGTCACGCCGAGCGGAATGAAGAACGCCTGGGCGCCATATTGATTGAGTTTGTTGACCGTGTTCTGTGCCGATTTTTCCGGATTGATCGAGGCCGAGCCGAACACGCCGATGCGCGCGCCACGGCCGCCGGCCAGCTGCACGATGCGCTGCCAGACTTCCGCGTTGTCGGCGCGCAGGCCGCCGCCGATGATGACCAGGTTGCCCGCCGGCGGCGCCAGCACCGGCTTGGGCGGGGGCACCGCCTTGGCCGGCTTGCTGGCCTTGGTCCCCGACTGCGCCTTGGCCGACGACGTGGCGGCCGCTCCCTGGGCCGCATGCGCACTGACGCCGGCGAACACCAGCAGCCAAAGCATGCAAAGGCGCTGGAACGTAGAACCTGTAAATTTCATGTTGCCCTTCCAATGATGAAACCGGCGCCGGGGCTTGCGCGCGGCGCCGTGGTAATACAGATGATACCAATCAATTACTTAAGCATGTATTACATTGTGGGGGGCTTTCATTTGAAGGCGTAGCTGGCGCTGGCGAAGAAGCGGCGCCCGCGCGGATCCGTGTAGGTCGGATCGTAGCCGGACAGGAAGAAGTACGCCTGGTTGGAGAACGGCGGCGCCTTGTCGAACAGGTTCTGGATGCCGGCGCGCAGCTTGAACGCCTTGCTCACCTGCCAGGCGCCCGACAGGTCCCACAGCGAGTAGGAGCTGACGTCGTTGGGCGCGACCACGGTGCCGTCGTCGGTGTTGATGGCCGAGTTCTGGTCGTGGTAACCGCTCGAGAAGGTGTTCGACAGCGAGGCCGAATACGGTCCCTTGTCCCAGTCGAAGGTGATGGTGTGGCGCCAGCGCTGCACCACGCCGTCGGTGACGAAGCGGCCCAGGTTGCTCACAAACGGATCGTTGTTGTCGTTCTGGATCTTCGAGTTGAGCACGTAGGTGCCCGACAGGCGCCCGCCGAAATTGCCGGCCCAGGTGCGCACGCCGTTGTAGTCGAGGATGACGTCGATGCCCGAGGCCTTCTGCGCGCCGCGGTTTTCCTTGCGCAGTTCGATGTAGTCGATCACGCCGTCCTCGTCGCGGTGCACCAGGTTGCCATACTTGGCCAGGTTGCCGAGGATGATGTCGTCGCCGATCTCGCTGATCAAGTCGGTGCGCTTGATGTTCCAGTAATCGATCGTCATCGACGCGTTCTTGCTCGGCTGGATCACCATGCCGGTCGAGAACTGGCGGCTGCGCTCGGGCTTGAGGTTGGCGTTCGAGTAGCGGCGCGTGCTCCAGTTGTCGGCGCAATCGGCCAAGGTGGCGTCCTCGACGGCGCAGGCGAGCGGATCGGGCAAGGTGGCCGTCTGGCTATGTATCGTGGCGCGGTACAGGTCGTTCATCGACGGCGCGCGGAAGCCGCGGCCGGCCGAGGCGCGGAACAACATGGTCTTGGTCGGCGTGTAGCTGATGCCGACCTTGGGGCTGGCCGCGCCGCCGACGATCTGGTAGTGGTCGTAGCGGGCCGACAGTTGCGCCTCCCACTGCTTGGTGAACGGCAGCAGCAGCTCGCCAAACACCGCCTTGACCTTGCGGCTGTTGCTGTTGCCGCGCTCTTCCTCGGGCGCCGAATCGTTGTTGATGTTGTCGCTCAAGTACAGGTCCGACAGCGCGTAGCTGGTGCGCTCGCGGCGGTATTCGCCGCCGACGGCCAGCGCGGCGTCGCCGCCGGCCAGGGTGCCGACCGTGTGCGAGAGCTTGAAGTCGACCGAATCCATGGTGCCGCGCGCGCGCCGGGGCACGTCGTCGACCTGGATGCTGTTGAGCAAGTCGACGCCGGCCTGGCTGGACGGCCCGAACGGATTGATCAGGCCGTCGGCTATCCCCTGCAGCATCTTGTCCTTCAACAGGTAGCCGTGGGTGTCGCGGTCCTTGACCTTGTTGACGCTGTGGTTCAGGCCGACGTCGTAGTCCCAGCCGTTGGCGGTGCCGGTCAGGCCGACCACGTAGCGCTGGCTGTCGCTGGTCAACTCGGTGGCGCGGCGGCCGGCCTCGTTCATGCGCATGCGCAGGCCGACGGTGACGGGCGCGTCCGGATCGGCGTCCTCCTCGGGCGAGAGCGTGAAGCCGGCGAAGGCCGGGATCTTCTTGTAGTCGATTTCGGCGTCGTCGGCGCGCGCGCCCGAGCCGATGTACCAGGTCTTCGAGTGGCTGATGGCCACCTCGGCGTACAGCTGGGTGTTCGGGTTGATCTGCAGCACGCCGCGGGTGAGCAGGTTGGTCTTGTCCGACTTGGGGAACAGTTCGGTGTCGCGCATGTAGTCGTAGGTGCAGGCGTCGATGCCGCCGATGCCGGCCGGCAGGTACAGATTGGCCGGCGCCGCGCAGGTCGGCACGGACGGGTTGATGGTGCGGTTGGTGATCGGCTTGCCGTTGATGAGGAAGTTCTGCTCCTGCAGCTCGTCGCGCTGTGCGCTCGAGAGGCGGATGTTGGCCGGCGACGTGTAACCGGACAGCAGGTGCGGCAGGCGCTCGGGCACGCGCAGGTCGCCGATGAAGCTGCGCTGCGAGGTGCTCAGCGCGTTCGATTTCTGCACGTCGGCCACGGCGAACACGTTGAAGCCGTCCTTGGCCAGGTCGCCGAAGCCGGCCGTGATGCTGGCCTTGCGCTTGCCGGCGCCGCCCTCGTCGGTCTTGAGGCCGTAGGCGTTCAGCTCCACGCCCTGGTAGTCCTTGCGGGTGATGAAGTTGATCACGCCGCCGATGGCGTCGGTGCCGTACAGCGCCGAGGCGCCGTCGAGCAGCACTTCGACGCGCTGGATGGCGGCGGCCGGGATGTTATTGAGGTCGACGCCGGTGTCGTCGCCGGGGGAGGCGAAATTGGCCATGCGGCGGCCGTTGAGCAGGACCAGGGTCGAGGAGGTGCCGATGCCGCGCAGGTTGGCGCTGTTGAAGCCGCGCTGGTCGCCGCCGACGTTGATGCTGGCGCCGTCGGTCAGGCCGCCGACGTTGGCCGACAGGCGCGCCAGGATTTCGGAGGCGGTGGTCACGCCCACCTTGTCGATTTCCTCGCGGGTGATGACCTGCACCGGCAACGCGGTTTCCGACTCGATGCGCTTGATCGCCGAGCCGGTGATCTCCACCCGGGGCATCGGCTTGGCGGCTGCGGTGTCGGCCGCCGGCGCGTCCTGGGCCAGCGCCAGGCCGGGTTGGCCGAGCACGCCGATCACCGCGCCCAGACCGATCGCGCGGCGCACCGAGCGCGCCATCGTGGAAATTCGCATGCCGTGCAATTCAGCCATAATTCTCTCTCTGCGGGTTGTTGTGTTATATGTAAATAATTCCAATCAACTAACTGTACGCATATCGGGCGGAAAACTCAAGAAAGCGCCGTCCGATTCGGCCCGAACGATTTACTTTGTGAAAATAGTGCTACATACTCAAGCGTTAGGCGACGATCGGCGCGCGGGCCACGCCCCGGGCGCCCGCTGATCGTCACCGTCGTCGCCACCGTCAACCTTGCCTGCCAGACCATCATGCACGTACAAAAACACCCCCTCTCCGGCCCCCACAGCAGCACCGCGTTCGAACTGACCAGCCTGCATTTCGGCACCCCCGGCGCCGGCAAAAAGGCCTACATCCAGGCCTCGCTGCACGCCGACGAGGTGCCGGGCATGCTTGTGGCGCAGTTCCTGCGCAAGCGGCTGCTCGCGCTGGAGGCGGCCGGCCAGATCGCCGGCGAAATCATCCTGGTGCCGGCGGCCAACCCGATCGGGCTGGCGCAGGCGATCCACGGCGCCGCCTTCGGCCGCTTCGACCTGACCACCGGCGTCAATTTCAACCGCAATTACAAGCATGTGTTCGAGGACCTGAAAAAATCGCTCGAAGGCCTGCTGGGCCAGGACGCCGACGCCAACGTGCGCCTGATCCGCGAGCACGCGCGCGCCTCGATCGCCGACTGGCGCCCGTCGACCGACGCCGACACCTTGAAAAAAGCGCTGATGACGATGGCGGTCGACGCCGACATCGTGCTCGACCTGCACTGCGATAACGAGGCCGTGATGCACATCTACGCCGGCACGCCGCTGGCCGAGGCGATCGCGCCGCTGTCGGCCATCATGGGCGCGCACGCGCTGCTGCTGGCCTACCAGGCCGGCGGCGAACCGTTCGACGAGGCCTGCAGCCGCCTGTGGTGGGACCTGGAGCGCCACTTCGAGGGCAAATACCCGATTCCGGCGGCCTGCCTGTCGACCACCGTGGAGCTGCGCGGCGAGATGGAGGTCAGCTACGACCTGGCCGGGAAGGACGCCGCCGGCCTGCTGCGCTTCCTGGCCCTGAGCGGCGTGCTGCGCGACGACGGCAGCGGCATGGGCGCCGCCGCCATCGCCGCCGGGCCGCTGCCGGTGCCGCTGTGCGAGGCCACGCCGCTCGAAGGCGTCGAGCCGCTGTACGCGCCGCACGCCGGGGTGCTGGTCTACACCCGCGACCTGGGCGAGCGCGTCGCGCCCGGCGACGCCATCGCCGATTTGATCGACCCGGTCAGCGGCGAAACGACGGTGGTGCGCGCCGGCGTGGCCGGCGTGTTCTTCGCCCGCAGCGCCCACCGCCACGTGCTGCGCGGAATGAACGTCGGCAAAGTGGCCGGCGCCAAGGCCTACCGCGCCGGCGATCTGCTGAGCCAATAAAACAATCCCCACGACGCCGCTTCCATGACCACAAAAAAATTCAAGCTGCCGCACACCTTCGTGCTGCTGTTCATCATCCTGGCGCTGATCGCCGCCGCCACTTGGCTGGTCCCCGGCGGCAAATACGACACCCACCTGGTCGACGGCAAACAGCTGATCGTGCCGGGCAGCTTCCACTACGTGCCCAGCGCGCCGCAGGGTGTGGTGGCGCTGCTCAAGGCGCCGATCAAGGGCTTCGTCGAGGCGGCGCAGATCATCGGCTTCGTGCTGATCGTCGGCGGCGCCTTCGCGGTGCTGCAAAAGACCGAGGCGGTCGACGCGATGATCAAGGCGCTGGCGCGCGCGCACAAGGATTCGGCCTTCATCCAGAAGGCGCTGATCCCGGTGTTCGTCACGCTGTTCTCGCTGGGCGGCGCCACCTTCGGCATGAACGAGGAGGCCATACCGTTCATCCTCATTTTCGTGCCGCTGGCGCTGGCGCTAGGCTATGACACCATCACCGGCGTATCGATCCCCTTCCTCGGTTCGCAGGTGGGCTTCGGCGCCGCCTTCCTCAACCCCTTCAACGTCGGCATCGCGCAGGGCATCGCCGGCGTGCCGGTGTTCTCGGGCTGGGGTTACCGGCTGATCGCCTGGACCATCGCCACCGCCATCACGGCCGGCTTCCTGATGTGGTACGCGGCGCGCGTGAAAAAGAATCCGCAACTGAGCCCGACCTACGCGCTGGACCTGGAAAAGCGCAAGGAGCGCCCCGAAGGCCTGGGCGAACTGCACGGCATGACCGCGCGCCACAAGCGCGTGCTGTGGATCTTCGCCGGCTCGCTGGCCATCATGGTGGCCGGCGTGGTGCACTACGGCTGGTACATCGACGAAATCGCCGCGCTGTTCCTGACCATGGGCGTGGTGATCGGCCTGGTGGGCCGGCTCGACTCGGGACAGATCGTCGATGGCTTCATCCAGGGCGCGCGCGACCTGGTCGGCACGGCGCTGGTGATCGCGCTCGCGCGCGGCACGATGATCCTGGCGCGCGACGCCCAGATCATCGACACCATGCTGCACGGCCTGACGCCGCTGGTGCAATCGTCCAGCCCCATTTTCACGGCATGGAAGATGTTCGGCATCCAGACGGTGATCAACTTCTTCATCCACTCCGGCACCGGCCAGGCCGCGCTGACGATGCCGATCATGGCGCCGCTGGCCGACCTGGTGGGCGTGACGCGCCAGACCGCGATCCTGGCGTTCCAGTTCGGCGAGCTGACCACGCCGATGATCCCGACGTCGGGCATCACGGTGGGGGTGCTGGCGCTGGCGCGGGTACCATGGATCACTTGGGCCAAGTGGATGATCCCGCTGCAGCTGATCTACGCGGTGATGGCGCTGGCGCTGCTGGTGCCGCCGGTGCTGATGAACTGGCAGTAGGCCAAAGAGCCAATCTAAACACGATCTAAAACACGTAGGGCGGATTAGCCGAAGGCGTAATCCGCCATGTATGAGCCGCTGGCGGAGCGTGGCGGATTACGCTGCGCTAATCCGCCCTACGTGAACCCTCGACGACGCTAGCTGCGGTAGACATCGGGGCAATAGCGCTCCATCAAGGTCGCCGGCCGCGCCGGCGGCGTGAACCCGAACTGCGCATAGAGGCCGTGGGCGTCGAAGGTGGCCAGCGTGAAGCGCCGCAAGCCCTGCAAATCCGGATGCGCGACGATCGCCCCGACCAGGCGCTTGCTGTAACCGCGGCCCCGGTGCTCCGGCAGCACGAACACATCGACCATGTTGGCGAAGGTGGCGCAATCGGTCACCACGCGCGCGAAGCCGACCTGGCGCCCGTCCAGATAGGCCCCGAAACACAGCGAATTGGCGATGGCCCGCTCCAGCACCGCGCGCGGCATGCCGATCGCCCACGTCGATTGCTCACTGAGGAATTGGTAAATCAAGGGGACGTCAAGTTGCCCCTTGTCCGTGCTGATCTGCAGGCTAGTCATGTTTTACGTGGCCAAAATAGCAATAATGACATATTTTTGAGCAGTTGACGGTTTATAATCCGTCCTGACAATTGACACCAATACCGCGAAAACCACCCCACCACTATGACCGCACAACTTTCCAAAAAGAGCGAAGCCTGGTCGGCCCGCTTCAACGAACCTGTTTCCGACCTCGTCAAACGCTACACCGCCTCCGTCTTCTTCGACAAACGCCTGGCCAAGGCCGACATCCAGGGCTCGCTGGCGCACGCCGAGATGCTGGCCGCGCAGGGCATCATCAGCGCCGCCGACCGCGCCGAGATCGAGCGCGGCATGGCGCAAATCTCGTCCGAGATCGAGGCCGGCCAGTTCGAATGGCTGCTCGACCTGGAAGACGTCCACCTGAACATCGAAAAACGCCTGACCGAACTGGTTGGCGACGCCGGCAAGCGCCTGCACACGGGCCGCTCCCGCAACGACCAGGTGGCCACCGACATCCGCCTGTACGTGCGCGCCGCCATCGACGACGTGGTCGAACTGCTCGGCGCCCTGCGCGGCGCGCTGACCGACCTGGCCGAGAAGAACGCCGACACCATCATGCCCGGCTTCACCCACATGCAGGTGGCGCAGCCGATCACCTTCGGCCACCACATGCTGGCCTACGTCGAGATGTTCGGCCGCGACGCCGAGCGCATGCTCGATTGCCGCAAGCGCGTCAACCGCCTGCCGCTGGGCGCCGCCGCGCTGGCCGGCACCACCTTCCCGATCGACCGCGTGCGCGTGGCCACGACGCTGGGCTTCGACGATGTCTGCCACAACTCGCTCGACGCCGTGTCCGACCGCGACTTCGCGATCGAATTCACCGCCGCCGCCTCGCTGATCATGACGCACGTGTCGCGCATGTCCGAGGAGCTGGTGATCTGGATGAGCCCCCGCGTGGGCTTCATCGACATCGCCGACCGCTTCTGCACCGGCTCGTCGATCATGCCGCAAAAGAAAAACCCGGACGTGCCGGAACTGGCGCGCGGGAAAACGGGCCGCGTCTACGGCCACCTGATGGGCCTTTTGACCCTGATGAAGGGCCAGCCGCTGGCCTACAACAAGGACAACCAGGAAGACAAGGAACCGCTGTTCGACACCGTCGATACCGTCGTCGACACCTTGCGCATCTTCGCCGACATGGCCGGCGGCATCAGCGTCAAGCCGGAGGCGATGCGCGCCGCCGCGCTGCAGGGCTACGCCACCGCGACCGACCTGGCCGATTACCTGGTCAAGAAGGGCCTGCCGTTCCGCGATGCACACGAAGCCGTGGCCCACGCGGTGCGCGCCTGCGACGATTTAAAAATCGACCTGTCCGAGATGACCTTGGACCAGCTGCGCGCCTACTCGGCCCTGATCGAGGACGACGTGTTCGCCGTGCTGACGCTCGAGGGCTCGGTGGCCGCGCGCGACCACGTCGGCGGCACCGCGCCCAACCAGGTGCGCAAGGCCATCGCCCGCGTGCGCGAACAGTTGGCAAAATAAGTAGCCAAATAAGTGGCGAATTAAATAGCCCAATAAGGCTAGTGCATCACCAGCCGTGACAGCACCGAGAACGCCGCGCCGGTCTGCTCCTGCTTGAGCAGGATGGTCAGCTCGGTGTAGGTGCAGATCATGTTGACCAGATTGATCTTGTCCCACGCCAGCTGCTTGAGGATGGCGTGGTAGATGCCCGGCTCGCGGCTGGTGTCGGGATTGAGGTGCAAGGTCACGGCGTTCAGATCGTCCTGCCGCGCGAGCAGCCGCTCGCCGGCGAACACCTCCTCCACCACCGGCATCAGCACCCGGCTGCAGATCACCATCACCTCGTTGACGCCGCGCGTCACCGTCACGAAGGCGCCGCGCAGGGGCTCGGCCTTGGCCAGCAGCTCGCGGTGGCATTCGTGAATGCTGTCGGAGTGGCGGAACGTGTATTCGGTCAGCTCCGTGCGGGTGGTCAGCTCGCCGGTTTTGTGCACCAGCGAGATTCCCCGGCTAGGCTGCTCCGGCAACCGTTCGGCCACGCGCCGCAGCGCCATCACCACGGCCGCCTGCCCCACCGGCTTCCACAGATCGCTCTCGATCTGCGGCTGCAGCTGGCGCGCCAGCTCCGACAAATTGATCAATCCCCGTCTCAGTCCTTCCGTCAGAAAGGACGACTCCATAACGATGCGTTCCACTTTGGTGGCAATCGACAGCATAAAAGATCCCCCTGCCCGCGCGCCGGCGGACAAAACCTGAACAACTAGCTGGCGCTGCGCCCTGCGGCCCACCGTGATCGGCGGCCGCGGACGATGCGATACGCGCGCCGGCGTCCCGGGTAGGGACTGGCCGGCGGCCGGTATGCAGCTAACGTGACGAACTACCCGGCGGCGCTAGACGGGAGGAGGCAGTGCGGTCCGGTTGGCGCGCAGGGAGCAGGGGGCGATGCAAACGTGTCGAGGGTGTGTGGTCATTTTCTCTTTTCCTGAAGTTCCCGGGTCGCGCTTGCGGGGTCGTGCCCCTGCGCTTTTTATGCACCGGCTCGTGGCAAATCGCCGCGGCTGGAATGACCTAGTTTAATTCGCAAGATTAAAAATTTGCAACAGCCTTGCTGAAAACATGAGCATAGTGTTGCGTAGCAACCGAAACTTGGAGCGTCGATCAACTTCATGATTGATTTACGACAAAACGCGGCAATCGTGCGCGTGTTAGCGGGCCTTATGTGCTACCGCGCAGCACCTCCAAAGCCATAGGCGCCGCCGCCAAAATGTCTCATTTGAGACATTTTTTTCATCCGCGACCAATTTTCAAAGTTTTTTGACTTGGTGATCTTGAAAAGAATAGTGTCGCCTCTACTCGCCGTTTTGACGTACAAGCATCGCCGCGCAGCCATCCGCCAGCGCGGCGTCGGAGACGCCGAGTTGGCCGCCACCATGGCCAGGCAAACCTTCGCGCACACACCCACCCTGGAGAAGAGATGAACCAACGTAAGACCCTACTTACCGCATCCGTCGTCGCCGCATTGTCGATACTGGCCTCGAACGCCGCCTGCGCCGCCGGCCCCCTGATGGCGGCGCCAGTCAACCTCGCCTCTCCACAAGAGAGCGCGGGACTGGTCGCCAAACTGGCGGCGCTCGACGCGCGGCGCGGCATCGGCAGCGACAACAGCTTCCGCATCGCCAGCCAGCATCCCGGCGTCGTCGGCGAAAAGATCACCCGCGCGCAGCACACCTACAAAGGCCTGCGCGTGTTCGGCTCCGAGTCGGTGGTGGTGACCAATGGCGCCGGCGACATCGTCAGCGAATCGGTGGCGGACCGCCGCGCCGGATTGAGCGCCAACAGCACCAACGCCGGCGGCGCGGATGCGGGCCGCCAGCTCGCCGCGCCCGTGACGGACCTGACGCCGGCGCTGAGCTCGGGCGACGCCATCGACAAAGTGGTCAAGGCGGTGGCGCCGCGCGGCGTGCACCGCTGGGCGCCCAGCGCCGAACTGCTGATCTACCCGGTGATGAAATCGGTGCGCGTGCCGTCCGCCGTCAACAAGTCCGAGGCCGCGCTCAACGCGCTCGATCTGGAGGAAGTGGTCGACCGCTACGTGCTGGCCTACTATGTCCAAACCCGCATGTCGCAGGACCGCAAGCCGGTCTACTACGACACCATCGTCGACGCCAAGACCGGCGCCGTGGTCGCCCAATGGAAGGCGCTGCAAACCGTGGTCGGCACGGGCAACAGCCAGTACAACGGCGCGGTCCCGATCAACACCTCGCAGTCGGGCAGCACCTTCCAGATGCTCGACGCCACGCGCGGCACCGGCGGCAAATTCGGCGGCATGGCCATCACCAACGCCAACCACGCGTCGGCCGACAATCCGACGCCGGGCACCATCTACACCAACAGCAGCAACACCTGGGGCGATGGCCAGCAGTACATCAACGGCGGCAGCACCACCAACGCCAACGGCCAGACCGCCGCCGTCAACGCGCTGTGGGGCCTGATGAACACCTACGACACCAACAAGAACGTATTGGGTTGGCAATCGCTCGACGGTAACAACACGGCGACCTACATCGCCGCCCACGTCGATACCGCCTACGACAACGCCTTCTTCGACCCAAGCTGCAAATGCATGTACATCGGCGACGGCGGCAGCAGCTTCTACAACCTCGGTTCGATCGACGTGATCGGCCACGAGATGTCGCACGGGATCA
Source organism: Burkholderia sp. LMU1-1-1.1 (assembly GCF_040675865.1). NCBI lineage: Bacteria > Pseudomonadati > Pseudomonadota > Betaproteobacteria > Burkholderiales > Burkholderiaceae > Burkholderia > Burkholderia sp. LMU1-1-1.1. Next base: position 272,346 of record NZ_JBEGHG010000078.1, on the reverse strand, counting down.
CCGACGCCACCTCGAATCTGACCTACGCCGGCGAATCGGGCGGCTTGAACGAATCGCACTCCGACATCGGCGGTGAGATGGTCGAGGCGTACGCGCGCGCCGGCGGCACCGGCACCGTGATCCCGGCCACCGGCAACGATTGGATGACGGGCAAGGAGATCGCGAGGAACGGACAGCCGCTGCGCTGGCTGTACAAACCGAGCAAGGATGGCCGCAGCCCGAACGCCTGGAGCAGCACGATCAAGAACATCGACGTCCACCTGTCGAGCGGTCCTAACAACCGCATGTTCTACTTCCTGTCGCAGGGATCGAACGCCACCACCACCAGCGACTACTACAGCCAGTACCTGGTCAAGAGCCCGGCCGCGATGACCGGCATCGGCAACGACAAGGCCTATCGCATCTGGTTCAAGGCGCTGACCACCAAGTTCACGTCGTCGACCAACTACGCCGACGCCCGCGCCAAGGTGCTGCTGGCGGCGCAGGAGCTGTATGGCACGGGTTCGAAGGAAGCCATCGCCGTGCAACGCGCCTACGCGGCCATCAACGTGGGCGCCGACGTCGATGAAGTGGCCGGCGGTTCCGGCGTCTCGATCACGACCCAGCCGGCCAGCGTTACCGTGGCCGCCGGCGCGACCGCGTCGTTCACCGTCGGCGCCAGCGGCGGTACGTCGCCGTACACCTACAAGTGGTACCGCAACGGCGCGCTGATCAGCGGCGCCACCTCGGCCACCTACTCGCTGACGGCGCAAACGGCCGACAGCGGCGCGGTGTTCAACGCCGTCGTCAGCGACTCGTCGTCGCCGGTCAAGACCGCGACCTCGGGCAATGCCACGCTGACCGTCGGCAGCACCAGCGCCACCGAGAAGATCGTCAATGGCGGCTTCGAGTCCGGCACCACCGGCTGGAGCGGCACCACCGGCGCGATCGGCACCTTCACCGGCCAGACGGCCTTCGAAGGCACGCGCTACGCCTGGTTGGGCGGGAACGGCAGAACCGCGACCGAGACGCTGACCCAGAGCGTGGCCATTCCCGCGGCCGCCTCCACCGCCACGCTGACCTTCGCGCTGCATATCGACACCGCCGAAAGCGGCACCACCGCCTACGACAAACTGGTCGTGACCGTGAAGAACAGCGCCGGCAGCGTGCTGGGAACCCTGGCCACGTACTCGAATGCGAATGCGGCCAGCGGCTACCAGACACGGACCTTCAGCCTGGCCGCCTACAAGGGCCAGACCGTGACCTTGTCGTTCGCGGTCACGGAGGACGCGTCGCTGCAAACCTCGTTCGTGGTCGATAAGGTCAGCCTGATCACGCAGTAAGGTAGACAGGGGGCGGCGCCGCGGCATGGTCGCCGCCCCGTTTTTGAAGCCACTCGGTATGCAAAGTATGCGATGCAGTTTCGATTACAAGTGCAGGGCGGGCCTGGCGGCCGGCAAACCATAGCGATCGACGCCGCCAGCGAGGCGGACGCGGTCCGGCAAGCGGCGCGCAACGGCTGGCGCGTGCTCGCCATTCATGACACCAACAGCACCGGCGACACGGGTGCGGGGGAGCGTGTACGCTCCGGCATCGGCAAGCAGCCCTTCCCGCTGCTGCAATTCAGCCAGGAGCTACTGGCGCTGCTCGAAGCGGGACTCAATCTGAGCGAAGCCACCGCCACGCTGCTCAACAAGGAAACCCGCGCCGGCGCGCGCGCGACGCTGGCGGCGATCCAACGCTCGCTCCAGCAAGGCAAAAGCTTTTCCGACACGCTGGCGGACTTCCCAACCGTGTTCCCCGAACTGTACGTCGCCACCGTGCGCGCGGCCGAGCGCTCAGGCAACCTGCCGGAAGCGCTGGCGCGCTTCGTCGGCTACCAGCTGCAATTCGACGCCATCCGCAAGAAACTCGTCTCGGCCGCGATCTATCCCGCCATGCTGCTGGTGGTCGGCAGCCTGGTCACGCTGTTCCTGCTCGGGTACGTGGTGCCCAAGTTCAGCGTGGTGTACGAGGGTTCCGGACGCGATATCCCGTGGGCGTCGCGGATGCTGCTCGGCTTCGGCCAGGCGCTGGCCGCCCATCCCTGGCTGTGCGCCGGCGCGCTGGCCGCCGTTTGCGTGGCGGCGGTGATCGGCCTGACCAACGCCGCGCTGCGACAGCGGCTGGTGCTGGCGGTGCTGCGGCTGCCGGTGTTGTCGGCCAAGGCGGCGGAATTCCGGCTGGCGCGCTTCTACCGCGCCCTCAGCCTGCTGCTGCACGCCGGCATCCCCCTGTCCAGGGCGCTGGCGATGACCAACGCCATGCTACTGCCGGCGCAGCAGCCGCAATTGGTGCAAACGCGCCGCGCGGTCGAACAGGGGCTGCCCTTCTCCACCGCGCTGGAACAGAACGCGCTCGCCACGCCGGTGGCGCAATCTCTGCTCAAGGTTGGCGAGAACACCGGCCGCCTGGGCGACATGCTGGAACGCTCGGCCAAATTCCACGACGAGGAGTTCGCCCGCTGGGTCGACTGGGCTTCGCGCCTGCTGGAACCGGTCCTGATGACGCTGATCGGCGTGGTGATCGGCGGCGTGGTGGTGTTGATGTACATGCCGATCTTCGAGTTGGCGGGGAGTTTGTCATGAATGCACGCGAACCGGCCGTCCTCGGCCCCGAAATGCTGCACAGCGCGCGCGCCGCCGCGCTGGCCCAGGGCCGCGCGCCGATGACGGTGATGGAGGAGGCGTCCGGCCTGACGCCGGAGGAGTTCACGCGCCAGCTCGCGCAGCTGTTCTGCTATCCGGCCTGGCCGATGGCCAGGCTGCAGGCGGCGATGCCGGCCTTCGACCTGCTGTCCTTCACCGACTGCGCCCAGCGCGAATGCGTGCTGTTGCGCGCCGATGGCGGCGTCCCGGTGCTGGTGATCGGCAATCCGTTCGCCGACGACACGCTGCAATGGGCCGACTACGCGATCGGCACCGGTTACTCCGTGGCGCTGGCGCACCCGGACGACCTGACCGCCTATCTGGCGCAGCAGGAGAACGTGCAACAGGCCATGCAGGACATGATGGAGGACGGCAGCCACGGCGAGCTGTCCGGCCTCGATCAAAGCATCGAGGACATCTCGCTGATACGCATCAGCGAGGATAGCAGCCCGGTCGTCAAGCTGGTCAACTCGACCATCTACGACGCCCTCAAATTCCAGGCCAGCGATATCCACCTGGAGTGCGACGCGGCCAGTCTGATCATCAAATACCGCGTCGACGGGGTGCTGGTGCAGGCGGGCCAGGTGCAGGGCTTGCAGATGGCGGAGCAGATCATCTCCCGCATCAAGGTGCTGGCGGAACTGGACATCGCCGAACGCCGCGTCCCGCAGGATGGCCGCTTCAAGGTGCGTGTGAAAGGCAGCGAAATCGACTTCCGCGTCTCGATCATGCCCAACATCTTCGGCGAGGACGCGGTGCTGCGGCTGCTGGACCGGCGCGCGCTGACCGAGGCGGCGCAGGCGCTGCGGCTGGAGAACCTGGGCCTGAACAGCGACGCCATCGTGCAGATACGGCGTCTGGCCGCCAAGCCGCACGGCATGCTGCTGGTGACCGGGCCGACCGGCTCCGGCAAGACCACCACGCTGTACGCGGCCATCACCGAAATCAATACGGGCCGCGACAAGATCGTCACCATCGAGGACCCGGTGGAGTACCGCTTGCCGCGCGTGCTGCAAATCCCCGTCAACGAAAAGAAGGGCCTGACCTTCGCGCGCGGCCTGCGCTCCATCCTGCGCCACGATCCGGACAAGATCATGATCGGCGAGATCCGCGACGACGAAACGGCGCAGATCGCGGTGCAGGCCTCGCTGACGGGCCACCTGGTCTTCACGACGGTCCACGCCAACAATGTGTTCGACGTGGTCGGCCGCTTCCTTCACATGGGCGTCGACCCCTACAGCTTTGCCGCCGCGTTGAACGGCATCGTCGCGCAACGGCTGCTGCGGCTCAACTGCGAGCACTGCGCGATCGATATCGAACCCGATCCGCAGGATTTGAAGGATAGCGGCCTGGCACTGGCGGATGTGGGCGAGTGGCGCTTCAAAGCCGGCGCGGGTTGCGGGCATTGCCGGGGCACCGGCTACAAGGGCCGCAAGGCTGTGGCCGAAGTGCTGATCCTGAACGACGCCATGCGCGAGATGATCTGCACCCGCGCGCCGGTCTCCCGCATGAAGGAGGAAGCCGCGACGATGGGATTCCGTCTGGCGCGCAGCGCCGGGCTGGATCTGGTGCGGCAGGGCGAAACCACTTTACTGGAGCTCAATCGTGTCACTTATTGAACGTCTGACGCGGCCTCTCCGGGCGGCGAGGCTACGACCACCAGCTGCGCGCAGGCTGCATATCCTGCTGGCGCCGCGGCAGCTGTCTTGCGTCGTGCGCCAGGGCCGCCGTGTCGTCGAAGGCAGCGCGCAGCAGATCGCGCTGGCCAACCCGGGCGGCCATTGGCAGGCCAGCCTCGATGCGCTGCGCGCGCTGCTGGCCGAATCGGCGACGGCATGGGCCGGTCTGCCGCTGGAGATCAGCCTCTCCGGCCGCTGGAGCCACATGGTGCTGGCGCCGTGGAGCGACGCCCTGCTGTCGGAGCCGGGCGCCGCGCACTTCCTGCAATCGCAACTGACCGCCATTTACGGCGACGCCGCGCGCGGCTGGCATATCGTCGGCGACGACGCACCATACGGCCAGGCGCGCGCCGTCTGCGGCATCGACGCCACGCTGCTGCAGGCGCTCAAGGAGCTGGCCGGCGATTGCGGCCACTCCTGCCGGATCGTCGAGCCACTGCTCTGCACCGCGCTGGGTTCCCTGTCGGCGGAGGAGTCGCGCGCCCCAGCCGCCGCCCTGGCGCTGATCGAACCCGGCCGCATCACCATGGCGGCGCTCGATCGCGGACGAATCGTGGCGATCCAGTCGCAGCCGTCCGGCGGCGCATGGCGGCAAGAACTGCCGCAAGCCTGGCAGCGCTGGACCTTGTGCCTGCCGGAATTGGCCGCCGTCGAACACGTCGCAGTGGTCGATATGGGCTCCGCCCAAGGCACCGCGCCAGGCGCCATCGTCCAACTGGTCGCGGATACGCTGCCGCCGCGCTTCCGTCTTGCGGCAAACCCTTTCGGCGTGGCCGTGGCGGAGCCACAGCCAACCAAGGCGTCATCGGGAGCCGCCGCATGACCCGCCTTGACTTTGTTCCACGCGCCGTGCCGCTGACCGGCTGGCGGCTGACGGTGCTGGCCGTTGGCGTGCTGATGCTGCTCCCGGCGGCCGTCAACTGGACGGCGCAGCGGCAAACCGTCACGCGACTGCAAGACCGGCTCGACGCGCAGTCGGCAACGCTCCAACCGCGACGCCTGACCCGCCCCGCGCTGGCGCCGGCACAGCAGCAGCAAATGGATCTTCAGGTGAAGGCTGTGGCGGAAGCGGTGCGCCAACTGAACCTGCCTGTCACACGCCTGCTCAAGACCATCGAGGCCCGCGAGGATATGCGCATCGCCCTGCTGGGACTCGATCTGAATGGCGAGCCGGCCCAGGATGGCGAAGCGGCCGCGCCATCGAGGCCCGCCGGCACCCTGAAAATCAGCGCCGAGGCGGAAACCGCGCAGGACATGATCAATTACCTCGCCTTCCTGAATCAACAGCGCATGTTCCGGTCGGTGTATCTGCTCAAGCACGAGATGACCGGGACGGCGCAAGGCGGCGGCGAGCGCCCGTATCAATTCCAGCTGGAGGCACAATGGCGGCAGTAAAACCCGGCAAAATTATCAAGCTGAGGATAAGCCCACATCTGGCGAGCCGGCTGGTTTGGGAAGCGCGGCGACACATGCGTGTTACGGGCGCCGGCGCGGTGATCGGCATCGCTTGCACCCTGCTTGCGCTGCTGGTCCAGTGGCATGCGACGCAACTGGAACAGCAACGGATCTCGCTGACCGCGCAGCTGAACACCGCCGCGCGCACGGCCGCGATACCCCGCGCCCCGGTGATAACCACCGCCAGCGGCGTGGCCGCGTTCTTCAATCACCTGCCTCCGCACGATGCGATTCCCGACCAGCTCAAGGAACTGGTCCGGTTGGCGCAGCAAAACAACATCCCCTTGGCCAAGGCGGAATACAAGCCTGAGCAGGACGGCAACGCCGGATTCCTGCGCTACCGGATCACGCTGCCCGTCAAAGCCGATTTCGCCAACGTTCAAAACTTCCTCATCACCGCGCTGCAAACGCTGCCGACGCTGACGCTGGAGTCGATCGCCTTCAAGCGCGAGCAGATCGAGGCGGGCGACGTCGAGGCCCGCATCCAGTTCGTTCTGCTGGTGCGCAGGCAGGAGGAGCGGCGATGAGGAAAATCGTACTAGGCACGGCGGCCGTGGCGACATTGCTGGCCGCGTGGTTCGCGCCGGAACAGGATGGCGGCGTGGTCGGGCCGGCGGCGGCCACCACCCGCGAGGTGTCCGTCCCCGCAGGCACTCCGCAACCGGACGCGCCCCCGCCGGCAATCGACGCCGTGGAAGGGGCGCCCGCGTCCGGCGTCGATCTGCAAATACACTCCCGCGTGGTGGACGATGAACTGGGTAACGTGTTCGCAAAACAAAGCTGGGCGCCGCAGTCCCCGCTCAAGGTGATGGTGGAACCAACGGCCCCAGCGCGCCAGGGCGCGACGCCATCGGGTCCGCCGCCGCTGCCGTTCCAGTTCATGGGACGCTTCACCGACGAAGGCAAAACCGCTTACTTCCTGCAGATCGATGGCCAGAACGTAGTCGCCCGTCCCGGCGAAAAAATCAACGACAGCTACCTGCTCGACAGCGTCAGCGGCGACACGATGAATTTCATCTATCTGCCGCTCAATCAGAAACAATCTCTCGTCGTAGGGGACACCAATTGAACAAGACCATCGCCACACGGTTCCACGTGATCGCCGCCAGTCTGCTGTTGTGCGCCTGCGCCGGCAACCAGACCTTCAAGGAAGGCAACGCGCTGTTGGACGCCGGCCAGATCGACCAGGGACTGGCCAAGCTGGAACAGGCGGCGCGGGAAGACCCGCACAACGCCGAATACCGGATCGTTCTATTGAACCGCAGGCTCAAACTGGTAAACGCCATGAACAGCCGCGCCGACGCGCTGCGCCTCAAGGGCCAGGGCGCGGAGGCGGCCAAGCTGTATGAGCAGGCGTTGACGATCGATCCGTCCAACCAGGTAGCGCGCCAGGGCCTGTCGGCGCTGACGCAGGACCAGCGCCACCAGCAGGTGATGGCGGACGCCGAAGCGCTCTACCAGCGCGGCGGAGAAGCGGACCTCGAGCAGGCGCAGGAACTGCTGCGTCCCGTGCTGGCCCAGCGTCCGGGCCAGCGCGACCTGCTACGGCTCAAGGCGCGGTTGAACGACGCGCAAACGCGCCTGCGGCCGGCAAACGGACGGCTGGCGGCCGCCTACCGCAAGCCGGTCACGCTGGAGTTCCGCGACGCGCCGGTGCGCGCGGTGTTCGATTTCATCGGCAAGGTGTCGGGCCTGAACTTTGTCTTCGACCGCGAGGTCGATCCCGCGCTGCGGGCGACGATCTCGGTGCGCGACACCAGCATCGAGGAGGCCATCGGCATGCTGCTCAGCGCAAATCAACTGGAGCAAAGCATCACCGGCGACCGTTCCATTACCATTTATCCCAACAATCCGCAGAAGGTGAAGGACTACCAGCAGCTGGTGGTGCGCAACTTCCTGCTGGCGAACGCCGACGTCAAGACCGTGGCGTTCTCGCTCAAGACGCTGCTCAAGGCCAGGGACATCGTCACCGACGAACGTATCGGCAGCATCATCATGCGCGACACACCGGCCATGATCCGCATGGCCGAACGGATCATCGCCATGCAGGACGTGGCCGATCCGGAAGTCATGCTGGAGGTGGAGGTGCTGGAGGTGAAGCGCACGCGCGGCCAGGAGCTGGGCATCCGCTGGCCCGATTCGGCCGGCCTGACCCTGCTGGGCAGCGGCGAGTTCGGCGCCTTGAATGTGGGCGATCTGCGGCACATCAACAGCGGCAAGATCGGCCTCGAACTGGGTTCGGTGAAGCTGAACGCCAACAAGACCGACACGGACAGCAATATCCTGGCCAATCCGCGTATCCGCGTGCGTAACAAGGACAAGGCCAAGGTACTGATCGGCGACCGCGTGCCGGTTATCACGGTGACGACCAACAATGGCGTCAGCGCCGACAGCGTCAATTATGTGGACGTGGGGCTGAAGCTGGATGTCGAACCGAATGTGTATCTGGACGACGAGGTGGCCATCAAGATCAACCTGGAGGTGAGCAGCGTGGTCAAGGAGATCATCAGCAAATCCGGCACGCAGGCCTACCAGATCGGCACGCGCAGCGCGGCCACGGTGCTGCGGCTGAAGGATGGCGAGACCCAGGTGCTGGCGGGGCTGATCAACGACGAGGACCGCACCACCGCCAACAAGATCCCCGGCATCGGCGATCTGCCGATGATGAGCCGCCTGTTCGGCAGCCAGAAGGACGACTCGACCCGCAGCGAGATCGTGCTGTCGATCACCCCGCGCATCCTGCGCTCGATACAGCGCCCGGAACTGCCGGCGGCGGAATTCTACTCGGGCACCGAATCCGATGTCGGTGGACGCGGTCAGTCCGGCGTCACCTTGGCCTCGGCAGGTGACATGGCGCAGGGCGTGGCACAAGACGGCGCGCCCACGCAGCCGGTGGCGGACAACCCGGCGATCGGCGGCGGTTCCGGCATGACCGGCGCCGATAGCGTGCTGATGCCGCAGGCGGCCAAGCCGGAACCCGCCGGCCAGGCGCCGTATGCGCCGAGGAAGGGCCAATAGCCATGCCTCGCAAAAGCCAGCGCGGCTTCACCTTCATCGAACTGATGATCACACTGGCCATCCTTGCGACGCTGGCGATGGTAGCCGCGCCGATGGCGCAGGTGGCGGTGCAGCGCGAGCAAGAGCGTCAACTGCGCACCGCGCTGATCGAGATCCGCGAAGCCATCGACGCCTACAAACGGGCCGCCGATAACGGCCGCATCAAACTGGCGATCGGCGACTCGGGCTATCCGAAAAAGCTGGAAGACCTGGTCAACGGCGTGCCGGACCTGCGCAGCCCGCGCAAGCAGAATATGTACTTCCTGCGCCGCCTGCCGCGCGATCCCTTCGCGCCGCCCGAGGGCAATGGCAACGGCTTCGCCAGCGCCGGTGCCGGTGGCGGCTGGGCCCTGCGCTCCTATGCGTCGCCGCCGGACAACCCGGCCGAGGGCGAGGACGTTTTCGACATCAGTTCCCGCTCCACGAAAACGGGACTGAACGGCATTCCGCTCCGCCTATGGTGACCTCATGAACAGAATAAACAAGGGATTCACGCTGGTCGAACTGCTGGTGGTGTTGGCGATCATATCGCTGCTGCTGACGATCGCCCTGCCCCGCTATTTCAGCTCGGTCGACAAATCGAGGGAGATCGCTTTGAGGGAGAACCTGCAGGTTCTGCGCAGCGGCATCGACAAATACTACGCCGACAAAGGCGAATATCCGGCCGCGCTGGCCGATCTGGTGAACCACCACTACTTCCGCAAAATCCCGCTGGACCCGGTGACGGAATCCGCATCGACCTGGCAACTGCTGCCGTCCGCCGACGCCGAGAAGCCCGGCGTGGCCGATATCCGCAGCGGCGCCAAGGGAAAGACACGCGATGGCACGCCATATCAACAGCTCTAGCCAACGCCGCCAGCGCGGCTTTGCCTACCTGTGGACGCTGATGCTGGTGGCGTTCATGGGCGTCGGCCTGACCATCGGCGCAGACCTGTACGCGACCGCCGCCCGGCGCGACAAGGAGCGTGAGCTGCTCTTCATCGGCCACGAGTTCCGTCACGCGCTGGAGCGCTACTACAACGCCGGCGCGGCGGGCCAGAACCAGTACCCACTGACGATGGAGGACTTGCTGAAGGACCCGCGCTTCGCCAATCCCAGACGCCACCTGCGCCGGCTGTACACCGATCCGGTGACCGGCAAGGCCGATTGGCATCTGGTGCTTCAGCAGGGCCGCATCGTCGGCATCCGCTCCGCGTCCACGCAACGGCCGATCAAACAGGACAACTTCGACGACGACGATGCCGGCCTAGCCAAAAAATCGCGCTATGCCGATTGGGTCTTCACGTATCCCCACGATCTTTTCACCGTCTCGCAGGGCGGCGATAAAAAGTAGTGCATGATTAATAAAATTTTTTGATCTGGGACATAACACCACAGGCGCGGACGGTCTAGCGTGACTCATCCGCTTTTGCGGACTCGGCGCCATCAATCGATGCCCGCCGGAACGGATTCGGAGGATGAGATGAACCTGCACACGCCCCTACTTATCACACGCATCGCCGCATGCATCGCCACCGCCGCCATGGCCGCGACCACCACGGCGCAAGCGGCCATCCAGCTGATGGCGGCGCCGATCACGCCCCCATCCCCGCAGGAGAGCGCGGGACTGGTATCGAAACTGACCGCGCTCGAAAGGTCGCGCGGCATCCCGGCCGACTACGGCTTCCGCATCAGCGCTCAGCATCCCGGCGTCGTCGGCCAGAAGATCACGCGCGCGCAGCACACCTTCAAGGGCCTGCGGGTGTTCGGCTCGGAGTCGGTGGTGGTCACCAACAACGCCGGAGAGATCATCAGTTCCTCGGTCTCGGACCGCCGCCCCGGCCTGGTCCCCGGCGCGGCCGCCACGCCGGTGGACATGAAACCGGCGCTGACGTCCGAACAAGCGATCGATGTCGCCGTGAGGTCGGTCTCGCCGCATGGTGTTCACCGCTGGACGCCGAGCGCCGAACTGCTGCTCTATCCGATCATGAAGACGGTGCGCGTGGCCTCGGCGGCCAACAAACCGGAAGCCGAACTCAATGCGCTCGATGTCCAGGATGTGGTCGAGCGCCACGAGCTGGCCTACTATGTGCGGACCCGCATGGCGCAGGACGGCAAGCCGTTTTACTACGACACCGTGGTCAACGCCCGGACCGGCGCGATCATCGACCAATGGAAAGCGCTGCAAACGGTCATCGGCCAGGGCAAGAGCCAGTATAACGGCGAGGTGCCGATCAGTACCTCGCAATCGGGCGGCACATTCCAGATGCTCGACCCGATGCGCGGCACCGGCGGAAAATTCGGCGGCATGGCCATCACCAACGCCAACCACAGCTCGTCCAACAATCCCAACCCCGGCAGCGTGTACACCAACAGCACCAACACCTGGGGCGACGGCCTGCAGTACAACGGCGGCAGCACCACCGACGCCAATGGACAGACCGCCGCCGTCAACGCGCTATGGGGCCTGATGAACACCTACGACACCAACAAGAACGTACTGGGATGGCAGTCGCTGGACGGGAACAATACCTCGACCTACATCGCCGTCCACGTCGACAAGAACTACGACAACGCCTTCTACGACGACAGCTGCAAGTGCATGTACATCGGCGACGGTTCCTTTTTCTATAGCCTGGGATCGATCGACGTGATCGGCCACGAGATGTCGCACGGGGTCACCGCGTCCACGGCGGACCTGATCTACTCCGGCGAGTCGGGTGGCTTGAACGAATCGAACTCCGACATCGGCGGCGACATGGTCGAAGCCTATGCGCGCGCGGGCGGCACCGGCGACGTGGTGCCGGCGACCGGCAACGATTGGATGACGGGCAAGGAGATCAGCAAGAGCGGTGAACCGCTGCGCTGGATGTACAAGCCGAGCAAGGACGGAAGCAGCCCGGATGCCTGGAGCAGCTCACTCAAGAGACTGGACGTGCACTACTCCAGCGGCCCGAACAACCGCATGTTTTACTTCCTGTCCCAGGGATCGAACGCCGATCCCGCCAGCGACCATTACAGCAAATACCTGGTCAAGCAGCCGGCGGCGATGACCGGGATCGGCAACGACAAGGCCTATCGCATCTGGTTCAAGGCGCTGACCACCAAGTTCACATCGTCGACCAACTATGGGGATGCCCGCAAAAAGGTGCTGGCGTCCGCCCAGGAACTGTACGGCGCCGACTCCAAGGAAGCCGTCGCCGTCAAACGCGCCTACGCGGCCATCAACGTCGGCGCCGATATCGACGAAGACGGCGGCGGCGACGACGCCACCGAACTTGTTGTCAATGGCGGTTTCGAAGACGGAACCTCGGGCTGGCGCGGCACCACCAGCACCATCGGCAGCCTGCCCGGCCAGACCGCGCACGAGGGCACCAGGTTCGCCTGGATGGGCGGCAAAGGCCGGAAGACCAGCCAGACATTGACCCAGGCGGTGACGATACCGGCGGAATCGACCAGCGCGGAGCTGAGCTTCGCGCTGCACATCGACAGCGCCGACACCACCAACACAGCCCACGACACGCTGGTGGTCACGGTACGCGGCAGCTTGGGCCGGGTGCTGCGCACGCTGGCCACCTACTCCAACGCCGATGCCGCCGACGGCTACAAGATCCGCACCTTCGATCTCAGTGAGTTCAGGGGCAAGCAGGTGACGCTGCACTTCGCGATGCGCGAGAACGCATCGCTGAAGACCTCCTTCGTCCTCGACACGGTCAGCCTGCTCGCCAAGTGAGGGCAGTTCCGATTACCGCAGCGTGACGAACACCGGGTTCGAATAGAACCACAGGCTGCGGTAGTTACGGTCGTTGATGTCGTTGAAGCGCTGGGTGTTGTCGGTGGTGCCGGTGCGCTGGTCCGCCAGCGGCTCGCCGCCCTGGGTCAGGCCGGCGACATCGGTGCCGAGATTGGTGCCGCGCAGGCGGTAGTACTGGTTCTTGCTGGCGGTGGTCTCGTAGCTGATGGTGAAGTAACCGTCGGCGTCGACCTTCCAGTCGGCGCTGGTGAAGCGCTTGACCACCTTGGCGCTGGCGTTGGTGGCCACGCTGTAGGCGGCGCTGCCCTGGGCTGCTTTGGGTCCGACATCGCCGACGATCAGGTCGACGTGATCGACCACCGGCTTGACGTTGGCGGCGGTGCCGCTGTCGACCGGCTTCTCGTAGTTGTTCTTCGCGGGAGTCTTGAAGCGGATCGTGACGACCACCTTCTCGCCGCTGGCGACCTTCAACTCGCCGCCCATCTCCTTGCGATCGTCCTTGCTGGCCAGGTTGAAGTCCAGCGCGTTGATCAAATCACCGTAGACCGAGAACATTTTTCCCGAACGTAGACCTTGCAGCAGGTCCTTCGTGGCCGGCACGCCCTGGGCTGCGTTGAACACATAGTTCTTCGCGTACTCGCCCGGGAAGTAGCCGCTGCTGTTGCCGTTGACGATCTTGAAGTGGGTGTCGGAATCGGTCAGGTTCCAGACGCGGCGCCCTTCGCCCAGCAGCGCGTCCCACACGCCGCCGACCTTGGCCACCACGTAATCGACGCCGCCGTAGGCGCGCAGCGGCGCGTTTTCCGGCGTGTAGGCGGCGGTGTAGCCGCCGCGATCCGGTTCCATCTGGTTGCCAACCATGCCTTCGATGGCAAACATGATGTTCGGCGCGATGTCGTTGAAGCGGCGGAAGTCATCGACCGTGTAGCTGCCCTTGTTGCGCGACGGGTGGTTGATGACCGCGTAGCTGGTGTCCGGATAGTTATCCTTCAACCAGCTGATCGCCTTGAGCGCATCGTCGGCGGTCTTATTGTAGCGGGTCTCGCCGTACTTGGCCTTCCACGCGGCGACGTCGGCGGCGTCGAACATGGCCGGGTCGCGGGTGGTGAACAGGTATTCGAATTCCTTCATGCCCTTGGTGCTGGCGGTCAGCTTGTCGGTTCCCTGGAACAGGCCGATACCGATATGGTCGTGAGTCGGCATATCCCATTCGAAGCCGCTGAAAATCAGCTTGTCGGCGTAGGTGCCGGCCGCCTGCAAGGCCTGCACATGCGGGATCTCGTAGCGCTCCGCGCCGATCGACATCGGAATCGACGTATCGAGCTTGTTGCCCTTCTCGTCGCGCGTCGATACGCGCAAGTGGTTGGACACCACCATCCAGTCCAGGCCAAAAGTGGTGAAGGCCTTGCCCAGAACCTTGTCCAGCGTCTGGCTGACATCCGCGTCGGCCGACTGCGTCGTGTGGGTGTGCAGATCGCCGGCCATCCAGCGGCCGCTCGGCAACGGCGGCACGCTGCTGTTGACCGGTTCATCGCCGCCGCCGCACGCGACGGCCGCCACCAGAATGGCGGCGGCCGTCGGAATCAACAGAAGACGGGTGGAGAAGGTTTTTTTGCGCTGCATGCTATTGTCCTGAAAGTGAGTGCGGAGAAGCCGGCACACTATCATTTGCTTGTTACGGCACGATGACCGGGCGGCAAGCGCCGTGCGCAAAACTGCTATCATCGGGGGCTGTCGCGGACCGGCTCCGCACACGTTCGAAAACTCAAACAGGGATGTTAAAAAAATGACCATTGGCGGAAAGACCATAGAGCAGGCTTTGTCGACGTTATCCGATATGACCGCGGGCGCGGTCCCGATCGGCAAGGAAGAGCATCTGCAGCGCGTCGAACGCGCCCAGGCCTTCATGCGCCAGCAGGGCATCGCGGCGATCTACGTCAACGCCGGCGCCAACATGACCTACTTCACCGGCACCAAGTGGCACGCCAGCGAACGCATGGTCGGCGCGATCATCCCCGCCAGCGGCGCGGTCGAATACATCGCCCCCGCGTTCGAGGAAAGCACGCTGAAGGACTTCATGCTGGTCGAGGGCGCGGTCAACTGCTGGCAAGAGCATGAAAGTCCCTACCAGCTGTTCATCGATACGCTCAAGCGCATGGGCATCGCGCCCGCCGCCGGTGCGGCCGCGCCGCGCGTCGGCATTTGCGAAAGCGCCGCCTTCTTCATCTTCGACGGCATCCGTCCGCTGGCCGAAGGCTACGCGCTGGAGAACGCCAGCACCGTGACGGCGCACTGCCGCACCCGCAAATCGGCCAACGAAATCGCCCTGATGCAGCGCGCCAAGGACATGACGATGGCGGTCCATGTGGCCGCCGCCAGCATTCTGCGCGAGGGGATCACCACTGTAGAAGTGGAGGAATTCATCGACCGCGCGCACCGCAAGGTCGGCGCCACGGGTTCGTATTTCGTCATCGTGCTGTTCGGCGAGGCGACCGCGTATCCGCATGGCGTGAGCTATGTGCAGACGCTCAAGCCGGGCGACACGGTGCTGATCGATACCGGCTGCAAGCTGCACAACTACATTTCCGACATCACCCGCACCTATGTGTACGGCGAGATCAGCGAGCGTCAGCGTTCGGTGTGGAACAGCGAGAAGGCGGCGCAACTGGCGGCCTTCAACGCGGCGCAACTGGGCGTGCCGTGCGAGGAAGTGGACCAGGCGGCACGACGTTCGCTGGAGGCCGACGGTTTCGGACCCGGCTACAAGCTGCCGGGCCTGCCGCACCGCACCGGTCACGGCATCGGCCTCGATATCCACGAGTGGCCGTATCTGGTGGGCGGCAACAAGACGCCGCTGGACGTGGGCATGTGCTTCTCGAACGAGCCGATGATCTGCATCCCCGGCGAATTCGGCGTGCGCCACGAAGACCATTTCTACATGACCGAAAACGGTCCGAAGTGGTTCACCGAACCGGCGCACAGCATCGACGATCCGTTCGGCCTGGCGCGCTGAGAGTGACGATGCAGACTGCGACGATACTCAGCCTGGCCGCCTCGATAACGTGTGTCGGCCTTTTCACGAAGCAGAAAAACTGGGTGCTGGCGGCGGCTTTTGCTTTTTCCTCGATCTACACGATCCTGGACAAGGCGATATACATCGCGGCGGTGCCGGCGTTTGTCATCCCGTGGTGCGCGTATATCTTTTTCGCGCTGGTAGGCTACGAGGTTTTCCGGAAGGTTGTCCTCAGCTAACCAAAGAAATGGGGTCAAGTCTGACATTCGGACACGGACTGAAGCACAATGCTGTTCAGCTCGTGTCCGAATGTCAGACTTGACCCCCGCAGGGTTCGTGTTTTAGTGGTGCGGCTAACGCTCATGCCCCGATGCGTTTGAGGGCGCGGTGGAAGCGCAGCGGGACGGTGACGGGGAATTCGTTTCCGACCGGCCGGCCGACGATGATCGGGCCGAACATCGCGCGCAGCGGCGAGGCGCTTTTGCGCACGAAGGTGCGGCCTTGCGCCGTTTCCTCCGCCGGGATGTAGCCGAATTGGGCGATCCGGCCGAGGAAGGCGGTGCTGCCCTCCGCCGACACCATGCCGCGCACCGGCAGGTGCTCGATCGCCGCCGAGGCGATGTAGCCGGCGAAGCCCAGCAAAACTATCCGTAGCACGCCAACCAGGTCCCAGCCGCGCGGCAGCTGCGTCACAACAAACAGACATAGCACCGCCACGCCGATGGTCAACCAGCTGCGCGGGTTTTCCAGCGGGTTGAGAACGATTTTGTGTTTGGTGATGCTCGCCATGAATGCCGCCTGCTTAAAAATAAAGCGCTATTGTACCGGCGGCGACCAAAAAGGAAAGCGCCCTCCCCCTACCTTCCATTACGCGCGCTTCATCACCAGCGTGAGGATGTCGTAACTGGCCACCAGTTCGTCGTTCTGGTTGGTGACCTGCACGTCCCACGCGACCACGCCCTGGCCGACGCCCTTGTCGTCGGTGCGGTTGCGGTCCACCTTGCGCTTGCACGTCAGGCGCGCGCGGATGGTGTCGCCGATGGCGACCGGCGTGATGAAGCGCAGGTTGTCCAGCCCATAGTTGGCCAGCACCGGTCCCGGAGCCGGCGAGACGAACAGCCCGGCGGCGGCCGACAGCACGAAGTAACCGTGCGCGATGCGCTTGCCGAACTGCGTGTCCTTGGCGGCGATGTCGTCGAAGTGCATGTAGAAGTAGTCGCCCGAGACGCCGCCGAAGTTGACGATGTCCGCCTCGCTCACCGTGCGGCGATGCGTGAGCAGCGAGTCGCCGATCTTCAGGTCTTCGAAGTGCCTGCGGAACGGGTGCACTTCGCTCTCCTGCACCCTGGCGCCGCGCACGTATTCTCCGGTGACGGCCGCCAACATCGTCGGCGATCCCTGCACCGCCGCGCGTTGCAGGAAGTGGCGCACCGCGCGGATGCCGCCCAGCTCCTCGCCACCGCCGGCGCGCCCCGGGCCGCCGTGCTTGAGCTGCGGCAGCGGCGAGCCGTGGCCGGTCGAGTCGACCGACGCTTCGCGCTCCAGTATCAGCACGCGGCCGTGCGAGGCGGCGGCCACCGGCACGGCGTAGGCGGCGATGGCCGGCTCCTTCGTCACCAGGGTCGAGACCAGGCTGCCCTTGCCACGCGCGGCCAGCGCCAGCGCTTCGTCGATGCCGTTGTAGCTGATGATGGTGCTGACCGGGCCGAAGGCCTCGACATCGTGCACGGCGTCGTTGACCATGCCGTCGCGGCACAACAGGAGCGTCGGCGCGAAGAAGGCGCCGTCGGCGACGCCGTCGCCCAACGGGTTAAACCCGTCTTGTTCACCGAACAGCACCTCGTTGCCGCGCGCAAGCATCGCCAGCCGCCCTGCGACGTCGCGCTGCTGGTCCCTGGACGCCAGCGCGCCCATGCGCACGCCCTCGACCGACGGATCGCCGACACTGACCTTGGCCAGGCGTTCGCGCAGCCGCGTGCCAACCGCGTCGACCATGTTCTCCGGAACGATGATGCGGCGGATCGCTGTGCATTTCTGCCCCGCCTTGCCGGTCATCTCGCGCGCGACCTCCTTCACGAACAGGTCGAATTCGGCGTCGTCCGGCGTGACGTCCGGCGCCAGGATGGCGCAGTTGAGCGAGTCCGCTTCGGCGGTGAAGGGCACTGAATTGGCGATCAGGTTGGGGGTGACGCGCAGCTTCGCGGCGGTGTCGGCGGAGCCGGTGAAGGTAACGACGTCGGCGCCGCCCAGGCGGTCCAGCAGATCGCCGGTGCCGCCGATGACCAGTTGCAGCGCGCCTTCCGGCAGCAGGCCGGATTCGTGCATCATGCGCACCACCGCCTCCGTCAGGTAGCTGGTGGCGGTGGCGGGCTTGCCGATGCACGGCATCGCCGCCAGGAAGCTGGGGGCGAACTTCTCCAGCAGGCCCCAGATCGGGAAGTTGAAGGCGTTGATGTGCACAGCCAGGCCGCCGCGCGGCACCAGGATGTGGGTGCCGGCGAAGCCGCCGTTTTTACCGAGCGCCATGGCCGGACCTTCATGCAGCACGTTCGACGACGGCAGTTCGCGCCCACCCATGCTGGCGTAGGCGAACAAGGTGCCGGTGCCGCCTTCGATGTCGACCCAGCTGTCGGCGCGGGTGGCGCCGGTCAGATGCGAGATCGCGTACAGCTCCTCCTTGCGGCCGACCAGATACAGCGCCAGCGCCTTCAGGCGCGCGGCACGCTGCTGGAAGTCCAGCTTCATCAGCGCCGGCACGCCGGTCTTGCGGGCATAGGCGACGGCTTCGCCGAAGTCGATCCGCTCGGCGTGGGTGTGATAGATCAGCGAGTTGTTCAAGGCGCTGTGCAGCGGCGTCGAGGCTTCCCGGCCGATCCAGCGGCCGCCGATCAGGCTTTGCAGGGTTGATACCGGGGTTGAAATTCGTGCCATGTTGTGTTCTCCGTGATTTATGCCGAGGCGTTCTTGTGCAGGTGCAGCGGCAGCGAGCTTTCCCACTCGATGCGCTTGCGGTCCGCTTCCACTTCGGTCAGCGCGTCGACCTCGCGCATGGTTTGCATGGACCGCACGGCCAGCTCCTGGTATTGGCCGGTGCCGGCGGTCTTCCATTGAATCTCGTCATCGCGCAGCTCGCGCACCACTTTGGCCGGCGTGCCGACCACCAGGCTGCGGGCCGGCACCTCCATGCCGGCGCGGACGAAGGTCATGGCGGCGACAATGCTGTCCGCGCCGATGACGGCGTTATCCATGATTACGCTGTTCATGCCGACCAGCGCGTTGCGTCCGATGCGGCAGCCGTGCAGCACGGCGCCATGGCCGATATGGCCGTCCTGCTCGACGACGGTGTCGGCTCCGGGGAAGCCGTGCATCACGCAGGTATCCTGCAGATTGGCGCCTTCCTCCAGTATCAGCCGCCCGAAGTCGCCCCGCAGCGCCGCCAGCGGACCGACATAGCAGCACGGGCCGACTATGACGTCGCCGATCAGTACCGCGCTGGGATGCACGTAGGCGGTCGGATGGACCACCGGAGTGACACCATTGATCTCATAGACCTTGACCATGTTTTCCTCTCAGGCGCGGTCGCGCGGCCGCTGGTCGACGACACGGCGCGCTTTGCCGGTCAGCGTGCGTTCGATGCCGTTGGCGGCCATTAGCCGCACCTTGGTGGTGACGCCGACATTGGTTTTGATGCGTTGTTCCAGCTCCCCGGCCAGCGCCTCGGTTTCGCCGGCCGGCAGGTCGCCTGCTTCGGGGCGCAGTTCGGCCAGCACATCGAGCTTGTCCAGATGGCCGTCGCGGGAAACGATCAACTGGTATTGCGGCGCCAGTTTGGGCATCTTGAGTATCAATTCTTCTATCTGCGACGGGAAGACGTTGACGCCCCGGATGATCAGCATGTCGTCCGAGCGGCCGGTGATTTTGCCGATGCGGCGCATGGAACGCGAGGTGGCTGGCAGCAGCCGTGTCAGGTCGCGCGTGCGGTAGCGGATGATCGGCAGCGCTTCCTTGCTCAGCGAGGTGAATACCAGTTCGCCCTCTTCGCCATCCGGCAGCACCTCTCCCGTGTCTGGATCGATAATCTCCGGGTAGAAGTGATCCTCCCAAATCACCGGACCGTCTTTGCTTTCGATGCACTCGCTGGCGACACCCGGCCCCATGACTTCGGACAGGCCGTAGATGTCCACCGCGTCGATGCCGGCGCGCTGTTCGATCTCGGCGCGCATGGCGTCGGTCCACGGCTCGGCGCCGAAGATCCCGACCTTGAGCGAACTGGCGACCGGGTCGAGGCCCTGGCGCTGGTACTCCTCGATGATGTTCAACATGTACGACGGCGTGACCATGATGATCGAAGGTTTGAAGTCCTCGATTAGTTGCACCTGCTTTTCGGTCTGACCGCCGGACATCGGGATGACCGTGCAGCCAAGACGTTCGGCGCCATAATGCGCGCCCAAGCCGCCCGTGAACAAGCCGTAGCCGTAGGAGATGTGCACCATGTCGCCGCGACGCCCGCCCGCGGCGCGGATCGACCGCGCGACAACGTTGGCCCAGGTGTCGATGTCGTTCTGCGTGTAGCCGACCACCGTCGGCTTGCCCGTGGTGCCGCTCGACGCGTGCACCCGCACCACCTGGTCCCGCGGCACGGCGAACATGCCGAACGGGTAGTTGTCGCGCAGTTCCTTCTTGCCGGTGAACGGGAACCTGGCGATATCGCCCAGCGTGCGAAGGTCGTCCGGATGCACGCCTGCGGCGTCGAAGGCGGCGCGGTAGTGCGGCACGTTGTCATAGGCGTGCTTCAGCGACCACCGCATGCGCTGCAGCTGCAAGGCCTGAAGCTCGTCCTTGCTGGCGCGTTCGATCGGTTCCAGATCGGACGGCTCGGGAATGCGTTGGACCATCGGTGTCTCCTCGTTGCTTTTTATATGACTTCGCCGCCGACGCGCAGCGATTTACCCCGGAACAGGGCGACCGTGCGCCCCTCCTGGTTACTGACCGTGACGTCGTAAACGCCGCTCTTGCCATTCAGCGCCAGCTCCACCGCTTCGGCGGTTAGGACGTCGTGCAGCCTGCCCGGTGCCAGGTAATCGATGGTGCAGGCCGCCCCGACCGTATTCAGGTTATAGCTGTTGCAGGCGAAGGCGAACGCACTATCGGCCAGCGTGAAGATAAAGCCGCCGTGGCAGCTCTGGTGCGCGTTGAGCATATCGGTGCGTATGGTCATGGACATGCTGGCGCGGCCGGGACCGACCGCGTTGATCGTCATGCCCAAGCCCTTTGAGGCGGGATCGCGCGAGAACATCGCGTCGGCGACTTTTTCCGCCAACGCTTGGGCATCGGCGGACGACGGGATCGAGGACGAGGAAAGCGGCTTATGCATGAAAAACCGCTCCGCTGGCGTGCTTTCGGCGCAGCAGCGGCGAGACACGATATCGGTCCTCTCCGTAGCTGGCGGCCAGGTTGGTCAGCACCGTGACGATCTGGCCGATGCCTATCGCATCCGCCCACGCCAGCGGCCCGCGCGGATAGTTGACGCCTTTTTGCATGGCGATATCCGCCGCCTCGGCGCTGCAGACGCCCTGGTTGACGGCGTCCGCCGCCTCGTTGGCGAGCATGGCGACGGTACGCATGACGGCCATGCCGGGAACGTCGTCCAGACGCGTGACGGCGAAGCCGGCCGCCTGGAACAGCCCCACCACCGACTGATACGCGGCCGGGGAGCATTGATCGGCGCAGGTGACGGCGATGCGGGTGGCGCTGGCGTAGTCCAGCGCGAGGTCGAACAACACAGTATCCGGATGCTGGTTGTCGCGCGCCCGCTCGGTGGCGCTGCGGCCGTCGGTCAGGTAGACGGCCGCGCCGTTGCAGTGGAACGCCGGCGCGCCGTCCGCACCGGCGGCGTGGCCGCGCGCCTCCGGCGACTGCCGATGGGTGACGGTGATGCCGGCCGCGCGCAGACGCCCGGCCAACGCGTCGGCCACCGAACTGCCCGCCACGCGCGGCGCGCCCGCCTTCGCGCCCTGCTCGACGGTGTAGCTGACGAATTCCGGCACCGGCTGCGCGGCCTCGGTTTGCGGTTGTGGCGAAGCGGTGGCACCTTCGCCGTAGACGTAGAATCCCCGTCCCGATTTTCTACCAAGGTATCCAGCGTTGACCATCTCCTGCTGCAGCACCGACGGCGTGAAGCGCGGATCGTTGAAGTAGGCGTTGAACACCGATTGCGTCACCGAGAAATTGACGTCATGCCCGATCAGGTCCATCAACTCGAATGGCCCCATGCGGAAGCCGCCCGCTTCGCGCATGACGGCGTCGATGGTGGCGGCATCGGCGGCCTGCTCGCCCAGCAGGCGCCAGCCCTCGGCATAAAATGGCCGCGCGACGCGGTTGACGATGAAGCCCGGCGTCGACTTGGCGTGCACGGGGTTCTTGCCCCATGCGGCGGCCGTGTCGCAAACGGTCTGCGCGACGGCCGCGTCGGTGGCCAGGCCGCTGATCACTTCGACCAGCGCCATCAACGGCACCGGATTGAAGAAATGCATGCCGACCAGGCGCTCCGGCTTGCGCAGCTTGGCCGCTATAGCGGTGACCGAGATCGACGAGGTGTTGGTGGCGAGGATGCAGTCGTCGGCGACGATCGCTTCCAGCTCGGCGAACAGGCCGCGTTTGGCGTCGAGGTTCTCGACGATGGCCTCGACAACCAGGCCCGCGCCGGCCACGTCGTCCAGCGTGACGGCGGCCCGCAGGCGGGCGATGGCGGCGGCCGCGGCGACGGCGCTCATGCGCTCCTTTGCCACAAGCTTGTTAAACACCAGTGCGATATCGGAGATGGCCTTGGCCACCGCTTCGGGACGGGTATCGTACAACTTGACGGTGTAGCCGGCGACGGCGGCCACCTGCGCGATGCCGGCGCCCATCGCGCCGCTGCCGATGACGGCGACCAGACGGTCTTTGCTCAGAGCTGCCATGCTTATTTCCCCTGGAATTGCGGTGCGCGTTTTTCCATGAAGGCGGCGACGCCTTCGCGGTAATCCTCGGTGCGACCCAGTTCGCTCATCATGCCGCATTCGAGCGTCAGTTGCTGCTGCAAGGTGTTGTGCGGGCTGGCGTACAGCGCCTGCTTGGTGAAGGCCAGGCCCTTGGTGGGCGCGGTGGCGAAGTGGCGCGCCATCGCCATGGTTTCGGCGGCGAGCTCCTCGTCCGGCACGGCCTTCCAGATCAGGCCCCATGCTTCGGCCTTCTCGGCGCTGAGTTTTTCGCCCAGCATGGTCAGGCCCATGGCACGGGCGCTGCCGATCAGGCGTGGCAGGAAGTAGGTGCCGCCGGTATCCGGGATCAGCCCCAGTTTGCAGAACACTTCGACAAACGATGCCGACTTGGCGGCGAGGACGATGTCGCACGCCAGCGCGAGGTTGGCGCCGGCGCCCGCGGCCACGCCGTTCACGGCGCAGATGACGGGCATCGGCAAGCCGCGCAGCGCCAGCACCAGCGGAGCGTAGTTCTTCTCCACCGAGTCGCCCAGGTCCACCGCCCGCGCGCCGGGTTCGACGGCGCGGTCGGACAAGTCCTGGCCGGCGCAGAAACCGCGTCCGGCGCCGGTGAGGATCAGCACACGCACGCTCTTGTCTGTGCCGACCTTGTGGACGGCGTGGCGCACCTCGTCGTGCATCGCCTGCGTGAAGCTATTGAGCTTATCGGGGCGGTTCAGCGTCAGCTGGGCGATGCCGTCGTTGATCTCAAAAAGGATGTTCTCGTAGTTCATGGCGTCTCCGTTCTTTTATTCAGCCTGGTCGAAGTCGATAACGACCTTGTCGGTGATGGGGAAGCTCTGGCAGCTAAGGACATAACCGCGCGCGATTTCGTAATCCTCCAGCGCGTAGTTGACGTCCATGTCGACTTTACCTTCGATCAGTTTGCAGCGGCAGGTGGAACACACGCCGCCTTTGCAGGAATAACGCATGTCGATGCCGGCGCGCAGGCCGGCATCGAGCAGCGATTCCTTGTCCTGGTCCATGGTGAAGCTGCTGGCGCTACCGTCCATGATGACGGTGACCTCGGTCTCGTGGCGCACCGCTGCCGGATCGAGCGCGCGCGGCTTGTGCTGGTGTTTCGGGATGCTGGCGGCGAACAGTTCGATCTTGATGTTCGACTTCGGCATGCCGGCTTCCTGCAGCGCTTCGGACACGCCCAGCATCATGTCCTCCGGGCCGCAGATGAAGGCGACGTCGATATCCTCCACGCGCACCCAGTGCCGCAGGAACTGCGCGCATTTGTCCTTGGTGATGCGGCCGTTGAACAATTCGATGTCCTGCTGCTCGCGGCTCATGACGTAGGCCAGCTTGAGGCGGTCCATGTAGGTGTCTTTCAGGTCCGACAGTTCTTCCTTGAAGATCACCGACGACGAGGCGCGGTTGCCGTAGAAGAGCGTGAAGCGGCTGTGCGGTTCGGCCGCCAGCGTGGTCTTGATGATCGACAGGATGGGCGTGATGCCGCTACCGGCGGCAAAGGCCAGGTAGTGCTTGTGGTTGGCGGCGTCCAGCGGCACGTTGAAGTGCCCCATCGGCGGCATGACGTCGAGCGTCAAGCCGGGCTTGATCGTGTCGTTGGCCCAGCTGGAGAACAGGCCGCCCTGCGTACGCTTGATGGCCACGCGCAGCGCGCCCTCCTGCACCGCCGAGCAAATGGAGTACGAGCGGCGCACGTCCTCGTCGCCGATCAAAGCGCGCAGGGTCAGGTGCTGGCCCTGCTGAAAGCGGAAGCTGTCCCGCAGCTCGGGCGGTACGGCAAAGGTGACGGCGATGGTGTCGCGCGTTTCGTTGCGCACTTGCGAGACGGTCAGCGGGTGGAATTTGCTCATGGTCGTTAGTGGCACTTGAAGTAGTCGAAAGGCTCGCGGCAGTCCAGGCATTTATACAACGCCTTGCAGGGCGTGGAGCCGAACTGGCTGGTGATCTCGGTATGGCGGGAGCCGCAGTTGGGGCAGACGATGGAAAGGCGAGGCTGGGTGCGGCGCGAAATGGCCGCCAACGCGCCGCGTGAACCACCCTTCAGGCCGCTGATGTCGATCACCTGTTCGGCGGGCGGCGCGATGCCGTAGCCCGACAGCTTGGCCTTGCCCTCTTCGCTCATCCAGTCGGTGGTCCACGCCGGCGACAGCTGGTTTTTCAGGCGCACGTCGGCGACGCCGTGAGCGTGCAGCGCTTCGGTGATCGCCTCGGCGATCACCTGCATCGCCGGGCAGCCGGAATAGGTCGGCGTGATGGTCACGATGCAGGCGCCGTCGTCCAGCCGCACGTCGCGCACGATGCCCAGGTCGACGATCGAGATGACCGGGATTTCGGGATCGGACACCTCGCCCAGCCAGGACCAGACCTGCGCTGCGGTCAAAACAGGCGTATCTAAAACGGCGGCCGTCATCGCGATCCTCCTACCACTCGGCGCCGGGATAGGCGCGCTGCAGGAACTGCATCTCGGCCAGGATGTAGCCCAGATGCTCGGTGTGGCGCCCCTGCTTGCCGCCCTTCTGCATCCAGGCGTCCGCCGGCGGCATGGTCAGCGTGGCCTCGGCGAAGATCTCGGCCACGTGCGCCAGCCAGTGCGCGCGCAGTTCGTCGGCCGGCGGCGCGATGCCCTCGTCCACCATGGCGTCGTCGATGGCGTCGTAGGCGAATACTTCGCCGCTGTACATCCACAGCTCCTCGGCGGCCGCCTGCGTGCGCGCGTGCGCCAGTTCGGTGCTATCGCCCAGCCGCACGATCAAGTCGCCGCTGCGGCGCAGGTGGTACGTGACTTCCTTGAGCGACTTCTCGGCGATGGCGGCGATGCGCGGGTCGGTGCTGCGCGTCAGGCCTTCGATCAGGAAGTAGTGCCAGGTGTCGAAGTAGAACTGCCGCATCATGGTGTCCGCGTAGTTACCGTTCGGTTGTTCGAGCAGCAGGCAGTTCTTGAAGTCGTGGGCGTCCCGGTGGTAGGCCAGCTTGTCCTCGTCGCGGCCGGCGCCTTCCAGTTCGGCGGCGTATTCGTACCACAGGCGGGTCTGGCCGAGCAGGTCGAGCGCGACGTTGGTCAGCGCCATGTCCTCTTCCAGCGCCGGGCCTTTGCCGCACAGCTGCGAAAGCTGCTGGCTGAGGATCAGCGCGTTGTCGCCCAGGCGCAGAAGGTAGTTGACTTTGTTATCCACGATGCACTCCGCTTACAGGTTCTTGACTTCGGCCGGCATCGGGAAAAAGGTCGGATGGCGATAGACCTTGCTGTTGGCCGGCTCGAACAGCGCGCCCTTGTCGCCAGGGCTGCTGGCGACGATGTCCGCCGCGCGCACCACCCAGATGCTGACGCCTTCATTGCGGCGCGTGTAGACGTCGCGCGCGTTGTTGACGGCCATCTCGGCGTCCGGCGCGTGCAGGCTGCCGACGTGCTTGTGCGCCAGGCCGTGCTGGCTGCGGATGAACACTTCCCACAGGGGCCATTCTTTGCTCATGTTGTGCTCCTCAATTTTATGCTCGTGGCGGCGCTTTTTGGCCGATTACGCTTCGCTAATCCGCCCTGCGTGGATCCGCTCAAGCGGCGGCTTTCGTGGCCTGCTTTTCCGCGTGGGCGACCAGCGCCTCGCGGAACCATGCGCCGTCCTCCCAGGCCTTGACGCGGGTGCGCAGGCGTTCGCGGTTGCACGGGCCATTGCCCTTCAAGACGTTGTGGAATTCGCTCCAGTCGATGGCGCCGAATTCGTAGTGGCCGGTGTCGGGGTTGAATTTCAGGTCCGGGTCTGGCACCGTCAGGCCGAGGAATTCGGCCTGCGGGACGGTCTGGTCGACCATGCGCTGGCGCAGTTCGTCGTTGGAGAACAGCTTGATGCGCCACTGCGCCGATTGCGCGCTGTTGACCGATTCGGCGTCCGAGGGGCCGAACATCATCAGCGACGGCCACCACCAGCGATTGAGCGCATCCTGGGCCATCGCCTTTTGCTCGGGCGTGCCGCGCGCCAGCGACATCATGATGTCGTAGCCCTGGCGCGCGTGGAACGACTCCTCCTTGCAGACGCGGATCATGGCGCGCGCATACGGACCATACGAGCAACGGCACAGCGGGATCTGGTTGATGATCGCCGAGCCGTCGACCAGCCAGCCGATGGCGCCCATGTCGGCCCACGAGAGGGTCGGGTAGTTGAAGATGCTGGAATATTTGGCTTTGCCGCTGTGCAGGGCGGCCAGCAGTTCGTCGCGCGAGACGCCCAGCGTTTCGGCGGCGCTGTACAGATACAGGCCGTGGCCCGCCTCGTCCTGGATCTTGGCCAGCAGGATGGATTTACGCTTCAACGTCGGCGCGCGCGTGACCCAGTTCCCCTCCGGCAGCTGGCCGACGATCTCCGAGTGCGCGTGCTGGGAGATCTGGCGGATCAGCGTTTTGCGGTAGGCGTCCGGCATCCAGTCCTTGGCCTCGATCTTGACGCCGTCGTCGATGCGGGCCTGGAAGGCGCGCTCGTCGGCGGCCATGTCGTCGGCCGTGCGGACTGTGCTCAGGCCGGTTTCCACCATTTGTGCGTACATAGCTGTCTCCTCATGTCACATCATATTACGATACACAATCTGATTTTGCTACGATTTTTTTGAATCATATTAGAATAGAGTATCCCAAGAGAAACGGGCGACAAATAAATGCTGCGCCGCACTCGAGGCAAAGTAAACTATTGTTTCCGTGTACAGAATCGACGTTTGCCTATGAATTATTCCGATTGGATAGCGGATTGCCTGGCCGGCGATCCGCCGCGCTCGAAGTCGCTGGTGGTGACCATCTTCGGCGACGCCATCGTGCCGCACGGCGGGATGGTGTGGCTGGGCAGTCTGATCGAGCTGCTGGCGCCGTTCGGCGTCAACGACCGGCTGTTGCGCACGTCCGTGTTCCGGCTGGCGCAGGAGGGTTGGCTGGGCGCCCAGCGTGACGGCCGGCGCAGCTCGTACGCGATCACGCCCGACGCGATGGCGCGCTTCGTCCACGCCTACCGCCGCATCTATGCGCCGCTCAACGTGCACTGGGATGGCAGCTGGACGCTGGTACTGAACGGCGACGGCGCGCTCAACGCGGCAGAACGCAGCGCCGTGCGCAAGGAGTTGCTGTGGGAAGGCTACAGCGTGATCGCGCCGGGCATCATGGGACATCCGGCGGCCGACGGTGGCGCGCTCAACGAGTTGCTCAAGCGGCTGGGCGTGGTGGGCAAGTTGTTCGTGGTGCAGGCCAAGTCGATGGAGCGCGTCGCGGGGCGGCCGTTGAGCGATCTGGTGGCCAGCGGCTGGGATGTCAGCGATGTGGCCTTGGGATACGAGGGTTTTATCGCGCGCTTCGATCCCCTGCTGGCGGCGCTACGCGGGCAAGGCGGCGACCTGAAGCTAACGCCGGAACAGGCCTTCGTGATCCGCACCTTGCTAATCCATGCCTACCGGCGCGTGCAGTTGCATGATCCGCAATTGCCGGTGGAGTTGTTGCCGACGCCGTGGCCGGGGGCGCTGGCCTACGAGCTGGCGCGCGGTATCTATCAAGCGGTGTACGCGGACGCCGAGCGGCATGTCGAGGCGGTGTTGCGGCGCGAGGATGACGCCGCGCCCGCCGCCGAGCCGGCGTTCTTCGAGCGCTTCGGCGGGCTGACGTAAGGGCTAGCGCAGCCACGTGCGCCAGATCTGCCGCATTTGCACAACATGGCCGGCGATGAATTGTTCGGCCTCGCGCAGTTGCCCGTTCGACATCCCGGTGTGCCACGCCAGCGCGACATCGGGCTCGAGCCAGAACTTGGCCGTGCCGTCCGGGTGCGACACGTGGATGTGCATGCGCTTGTCGCCCCGGGCGAAAAAATAGTAGCGGAAGTCGTCGGCCTGGAATAGCGGCGGGTTCATGGCGGGCTCCTGCGCGGCGTTGAGGTCACTTCAACTTAGCAAACCGGCCGGCGTCCGGCTTGCGCTGGCGCAGGCACACTTTGACCAGCGGCCGATCGGCGGGCGCCCGGCGCCGCCGCGAGCCTGTATGATGTCGGCACTGCGCCAAAAGTGCAAAAATACTCTTTACACTGAATCCACCAGGACTTACGCAATGTCTATCAAAATCAGCCAGCAATTCGACGCCGGCGCCATCGAAGTCGTGCGCGCCGACGATCCGGCGGCCATCGACCTGAACATCCGCAAGGATTCCCACGCCGACATCACCCAATGGTTTTACTTCCGCGTCCAGGGCGCCCAGGCCACGCCGTTGAACCTGCGTTTCCTCAACGCCGGTTCGGCCGCCTACCCGGACGGCTGGAAGGACTACCAGGCCGTCGCCAGCTACGACCGCGACAGCTGGTTCCGCGTGCCGACCACCTATGACGGCCAGGTCATGACGATCAGCCACACGCCGGAATACGACAGCGTCTACTACGCCTATTTCGAGCCGTACTCGTGGGAACGCCATCTGGCGCTGCTGGACAACGCGCAACTGTCGCCGCTGGTCAAGCAGGTCGACCTGGGCAGCACCATCGACGGCCACGACCTGAACATGCTGGTCATCGGCGATCCCGACGCGGAACAAAAGGTATGGGTCATCGCGCGCCAGCATCCGGGCGAGACGATGGCCGAGTGGTTCGTCGAAGGCATGGTCGAGGCGTTGCTGGACCCGGCCAATCCATTCGGCCGCCAGTGCCTGAAGGAAGCGGTGTTCTACGTGGTGCCGAACATGAATCCGGACGGCTCGGTGCGCGGCAACCTGCGCACCAACGCGGCCGGCGCCAACCTCAACCGCGAATGGCTCAATCCTACGATGGAGCGCAGCCCGGAAGTGTTCCTGGTCAAAAACAAGATGCTGGAGATCGGCTGCGACCTGTGCCTCGACATCCACGGCGACGAAGGCTTGCCGTACGTGTTCGTGGCCGGCAGCGAGTCCTTGCCTGAGTTCACGCCGGAGCAGGCCGAGGCGCAACAGTATTTCATCGACAACTTCCTGATCGCCAGCCCGGACTTCCAGGACGAGTACGGCTACGGCGAGACGCCGTACACGCCGGAAACGCTGACGATGGGCTCGCCGCATATCACCCACGCGTTCGGCTGCCTGTCGCTGACCCTGGAGATGCCGTTCAAGGACAACGCCAACGATCCGGACCCGGACACGGGCTGGAACGGCGCCCGCAGCGCCGAATTGGGCCGCGCGGTGTTGCAGCCGGTGTTGCAGTCGCTGCTGGCGCAGCAGTAACGCTGTAAGCCCGGGCTTCGGGCGATACCCTGCGGCGCGACAATGTGCGTGTCGCAGGGAAAAATACACTGAGCCTCATACGGCGCATCCGCGCCGCCTCGGGAGGTTCAGCATGATCACCTTGATATCGTCGACGCGCCGCGCGCTCGCGTGCGCCATATTGCCCGCACTGGCATTGTTGCTGGGCGCCTGCAGCTCCCCCTACCGCCCGCCCCGGTTTGTCGAACCCGACCCGAAATTTCCCGGCCTGATCGATCTCGCCGCGCGCGCCGACGGCCGTGTCGCCGACGTGTTGCTGGTGCACGGCATGTGCACGCACGACGCCGGCTGGGCAACGCAAGTGGTCTCGCAACTGACAGAGGCGCTCGCCGACGCCACGACGCCGCCCGATGCCCGGCCGCGCGGCGGTCCCGCCGCCGATCCGCAGATCCGTATCGTGCCGTCGACAGTCGAGACCCCGGCCGGGCGCTTGCGCTTCGATGCGCTGATCTGGTCCCCGCTGACGGTGCCGCTCAAGCGCCAGCTGTGCTACGACCAGACCGACAAGTCGCCCATCTGCGCCGGCGAGCCGCCGTATCCCTTCATCCGCGCTCGCATCAACGCCCGCGTCAAGGACGTGCTGATCGACGATTGCCTGCCCGATCCGCTGATCTATCAGGGCGTGGCGCGCGACGACATCCAGCGCCGTATGCGGGACGCGATCTTGCAGGTGCTCTCCGCCAGCGACGCGCCGGCCGGGTTGCCGCTGATGGTGGTGTCGGAGAGCCTGGGCAGCAAGATCCTGTTCGATACGCTGCTGCGCATGACGCGCGAGGAAGCCGGCTCGCGCGCGTCGCAACTGGCGCTGCGCGCCGTCGATCGTCTGCGCTTTCTGGTGATGGCGGCCAATCCGATCCCGCTGCTGTCGCTGGCCGATCAACAGATTGCGGGCGGCGGCGTGGACACGGTGCGGCAGGCGGTGCCACCGGACAGTTTGCAAGTGCTCCTGCAAGAGCGTATGGCAAGGCGGCCCCGCTCCTTGTTGAACCGGAGCCTGACCCTGGTGGCATTGACCGATCCCAACGATTTGCTGTCGTACACGCTGCCGGCGGAGCGCTACGCGAGCGAGGAGGTCACTGTGTACAACATCCTAGTGTCCAACGCGCCGACCTGGCTGGGTTTACTTGAGCGCCCCGACCGCGCCCACCTGGATTATCTGGCCAATCCCGACGTGGGCCGGCTGATCGCCTGCGGCCTGCCGTCAAGCCGGCTTTGCAAGCGGCAGTAGTAGCGACGGCTGATCGTCAGCCGCCCGCCACCACCATGTTCTCGATCAGGATGGAGCCGGTCTCCTTGGTGCCGCGCTCCAGGACATCGGCGCCGACCGCCACGATCTGCGCCAGCATGTCTTTCATATTACCGGCGATGGTGATTTCCTCGACCGGATACTGGATGATGCCGTTTTCGACCCAGAAGCCCGACGCCCCGCGCGAATAATCGCCGGTCACGTAGTTGGTCCCCTGGCCCATCAACTCGGTCACCAGCAGGCCGGTACCCATCTTCTTCAGCATCGCCACGAAGTCGTCGCTCTTTTTCGTCAAGGTCGACGTCAGCGACAGGTGATGCGAACCGCCGGCGTTACCGGTGGTCTTCATACCCAGCTTGCGGCCCGTGTACGTCGACAGGAAGTAGCCCTGCACCACGCCGTCCTTGACCACGTCGCGCTTGACGGTGCGCACGCCCTCGTCGTCGAACGGCGCCGAACCGACGCCGCCGACGATGTGCGGGTCTTCCTTGATCTGCACATGCGTGGGCAGCACCTGCTTGCCCAGCGAGTCGATCAAAAAGCTCGACTTGCGGTACAGCGCCCCGCCGGACGTCGCCTGCACGAAGGCGCCCAGCAGGCCGGCGGCGAGCGGCGCCTCGAACAGCACCGGGCAGGTGCGCGTATCGATGGTGCGCGCGTTCAGGCGCGCCAGCGCGCGCTCTGCGGCGTACCGGCCGATGGCCTCGGGCGACGACATTTTTTTAGCGTCGCGTACCGACGAATACCAGTCGTCGCGCTGCATCTTCGAACCCTTGCCGGCGATCGGCGCCACCGACAGCGTGTGGCGCGAGAACGGATAGCCGCCGATGAAGCCTCGCGAGTTGGCCGACACGAAGTGCGACTGCTGCACATGCACGTTGGCGCCCTCCGAGTTGGTCACGCGCGGATCGACGTCGAACGCCGCCGCCTCGGCGCGCTGGGCCAGCGCCACCGCGTCCTCGGTGCTCAAGTCCCACGGATAGAACAGCTTCAAGTCGCGCGGCGACAGTTCCAGCATATCCTCGTCGGCCAGGCCGGCGCAATCGTCGTCGGCGGTGAAGCGGGCGATGTTGTAGGCCGCTTCCACCGTCGCCTTCAGGGCCGCCGGCGAAAAATCGGACGTGCTGGCGTTGCCCCGGCGCTGGCCGATGAACACCGTCACGCCCATACCCTTGTCCTTGTTTTGCTCGATCGTCTCGATCTTGCTCTTGCGGACGGACACCGACAAACCACTGCCTTCGCTGATCTCGACGGCGCAATCGGTGCCGCCCTGCGCCTTGGCGAACGCCAGCACATCGCGCGCGAGCTGCTTCAACTGGTCCTGGGTGTGGGTGAAATGGGTATCGCTCATGGGCTGTTTTCTTCGGTTGGCCGCTAAAACAGTTATCATAGCAGTCGTTTACAGTTTACAGGGGCAGGTACACGCCCCACCGAAAGTTGATATTATGGTAAATCCAAATCGCGGCGCGGTCGGCTTCAGCTCCACCGAATTCGAGCAAGAATACGAACGCCCTTCCAAATCCGAGATGAAGCGCCAGTCCGACGCCCTGCAGAAAATGGGCGAAACGCTGGTCGAAGCGGCGCGTGACCGCGTCAAGCGCGTGCCGATGCCGGAGGACGTGCGCGACGCCATCCTCGAGTGCCAGCAGATCACCAACCACGAGGGCCGCCGCCGCCAGATGCAGTTCGTCGGCAAGAAGATGCGCACCCTCGACGAGACCGAAGTGGCCGAGATCCAGAAAGCCATCGACAGCTGGAAAGGCGCCTCCAAGTCGGAGACGGCCGCCATGCACGCGCTGGAACGCCGCCGCGACAAGCTGCTTGCCGATGACAAGGCGCTGACCGTGCTGCTGGAAGAGAATCCGGAACTGGACGTGCAGCAGTTGCGCACCCTGATCCGCAACGCCCGCAAGGAACAGGCCGAGAACAAGCCGCCGAAGGCCTACCGCGAGATATTCCAGATCCTCAAGCAGGTCGAGGGCAAAAAGAAGCAAGCGGCCACCGACGACGCTGACAACGCCGACGACAGCGAGCAAGATGACGAGTAATACGACTACCGCCGACGTCACCGCCGTCGATCCCGCCCAATTGCTGGTCATCGGCCTGGTGTCGGTCTCGGACCGGGCCAGCGGCGGCGTCTATCAGGACCAGGGCATCCCGGCGCTGGAGGACTGGCTGGCGCGCACGCTGACCACCCCCTATCGCCTTGAAACCCGCCTGATCGCCGACGACCGCGCGCTGATCGAAGCGACGCTGACCGACCTGGTCGACATCGACCGCTGCCACCTGGTGCTCACCACCGGCGGCACCGGACCGGCGCGGCGCGACGTCACGCCGGAGGCCACGCTGGCCGTCGGCACCAAGGAAATGCCCGGCTTCGGCGAGCAGATGCGCCAGATTAGCCTGCACTTCGTGCCGACCGCGATCCTGTCGCGGCAGACGGCGGTGATCCGCGAGACGCCCGAGCACGCCGCCCTGATCATGAACCTGCCGGGCCAGCCCAAGGCCATCGCCGAAACCCTGGGCGGGCTCAAGGACGCCGACGGCGCCACCATCGCCGGCGGCATCTTTGCCGCCGTGCCCTACTGCATCGACCTGATCGGCGGACCCTACATGGAAACCGACCCGGCCGTGTGCAAGGCGTTCCGTCCCAAATCCGCGCTGCGCCCGCAGCCGGCCGCCTGAAGCGACACCCGATGGCGGCCACGCGCGCCTCGCGCCGCCGCTGGCTGGGCGCCGCCGGCGCGTCCGGCCTGCTATATTTCGCCCAACGACTATCCGCATCCCCAAGGAGCCCCATGAGCACGCTGCTGCAAACGATCGAAAAAGAAACCGGCGCCAATCCGAGTGTCGCCATCATCTGGATGCACGGCCTGGGCGCCGACGCCAACGACTTCGCGCCGATGCCGCAGGAGCTCGACCTGCGCGGACTGCCGGCGATCCGCTTCGTCTTCCCCAACGCGGAGACGATGCCGGTCACGGTCAACGGCGGCTACGTCATGCGCTCGTGGTACGACATCGTCGCCAGCGACCTGGGACGGCAGGAGGACGAAGCGGGCCTGCGCGCCTCGCAGCTGAAGGTGGAAGCGCTGATCGCGCGCGAGAACGCGCGCGGCATCCCCACCTCGCGCATCGTCCTGGCCGGCTTCTCGCAAGGCTCGGCGATGACCCTGCAAACGGGCTTGCGTCAAAAGGAAAAGCTGGCCGGCATGATGTGCCTGTCGGGCTACCTGCCGATCGCCGCCAAGGCCGGCGCCGAGCACACCCAGGAAAGCCTGGCCACGCCGGTCTTCATGGCGCACGGCCGCATGGACCCGGTGGTGCCGCTGGCACGCGCCGAGCAATCGCGCGACGCCTTGAAGCAACTGGGCTACGACGTCGAATGGCACGAATACCCGATGCAGCACTCGCTGTGCCAGCAAGAAATCGTCGACATCAGCGCCTGGCTCAAGCGCATTCTGTAAAGCAACTCCGGGGTCAGGTCCACCATTTCTACACGGGTTCATCAGTAACGGTGGCGGATAGCGCAGCGCGCGGTTCAGCCGGCTCGTTTAGACCCGCTACCGCACAGTTCGTGTAGCAATGGTGGACCTGACCCCGGAGTTGCCATTAAGTCATGGCGGCGTCGGCCAGTTGTGTCCACTCCGGTTCCACCCGGTCGGAGTTGGAGAGCAGGATGATCGACAGGCGCTTGCCCGGCAGGCGCAGCAGCAGCGTGCGGAAGCCCCACAGTCCGCCGCCGTGGAAGACCACGTCCTGGCCGCCGCGCCGGGTCCATTCCAGACCGAAACGGTAGTCCGGCACCGTGCCGTCGTCCAGCGGCGATGGTTGCAGCATCGCCTGCAGCAGGCTGTCCGGCCGCGCCCATTGCCGGTGCCATTCACGCTCCCACAACACCACTTCCTCCGTGCTCGCATACATGCCGCCGTCGCCCACCGTGTTGGCGTTGCCCAGGTGCTGGCGGTAGCCGCCGGGACGCGCCTCGTCGATCTCGTAGCTGGCCACCCGCTGCCGCAGCACGGCGCCGCGATCTTCGTCGAAGCCCATGCGCGTGATCCCCAACGGCAGCAGCAGCGTTTCGCGCACGTGGCGCGCCGCCGTTTGCCCCGTCAGCCGCTCCACCAGCGCCGCCAGCAGGATGTAATTGCTGTTGCTGTAGCGGTGCGCGCTGCCGCTCGGGAACGCCACCGTGTCCATGCGCGCGATTAGCTCCAGGATGTCGGCGTTGCAGAAGTAGTCGTCCTCGTGCCGGCCCGGCTGGCACTGCAGAAATTGGAAATAGTCGGGAATGCCGCTGCTGTGGTTAAGTAGGCTGCGCAACGCGAACGGCTGTTCGAAGCCGGCCAGCTCCGGCAAGTGGGCGCAGACATCGTCGTCGAGACCGATCGCCCCCGCCCGCACCTGCGCCAGGATCGCCGCCGCCATGAACTGCTTGGATTCGGACGCGAGGTAGTACGCCGACCGGGCCGACAGCGGCACCTCCAGCTCCAGCGACGCCAAACCATGATGCAGCTCAAAGGCGATCTCGCCATTTTGTACTACCACGGCGCTGAAACCGGGGCCGGCGGGCGGTAAGGTGGACCGCAGGTGGGAGAAATAGGTAAATAGAGAGGATGTCATCTCGCCATTCTAGCGCTTGCGTCGGCTGCTCACACATGGCCGATTACGGCGTTCCGCCTAATCCGCCCTACGTGTCTCCCGTGTCTCCCGAGTTTAGCGGGTCTCGCTTGTCGCGCTGTCACTCCGGCAGCGCCACGGCGGCCGATGCCGGCACCTCGGTCTGGGCCGCGTTCATCACCATCGCCAGGAAAGTATAGTAGCCGTTGATCCCCATCAAATCGACCACGCCGTGCTCGCCGAACATCGCCAGCGCCGCCGCGTACGTGTCGTCGTCAATCCGTTGGCGCTGGTGCAGCATGACGCAAAAATCGTGCACCAGCGCCTCGTCCGGCGCCATGTCCTCGGGCCGCCGGCGCGCCGCGATCGCCGCGATCACACCGTCGGCGATGCCGTGGTCGCGCGCGATCGGCTCGTGGATCGCCCACTCCACCTGCTGGCTCCATTGGCGCGCCGTCACCAGGATCGCCAGCTCCGTCAGCCGCGTGCCGATGGCGCTGCGGTAGCGCAGGTACTCGCCCATGCGCTGCGCCGCCGCCATCAACTCCGGACTGCGGATCAGCGGCACGAAAGGCCCGTACAACGCGCCGCGCGGGCCGTCGATGACCGCCTGCGCCGCCACCTGCTGGCTCGCGCTCATTTGTGCGAAGGGAATCGGTCCCAGTCGATCGCTCATATCATTCTTCCTTGTGGCTTTGGGAAACTATTTACTTATGTTCAGGCATTTATCAAGGGAATACAAGCCGATCGGCGCTATCTTCTGCTGTCGGTCACACTCTTCCCCACGCCAGAAAGGACGC
Organism: Burkholderia sp. LMU1-1-1.1; assembly: GCF_040675865.1. Lineage (NCBI taxonomy): Bacteria > Pseudomonadati > Pseudomonadota > Betaproteobacteria > Burkholderiales > Burkholderiaceae > Burkholderia > Burkholderia sp. LMU1-1-1.1. Next base: position 235,845 of record NZ_JBEGHG010000078.1, on the reverse strand, counting down.
CATGAGCCACATCATCCACCGCAACCTGCGCCGCCCGCCGCCGATGGCCGTCAGTGCCTCCGGGCTGACCGTGCGCGACAGCGCCGGCAACAGCTATCTCGACGCCAGCGGCGGCGCCGCCGTCTCGTCGCTGGGCCACGGCCACCCCGACGTGCTGGCCGCGATGCACGCGCAAATCGACAGCAACGCGTACGCCCACACCGCCTTCTTCACCTGCGAACCGGCCGAGGAACTGGCCACCCGCCTGGCCAACGACGCCCCCGGCGACCTTAATCACGTCTACCTCGTCTCGGGCGGATCGGAGGCGATGGAGACCGCGCTCAAGCTGGCGCGCCAGTACTTCGTCGAGGCGGGCGACACCGAACGCAGCGTCTTCATCGCCCGCCGCCAGAGCTATCATGGCAATACGCTCGGCGCGCTGGCCATCGGCGGCAACGAATGGCGCCGCCGCCCCTTCGAGCCGCTGCTGATGAACGTGCCGCGCGTGTCGCCCTGCTACGAATACCGCCACCGCCCCAAGGACCAGAGCGTCGACGACTACACCGACGGCCTGCTGCGCGAACTGGAGGCGCGCATCCTCGCCGCCGGGCCGTCGCGCGTGATCGCCTTCTGCGCCGAGACGGTGGTCGGCGCCACCTCCGGCGCCGTGCCGCCCACGCCCGGTTACTTCCGCGGCGTGCGCCAGTTGTGCGACCAGTACGGCATCCTGTGGATCGCCGATGAAGTCATGTGCGGCATGGGCCGCACCGGCACCCTGTACGCGTTCGAGCAGGAGGGCGCGCTGCCCGACCTGGTGGTGCTGGGCAAGGGCCTGGGGGCCGGCTACCAGCCTATCGGCGCGGTGCTGGCGCGCGATCACATCGTCGCCCGCCTGCGCGAGGGCAGCGGTGCCTTCCAGCACGGCCACACCTACATGGGGCATCCGGTCGCCGCCGCCGCCGCGCTGGCGGTGCAAAAGGTGATCCAGCGCGACAACCTGCTGGGCGAAGTGACGGTGCGCGGCGCCAGCTTCCGCCGCATGCTGCGCGAGGCGTTCGGCGAGCATCCGCATGTGGGCGATATTCGCGGACGCGGGCTGTTTATCGGGATGGAGCTGGTCAAGGACCGCGAGAGCAAGGCGCCGTTCGATCCGGAGCTCAAGCTGCACGCGGCGATCAAGGAACAGGCGATGGCGGTGGGGTTGATGGTGTATCCGATGGGCGGCACCATCGACGGCCGGCTGGGCGACCATATCTTGCTGGCGCCGCCGTTTACCAGCACCGAGGCGGAGCTGGGGGAGATTACCGCCCGCCTCGGGGATGCCGTTAAGCGGGCGCTTGCCAGTGTGTTGTGAGGCCGGCGGCATCAACCCGCACACCGTAAGAGGGGTCGTACCCGAAAGGGTACGACCCCGCGACGGACCGTCGTACGGGTTTAGCGCGCCTGCCAGGCGATGACATCCTGCTGCTGCTCGCCCAAACCGGCGATACCCAGGCGCAGCGTGTCGCCCTTCTTCAGGAAGCGCTGCGGCTTGCGCGCCTGGCCGACGCCCGGCGGCGTGCCGGTGGCGATCACGTCGCCCGGCTCCAGCGTCATGAACTTCGACAGGTAGCTGATGATCTGCGCCACCGAAAACACCATCGTCTCGGTGCATCCGGTTTGCATGCGCTTGCCGTTCAGATCCAGGTACAGATCGAGCTTCTGCACGTCGTAGATGTCCTCCTGCGTCACCAGCCACGGGCCGATCGGGCCGAAAGTGTCGCAACCCTTGCCCTTGTCCCACTGCGTGCCCATCTCCAGCTGGAACGCGCGCTCCGAGACGTCGTTGACCACGCAATACCCGGCCACGTATTTCAGCGCGTCCTGCTCGCTGACATATTGCGCGCGGGTGCCGATCACCACGCCCAGCTCCACTTCCCAGTCGGTTTTCTTCGACCCTTGCGGCAGCATCACCGGATCGTCCGGACCATTGACGCAGGTGACGGCCTTCATGAACACCACCGGCTCCTTCGGCGGCGGCATGCCGATTTCGGCCGCGTGGTCCGAGTAATTGAGGCCGATGCCGATGAATTTGCCGACGCGCGCGACCGGCACGCCGTAGCGCGGATTGCCGCGCACCAGCGGCAGCGACGCCTGCGGGATTTTCTCCAGCTTGCGCAGCGCCTTCGGCGACAGCTGCTCGGCGCCGATGTCGGCGATCACGCCGGACAGGTCGCGCAGCTTGCCTTCGTCATCGATCAAGCCTGGTTTCTCTTTGCCGGGACGGCCATAACGCACAAGTCTCATACAGTTCCTTGGTTAAGATGTCTGCGACATTCTAACCGTAGCGTCCCTGTCTCAACCATTTGTTGGCGATGATCTTGGTGCCGCTGACCACCGGCGCGCCGCCGTGCAGCGTCTGGCGGTCCGGCTGGTGGTTGGCGTCGGTGTTGAGGAACCACAGCGCGTTGCCCTTTTTCGGGTACACCTCCAGGCCGATGCCGGGGAAGACGGTGCCGCCGCCCTGCTCCACGTCGCTCAGGTACAAAATGAACGTGGCCAGGCGCTGGCCACCGCGCTGCAGGTGGCTCTGGTGGCCGCTGCTGTCCGGGTCGAGCCAGTCGAAGTGCGGCCGGTACTCCTGCGTGCTGTTGTACTTCTGCAGCTGGAACGGCTCGCCGCACTCGGCCGGCCAGTGCGCCAGCGCCGCCAGGCGCCGTTCGATGCGCTCGGCCACCTCGGCCTCGCCGCGCTGGATGAAGGCCATCTCGCTGGTGCGGCCCTCGTGCACCACGCTGGCGCCGTCGGCCTCGCCGGTCACCGTCGAGCGGGTGTAGCGCGTGCCGCAGTGGGCGACGATGGCGTCGCACTCCTCCATGCTGAGCACATTGCCGAGCAAGATCACCTGTGGCTGTTTGAGCACGAACAGCAGCTCCACCTCGCGGTCCGGCGCGGCCACGCGATTGCGTTCGATGTCGATAAAGGGCATCTGCTGCGGCGCCACGAATACGCTCCGCTGCGCCTCGGGCTCGGCGCCGCCATCGGCCCGGGCCCGCATGCGCAGGGCTTCGTCGATGGCGGCGCTGGCCGCGGCCATGCTGTACTGGCCCGAGCGGGCCATGCTGTTCGCCATATCCAGCGGGCTGCATGCGCGCGCCAGATTCTCCTTGATCCAATCCTGCCAGCTGCGCGGCAGGGAGGTGAACGCGTTGTCCGCGCTGTTTCCGTTTTGGGCCTGTTGAAGTTTGGTCATCGCGTCATTGAGGGCTGGTCGCCGGGTTGCCGGAATGGAGATCCATTCTACCGGAAGCCGCCTGCCTTCTCCAGCGCCGCCACACGAACCATCCCAATCCGGGCAACTGCAACAACACCAGCACCGCGAAGCCGACCTGGTAGGCCTGGGCCGGATATTGCTGCATCAGATTGGGCCGCCAGCAGCCGACAACCATGCCGAAGCCGGCCTGCACCGCGAACGCGCCCAGGAATATCAGCAGGTTCAGGCAGGTGGCCGCCCGTCCCGTCAAGGTGCCGGGCAGGTTCTGCGCGACGATCGCGTACTCGATGCCGGTCACCGTGCCCACCAGCGTGAACAGCACCGACAAGGTCTGGTAGCTAGGCGACCAGTTGCATACAAAGCCCAGCTGCACCAGGATGAACAGCGCCACGCCGGCCGCCGCCACGCTGATCGGCGGCACCCCGCGCCGGCCGGCCCACTCGGTGATCATGCCCACCGCGATGGCTCCAAAGATGATAGCCGCCATGCCCAGGTACAGCAGATAACCGACCGCCTCGTCCGAAAAACGCGCCACGTCGGTCAGCCAGCGACTGATCCACAGCCCCTGCATGCCGAAGAACACCGTATGCGGGATCAGCACCAGCATGGCCGCCTCGCGGAAAGCCGGATGGCGGTACACCTCCGCCATCGCCGCCAGTACTGGTCCGCGCCGCGCGGTAGAGAGCGGCTGCGTCGGCGCCAGCATGCGGATCAGCAGGCCGGTGGTGACGGCGGCCACGGCCAGCCCGACGAACAGGCCGCGCCAGTCCGTGTAGTGCAAGGCCAGGCGCACCGGCAAGGTGGCCGACGCCGCCCCCAGGCCGCCGACGGCGATCAGGTAGCCTTGCACCGAGGGCATGCGCGATGGCGCGATCCAGGTCGAGATCGCCTTCACCGCCGACATGAAGCAGCCGCCCACGCCCAGGCCGATGAGGGCGCGCGCCACCAGCAGTTCGGCGAAGGTGTGGCCGCCGGAGAAGGCCAGCGCGCCCAGCGCCGCCACGATCAGCATCGGCAGCTGGACCTTGGCCGGGCCCCAGCGATCGAGCGCGATGCCGACCGGCAGCTGGACCAGCGCGAACGAGAAGAAGAAGGCGCTGGTGAGCAGTCCCAGTTGGCCCGGCGTCAGCGCCAGCGACGTCACCAGCTGCGGCGCCAGGGTGGCGTTGACGGTGCGCATCAGGCTCGACAGATAGTGCCCCAGCGCGAACGGCAGGAACACCAGCAGGAACACGGCGGTGCCCGACAGCTTCGGCGCCGGCGCCCCCGACCCGCAAACCGGAGCCGCGGGATCGGCACCCTTACGGGGGCCGATCCCTGTGGCCGCATTGCGGGTCGGCGGTGGTGGCATGCGCACCATGTCCTCCCGCGTCCGTTCCCCGATCAGCATGGCGTCACCTACGCGGCGTTGGGTGCGCTGCAACCGGCGGCCACCGCGGCGGCGGCGGCCTCCTGCCGCGCCGAGATCAGCGGGATCACCTTGCGGTGGCCGGGCGTCTCGATGCCGTACTCGCTGCGGCTGCCGCCCTCCTCCTCGAAGAAGAACTTCTCCTTGCCGAAGGCCGGTTTCAGATGGTCCATCCAGGTCGCGTTCGGATCGTACTTGGCGTAGAACGGCCGGCGTACCCAGTTCGGATTGCGGGCCTGCAGGAACTGCAGCGCGAACACCTTCTCGCCGCCGATGGTGGCCACGCCGTCGATCACGACCTTGCCGGGGAAGGCGCTCATCGACGGCCCGCGCACGGTGCGCGCCAGGCCCGACACCATCTGGTAGGCCTCCTGGAAGATCTCGTGCGCGCGCGCCAGCGGCAGCTCGAAATACTCGCGCGGGCCGGTGTCGCGCTCGACGAACATATAGTAGGGAATCGCGCCCAGGCGCACGCCGGTCTGCCACAGCTCGGCCCAGCTTTTCGGGTCCTCGTTGATATGGCGGATCAGCGGGCCTTGCATGCGCAGGGTGGCGCCGGTGCCGACGATGCGCTTGACGGCGCGCTGGGCGATCTCCGGGCGCAGCTCCACCGCGTGATTGTAGTGGCCCATGATGGCCATGTTCTTGCCGCTGGCGACCACGCGCTCGAACAGGCGCAGCAAATCGTCGGCGTCGCGGTCGGTCACGAAGCGCTGCGGCCAGTACGCCACCGACTTGGTGCCGATGCGGATGTTCTGGATATGCGCCAGCTCCGGCACCAGCAGCGGCTCGATGTAGGCCTCGAGCGAGCGGGTGTTCATGATCAACGGATCGCCGCCGGTGATCAGCACGTCGGTCACCTCCGGATGCAGCTTCAGGTAGGCCGCCAGCTCGTGCGACTCGCGGGCGTCGAACTTCATGTCGTCCATGCCGACGAACTGCGGCCAGCGGAAGCAGAAGGTGCAATAGGCGTGGCAGGTCTGGCCGGCGCTGGGGAAGAACAGCACCGTCTCCTTGTATTTGTGCTGCAGGCCCTTGACCGGCGCGTCGTTCACACGCGGCACGTTGTGCGTCATCTGCCCGGCCGGGTGCGGGTTCATGCGCATGCGGATCTTGCGCACCAGTTCGGCCATCGCCGGCGGGTTGGCGTGGCCCAGCACCAGCTCGCGCAGCTGGGCGTAGTCATCGGCCTGCAACATGTCCTTGTGCGGGAACACCAGACGGTAGATCGGATCGTCGGGGATGTTGTTCCAGTCGATCAGGTGGTCGAGCACATATTCGTTGGTGCGGAACGGCAGCACATGCGACACCACCTGCACCGCCTCCTGCAAATCGGGCGGTATCCATTCCCACTGGCGCGAATTGGCGATGGTCTGGCGGATGAAGGGTTTGAACTTCGGCGCCTGCGCGGCGCTGGGGGTCCCGGACGGATTCAGGTTGGTGGTCATGGCGGTTTCCTATCGCTTTGTGAGGTGGCGGAAACTGCATGCTAGGCCGCCGACGGCCCGTTGGAATTGCCGAAAATCAAGTGACGCTCGGAAATATTTAGAGACTTGGCGCAAGCAGCAATAAAACCACGGTTGGAATTGCCATACGGCCACACCTTGCGGCAGCGCAATCCCGGTCACCGTCGCCGGCGTAAACTTTATCCGAGCAATCCCCCCCACCTGACAAGGAACCGCCATGAAACTGCATTTCGCTCCGGCCGCCATCGCCGCGACCGCCCTGTTCACGCTGTGCGCCAACAACGCCGCCCACGCCGCCGAACCGACCGAGAAGGACGCCATCGCCATGGCCGAAAAAGGCGCCGCCTTCATGAAGGCCAACGGCAAGGAAGCGATGATGAAAAAGATCGGCGCCAAGGATCCCGACTACGTGCAAGGGTCGCTGTACGTCGACATGCGCGACATCAACACCGGCATCGTGCTGGCCCATCCGATCAACCCGTCCATCGTCGGCAAGGACCTGACCGACGTGCCCGACGCCAGCGGCAAGAAATACCGCCGCGAGATCATCGAGCTGGCCGCCAAGAAGGGCAGCGGCTGGGTCGACTACCAGTACAAGAATCCGACCACCGGCAAGATCGAGCCGAAGACCACCTATATCCTGCGCGTCGGCGACGTCGTGCTGGAAGCGGGCATCTACAAGAAGCAATAACGACGCGGCAACAACGCGTTCGACACGGTCGATGTGAACAGTCGACGCAACGCGCCGCTTGCGCACCAAGCCCGCACCGGAGCCGGAGAGCATGATGTTGAAGAAATTACGTATAGGTCCCAAACTGCTGCTCGCGCCCGGCCTGGTGCTGGTGCTGCTGATCGTCACCGCCGCTGCCGGCTACTACGGCATGGTGCGCCAGAACACCTCGATGGAGAACCTGGTGCGGGTGCGCGCCGAGCGCCTCGAGGCGGCCGCCGACGTCTCCGGCGAGGCGCGCTACGCGCACGCCCACATCTACCAGTTGCTGGCCTGGGTCAACGGCAGCTTCGCGCAGTCGCGGCTCGACGCGCTGGGCAAGCAGATCAAGGCGCGCCACGCCGGCGTCGAGGCCGGGCTGCGCCGGCTGGCCGCCGAGGCCGGCGTCAGCGAGGCCGAGCGCAAGCTCGTCGAACAATCGCTGCAGGCGCTGGCGGCCTACCGCAAGGCCGTGCTCGAAACGATGGACCTGGCGCAGATGGACCAGAGCATCGCCACCAACTCGATGGCCAAGGCCGAGACGCAATTCCTGCAGCTCAACGACCAGCTGGCGAAATTGTCGGCGCTGCAAAAACAGCTGAGCGAACAGGCGTACGCCCGCGCGACCGGCGACTTCGCCGCCCTCACCACCACCATGGCCGTCATCGTGCTGCTGTCGATCGCGCTGTCGCTGGGCGTGACGATGGCCGTGCGCGGCGCCATGCTGCGCGACATCCGCGGCATCGCCGACGTGGTCGTGGCGCTGGCGGCGGGCCGCCTCGGCGCCGGCCGGCGCAACGACGGCAGCGATGAAATCGCCGACACCGCGCGCATGCTCGATCAAACCATGACCAACCTGACGCAGACCTTGAGCACGATCCTGACGGCGGTGCGCTCGATCGACACCGCCGCCCACGAGATCGCCAGCGGCAACCTCGACCTGTCGACCCGCACCGAAATGCAGGCCAGCTCGCTCGAGCAGACCGCCAGCGCGATGGACAGCCTGACCCTGGCGGTGCAGCAGAACGCCGCCAACGCCCAACAGGCCTGCAAGCTGGCGGCCAGCGCCACCGACATGGCGCAGCGCGGCGGCGCCGCCGTGCAGCAGGCGGTGCAGACGATGACGTCGATCCGCGCCAGCTCGCGCCAGATCGTCGACATCATCGGCGTCATCGACGGCATCTCGTTCCAGACCAACATCCTGGCCTTGAACGCGGCCGTCGAGGCGGCGCGCGCCGGCGAGCAGGGGCGCGGCTTCGCGGTGGTGGCGTCCGAGGTGCGCACCCTGGCGCAGCGCTCGGCGGCGGCGGCCAAGGAGATCAAAACCCTGATCGCGGCCTCGGTGGCCACCATCGACAGCGGCAGCGCCTCGGTGCACCAGGCCGGCGAGCGCATGGGCGACATCGTCGACTCGGTGCGCGAGGTCAACGACATCATCGCCCGCATCAGCGACGCCAGCGCCGAGCAGGCGCTGGGCATCGCCGAGGTGAACCAGGCGGTCGGGCAGATGGACGACGTGACGCAGCAGAACGCGGCGCTGGTCGAGCAGGCCGCCGCCGCCGCCGAGAGCCTGCAGGACCAGGCGGTGCACCTGTCGCAGGCGGTGTCGGTGTTCAAGGTCGAGCCGCCGGCGGCGGCCGCCGGTCCCGTCTCAGGCGCGCATGGGTTTGCTCAGAAAGCGCGAGCCGGCCACGCCGAAGCGCCACGGCAGCTCCATCGCTTTGGAAATGCCGATGCGCGGGCCGGCTAACACGATGATCGGCTCACTCGCCGGCAACGCGTGATCGGGCGGCAGCAGCGTGAATGGCGGCGCGTCGAGCGGCAGGTTATTGTGCGCGCGCGTCACGCCCAGCGCTTGGCACAGCCGCCCCGGTCCGGCGCACAGCAGGCGCTCGTCGTCCATGCCGCGCCGCTCGCGCATCAGGTCCAGCCCCGCCACCGGTTCGAGCGCGCGGATCAGCACGCCGGCGCCGTGGCCCTCCTCGCGGCAGACGAAATTGAGGCACCAGTGCAGCCCGTGCGAGCGGTACACATAGCTGCGCCCGGGGGGGCCGAACATCGAGAAATTGCGCGGCGTCTGGCCGATGTAGCAGTGCGAGGCCGGCTCCTCGCGGTCGTAGGCCTCGGTCTCGACGATGCGCCCGCCGACGCCGTCGACCAGCACCGTCACTCCGATGAGCCGGCGCGCCACCTCGTGCGACGGCGCGGCAAAATTGATCCCTGCGATAACATTGGTCATGCCGATATTGTAAATGCCAGACTGGACCGCGCGACCACGGACGGGCTATCGAATCGTTATCAAAGCATCATTAAATTTGTGTCGCGGGCGGAAATTAGCGACAAATTTAAGGCCCGTCTAGCCCTGAAGCAACAAAATTGGGAGAAATTCGCGCAACCGGCCCGCGCTTGCGGCGATAATGTTGCATATGCATGCCATCAACATTCGCCCGCGCCGGCCCATCCCGGCCGCGCGCCGCCTTTACCCCTGAAGACCAACATGACGACAGTTGCAGCCCCAGCCATGCCAGTAGAAAACGCGGTGGAAGAAGCGCTGATGCGCTCCATCCGGATTCCTCCGAGGCCCAGCCTGCTCGTCGACCTGCAGCGCGAGCTGGCCCAGTCCGACCCGTCGCCGCGCCGCATCGCCCGCATCATCGGCAACGACGTCGGCATGTCCGGCGCGCTACTCAAGCTGGCCAACTCGCCGTTCTTCGGCGCCGCGCGCAAGGCCAAATCGGTCGAACAAGGCATCAACTTCCTCGGCGTCGACCAGTGCGCCGCGCTGCTCACCGGGCTACTCGCGCGCCAGGCCATCGAAGGCAAGGAAGCGGACCTGAACGCGTTCTGGGAAGTGTCGGCGCGCCGCGCCCAGGCGCTGGTGTTCACCTCGCGCAAGCTGCGCATCGCCCCGCCGGACATCGCCCACACCTTCGGCCTGTTCTGCGACATCGGCGTGCCGCTGCTGATGAACCGCTTCACCGACTACGCCGACACCTACGCCGACGCCTGCGACGAGGCCGCGCTGCCGTTCACCGCCGTCGAGGACCAGCGCTACAGCACCAACCACGCCGCCATCGGCTGCCTGCTGGCGCGCAACTGGGGGCTGTCGCCGGACGTTTCCTGGGCCATCCTGCTGCACCACGACTACCGCGTGCTCGACGACCCGGCCACCGACGACGCCGTGCGCTCGCTGGTGGCGCTGTCGCTGCTGGCCGAAAAGGGCATCGAACGCTTCCACGGCCGCCCCATGTCGTATGAATGGGAAAAAGGCGGCGCGCTGGCCTGCCAGCACCTCGGCCTGAGCGAGGACGAAACCGCCGACCTGCTCGACGAACTGCACGAAGCCTTCCACCACGAACGATAAGACACACCTACATGCCTAAGAACAAGCGCCCCGTACCGCGCAAATCCGCCAGCTCGCCGGAACTCAAGGACGAGCAGCAAACCACCGAACTGTGCGCGCTCGCGCTGGACCTGTCGGACGGTGAATTCAACAACGACATCGTGGCCGACAGCACCCGCGCCGAACTGGCGCAAAAGGCGCTCGACTTCCAGCGCCTGCTGCGCAAGCTGCTCAACCAGGGCAAGGACGAGGTGCTGTACGGCGCCATCGAGCTGGCGCGCGACGAATCGGTCGACGGCTACCGCTACCTGCGCAACGCCGTCGAGGAAGGCGCCGCCAGCCTGCTGCTGCGGCGCGAGGGCGCGCCCGAGATGGAGATCGACGCCTTCGCCATTCCGGTGTTCGTGCACAGCCAGGGCGGGCTCGACCCGGCGGCCGACTTCCAGGACGGCGACGCCTACGACGCGCTGCTCGCCAGCTTCAACGACGCCGGGCTGGAAAGCCCCAAGGCCAAGGTGGTGCTGGTCAGCCACGCCTACGACCTGACCGAGTTCGAACGGGTCAGCTACGGCCAGCTGCACAGCATGGTGCGCGAGGCGGCGCAGTCGCTGACGGAGAAGAAAATCGCCGCCGCGCCGGCGCTCGAGCGCAGCATGGCGGCCGGCTGGACGCCGGCCGGCTTCGGCCCGGACGACAGCGCCGTCGAATTGCGCTTCCTGCTCGGCTTCGCGCTCAAGCGCGCCGACGACGCCTTCTACAAGGTGCCGGCCGGCGAGAAGGCGGCCGACGCCTACTTCGCCAAGCGCGCCGAGCGCTACCAGAAATGGACCGAGCAGTACGGCGCGCTGGTGGCGCGCTGCCTGGGACGCGGCCGTGGCGCCGATCCCGCGCTTACGCTCAACTTCCTGTACCAGGACCTGTTCTTCGGCGCCCGCGCGCAGGGGCAGGCCGAGTACGACATGCTGCGCATCCTGTCCGAGCTCAACCAGGCGCTGGGATCGCACGCGCCGGAGCGGGTCAGCGCCATCATCGCGCCGACCGATGTCGATGATGAAATGCTGCTGCGCGTGCAATTGTCTGCCGGCGCCGACGTGCTGGCCACGTGCGACAAGCCGCTCGACATCACCGCCGACCTCGAAGTGGAGGTCGACGACCTGCGCGACGCGCTGGCCAGCATCGGCATCGAAGCGGTGTCGGTCGCGCTGCGCTTCGACGGCCAGGGGCAGCCGGTCGATGTGCGGCCGCTGGGGTGATTCGGGGCCGCTGGCGGCTCATGGCGGATTACGGCGTGCCGCCTAATCCGCCCTACGTGTCTCAGCGTGCCCCATGCTCCGCCGGCCGTTCCCGGCGGCCGCTGTCTTGCGCGTTAACGCGGAGACACGTAGGGCGGATTAGCGCGGCGTAATCCGCCACCGCGCCGCCCGCGACGCAACATGGATACCCGTTGACAGCACCGGATTAGCGGCAGATACTTTCCCCAAGCGGAACCCAGAGTCCGCTGCCTGGTGCGGCGCCGGCCTTGTGCTCCGCAGCAAAGGGAGACATGTCATGAAGCCATGGGCCATGCTCTGGTGCGCCGCCGCGCTCCTTGTCGGCGGCTGCGCCACCCAATCGCCGGCGCAACGCGCGCCCGCATCCGAACTATTCCACGACCAGCTGTTCAAGGCCCCCGCCGCGCCGATCGACACCAACGCCATCTTCGCCCTGAACGACCGCATGCGCGACTACCTCAAGCACGACCTCGGCCGGCACGGCGTCGGCCAGGACGCGCGCCGCGCGCTGTTCGACGCGCTCTACACGCGCGACCAGCTCAAGCTCGAATACGACTCGGCCATGACGCGCAACGCCGCCGAAACCTTCGACGCGCGCGCCGGCAACTGCCTATCGCTGGTGATCATGACGGCCGCGCTGGCGCGCGAGCTCAACTTCACGGTCCAGTTCCAGCAAATCCAGATGGACGAAAGCTGGAGCCGCTCGGGCAACCTGTACTTCGCCGCCAACCACGTCAACCTGGTGCTCGGCAAGAAGCGCACCTCCTACCTCGACGGCTACCAGGTCAACAACGCGAACGCGCTGACGGTCGACTTCATCCCGATCCCGCCCAAGGCGCGCGAAACCGCCCGCCTGCTCGAGGAACCGACCATCGTCGCCATGTACCTCAACAACCGCGCCGCCGAACTGCTGTCGGCCGGCAGCATCGACGACGCCTACTGGGCCGCGCGGCAAGCCGTCCAGGCGGACCCGGCCTTCATGAACGCCTACAACACGCTGGCCGTCATCTACCAGAACCACGGCGACCAGATGCAGGCCGAGCAGACGCTGCGCCACGCGCTGCGGTACGCGCCCAACAACACCATCTACCTGTCGAACCTGGCGCAGACGCTGGAGTCGCTGCAGCGTCCGGCCGAGGCGGCGGCGGTGCGCGAGCGGCTGGCGCGGCTCGAGCCTTACCCGCCGTTCCACTTCTTCCACCTGGGCATGGAGGCCATGCATCTCGGCGACTACGTGCGCGCCCGCAACCTGTTCGAGCGCGAGCTGGAGCGCGCGCCCGACTACCACGAGTTCCACTACTGGCTGGCGGTGAGCCACTACCAGCTGGGCAACCTGCGCGCCGCCGACAAGCACATGAAGAAGGCGCTGGAGAACAGCACCACGCGCGGGCAAAACGACCTGTACGCCGCCAAGCTCGACCGCATCCGCGCCTATGAAGCGAAAGTGATCAAGTAATGATATTCTGGAGGCAATGAAAGACAATGAACTCCTCGACCGCATCTTCTGGCACACGCTGACCGGCGCGCACGCCCGCCACGCCAGCGGCGACGGCGGCGCGCGGCGCTACACCGCCGGGTTCTCGCCCATCCTCGCCTTCGCCGACAGCGCCGCGCCGGACTTCGACGCGCTGCTTCCCCACTGCGCGCCGGGCGAACACTTCTACTGCGAAAACTGGACCGGCGCCGCCCCGCCCGGCTGGCGCATCGACGCGGAGACCACCATGTTCCGCATGGTGTGGGCCGGCGAAACGCCGGCCGAAGATCCCGCGCCCGAGGCGCTGCCGCTGCAAGCGCACCACGCGCAGCAGGCGCTGGAACTGGCCACCTTGTGCAAACCGGGACCGTTCGGCATCCGCACCATCGAACTGGGCGACTACTTCGGCTACTTCGACGGCGAGCGGCTGATGGCGATGGCCGGCGAGCGCCTGCGCGCGCCGGGGCTGTGCGAGATCAGCGGCGTGTGCACGCACCCGGACTACCAGGGACGCCGGCTGGCCAAGCAACTGATCGGCAAGCTGATCCGGCGCCACGCGCTGCGCGGCGACACGTCCTTCCTGCACGTGATGCGCGCCAACCCGGCGCACCAGGTCTATCTGCGCATGGGGTTCGAGGATTATCTGGAGACGGTGGTGCGGGTGGTGGTGCGGGAAGGCGCATGATTCGCCAAACCCGTTCGCTTGCGAGGCCAAGCCGCCCACCCTCTTCACCTTCGCGAATGCCGGGGGGCTATGTGCGGGATCTGCGCGTGCGCTGGGCGCTGGCGGAAGCCGGGGGCTCAAGCACCTCGACACTGTGCTGGCCGGGTGCTACTCTAATCACACCAACACCTCTACAAAACAGCCTATGTCTACCACATCACTCAAACTTTCAGAGGAACTCAAGCAGCGCGTTGTGACGGCGGCCGGCAAGCTGGGAATCAGCACGCACGCGTTCATGGTCGACGCGATCCGACAGGCAACCGATGAGGCCGAGCAACGTGCACAGTTTGTGGCAGAGGCTCATGCCGCGCGCGCTGACATGCAAAAAAGCGGATTGGGGTATGAGGCAGCCGACGTTCGCAGCTATCTGCGCGAACGACTCACCAACCAAAAATCTGAAAAACCTGTCGCGAAGTCATGGCGCAAGTAAGTTATTCGGATCAGGCGCTTGCCAACCTTGAATACATCAGCTGACTTTCTTTCCGATAACGGTTCCGATGCAATGGAAGCGCTCGATTTGATTGACGAAGCGATCGCAATCCTCGCCCGTCATCCTATGATTGGACGGTTAGTAGAATCGGGAATGCGTGAACTCGTTATATCCCGTAGCAAAACAGGCTATGTCGCGCTTTATGATTATGACCCGACCCACGATGCCATTCTGGTGCTCGCAATCCGTCATCAGCGCGAAGCGGGCTTCAAAAGGTAGCACCATAAATCTCGGAGTATTAAAGTACAACTCTCCAGCGCTCTAGCTTTTCCTCAAACGTCAGCGAAGCATGGGCGGGCGATGTCGACGGCAACACCACGGTGCGATAGCCCTCCGCCGCGAACTGCGGCGCGAACTTGCCCGAGGTCTGGCCGTTGAAGCCGACCGTCTCCAGCAACGGACACAACTCGCGCAACCGCGCGAAGTCGTTGGCCGCCGGCTTGCGGATCGCCGAGTCGAGACTCCCCTCGCGCTCGCACGCCCCCAGCACATCCCACAGCCCGAACCCATGCGCGAGCAGACGCGGCAGCCGCTGGGGGTACGGCAACGCCGCCAGCGGCTCGCCCGTCAACGCCGACAGGATCGGCCACAGCAAATTGCGCGGATGCGCGTAGTACTGCTGCGCGGCCAGCGAGGCGGCGCCGGGAAAGCTGCCCAGCACGAGGATGCGCGTGCGCGCGTCGATCACGGGCGCGAGGCCGGTCAGCGCGGAGGAAATCAAATCGGTGTCATCGGGCATGCCGGCATTTTACCGGAGCCGGCCACGGCGCGGCGCCCGCACAAGCGACCTCGGCCGCAGGCCCGAAAAACGGGTGTAGAATTTACCGGCGGCCAGACCGCGCCATAAAAACAATCGCAGGAGACCACCATGCCGCAACCGCGCACCATCGATCTGCTGCTCGCCAAGTACAGCGAGAGCCATCTGCATCCCACCAACGAAGTGATCCATTTCATCTGCGTGCCCGTCATCGTGTTCACCCTGCTCGGGCTGGTGTGGGCCATCCATCCGCTGGCGGCGGTGGCGGTGACCGTGGCCTCGCTGTGCTACTACTTCACGCTGTCCAAACCCTTCGCGCTGGGCATGCTGGTGATGGCCGCCGTCATGCTCGCCGTGCTGGCCGCGCTGCCGCAGCAGGCGGTCTTGCCGCTGTCGCTGGCGATCTTCGTGCTGGCGTGGATCGGCCAGTTCATCGGCCACAAAATCGAAGGTAAGAAGCCGTCGTTCTTCGACGACCTGCGCTTCCTGCTGATCGGGCCGCTGTTCGTGCTGGGCTTCCTGTACCGCCGCTTCCGGCTCGCCTACTAACTCGGGCTTGTCAACGAAGGGACCTCGCCAAAAAGATGGCCGCTAGGCAAGTTGCCAATAAGCCAGCTATACTTGTTCGATGTCCTCTCCATTGCTCTTCGTTATCGCCTGCCTAATCTGGGGCTCCACTTTCTTCGCCATCACCTTGCAATTGGGCGACGTCGCGCCGGCCGTCTCGGTGGCCTACCGCTTCGGCCTGGCCGCCGCCGCGCTGTTCGCCTGGTGCGCCGTGCGCGGCGACAAGCTGATGCTGCCATGGCGCGCCCAGCGCTGGCTGATGCTGCAGGGCGGCGCCACTTTCGCGCTCAGTTACATCTGCACGTATTCGTCCGAGCAATATCTGGTGTCCGGCCTGGTCGCGGTGCTGTTCGCGCTGATGGTGTTCTGGAGCCCCATCCTCAACCGCATCGCCTTCGGCACGCCGGTCAGCTGGCGCACCTGGAACGCCGGCATCATCGCCATCGCCGGCGTCACGCTGCTGTTCTTCCACTCGATCCGGGGCGCCTGGCACGACATCATGACCGGCGGCGAAGGCCATTTCCTGCTCGGCCTGGGGCTGGCGCTGACGGCCACCATCGCCAGCACCGTCGGCAACCTGATCGTCGTCAAGGTGCGCGTGGAGTCGTCCAACGTGCTGCTGACGATGGCCTGGTCGATGATGTGGGGCAGCCTGATCGTCGCCGCCTGGGTGCTCGCCAGCGGCCAGGCATTCACCCTGTCGAGCGAGCCGAAGTACTGGGGCGGCCTGCTCTACCTGTCGCTGTTCGGCTCGGTCATCGCGTTCGCCGCCTATTTCACCCTGATCCACCGCATCGGTTCGGACAAGGCCGTCTACATCGGCGTCGTCACGCCGGTGATCTCGGTGCTGTTGTCGATCCAGCTCGAACACTTCCGTCCCGGGCCGCTGGAATGGGCCGGCATGGTATTGTGTTTGGCGAGCGTCGCCTGGGCGCTCAAATCCGATTCCCCCGTCATAAAAGAAAGTGTAGAAGCAGCCTGATGAACAACTCCGACCTGACCATCCGCCCGGCCGAGCCGGCCGACGTCTCCGCCATTTTCGGCATGATCTTCGAGCTGGCGGTGTTTGAAAAACTCGAACACATGGTGGTGGCCAACGAGGCCATGCTGCACGAGAGCCTGTTCGGCGACAAGCCGGGCTGCGAGGCGCTGGTCGGCGAGGCCAACGGCGAGGTCGTCGCCTTCGCGCTGTTCTTCCACAACTTCTCCACCTTCCTGTGCAAGAAGGGGCTGTACCTGGAGGACTTGTACGTCAAGCAAGCCTGTCGTGGCCGGGGCTATGGCAAGCAGATGCTGGTGGCGCTGGCGCGGCTGGCGGTCGAGCGCGACTGCGGCCGCTTCGAATGGTCGGTGCTGGACTGGAACACCAACGCCATCAAGCTCTACGAGGGCATGGGCGCCACCGTCATGCCGGAGTGGCGCATCTGCCGCGTCACCGGCGAGGCGCTCACCGAGCTGTCGGCGCAAGCGTAAAAAAAATCCCACGCAGCGTCGCCGCTCGTGGGAGGAACCCGGTGTCAGTGGGAGGGAGATTGAATCAACGAGTTCACTATAGCCGCGCCGCCGGCGACTCGCCTCCCGCCTTACAAAACCTTACCCACCTTCAAATCTGCTTACATTTGCTTTACAAAAACGAACAGCTTGATTTAGCGAAAGATTGTCTGCGGGAATTACGGCCGATGTGAGCGGGACCGGACGGCGAACCGCTCCAGCAGCTCGAAGGCGGCCTGCGTCAGCAAGGCCAGCACGGCCGCCGGAATGGCGCCGGCCAGCAGCATGTCGTTGTCGTTCAGCGCCAGGCCGATGGTGATGCGCTCGCCGTAGCCGCCCGCGCCGATGAAGGCGGCGATGGTCGCCGTGCCCACGCTCATCACCGCCGCCGTTTTGACGCCGGCGAGGATCACCGGCAGCGCCAGCGGCAGCTCGACCAGCATCATGCGCTGCGACGGCCGCAAGCCCAGCGCCAACGCCGCCATGCGCAGCCCCGCCGACACCTGCAGCAGGCCGGTGCAGGTGTTGCGCACGATCGGCAACAGCGCGTAGACCACCAGCGCCACCAGCGCCGGCACGGTGCCTATGCGGCCCAGCAAGGGAATCAGCAGCGCCAGCAAGGCCAGCGACGGCACGGTTTGCAGCACACCCGTCAATCCCAGCACCAGTTGTCGCAGACGCGGAAACACCGCCGCCATCACGCCCAGCGGAATGCCGATCACGCACGCCATCGCCACCGCGAACAGCACCAGCGTCAAGTGCTGGCGCGTCAGCGGCCACAGATTGCGGTCGAATATCTTGGCCAGCAGGCCATCGCGCGCGGCCGGTGGCGCTTTGGCGTCAATGGCGACGGGCGCGGTTCCCGCTGCTTTGGCGCCGCGCGCCGCCAGCCACTCGCGCGCGACATTGGTAAAGCTCTTGCCGTCGATTTCGGCGGCGGCGTTCATGGCGATCATGTCGTCCGCGCCGATGCGTCCCTCCAGCTGACCGATCGCCTTCCACGCGGCGGGAAAGCGCCGCGCCGCGTCGAGCCGGTACAGCAACACCGCGTCATAGCGCGGGAAGTAGGCGCGGTCGTCGTCCAGCACACGCAGTCCGTACTGGCGTATCTTGGCGTCGGTCGAATAGATGTCGATGACGTCGACCTGGCGCTGCATCAAGGCCTCGTAGGCGATGCCGTGATCCAGTCCCTCCGGCCGCTGCTTCAATCCATAGCGCGCGGCCAGTCCCGGCCAGCCGTCGGCGCGGCCGATGAATTCATGCGAGAGCCCGAAACGCAGCTTGTCGCGCGCGACCAGATCGCTCAGCTTGTGCACGCCCTCGGCGTCGCCGCGCGTCGCCAGCGCGTAGGTGTTGTTGAACCCCAGCGGCACCGCCACGCCCAGCCCCATCGGCGCCAGCTCGCGCCGTATCTGCTCCAGCGGCGCGGCCTTCGTATGTTTGAGTATCTCGAGATCGATGGTGCCCAGGTACTCCGGATAGACATCGATGCGGCCCGCCTGCAAGGCCGCCAGCACGATGGCCGTGTTGCCCAGCCCTTGCAGGTGGACGACCTTGGCGTGCGGCGCGGCCGTCTGCGTCAGCACCTCGCCGAGGATATAGGATTCGGTGAAGCGCTTGGAGCCTACGTGCAGCGTGCCCCCGTCCTGCGCGGTGGCCGCGCCGCCGATCGACAGTCCAAGCGTTAAGAGCGCCCCGCCCAGCCAGCCCCGCATCAGGTCCCCACCCGCAGCATCGGCGCCTTCAGCGCCTGGCTGAGCGTCTCGTAGCTTTCCGACAGATGCGCCTTGACCTCGCGACTGGCCTGCCGCGCCATCGCGCCGCGCAGCTCGCGCTGCAACGTCAGCGCGTTCTCGCGTTGCAGGCTACGCGCGTCGGCCGGCATCGACGGCGTGGCGCGCAGCAGCATGACGGCGACGCGCTTCAGATGCTCGCGTTGAAGATTGCGGCGCATGCCGGTGATCTCCTTGCCGGTCTTGAGTTCGCTCCACACCGCGTCCTGAACGGTGGTGTACAACTCGTCGAGGCCCAGGCCAAGCTTGGGGTTGTCCAGCTTCTCGCGCGAATCGACCAGCCGTATGGCGACGGCGTCGGACATCAGCTGATCGAGCACGCCGGCCTGCAAGCCCAGCACCCTGCCACCCACCGACACGTCGGCCTTGCCACGCGTGGTGAAGGTATCGGCGCCCAGGCGGCTGATCATCGCCGGGGTAAAGGTGAAGCTGTCGGTCTTGAACAGGCTATTGGTCAGCATCTGCAACGCCGCCCGCTGGCGCGGCAGCGGCACCGGGGTGAAAGTGGCGCGGCCGGTGCCGGCATGATCGCGCAGATAGGTCACCCCGCCCACATACTTGACCACCACCGGCATCGTGCGCGCGAACTGCTGGAAGCCGTAGTCGAAGCTGCGGCGCAGCGATTCATAGCTCTCGCCGGGTTTGAGCGTGCGGTTTTGTATCCGGTCCCACAGCTCGCGCGAAATCGCCAGACGGCGCTGGAAATAGGCCAGCGGATCGCTGCCCAGATCGAACACGTTCACGTCCGGATCGGAGTTGAAACCTCCCGCATCCTGGTCGGTGCCGAAGGCCAGCAGCGGTTCATTCGACCGGGCGGCGATCCTCGCCAGCTCCTGCTTCTCCCGCGCCGGCTCGATCGGCTTGTATGCGTACTCGATCGCCCAGTAGTCGTAAGGCCCCAGCGCGGACGTCACATACTCGCCCTGCCGCTCCCCTTTGAGCGCCAGGTTGAACGGCGTGTAATCCATCACCGAGCCGGTCATGCCGTTTTGTTTCGTGAAGGCCGGGTCCTGCAACTGCTTGATGCTGTAGATCGTCGACGAGCGGAAGTTGTGCCGCAAACCCAGGGTGTGGCCCACCTCGTGCATGATCACCGAGCGCACATACGCCTGCGCCACGGCGTCGGCCTCGGGGCTGCCCATTTCCAGCTCGCCGCGCGCCTCCAGCAGGCCCATGGCAAAGCCCATCTCGTCCCCGGATTGGAGCATGTAGTCGCAACGGTCTTCGTGCGCGGCGCCGTCGCCATGGGACGCGAAAGCGGCCGTCCCGTCCATCGCATCCTCGCTCACCACGCGCCGCACGGTGCGCGAAAAGCCGTCGGACATGCCGATGTCGGCATCGAGTATCTCGCCGGTGCGCGGATCGACCTGGCGCGGTCCGATGGCGAAGCCGACATCGCTGCCGACGAACCAGCGCACCGACGCGTGGCGAGCGTCCATGGTGTCGAAGTGGTCGGCGGCGGTCTGCTGCTTGACCACCAGCGCGTTCTTGAAGCCGATCCGTTCGAACGCGGCGTTCCAGGCCAGGATGCCCTGGCGCACCGACTCGCGGTACTTCTCCGGGATGTTCGCGTCCATCCAGTAGACGATGGGCTGCTTCGGCTCCGACAACGCCTGCGCCGGGTCCTGCTTTTCCAGGCGCCAGCGCGACACCATGTGCACCGCCGCCGTCGGCGTCACGTCATCCGAAAAATCCTGGTTGGTGGTGACGAAATGACCGACGCGATCATCCGCGCGGCGGCTCGCCATCGGTTCGGCCGGCAGCGGCATGAACGTGTAGTAGAAACCCAGGAACATGCTGCGCGGGTCCGGCAGCGTGGTCGGCGGACTGGCGATCGCCGCCGGGACGGTGGGCATGACCGGCGGCGGCGCCGGTATGCGCGGCACCGCATAATGCGCGTTGACCTGGAATCCCGTCATGGTCTCGTCGCTGCGCACCGACGTGAAGCTGCTGTTGCGCGCATCCATCGCGTACGGCAAGCGGAAGGCCGATTCCAGCTTGGTGGAGAAGCCGGGAATGTCGCCGAACAGCAGAATGTTCGCGTCCACCAGCACCGACTGGTTTTTCGGATTGGGCCCGCTCGATACCGGCGTGATCGCCAGCAGGCTGTCCGAGAACCCCTGCGCCACCACCTTCGCCTCGGGCGTGCCGCCGATGGCCTTGAACTGCGTGTTCTTGGCGATCATCTGCACCAGGTTGCCGATGCGGTGGAACGTCACCACCCGGCTGAAGCCCATCTGGCTGCCGTACACGCCCCGCTCGCCCAGCCCGTTGGGCATGTTCACGGACATGAACAGCGGACGGTCGAACTGGTCGGGCCGCAGCTCGATCCAGACCTTTTCTTCTTTTTGATACAGGTTGAGGAAGCCAGCATGCTGCTTGGCGCCGCGCACCAGCTCCGCGAAAGGCCGGGTGGCAGCGGGAGGCGCCACGGCCGGCGCGGGTGCGGCGGCCGGTTGCAGCGGCGTGGTGGCGACCACCGGCACGTCGGTCGAGGGCGCCGGCGCCGGTGGCGCGGGTGGCGCCGGCGGCACCGGCTCCTGCGCGAACGCCAGCGCTTGCGCGCCAAATGACAGCAGAACGGCGACGCGCAGCGATTTCAGGGCAAACATGGTGTTCCTGTTACAGGTTGGGGAATCCGGATAATGTAACCGAAAGCCCCGGCAACGGAACGTTTTTTTTAACCTGCACGGCCTGTGAAACCCGCAGGGCCGAGCGGGGTCGTACCCCTCGGGGTACGACCCCTAAGTGGTGACGCGCGCGTATCGCTGAAGGCTGGCCGGGTTTTCACGCCCGTGGCGAACGCCATACGCCGGCGTTGACGACGCCCGCGCACGGATTCATGCCGATGGCGTAGGACAGGTCGGCCGGCCGGGCAATGCGCCACAGCGCGAAGTCGGCGCGCTTGCCCACTTCCAGGGTGCCGATATCGCCCTGCCGCCCCAGCGCGCGTGCCGCGTGCGCGGTGCAGCCGGCCAGCGCCTCGAGCGGCGTCAGTCGCCACAGCGTGCAGGCCATGTTCATCGCCAGCAGCAGGGACGTCATCGGCGACGTGCCGGGATTGCAGTCGGTGGCGACGGCCATCGGCACGCCGGCCGAGCGCAAGGCGGCCACCGGCGGCGGCGTGGTATCGCGCAGGAAGTAGTAGGCGCCCGGCAGCAGCACCGCCACCGTGCCGGCGGCGGCCATCGCGGCGATCCCATCGTCGGTCAAATGTTCGAGGTGGTCGGCCGACAGGCCGCCATAGCGCGCCACCAGTTGCGCGCCGCGCTGGTCGGACAGCTGCTCGGCGTGCAGCTTGACCGGCAAGCCATGGGCCCGCGCCGCCTGGAACACACGCTCGGTCTGATCGTGCGAAAACCCGATCCGCTCGCAGAAGGCGTCGACCGCATCGACCAGGCCCTCCCGGGCCAGCGGCGCGATCATGGCGCTGACTTCGGCGATGTAGTCGTCGGCGCGGCCGGCGAACTCCGGCGGCAGCGCATGCGCGCCAAGGAAGGTGGTGGCGACATCGACTGGATAGTCGCGGCCGATGCGGCGCGCCACGCGCAGCATCTTCGCCTCCGATTCCAGGGTCAGCCCGTAGCCGGATTTGATCTCTATCGTCGTCACGCCCTCGGCCAGCAGGCTGCGCACACGCGGCAGGCTTTGCGCCAGCAATTCATCCTCCGACGCGGCGCGGGTGGCGCGCACGGTGGACATGATGCCGCCGCCGGCGCGGGAGATATCCTCGTAGGTGGCGCCGTTCAGGCGCGCCTCGAATTCATCGCTGCGGTTGCCTGCATGGACGATGTGGGTGTGGCAGTCGATCAGGCCCGGCGTCAGCCAGCAGCCATCGCAGTCATGCGTGGCGGCCGCCCGCGCATCGTCCGGCAGCGCGGCCCGTGGTCCCAGCCATGCGATGCGGCCGTCCTTGACGGCGATGGCGGCATCGCGGATTTCGCCGTAGCCCCCGTCCATGGTGGCCAGGTGCACATTGGTAAACAACACATCCCACGCGGTCATGCCATGCCTTCGGATTATTCTAGTTATTGATGATGTCGACCACGAACACGGTCGCCTGCGCCGCCTCGATGCTCCACACCTCTTCGGATTCGATCACCAGCATGTCGTAGCGCACCATGGCGATGCGCTCGCGCGCGCTGCTGACGGACAGGCTTTCTCCGTCGGCCAGGAACACCAGGGTGGTGCTGGCGCGCCGGTTCAGCTCCAGCGTGCCGCGCACGACGCACGCTTCGAGCCGGTGGCGGCAACGGCCGCGCCGCGTCATCACATTGAAATCGGTGGTGTTGGCGCCGGTGACGGTGGCGTGCACCGCATCCTCGCCGGCGAACTCGATCAGCGGCTCGCTGGGGCTGAGCACCACGCGCTCGTCGCCGAAATCGAGCAGCACGCCGTCGCCGTCGACCAGCGCCAGCGTGCGGTCGATGCCGGGAAAGGCGGAGAACGGGCCGTCCTGGGTGATCGTCGCCAGGCTGACGCGCCAGTCGAAATCGTCAAAACCGGCGCCGGGGGGAGCGACGGCGATTTCCGTCGTGCTGCCGCCGCCGTTCTTCCATGGCGCGGGCATCAGGCTTGCATACTGGATCAGCTGGGTCATCGGAACTCCCTCAGTTCGGCCATCGTCTGCTTGAAGCGCGCAGCGATCGCCTGCTGCGCCACGTGCTGCTGGTTGCGTACTACCCACTGGCCGCCGACCATGACGTCCTTGACCAGATTGTCGTTGCCGCTGAAGACGAAACTGCCGAGTATCTCGTCCAGCGCCAAGCCATACAGATTCGGGTGATCGTCATCG
The DNA here is from genome assembly GCF_040675865.1 of Burkholderia sp. LMU1-1-1.1. Lineage (NCBI taxonomy): Bacteria > Pseudomonadati > Pseudomonadota > Betaproteobacteria > Burkholderiales > Burkholderiaceae > Burkholderia > Burkholderia sp. LMU1-1-1.1. The sequence goes on along the minus strand of NZ_JBEGHG010000078.1, from coordinate 212,325 downwards.
AGCACGATCACGTCGGCGCGGCGTCCGGGCGCCAATGCGCCCACCGGCCGTCCCGCCGCCTGCGCGCCGCCGCGCAAGGCGCCCTGCCACAAAAAGTCGCCGACATTGCGCTCCGTGGCCGACACCGCGATATTGCGGCGCTGGTGCTGCAGGCGCTGGCCGTATTCCAGCCAGCGCAGTTCCTCCACCGGGCTTTGCGAAATATGGCTGTCGCTGCCGATGCCGAAGCGGCCGCCCGCCGCCAGGAAATCCTCCAGCGGGAACAGGCCGTCGCCCAGGTTCGCCTCGGTGGTCAGGCACAGGCCGGCCACCGCGCCGCTGCCCGCAATCCGGTCGACCTCGTCGCGCGTCAGATGGGTGGCGTGCACCAGGCACCAGCGCTCGTCGACGGCCACATGGTCGAACAGCCACTCGACCGGCCGGCGCCCGCTCCAGTCCAGCGACTGCCGCACCTCCGGCTGCTGCTCGGCGATGTGGATATGCACCGGGCGGTCCGGCGGCAATGCCGCCAGCACGGCGTTGATCTGCCCCACCGACGCCGCGCGCAGCGAATGCGGCGCCACGCCGACCTCGGTTTGCGCGTCGCGCAACGGTTCCAGCGCCTCGATCACGCGCAGCACATCCTCGACGTCGGTCTTGAAACGCTGCTGTTCGGGTTTCAGGGCGCTTTCGCCAAAACCTGAATAACTATACAACACCGGCAGCATCGTCACGCCGATTCCGGCCAACCGTGCGGCGGCCAGCACCCGCTCCGCCGTCTCGGCCGGGCGCGGATACATGGCGCCGTCCGGCGCCCGTTGCACATAGTGGAATTCGCACAGCGAGGTGTAGCCGTGGCGCAGGCATTCGGAGAACAGCTGGGCCGCGATGGCCTCGATGTGCGCGGGGGTGATGTTGCGGGCGAAGCGGTACATCAGGTCGCGCCAGGTCCAGAAACTGTCCTGGACGCCGCCGGCCTGGTGCGGCCCGGCCTTTTCCGTGCGCCCGCCCAGCGCCCGCTGGAAGCTGTGCGAATGCAGGTTGATCATGCCGGGCAGCGCATATTCGACGGTTTCGACGGTTTCGGCGCCCTCCACGGCGGCGCCTTCGCGCACCGCCGTGATGGCGCCCGCCGCGTCCCACTCGATCAGCACATCGGCGCGCCAGCCATCGGGCAGCAGTGCATTCCGGGCAAAGAGCTTGCTCATCGGCGCACCCAGTCGGCGGCCGCCTGCGTCATCTCGCGCAGCAGCCCCCTCACCTGCCCGGCGCGGTCGGTCCGGTAACCGTACGGCGCTTCCTCATCCATATAGGTCGACTGGCACATCTCCAGCTGGATCGCGTGCACGTTCGCACCCGGTTTGCCGTAGAAGCGCGTGATATGCCCGCCCTTGAAGCGGCCGTTGACGGCCACGCTGAAGCGCTGCTGCGCCAGCGCGCGCGACACCACCGCTTCGCTCAGCCCCGGCGCGCAGCTGACGCCGTCGGCGGTGCCGAAGTTCAGGTCCGGCAGCTTGCCCTCGAAGAAGCGCGGCACGTGGGAGGCGATCGAATGCGCGTCCCACAGCGCCACAGCGCCGTGCAGCGCCAGCAACCGGTCCAGCTCCGCGCGCAGACGCTCGTGATACGGTTTCCAGTAGAGGCCCAGGCGGCGCTCGACCTCGGCCTGGTCCGGCACGCGGCCCTCCAGGTACAGCGGCTCGCGATGGAAGGTATCGACCGGGCACAAACCCGTCGTGTCCTGCCCGGGGTACAGGTTGGTGTTCTCCGGCGGCCGGTTCAAATCGATGACGTAGCGCGACCAGCGCGCCGACAAGGTCGACGCCTCCATCTCGCCGAGGAAATCGTACAGGCGCGCCAGATGCCAGTCCGTGTCCTGCTTGTCGACCGCGGCCGGCGTCATCGCCGCCGCCACGTCGTCCGGAATGTCCGTGCCCACGTGCGGCATGGACACCAGCAAGGGAATGCTACCTGCGTTGAACTGATAATCCATGGCGCTCCCCGGTTATGGATGCAGCGATGTGAACAACTCCTTGCACGACGCGCTCAACTCGCCGCGCATGACCATGCCCTTGGCGGCCTCGATATCCGGCGCGAAGAAGCGGTCCTGGTCGTAGACGGCCACCTTCCGGCGCAGCTGCGCATGCACATGCTCCAGATGCGGCGAGGTCGTCAGCGGACGATGGAAATCGATCCCCTGCGCCGCCGCCAGCAGCTCGATACCGATGATCACCGCCGTATTCTGCGCCATGTCGTCCAGACGGCGCGCCGCGTACGTCGCCATGCTGACATGGTCCTCCTGGTTGGCGGAGGTCGGGATGGTGTCGACGCTGCCCGGATGGGCCAGCGACTTGTTCTCCGAAGCCAGCGCGGCGGCGGTGACATGGGCGATCATGAAGCCCGAATTCAGGCCCGGCTCGCGCACCAGGAACGGCGGCAGGCCGGACAAGGTGGCGTCGATCAGCAGCGCGATGCGGCGCTCCGAGATGCTGCCGATTTCGGCGATCGCCAGCGCCAGCGTGTCGGCGGCGAAGGCCACCGGCTCGGCGTGGAAATTACCGCCCGAGACCACCACCGACAGCTCGCCGTCCTTGAACAGCAGCGGATTGTCGGTCACGGCGTTGGCCTCGATCAGCAGGGTGCGGGCGGCGTTGCCGATGATGTCCCAGCAGGCGCCCATGACTTGCGGCTGGCAGCGCAGGCAGTACGGGTCTTGCACGCGCTCGTCGCCGACCAGGTGCGAGGCGCGGATCGCGCTGTCGCTCACCAGTTGGCGGTAGATCGACGCGGCGGCGATCTGGCCCGGCTGGCCGCGCACTTCGTGCACGCGGGCGTCGAACGGCGAATCGCTGCCCTTGGCGGCGTCCAGCGACAAGGCGCCGGAGACCATGCCCGCCTCCAGCAGCCGCTCGGCCATGAACAGGCCATGCAGCGCCAGCGCCGTCGAGACCTGGGTGCCGTTGATCAGCGCCAGACCCTCCTTGGCGGCCAGCACCACCGGCGCGATGCCGGCGGCCTTGAGCGCGTCGGCGGCCGGCGTGATCTCGCCATTGAAGCGCACGTCGCCCACGCCCAGCATGGCCAGGGTCATGTGCGACAGCGGCGCCAGGTCGCCCGAGGCGCCGACCGAACCCTTGGCCGGGATGGCGGGCATGATGCCGGCGTTGTACAGCGCGACCAGGGTCTCGACGATCAGCGGACGCACGCCGGAGTAACCGCGCGCCAGGCTGCCGATCTTCATCAGCATGATCAGGCGGCAGACGGCGTCCGACAACAGCTCGCCGGTGCCGACCGAATGCGACAGGATCAGGTTGCGCTGCAGCTGTTCCAGCTTGTCGTCCGGGATGCGGGTCTTGGCCAGCAGGCCGAAACCGGTGTTGATGCCGTAGGCGGCGTCGCCCTTGGCCACGATGGCGCGCACGGCGGCGGCGGATGCCTCGATCACCGGCCAGGCTTCGGCCGCCAGCGACAGCGGGCTGGCGGCGGTCCATACGGCGCGCAGTTCGGACAGCGTCATCGCGCCGGGCTTCAAGGTCAATGCATTGGTGGTCATGTAGGTTCTCTGTTTACTTGATCATCGGGAGATCGAGGCCGTTGCGCTTGGCGCAGGCGACCGCCGTCTCGTATCCCGCGTCGGCGTGGCGCATCACGCCGGTGCCGCTGTCGTTGACCAGCACCCGCGCCAGCCGGCGCGCGGCGGCATCGGTGCCGTCGGCGACGATCACCACCCCGGAGTGCTGCGAATAGCCCATGCCGACACCGCCGCCGTGGTGCAGCGACACCCACGTCGCGCCGCCGGCGGTGTTCAGCAAGGCGTTCAGCAGCGGCCAGTCGGAGACGGCGTCGGTGCCGTCCTTCATGCTCTCGGTCTCGCGGTTGGGGCTGGCGACCGAGCCGGTGTCCAGATGGTCGCGGCCGATGACGACCGGCGCTTTCAGCTCGCCGCTGCGCACCATCTCGTTGAAGGCCAGGCCGGCGATGTGGCGCTCGCCCAGTCCCAGCCAGCAGATGCGCGCCGGCAGGCCCTGGAAGGCGATGCGCTCGCGCGCCATGTCCAGCCAGCGGTGCACCTGCGCGTGGTGCGGGAACAGCTCCTTGATCTTGGCGTCGGTCTTGTAGATATCCTCCGGATCGCCGGACAGCGCCACCCAGCGGAACGGACCGCGTCCTTCGCAGAACTGCGGCCGGATATAGGCCGGCACGAAGCCCGGGAAGTCGAAGGCGTTTTGCACGCCGTGGTCGAACGCCACCTGGCGGATGTTATTACCGTAGTCGACCACCTTGGCGCCCAGGGTCTGGAAGTCTAGCATCGCTTGCACGTGCACCGCGCACGAGGCGGTGGCCGCGTCCTTCAGCGCCGCGTGGCGCGCCCCGTCGTGCTGCGCGGCCTTCCATTCGTCCACGCTCCAGCCTTGCGGCAGGTAGCCGTTGATCAGGTCATGGGCGGAAGTCTGGTCGGTGACGATGTCCGGGATGATGCCGCCGGCCTTGGCGCGGCGCACCAGTTCCGGCAGCACGTCGGCGGCATTGCCCAGCAGGCCGATCGAAATCGCGTCGCCATTGGCCTTGTGCAGTTTGATCATCTCCAGCGCCTCGTCGATGCTGGCGGCCTGCTTGTCCAGGTAGCGGGTGCGCAGGCGGAAGTCGATGCTGCTTTGCTGGCACTCGACGGTCAGCGACACCGCGCCGGCCATGGTCGCGGCCAGCGGCTGCGCGCCGCCCATGCCGCCCAGGCCCGCCGTCAGCACCCAGCGGCCTTTGAGGTCGCCGCCGAAATGCTGGCGGCCCGCCTCGGCGAAGGTTTCGTAGGTGCCCTGCACGATGCCCTGGGTGCCGATGTAGATCCAGCTGCCGGCGGTCATCTGGCCGTACATGAACAGGCCCTTGCGGTCCAGTTCATTGAAATGCTCCCAGTTGGCCCACTTCGGCACCAGGTTCGAATTGGCGATCAGCACCCGCGGCGCGTCCTCGTGGGTCTGGAACACGCCGACCGGCTTGCCGGACTGGATCAACAGGGTTTGATTGTCTTCCAGCTCGCGCAGCGAGGCCAGGATCTGGTCGTAGCATTCCCAGTTGCGCGCGGCGCGGCCGATGCCGCCGTACACCACCAGGTGCTTGGGATTTTCCGCCACTTCCTTGTCCAGATTGTTCTGGATCATGCGGTAGGCGGCCTCGGCGCCCCAGTTCTTGCAAGTCAGTTCCGGCCCGCGCGGCGCGCGTATCTCGCGGCTGGCGTCGAAACGGGGATCGTGGTCCAGATGGTTGCTACCGCTAACTGGGGTGGGCATGGTATCTCGCTCCTTGAATAAGTGGGACCGATGGCGTGCGGACCGCCGCACGCCATCGGCGCATTCTCAAAGCATAAGTTGTCTATACAACTAAGTCAACCTTTTTTACGCCTCCCCGCCGTCCGCTGCTCAGGCGTGGGTTTGCACGTCCAGGTACACGAGCGTCTGGTTCAACAACTGATAGGCCACTTCGCCGAACGTGACCGGGCCGCTCAGGTCACCTGTCTTGCGGCCCCGCAACTCGCCGTACAGATAGTTGAGGATGCAGTTGCAACTGAACTCCACGTCGCCGTGCCGGCCGTCGGCCAGCGCCTCGAAACCGTGCACATAGTCGCCCACGGGCGCCGCCTGACGATACTCGATTCCGGCGAACACCGGCGCATAGAAATGAACGGTGCGGCCGTCCTGGTCGACGTTCTGGAACGAGGTGTTGATCTGCGCGCCGTTGTAGTCGGCGACCAGCGGCAACTTCAGGTCGAGCTTCCGCGCCGCCATGTAGTCGGCCAGCACGGTTTCTTCGCCGTTGACGTAGCAGGTCGACGCGCTAAACCCGGTGGTGGCGAAGGTGATGACGTCGGCGTCCGGATTTTGCTTAAACAGGTTCAAGATATGCACCACCGCCATCTGCTCGTCCGGCAAGCTCACGTGCAAGGCCACCGCCTCGGCGTCGCGCAACGTGCCGTCGGCGCCATTGACCACCTTGGCGGTGGCGCTGTCGAGGTCGGACAGATGGACGCCGGCGATCCAGCCGACGATCGGCTTCATGAACATGTCGTCGTAGTCGCGGCCATGGTTGGCGTATTCGGTGTGCACGGCGCTCCTGGCCGGGATGATGACGACCGTGTAGCCGTTGGCCGGGGCGTCGGTGGCGATGTTTTTGATGGTGTCGAGCGTGTAGGTCTTGAGCGTGGTGGTGGTGGCGGCCGCGCGCGTCAGCTCGGTGGCGAAGAGCTTGTCGCGCGTCTCGATGCCGCCATCGTCGGCGATGAAATACGGGATGGTGCCGGCGATCCAGCTGCCCTTGGGCAGCCGCGCCAGCAGCGCTTCGTCACCGGCCAGGGCCAATACTTTTCCCGCGTCGATCAATGCCGTCGCTTCCTCGACGGTCAGCAGAGTAGATGTTTTCATGGCTTCCTTTTATTTCGAAATGATGGCAATTTCTTTTGCCAGAACGCGCTCGTATTTGACGAAGAACCCATGGAGTTCCGCGACCGTCTTTTCCAGTTCGCCTGGATCCTGCGCGCTTGAAAACCGCGTCACCGCGCGTTTGAGAAACATCTGCAAACCAAAATTGTCCGTCTTCAATTCAAGCTTGCCGGTGACAATGTCTTTCCACTTTCTATTGCTTTTATCGAGCATGTCGCTCCCCCCCTGAAATATAGATGCTGACGATGGCGAGATCGTCAGTCCGGGCGGCCCGATGACTTCGTCCTCATCTTGATGCCGCATGGAAATAGTAAAAAATGGGGAGTGAAAAACATTTGATCCAGATCAAAATGGACCTGAAGCGTGCGAGTTGGCTGCACGACGCGCAACACTCGTTGCGAAAGAGGAATAATTGAATTTCCGGCCAGTGTGGCGGTTCCAGCGGCGGCCGGGCGTGCCGGCCGCGCCGGTTATCACTTCTTGTACACCCGCTTGCCGCCCATCCAGGTCTGCAGCACCACGGTCTTGCCAATCTGCTCGGGCGCCACCTTGAAGATATCGCGGTCGATCAGGATGAAATCGGCCCATTTGCCCGGCTCCAGCGAACCGATGACGTTCTCCTGGTTGGCCGCGTAGGCCGCGTCCAGCGTGAAGCAGCGGAACGCCTCGTTCATCGTCATCGCCTGGTTCTTGTACCAGCCGCCGGCCGGCACGCCGGCGTTGTTCTGCCGCGTGACGGCGGCGTGCAAGCCTTCGAACGGATTGGGCGACTCCACCGGGAAGTCCGATCCGCAGGCGATCTTCGAACCCTGGTCCAAAAAGGTGCGCCAGGCGTAGGCGCCCTTGATGCGCTCCGGGCCGACGCGGTGTTCGGCCATGTTCTGGTCGGACGTCGCGTGCGTCGGCTGCATCGACGGGATCACCCCCAGTTTCTTGAAACGCGGGATGTCGTCCAATGCCACCACCTGCGCGTGTTCGATGCGGTGGCGCAGCTGCGCGTTGTTATATTTGGGGATCAGCTGCGCGTAGGCGTCGAGGATCTGGCGGTTGCCGGCGTCGCCGATGGCGTGGATATTGACCTGATAGCCGGCCTTCATCGCCTTGTTCATCTTCGCAAGCATCTCGTCGTTCGGGTGGAACAGCAGGCCCTTGGTCGACGGCATATCGCTGTAGGGCGACATCAAGGCCGCGCCACGGCTGCCCAGCGCGCCGTCCGCGTACAGCTTGACCGCCGCCAGCGCGTAGACGTCGTTGGCATAGGACTTGAGCGGGCCTTCCTTGGCCAGTTCGTCGAAGTCGGCGCCGGTGTCGCCGATCATCGCGTACACCCGCGCGGTCAGCTTGCCGTGGTCGGCGTAGTCGCGATACAGATCGTCCTGCGCCACCTTGATGCCGGCGTCGTGCACGCTCGTCAGCCCCACCCTGGCCAGCGCCGCCAGCGCGTTGTCCAAGGTGCCGCGCGCTTGCGCCGGCGTCGGCAGCGGCACCACCTTGTTCACCAGCTCCATGGCGCTGTCGACCAGCACCCCGGTCGGTTTGCCGTTGGCGTCGCGCTCGATCTTGCCGCCGGCCGGATCGGGCGTGTCCTTGCCGATGCCGGCCATCTCCAGCGCCTTGGTGTTGACCCAGCTGGCGTGGGCGTCGACCCGGTGCAGCAGCACCGGCCGGTCGTTGACCACGGCGTCGAGCTCGGCGGCGGTCGGGAAGCGGCCCAGCTTCCACACCTCCTGGTTCCAGCCGTAGCCGACGATCCAGGCGTTCTTCGGATGGTTCCGGCTGAATTCGGCCACCGCGCGCACCGCGCCACCCAGGCTCGTCGCGCCGAACAGGTCGACGCCGGAGGCGATCTCGCCCAGCTCGAACACGTGGCCGTGGGCGTCGATCAGCCCGGGCAGCAGGGTTTTGCCCTGGGCGTCGATGTGCTGCGCGTCCGGCAGCCTGGCCGCCGTGTCCTTCTCGCCGCCCACCACGATCACCCGCCCCAGATCGTCGAACCCCAGCGACGTGAAGCGCTGCAGGGTGCCCGCCGCCGTCAGCGTGTAGCCGTTGGCGTGGTCGATGATGGTGTCGGCGTGGGCCGGCGCCAGCAGGGTGGACAGGGCAAAAGTCATGGCCGCTGCCAGCGGGGAACGTTGCAAAGGGGCGGTACGCATCAAATCTCTCCATTCGGAAGCAAGATCAGAGTGTAACCAAGTTTGCGCCGGGGTCAATCGAACTCGCGCCGGGTGTCGGGGTTTTACACGCTGGCGCCCGGGCGGGAGGGGTACAATGGCGGATTCGCCGCTCTCAGAACGCCACACGTGTCCAGCCGCCTACTCTATATCCGCCTGCTCAACCAGTTCCGTCCCTACGCCGGGATCGTCGCCGTCACCCTGTTCGCGGTCGGTGTGGCGGCGGCCACCGACGTGCTGCTGATCAACCAGTTGAAGAACGTGATCGACGCGCTGGCGCCGGCCCACAACGCGGCCGGCGCCCCCGCCACCGGCATCCTCGCCTGGGTGCGGGAATTGCTCGCCCCCCTGCTGCCGAGCGACCCGGCGCGCGTGGCGCTGTGGACCATCCCGGCGGTGATCCTCGGCCTGGCGGTGATGCGCATGGTCTCCAGCTTCGTCGGCGAATACGGCGCCGCGTGGCTCAGCAGCCGCGTGCAGGCCAACCTGCGCGAGCAGATGTTCGCCCGCATCATGCGCCTGCCGAACGGCTACTTCGACCAGTCCTCGACCGGCACCACGCTCTCGCGCGTGGCCTTCGACGCCGCCCAGGTGTCGCAGGCCGTGCTCAACGTCGTCAACGTCGCCGTGCGCGATTCGGTGGCCACCATCGGCTACCTGATCACGCTGTTCGTCGTCGACTGGCAGCTGGCGGTGTTCTGCCTCGGCCTGCTGCCGCTGGTGGCGGCCATCGTCACCTTCACCGGGCGCCGCATGCGCCACCTGAGCAAAAGCGCGCAGGCGGCCATGGGCGACCTGACCAATGTGCTCGACGAGAGCATCAGCGGCCAGCGCGTGGTGAAGATCTTCGGCGGCCAGGAATACGAGCAGACCCGCTTCGACAGCGTGGTCAAGACCAACCGCCAGCTGGCCGTCAAGCACGCGGCGACGTCGGCGCTCAACTCGGGCATCATCATGCTGCTGATCGGAATCACGCTGTCGTCGTTGATCTACTTCGCGCTGATCCGCAACCAGGCCGGCGCGCTGTCGCCGGGCGACTTCGTCGCCTTCATGTCGGCGCTGATGGCGATGCAGTCGCCGATCAAGAACCTGACCAAGATTAACGAACCGATGCAGCGCGGCCTGGCCGCCGCCGAATCGGTGTTTGGCCTGATCGACACCGAGACCGAGGCCGACACCGGCACCAAAACGCTGGAGCGCGCCGAAGGCCGACTGCAATTGGAGAACGTCAGCTTCCACTATCGCGGCGCCGACGGCAAGCCGCTGTCGCCGGACGCGCGCCCCGCGCTGGACCGAGTCTCGCTCGATATCGCCGCCGGAGAGACGGTGGCGCTCGTCGGCAGCTCCGGCAGCGGCAAGACCACGCTGGCCGGCCTGCTGCCACGCTTCTACGACGTCAGTTCGGGTGGCATCAAGCTCGATGGCGTCGACCTGCGCGAATACACGCTGGCGTCGCTGCGCAGTCAGATCGCGCTGGTGAGCCAGGACGTGGTGCTGTTCAACGATACGCTGGCGGCCAACATCGCCTATGGCGACCCGGCACCGTCGATGGAGCGCATCGAGGCGGCGGCGCGCGCGGCGCACGCGCACGAATTCATCGAGCGCCAGCCGGGCGGCTACCTGGCGCCGGTGGGTGAAAATGGTTTGCGTCTGTCCGGCGGCCAGCGCCAGCGCCTGGCCATCGCCCGCGCCCTGTACAAGAACGCGCCGATCCTGATCCTCGACGAGGCCACCAGCGCGCTCGACACCGAATCGGAGCGGCTGGTGCAGTCGGCGCTGGAAGTGCTGATGAAGGGCCGCACCACGGTGGTCATCGCGCACCGCCTGTCGACCATCGAGAACGCCGACCGCATCGTGGTGCTCGACGGCGGCCGCATCGCCGAAGCGGGCAGCCACGCGGCGCTGCTGGCGCAAAACGGTATTTACTCGCGCTTATATCAGACGCAAAAAAGCGTCCAAATCGCTTAAAGCAGGCGCAGCGTCTGCTGCAGCTCGTCGAGCGCGGCCGGTTTGACCAGGTGGAAATCGAAGCCGGCGGCGGCGGTCTTCTCCCGGTCCTGCGCCGAGCCGAAGCCGGTGTGCGCGATCAGCCGGATGCGCGACAGCGCCGAATCGGCGCGCAGCATGCGCGCCAGCGCGTAGCCGTCGACGTTCGGCATGCCGATATCGAGGATCATCGCGTGCGGCGCGAAGTCGCGCGCGCTCGCCAGCGCGGTCGCGGCGTCGTGCGCCAGCCGCACCTCGTAGCCCAGAACCTGCAGCAGGTCGCTCAGCACCTCGCCCGAATCGATGTTGTCGTCGACCACCAGCAGCCGGTTCAGGCCCCTGGCCGCCGCCGGCACCGGCGCACCGGCGGCGCCGGCGAAAGGTGCCTCGGCCTGCGCCGTGCCGGGCGCGACCAGCACCGGCAGCTCGATGACGAAGCTACTGCCCTGGTCGGCGCCCGCGCTTTCGGCGTACACCGTCCCGCCATGCATCTGCACCATTTTCGACACCAGCGACAGGCCGATGCCCAGGCCGTCGTGCGCGCGGTCGTGCGCCGACGCGCCCTGCGCGAACATGTCGAAGATGCGCGGCAGGTTTTCGGTCGAGATGCCGATGCCATTGTCGCGCACGGCGATGCGCACGCGGTCCGGCGCCGGCAACGCCACCTCCAGCCGGATCTCGCCGCCGACGACGGTGAACTTGGCCGCGTTGTGCAGCAGGTTGCCGACCGCCTGCGCCAGCCGCACCGGGTCGCCGTGCAGGCGGATCGGCTGCGGCGGCACCGCCACCGTCAAGGTGTGACCGCGCGATTCCATCAGCGGCCGGGCCGTCTCCAGCGCCGGTTCGAGCACCGATTGCAACTCCAGGTCCTCCAGCTTCAACGCCAGCTTGCCCTCGGAGATGCGGGCCACGTCGAGCAAATCGTCCACCAGCCGCGCCAGATGGCCCACCTGGCGCATGATCACCTGGCGCGCCTTGCGGTGCACCTCCACCTGGCTGGCGTCGGCCACGCCCATCAGCGCGACCGCGTTGCGGATCGGGCTCAATGGGTTGCGCAGCTCGTGCGCCAGGGTCGCCAGGAAGTCGTTCTTGTTGTCGTCGGCCGCCCGCAGCAGGCCTTCCATGGTTTTACGCTGCGTGATGTCGCTGCTGATGCGGGCGATCCGGTACGGCGTGTGGCCGGCGTCGCGCACCTGGAAGGCGCGGTCGCGTACCCAGCGCAGGGTGCCGTCTGCCAGCAGCAGCCGGTACTCCTCGTCGTAATGCTCGCCGTGCTGCGCGCCCTCCCAGCGGGCGGCGACGGCGATGCGGTCGTCGGCATGGATGGCGTTGAGCCAGTCGCCGGTGTTTTGCTGCAGCTGCGCCGCCGCCCGTCCCCAGAAGGAATCGTAGGCGTTGTTCACGTACAGCACGGCACGGCTTTGCAGGTCGAACATCCAGAACACGTCCTCGATGTTCTCGGTCAGCTGGCGGAAGCGCTCCTCGCTGTTGCGCAGCTCCGTCTGCGTGCGCTGAAGGCGCAGCAGCGCATTGACGTTGGCCACCAGCTCGTCGGCCTCGATCGGCGCGGCCAGGTAGTTGTCGGCGCCGCCCTCCAGGCCGCGGATCTTGTCGTCGCGCCCCGTCAGCGCGGCCGACGTTTGCAGCACCAGCACGCCGGCCGTCAGCGGATCGTTCTTGATGCGGCGACACACCTCGATGCCGTTGATGTCGGGCAGCTTAACGTCCAGCAGCACCAGCGCCGGCAGCATCTGGCGCGTCAGCGCCAGGCCGTCGGTGCCGTTGGCCGCCTCCACCACCCGGAAGCCGGCGCCGTGCAGGATGCGCGTCTTGACGTAGCGCGCGCCGTCGTTGTCGTCGACATTCAGGATCAATATGCTGTCATTGTTCATGGAGTTGTCCTTCATGGCGCGTCGTCGATGGCGCCCTCGGGCCGGCGCGGCAGGTGCAGCGAAAAGGTCGAACCGGCGCCGATCACGCTGGCCACGTCCACCGAGCCGCCCAGCAGCTGCGCCAGCTGGCGGCACAGCGGCAGCCCCAGGCCGGTGCCCTTGGCGCCGGCCTGCAGCGGATGGGCGATCTGGCTGAATTCCTCGAAAATCAGTTGCAGGTTGTCGGCCTCGATGCCGATGCCGGTGTCGCTGACGGTGAACGTGACCTGGTCGCCGCCATGGTCGTGCAGCGCCACCTCCACCTGGCCGGCCTGGGTGAACTTGAGCGCGTTGGAGATGAAGTTGCGCAGGATCTGCGCCACCTTGGGCTCGTCCGACAGCAGCGGGCGTGGCGCGGCGGGCGCGACGAACACCAGTTCCACGTCGGGATTGCGCGTCAGCGGCCGCAGCATGCCCTTGAGGGTGCTGAACAGATTGTCGATGTCGATCGGCGCGATCACCAGTTCGACCTTGCCCGCCTCGATCTTGGCCAGGTCCAGCAGGTCGTTGACCAGCTCCGACAGGTCGAAGGCGGCGCTGGCGATGAAGCCGACCTGGCGCTCCTGCTCGGGGGTCAGGTCGCCGTCCATGCGGTCGAGCAGCAGCTTGGCCAGCGCCCGGATCGAACTCAGTGGCGTGCGCAGTTCGTGGCTGGTGTTGGACAGGAAGCGCGACTTCATCTCGTCGGCCTTGCGCAGGCGCTCGGCCTTTTCCTCGATCTCGGCGTACAGCGCCACCACGCCGCGGTTGGTGTCCTCCAGCTCGCGCGTGAGCGACAGCAGGTCGTCCTGGCGTTCGCGCAGCTCGGCCAGGGCGGCCCCCAGCTCGCGGTTTTGCTGCTGCATCTCCGAATACGTGTTCTGCACCGGGCTGGCCGCCAGCTCGGCGCCGATGCGCGCCAGGCCGGCGGCGTCGATGCGCTGGCCGGCCGGCAGATCCTTGCGCATGACCACCGTCAGGCCGCCGCCGTCCGCGTGTTCGACCTCGCAGTCGTCCATCAGCCGCCGGGCGGTGAGGACGGCGTTGTCGAACTGCGCGGCCGCCGATTCGGGCTCCAGGCCCGCCGCCGTCGACACTGGCGGCGGCGCCGACGCCGGCCGGGCCTCGGCGCGGATCGACACCGTCAGTCGCGCGACCGGACCGCGCTGGTCGAGCGCGAACTGCCCGCGCCCGCCGGACAGCCGGCCGTAGGCGCAGCGCGCCACCTCGGAGACCGCCGTCGCCACCCGCACCTGGTCCTGCACGCCGAAGCCGAGCAGGCCGGAGATCTGGCGCGCGCGCTGGCGCACCAGCACCACGTCAGGCTCGCTGTCGATGCCGACTTGCAGGATGCGGGTAAGCGACATCAGCGTTCTCCCGGACAGCGTTGCACCAGCACGCAGGCGTCGTCGCGCACGCGCGCGTGGTCGCGCAGCAGCACCGCCGCCACGATGGCCGGGTCGCACGCGGCCAGGCCCGGATACTGCGCCAGGTCCCACTGGGTGGCGATGCCGTCGCTGGCCAGGATCACCAGCGCGCCGGGCGGACATGGCAGCACGAACTCCTGCACCTTGCGGATGTTGTGGCCGACGATGCCGTTGTGCGACATCATCTGGCGGCGCTCGTCGCCGTCGATAATGCAGGCGCCGATGTTGCCGACGCCGGCGAACGACAGCTCGCGCGCCTCCAGGTCCAGCAGCGCGACCGCCTGCGCCGCGCCGCGGGTGGGCCGCAGCGCCGCGTGGCACACTTCGATCTGCTGGGCCGGACGCATGCCCGGCTGCAGCGCCACCGTATCGACGGCGGCGCGGCCGGCCTTGGCCGCCTCCGGTCCGTGTCCGAGGCCGTCGACCACCATCAGCGCGATGGCGTGGCGCTGGCGCGCCACCAGCCAGGCGTCGCCGCTGTCGGCCTCGCCGGCCAGCGGCAGGCACACCGCGCCCGACAAGGACGGCGACGCCGGCGAACCGCCGCCCGTGCGCGGCCACAGCCGCATGCAGAACACCGCGCCCTTGCCCGGAAGGGCGTAGACGTCGAATTCGTCGGCCAGGCGGCGCATCGCCCCCAGGCCGGTGCCGGCGGTGCCGGCGCTGGAGACGCCGTCGCGCAGCGCCTGGCCCAGGTTGGCGATGCCGGGCCCCTTGTCGAGCGCCAGCACCTCGATGCCGGCGGTCTCGCCGCTAAACACCGGCAACAGCGCGATGCGCCCCTCGCCGGCGTGCTTCAGGATGTTGGTGGCGGCCTCGCTGATGACGATGGCCACCTGGCCGCTGCGCACGTCGTCGAAGCCGGCGTCCTGCGCCAGGCGCTGGCCGCAACGGCGGGCGGTGGCGATGTCACTCGGATGAACAATCGAAATCCACTGCTGACCGTCGAACGAACTGGCTATTTTTTCCATTTGACGACCGCGACCGCGGTGCCCTCTCCGCTACGTGAATCGATGTCGAACTCGTCAACAAGCCTTTTGGCGCCGCCCAGGCCGAGGCCCAGGCCGCCGCCGCTGGTGTAACCGTCGCGCAGCGCCTGCGTGACGTCGGCGATGCCGGGACCGTCGTCGGCGAACACCAGCCGCAGACCCTGGCGCACGCCGTCCGTCAATTGCTGCGCGACAACCATGCCGCCGCCGCCATATTTAATGGTGTTGCGCGCCAGCTCGCTGGCCGCCGTCACCAGCTTGGTCTGCTCGACCAGGCTCAGTTTGAGCGCCAGCGCCTGCTCGCGCACCACCCGGCGCACGGCCACGACATGCTCGTCGGTACGCAGCGGCAAGGTCTGGCTGGTGCGCACCAGCCGGTCCGCTTCCAGCAACGGCGAGGCGAAGCGGACCGGGTCCGCTAACGGCGCACCGTTCATTGATAACTCTTGCCGAGCAGCGACATGCCTTTTTCGACATTGAGCGCGGTTTTCACGCCTGGCAAGGTCAAGCCCAGCTCGACCAGGGTGATGGCGACGGCCGGCTGCATGCCCACCAGCACCGTCTGGGCGTCGAGCACGCGCGCCATCGCCGCCGTGTTGCTGATCATGCGGCCGATGAAGGAGTCGACCAGGTCGAGCGCCGAGATATCGATCAGCACGCCCTTGGCCTGGTCCTTGACGATGCGCTCGGTCAGGTCGTCCTGCAACGTCATCGCCAGGCGGTCATGCATGTCGACCTGGATCGTCACCAGCAGCAGGTCGCCGATGCGCAGAATAGGTATGCGTTCCATCGGCGGCTCAGGCTTTGCGGCTGATGGTCGAGCCGACCCGCGCCAGCGCCACGATGAAGGCGTCGGCCAGGGTCGCCTTGGTCACCACGTCGTCCAGGTTCACGCCCAGGTGGACGATGGTCTGGGCGATCTGCGGGCGGATGCCGCTGATGATGCAGTCGGCGCCCATCAGGCGGGCGGCGGCGATGGTCTTCATCAGATGCTGGGCCACCAGGGTGTCGACGGTCGGCACGCCGGTGATGTCGATGATGGCGATGGCGGCGCCGGTTTCGACGATCTTCTCGAGCAGGCTCTCCATCACCACCTGGGTGCGGGCGCTGTCGAGGGTGCCGATCAGCGGCAGCGCCAGGATGTCGGTCCACAGCTTTACGACCGGCGTCGACAGCTCCAGCAGCTCCTGCTGCTGGCGCACGATGATCTGGTCGCGGCTCTTCTGGAACACCTCGATGGTGAACAGGCCAAGCTTGTCGAGCAGGGTGCTGACGTTCCACAGCGCCTCGGCCAGCAGTTCCGGCTCGGCCGCCAGCGACTGGCGCAGGCTGCCGAACAGCGACTGCTTGAGCGAGAACACGAAGGTCGCCGTCTCGCTCGGCGTCGAGCCCTGCTTGGCGCGCTGGCCCGAGATCTCGGTCAACTGGTCGCGCACCTCGTCCCAGGCGCGGCCCTCGATGCTGTCGAAGCCGCCGCCCAGGGTGGCCTCCGGCAGCAATGCCAGCAACTGCCGGCAGTGCCGCCGCAATTGCTCCTGCGAAGCACTGTCGCTGCGGAAGGCCATGCTTTCCAAATTGGTGATCCAGTCGGCGCCGATGTCGGCCTGGTGCTGTTGTATCAGGGCGCTGATACGGCGCGCGTTATCGTTGGTGGTCATCAAATCCCCGGAGTGGTTTCCTGCAAATTAAGTAGTAGCAACTAATAGTAACAAGCATTGCGCCTTTTCGATGTTCAATTGACCACGCGCGCGCAGCCGCGCGGGCAGCATAACAGGTGGACGGGCGGTGTGGAGGGAAAATCGAAGGAATCTTCGAATATCAGGTGGCGTCGTGGAAAATGATACCCAAGGTATGGCGCAGCGGCCCGGCATTGGCGCCGGCGGCGGCAGCGGCCACCGCGCGCACCCGGCTGACGCCGTGCCGCATGGCGACCCGGTAGACCCCGCGCGCGCCCTGCACCGGCCGGTGGTTGACGGGGAAAATCACCATGTCGCCGCGGCGCAACGGCACCACCTCCACCCGCGACTGCATGCGCGGGCGCTGCTCGGTCAGCACGAACTCGCCGCCGCCGAAATCTTTTCCCGGCTCGCTCAGCAAAATGGCCGCCTGCAGCGGGAACACGTGTTCGCCGTACAGGTCCTGGTGCAGGCAGTTGTAGTCCCCCGCCCCGTATTGCAGCAGCAGCGGCGTCGGGCGGTTCTGGCCGGCGGCGTGGCAGCGCGCCAGGAAGGCGGCGTGGTCGGCCGGGAAGCGGGTGTCGATGTCCATCGCCTCGTGCCAGCGATTGGCGATGGCGGCCAACGGGCCGTACAGCGCCTGCCGCAGCGCCGAGATCATCGACGGCAGCGGGTAGCGGAAGTACTGGTACTCGCCGCTGCCGAAGCCGTGGCGCGCCATCACCACGCGGCTGCGGAACAGCTGCGCTTGGGCGTACTGCGCCGCCATGGCGGCGCTTTCGTCGGCGCCCAGCATGCCGGGGACGATCGCGTGGCCGTGCGCGTTGAGTTCATCGGCGATGGCTTGCCAGTCCAGCCCCGCCACGTGCACGGCGATGCCGGCCGCCGCCCCCACCGCCCGGCGCGCGTTGGCCAGCGCCAGCGCATCGTCCGCGGGGACGGCGGCGGCGCCGGCCGGCGCCACGCTGACCGGCGGCGTCTTGCGCGGCTGGCGCGCCGGCGCGCCGGCGCTGAAATCGAACTCCCCGTTGTCGCTACTCATGACCCGGCCGCTCCCTGTCCAACAACGCCGCCTTGCGGTCCACGCCCCAGCGGTAGCCGGAGATCGAGCCATCGTTGCGCACCACCCGGTGGCAGGGAATCGCCACCGCCAGCGCGTTGGCGGCGCAGGCGCCGGCCACCGCGCGCGCGCCCTTGGGCGAGCCCACCAGCTCCGCCAGCTCGGCGTAGCTGACCGTGCGGCCGGCCGGTATCCCGCGCAGCACCTGCCACACCCGCTGCTGGAACGCCGTCCCGCGCACGTCCAGCGGCAGATCGAGGCCGATGTCGGGCCGTTCGACCATGCCCACCACGCGCGAGACCACCTGTTCATACTCCGCCTCGGCGCCGATCAGCTCCGCCCTGGGAAAGCGGTCCTGCAGGTCGCGCACCAGGAAGTCGGGATCGTCGTCGATCAGGATCGCGCAAATGCCCCGCGCGGTGCTGGCCACCAGGATCGCGCCCAGCGAACAGGCGCCGATGGCGAAGCGGATCACCGTGCCGGCGCCGCCGGCGCGGAAGGCGGTCGGCGTCATGCCCAGCACCGCCGGCGAGCTGGCGTAAAAGCGGCCGCTGGAATTGAAGCCGGCGTCGTAGATCGCCTCGGTGACCGACGCCTGCCGCGTCAACCCGTCCTGCACCCGCCGCGCGCGCCGCGCCTGGGCGTACGCTTTCGGGGTGATCCCGGTCACCGCCTTGAACAGCCGGTGGAAATGGAAGCGGCTGACGCCGACGGCGGCGGCCAGGCTGTCGAGGTCGGGCGCCTCGTCGGCGGCGTCGATCAGGCGGCAAGCCTCCGCCACCAGCGCGGCCCGGCGCTCGGCCAGCGGCGGCTGCTCGGGCTTGCAGCGCAGGCAGGGCCGGAAACCGGCTTGCAGCGCCTCCTCGCGGCTGTCGTGGAAGGCCACGTTCTTGCGCAGCGCCGGCCGCGCGCCGCACGACGGCCGGCAGTACACGCCGGTGCTGCGCACCGAATACCAGAATACGCCGTCGGCGCCGGCGTCGCGCCGCCGCACCGCCTCCCAGCGCGACTGCTCGTCGGCGTAGGGGACGCCCGTTTTGGCCGTTTTGTCGATTACCTTGTCCATCGCGGACTCCATCGTTGAATTGGAATGATGCCATCCTATCGGGCGGCGCGTGGCGGCACACTCCAGGTCTTGCTTTTGAATTGCTTTTGAATTGCTTTTGCATCGGTGCTTTGAATTGTACCCGTGCCGGATGCTAAAATGCCCGCTCCGCCGCCCGCGGAGGCGCGCCAGGAGAACCCGTTTGAACGATCAAAGCGATCAACAGCAGCAAGACAATTCGCCGGCCGGCCCGGACGGCACCCCTATTTTCCAGCGCATCAAAGACCATTTGCTGGCGCAGATCGCGGCCGGCGTCTGGAAGGAAGGCGACGTGATCCCGTCCGAACAGGCGCTGGTCAAACAATTCGGCGTCTCCCGCATGACCGTCAACCGCGCCGTGCGCGAGCTCACGGCCGAACAGGTGCTGACGCGCCGCCAGGGCTCCGGCACCTACGTCGCCCAGCAAAAATACCAGGCCACGCTGCTGGAGATCAAATCGATCGCCGACGAGGTGCGCGCGCGCGGCCACGTCCACCGCAGCAGTCTGCAACAACTCGAACGCGGCAAGGCCAGCGATCTGATGGCCAAGCAGTTCGACCTGCCGGCCGGCCACCCGCTGTTCCATTCGGTGATCATCCATTTCGAGAACGGCGTGCCGATCCAGGTCGAGGACCGCTGGGTCAACCCGCTGTGCGCGCCCGACTACATGGAACAGGACTTCGCCAGCACCACCCCCAACGAATACCTGATGAAGGCGGCGCCGCTGCAGGGCGCCACCTACAGCATCGAGGCGCTGGCCACGCCGCGCGACATCGCCGACATGCTGGCCATCGACACCCGCCAGGCCTGCCTGGTGCTCAAGCGCCAGACGCTGTCGGGCGGGCGCATCGCCAGCATCGCCACCATGTGGCACCCCGGCCACCGCTACCAGTTCGCCGGCAGCTTCGCCCAATAAGCGGCGGCGCCGGCGCGTGACTCCCAGCCGGCAAGTCGCGCCGCGCGCCGCTTTCTCACCGAATGTCACGCCCGGTGCCGGATGGGGGGCGTTTTAGGGCGTCAAATGTGTCTTTTTCCAGACGCGGCGGCCCCGCCACGACGCAATTCCCTTCTTTTCTTGTCGATGAGATCACGGCGGTTAAAACTGCTATAGTTGGCTGCCTCCAGGCCCCCACTGTCATCGGAAAGGGAAGCTCTTGTTGCACAGCCGTCCCCGCGTTCGCCCGAGCTCCTGGCGCCGTTTTCCGCGCAAGGTGGCGGCGCTCGTCCTGATGCTGGCCGGCGCGCTCCACGGCGCCCTGGCCGCCGAAAAAGTCACCATCCAGCTCAAATGGCGGCACCAGTTCCAGTTCGCCGGCTACTACGCCGCGCAGGACCAGGGCTACTATCGCGACGCCGGCCTCGATGTCACCCTGGCCGAGGCGGTGCCCGGCGGCGACCCGCTGCAAAACGTCGCCGGCGGCGGCGCCCAGTACGGCGTCGGCAACACCGGCTTGCTGCTGGCGCGCGGCGCCGGCCAGCCGGTGGTGGTGCTGGCCTCGATCTTCCAGCATTCCGGCGCGGCGCTGCTGGTGCGCCGTGGCCCCGACGGCAAGCCGCGCCCGTGGGCCGGCAGCCGCGTCATGTTGGCGCCGAACAACGAAGAACTGACCGTCTACCTGAAGAAGCTGGGGGTGCGCAGCGACAGCGTGTACCAACTCGCCCACACCCACAACTACGACGACCTGCTGCAGGGCCGCGTCGACGCCATGTCGGTCTACACCACCGAGGCGCCGTTCGTCCTCGAACGCACCAGCCTGTCCTATGAGATCCAGTCGCCGCGCGCCATCGGCCTCGATTTCTACGGCGACGTGCTCTATACCACCGAAAGCGAATTGCGCGAGCATCCGGCGCGCGCGCGCGCGGTGCGCGAGGCGACCCTGCGCGGCTGGCGCTACGCCATGGCCCACCAGGGCGAAATCGCCGACCTGATACGGGCCCGCTACCCGGAGCGCAGCAACCGCGAGCTGCTGATGTTCGAGGCGCGCCAGATCGCCTCGCTGCTGGAACAGGACCTGATCGAACCGGGCTACAGCAACCCGGAACGCTGGAGCGCCATCGCCCGCGCCTACGCCCAGCAAGGCATGCTGCCGGCCGACTTCAAGCTCGACGGCTTCCTGTACCAGCCCGAGGGACCGAATCGCCTGCTGCGCTACGGCGGCTTCGCGCTCGGCGCGCTGCTGCTGCTGGTGACCGTGGGCGGCGCCTGGCGCCTGCGCAAACAATCGGCCGCGCTGAGCGCCGCGCGCGCCGAACAAAACAGCGCCGAACGCATCGCCGGCCTGGCGCTGGAAGGCTCCGGCGCCGGCATGTGGGAATGGCGCATCGATACCGGCGCGCTGAAACTGTCGGCGCGCTATTGCGAACTGCTCGGCTACGGGACGTCCGCGCCGGCGCCGGCGCAACCGCCCGCACAGCCGTTCGCGCAGTCGATGGAGCAATGGCGCGGCCACGTCCATCCCGACGACCTGGCGCAGGTCGAACGCGGCATCCAGGACTGCCTGGGCGCCCCGCCCGACGGCAACGTCCAGATCAACAGCGAGCACCGCATGCGCTGCAAGAACGGCGCCTGGAAGTGGGTGCTCATGCGCGGCATGGTGATCGGGCGCGACGCCGCCGGCAAGCCGCTGCGCGCGGTCGGCACCCTGGCCGACATCAGCGACCGCGCCGCCGCCGAGCAGGCGCGCCTGTGCGCCGTGGTCGACGCCACGCCGGGCGCGGTGCTGATCGCCGACAAGAGCGGGCGGGTGCGCCACGCCAACCCCGCCTGCGCCGCCAGCTTCGGCTACGACGGCGACATGGCCGGGCGCTCGGTCGACCAGCTGGCGCCGGAGGCGATGCGCAGCAACGGCCGCGGACGCGAGCTGTTCGCCCGTCCCAACCTGCCGGGCCGGGTGCTGAGCGCCCACCGCGCCGACGGCAGCACCTTCCCGGCCATGGTCCATATCTCGCAGGTGGAGCTGGGCGGCCAGGAACTGGTGATCATGGCGCTGCGCGACATGACCCAGCGCCAGCGCGCCGAGGAGGCGCTGCAGGCGAGCTCCGAGCGCTACCGCCTGATCGTGCAGACCGCCGCCGAGGGCATCTGGATGAGCGACGCCGACGACCGCACCACCTTCGTCAATCCGACCATGGCGCGCATGCTCGACTACGACGTCGAGCAGATCATGGGCCGCGCCATGACCGACTTCATGGACGCCGACGGCCGCCTGCAGCTGCACCACCACCTGCAACGGCGCCTGGCCGGCGAGGCGATCCAGGGCGACGTCAGCTTCCGCCGCAGCGACGGCAGCACCGTCTGGTGCCTGCTGTCGACCACCGTCATCAATTCCGACGCCGGCCATTACGCCGGCACCCTGGCCATGCTGACCGACATCACGGCGCGCCGCCAGGCCGAGGGCGCGCTGCGCGGCTCGAGCCAGCGCCTGGCGTCGATCTTCAACGCCGTCACCAACGGCCTGGTGATGGTCGACGGCAACGGCGCCATCCTCGAGCGCAACGCCGCCGCCGCGCGCATGCTGGCGCACGCGCTGCCGATCGAGTCCAAGGGCGGCGACGGCGGCGGCCTGTGGTGCGGCGTGCGCGAGGACGGCACGCGCTTCGACGCCGCCAGCCATCCGGTGCGCCTGGCCATCGTCACCGGCCTGTCGGTGCGCGACGTGGTGATGGGCATCGCCCAGCCCGACGGCGCGATGCACTGGCTGTCGGTCAACGCCGAACCGATTCCCGACCAGGGCGGCGCCGTGCCGCTGGTGGTGGCCAGCCTGACCGACATCACCGACCGCAAACGCGGCGAGGACGCGCTGCGCGAGTTGAACGAGCATCTGGAGGAGCGCGTCGCCCAGCGCACCCGCGAGCTCGACCAGGCGCGCCAGGTGGCCGAGGAGGCCAGCCAGACCAAGGGCCAGTTCCTGGCCAACATGAGCCACGAGATCCGCACGCCGATGAACGGCGTGATCGGCATGGCCTACCTGGCGCTCAAGACCGACCTCGATCCGCGCCAGCGCGACTACCTGGAAAAGATCCGCTTCGCCGGCGAGCACCTGCTGGGCATCATCGACGACATCCTCGACATCTCCAAGATCGAGGCCGGCAAGCTGGCGATCGAACAGGTCGACTTCGCGCTCGAACACGTGATCCAGACCCTGACCACGGTGGTCGCGCCCAAGGCCGCCAGCCGGGAGCTGGAACTGGTGTTCGACCTCGATCCGACCCTGCCCAAGGTGCTGCGCGGCGACCCGCTGCGGCTCGGCCAGGTGCTGATCAACTACACCAACAACGCCATCAAGTTCAGCGAAAAAGGCCGGATCGACGTGCGCGTGCGCCAGGTCGTCGGCGACGCCACCGGCTGCCTGCTGCGCTTCGAGGTGAGCGACTGCGGCATCGGCCTGTCCGAACGCGAGATCGAGAAGCTGTTCCAGTCGTTCCAGCAGGCCGACACCTCCACCACGCGCGAATACGGCGGCACCGGCCTCGGGTTGTCGATCTGCAAGCAATTGGCGCAACTGATGGGCGGCGAGGTCGGGGTGCGCAGCCGGCCGGGCCACGGCAGCACCTTCTGGTTCACCGCCCGCCTGGGCGTGTCGAGCGCCAGCGTGCCGGCACTGATCGACCGCGTCAAGGACGCCGCCGCCGAGCTGCTGGCGTCCTCGCGCAGCGCGGCGGTGATGGCCGCGCTCAAGAACGCCCGCATCCTGCTGGTCGAGGACAACACCTTCAACCAGCAGATCGCGCTGGAGATGCTGGAGGAGGTCGGCTCGTCGGTGTGCCTGGCCGCCAACGGCATGGAGGCGCTCGAGCTGCTGCGCCAGACCGCCTTCGACTGCGTGCTGATGGACGTGCAGATGCCACTGATGGACGGTCTGGAGGCGACCCGCCGCATCCGCGCCGACCCGCGCCTGGCCGACATCCGGGTGCTGGCCATGACGGCGACGGCCACCAGCGAGGACCGGGTGCGCTGCATCGAGGCCGGCATGGACGATTTCATCTCCAAGCCGATCCAGCCGGCGCTGATGTACCAGACCATCGCCAACTGGCTGCCCGAGCGCGACACCCCGCGCGAACGGCCGGCGGCGCCGGCGCGGCCGGCCTTCAAGACCACGCTGGGCGGCGATCCGGCGGTGATCGACCTGTCGATCCTGGCCAAGCTGCTGGGCTACCACCCGCACAAGGTGCGCAAGTTCGCCTTCAAGTTCCTGCAAAACAGCCAGGACGTCATCACCCGCATGGAGGCGGCGCTGCGGCGCGGCGACATGACGACGGTGCGCGACCTGAGCCACCGCCTGAAGTCGCCGGCGCGCACCGTGGGCGCGCTGGGCATGGGCGAGCTGCTGCACGAGCTCGAGGAGCTGCCGCTGGACGATCCGGCCGGCGCGGCCAGGGCGCGGGCGCTGCTGGCCGACCTGTGGCCGCTGCTGGAAAAGATCACCGAGCAGATCATGACCAACACCACCTTCGCCGACGACAATTGAGGCCTTTCGACAATCCGCCGCACATTTTTAAAAAATGGGTTATTATTTGAGCCATCCCCGCCTGCCGACCTTGTTGCCATCCCATCCAAGACATTGAATTCGCGCAATTGGCCACCATCTGTTGCCTGTAACCGGCAACGTTGTAGGCGATTGCGGACAACATGGCATAATCTCCAGGCGTTATTGACCCACAGACCTCGATTGAGGAATATATGAGCGAAAATATCAAACACATCACCGATACTTCTTTTGACGCCGACGTCCTGAAGTCCGACCGTCCCGTGCTGGTCGACTTCTGGGCCGAATGGTGCGGTCCTTGCAAGAGCATCGCCCCGATCCTGGAAGAAGTGGCCAAGGAATACGACGGCAAGATCCTGATCGCCAAGATGGACGTCGATTCGAACCAGGCGGTGCCCGCCAAGTTCGGCATCCGCGGCATCCCGACCCTGATCCTGTTCAAGAACGGCGTTCCCGCCGCTCAAAAAGTGGGCGCGATGGCAAAAGGTCAACTGACTTCTTTCATCGACAGCAATATCTAAGTACGATAGTATTTGCCTGCATCGACGGTGCCGCGCCCGCGGCGCCGTCGCTCACCAGGCGGAAAACGATGGCCCGGCCAGACCGCGGCCCGTTTTATAATTAAACAGACAACACCACGCAGTTCCCTCCCCTACCTTTACTTTCCCGTCACGGGACACTCAACACATATGCATCTATCTGAATTAAAGGCCCTACACGTCTCGGCATTGCTGGAGATGGCCATCGGTCTTGATATCGACAACGCGGCGCGTTTGCGCAAACAGGAACTGATGTTCGCGATCCTGAAAAAGCGCGCGAAATCCGGTGAACAGATCTTCGGCGACGGCGCCCTGGAAGTGCTGCCCGACGGCTTCGGCTTCCTGCGCTCGCCGGACGCCAGCTACATGGCCTCCACCGACGATATCTACATTTCCCCCTCCCAGATCCGCCGCTTCAACCTGCACACCGGCGATTCGATCGAGGGCGAAGTGCGGACCCCCAAGGATGGCGAGCGCTACTTCGCGCTGGTCAAGGTCGACAAGGTCAACGGCGAATCGCCGGAAGCCTCGAAACACCGCATATTGTTCGAGAACCTGACGCCGCTGCACCCGAACGAGCCGCTGCGCCTGGAACGTGACATCAACGGCACCGAAAACATCACCGGCCGCATCGTCGACCTGATCGCGCCGATCGGCAAGGGCCAGCGCGGCCTGCTGGTGGCGTCGCCGAAGTCCGGCAAGTCGGTGCTGCTGCAGCACATCGCCCACGCGATCACCGCCAACCACCCGGACGTGACCCTGATCGTGCTGCTGATCGACGAACGCCCGGAGGAAGTGACCGAGATGCAGCGTTCGGTGCGCGGCGAAGTGGTCGCCTCGACCTTCGACGAACCGGCCACCCGCCACGTGCAGGTCGCCGAGATGGTGCTGGAAAAAGCCAAGCGCCTGGTCGAGATGAAAAAAGACGTGGTCATCCTGCTCGACTCGATCACCCGCCTGGCGCGCGCCTACAACACCGTGATCCCGGCCTCGGGCAAGGTGCTGACCGGTGGTGTCGACGCCAACGCGCTGCAGCGTCCGAAGCGTTTCTTCGGCGCCGCCCGCAACATCGAGGAAGGCGGCTCGCTGACCATCGTCGCCACCGCGCTGATCGAGACCGGTTCGCGCATGGATGACGTCATCTACGAGGAATTCAAGGGTACCGGCAACATGGAGGTGCACCTGGAGCGCCGCCTGGCCGAGAAACGCGTCTACCCGGCGATCAACCTGAACAAATCGGGCACCCGCCGCGAGGAACTGCTGATCAAGCCGGACCAGCTGCAGAAGATCTGGATCCTGCGCAAGTTGCTGTACTCGATGGACGAGATCGAGGCGATGGAGTTCATCCTCGACAAGATGAAGGCCACTAAAAACAACGGTGAGTTCTTCGACATGATGCGCCGGGGCGGATAACCCTTCCCTCATCATGACAAACAGGCAACCTCGGTTGCCTGTTTCCGTTTACGGCTGTATAATCCCCGGTCGCACTATCTAAACCACTGGCAAGTGATCGGCAATCGGGTCAAGAAGCAGGATCGACCGACGAAGTGCTGTTTGGCTACCTAACCTACCGAGGCTTCAACATGAAACCAGAAATCCATCCAGAATACCGCGAAGTCGTGTTCCACGACCTGTCGTGCGACTTCAAATTCGTTACCCGTTCGACCATCCAGACCCGCGAAAAGATCCAGCACGAAGGTAAAGAATACCCGCTGATCAAGATCGAGGTGTCGGCTGAATCGCACCCGTTCTACACCGGCAAGCACAAAATCGTCGACACCGCTGGCCGCGTTGAGAAATTCCGCCAGAAATTCGGCGCCGTCGGTTCGAAGACCCAAATCGCCCAAGGTTAATTCCTTCCCGCGATCGAAAAAAGCAGCCTCTGGCTGCTTTTTTTGTTTGTCGGCCTCGCCGCTCGCCGGTTTTCCTTCATACTCCCGTCTACCTCAATTTGCACACTGATCGATGAAGCCAGTCCGTCTTCCCGCCGCCGCCACCCTGGCATTGCCACGCTGGGCCCTGTTCGCCCTGGGCCTGCTCTACATCCTGCCCGGCCTGATCGGCCGCGACCCGTGGAAGAACGACGATGCCGCCAGCTTCGGCATCATGTGGACGATGGCGCACGGCACCTGGCAGGACTGGCTGTGGCCCAACATCGCCGGCCTGTCGATGCCCGACGAGGGCCCGCTGGCGTTCTGGATCGGCGCGCTCGGCATCAAGCTGTTCGGCTGGCTGCTGGGCGACGTCATGGCCGCCCGCGTCGGCACCGTCGCCATCTTCCTGATCGGCGTGTCGTCGCTGTGGTTCGCCACCTTCAACCTGGGCCGCCGCCAGGACGCCCAACCGCTGCGCCTGGCCTTCGGCGGCCAGCCCGAGCCGGACGACTTCGGCCGCACGCTGGCCGACGCCGCCGTCCTGATCTACCTCGGCTGCCTGGGCTTGCTGCTGCACAGCCACGAAACCACCTCCGAGGCGCTGCAGGTGTCGCTGACGGCGTTCATGCTGTACCGCACCGTGCGCTACGTCGAGGCGCCGTCGCTGCGCAATGCCGCCCTCAGCGGCCTGGCGATCGGCCTGCTGACCCTGACGCGCGGCTGGGTCACGCCGGTGTTCCTCATGCTGGCGGTGTTCGCCTGCACCCGCCTGCTGGCCCAGCCGGTCCTACGCGCGCTGCGCGACCTCGGCCTGGCGCTGCTGGTGGCGGCCGCCGTGGCCGCCGTGTGGCTGGTGCCGGCCGAGGCGCTGCGGCCCTACGACCAGCAGCCGCTGCAGGCGTGGATGGGCTGGAACCTGAACCAGGTCGCGCTGCCCACCATCGCCGCCTTCAAATACTTCTTCCGGGTCGGGGTCTGGTTCTTCTGGCCGGCCTGGCCGTTCGCCGGCTGGGCCGTCTGGGCCTGGCGCCGCCAGCGCTTGGCGCTGCACATCGTCGTGCCGCTGGCCTTCGTCACCATGGGTACGCTGCTGAGCTTGTCCACCGAGGTGCCCGAGCAGGGCCAGTTGCTGGTGCTGCTGCCGCCGCTGGCCGTCATGGCCGCCTTCGGCCTGCTGACGATGAAGCGCGGCGCCATCAACGCCATCGACTGGTTCTCGGTCATGGCGCTGACCTTGTGCGGGGCCGTCATCTGGCTGTTCTGGATCGCCAAGCTGACCGGCTGGCCGGCGCAGTTCGCCAAGAACGCGTTGAAACTGGTGCCGGGGTTCACGCCGGAGGTGGGCTTGGTGGCCGTGCCGGTGGCGCTGCTGGCCACCGCCGGCTGGTTCGTGCTGGTGCACTGGCGCGTGTCGCGCCGTCCGACCGTGCTATGGCGCGCCGTGGTGCTGTCGTCCGGCGGCGTGATCCTGATCTGGATCCTGCTGATGACATTGTTCCTGCCGGACGTCAACTACAGCAAGAGCTACGCCAGCGTGGCGCGCCAGATCGCCGAGAAGATTCCGTCGAAGGCCGATTGCATCGAAACGAATGTGGGACCGGCGCAACGCGCCTCGTTCGCGTATTACGCGCAACTGCCGTTCACCGGTGTCGAGGGCGGGCGCTGCAACCTGTTGTTGCTGCAGGACAGCACCAAGGTGCGCGACAACCGCGAGATCCAGCCGCAGCATCGCGGCAAACAGTGGGTATTGATCTGGGAAGGTCGCCGCCCGGCAGACCGCTCCGAGCGCTTCCGCCTGTACCGCCGGGTCGACTAAAAGAGAAAAGCGTGGCGCGCCGGCGGCCGCTACGCCGCCGCCCGCCCCGCGCGAGGCCGCATCAGCGGCGCGCCATCATCATCGTGTTGGCGGGCAGCTTGGCGGCCATCGGCAGCTTTTCAAAGTTGCTGATGCCGACCGTTTGCGCCTCGTCGCTAAAGACGATGCGGGTGCCCTCCTCGGTGACGAACTCGGTCGGCGAGGCGGCGAAGATGCGCACGCGCTGGCCCTTGTCGATCTGCGTGTAGTAATGGTTGCCGCTCTGCGTGAACCGCAGGACCTGGCCATTGGTCAACTGGTAGGCGTTTTTGAAATCGGCGAACTCGCCCGGCGTCACGTAGTAGCGGGCCGGCTTGGCCTTGATCTGCACGCTGCTGTCGTCGGCGCGGGCGGCGGACATCGAGGTGAGGACGAGGGCGGCGGCGGCGATGCTGAACAGGGTCTTTTTCATGGTGTGCTCCGTAAGGTTGTCGGTTCAATAAACTGCTCGGGGATCACCGCTGGAATGTGCTGTTCAGCGGCTGACGTGATCACATTAACAAAAGCCGCCGCCGATATCCGGCGTTTGCGACGAGCTGTAAAACGACGGTCTTCAAAAGCAAAAAAACGCGACGAACGGAATGCGCCCGGGGCCGCCCCGCACCGGCGGCCGCGCGCGCCGCCGGCTGTTGCGCGAGACGCTTATTTGTTGAGCAAACGCGAGACAAAACGAAAAAGGACCGCTATAGTTCGCATAGGACGAGTTGCCGCACGGCATGTTAGTTTCACAAGATTCGGCCCACGATAACCCTTAGCAACACCCGGCTGCGCCACACCGCGCACCGGCAACGGCGGCCTCGGCTGCTGCGCCCCACTCCCGCGCACCAGCCCGACACTCAGCTGCCCACTCCAGGTTGGATAGCACATGTTTACTCTTCACAAACTTCAATCCGCACTCCGCAACAATTACGTCCGCGCCGCGTTGCTGCTGCTGGCGGTCGCCGCCGCCGCGCTGTTCAGCTGGCGCAGCGACGTGCCGCAGGACACCGGCCCGATCATGCGTTCGCAGGACATTTCGCAGATCACCGCGCTGGCGGCGCAGCGCGAGAAGCTGGAATACCTGATGGTGGCCGCGCCGCTGTCGGAGGCACCGCGCTATATCTTCAAGCTCAAGGGCGACCCGATGCTGCGCGTGATCAAGGTGCCGAGCACCTCGCACCTGAGCCTGGAGCGCGAAGTCCTGCTGCGCAATAACATTCCCTATTCCATCGCGCGCGAGGACTACCTGGCGTCGCACAAGGCGGTGCTGGTCGACGAGGACGACAGCAAGCTGGCGCGCGCCGGCGGCTTCCTGCGCCGCCACGCGGTCGATATCCTGCTGATCGGCCTGGTGCTGTTCCTGCTGCGCCATGGCATCCCCGGCACCGGCGTCAGCGCCACCGTGCTCAATCCCGAGCAGCTCAAGGGCAATATGGACGACCTGATCGGCATGGAAGATATCAAACAGGAAGTGCTGCACCTGGAGGACATGATCCGCAACCGCGCGGTGTACCGCGAGCACGACATCGACAAGCCGTTCAACGTCATGCTCACCGGCCCGGCCGGCACCGGCAAGACCAAGCTGGCCGGCTACCTGGCCAAGCGCCTCAACGTGCCGCTGATCCAGGCGTCGGCCTCGGCGCTCGAATCGGGCTACATCGGCGGCGGCTCCAAGGCGCTGCACGCGCTGCACCGCAAGGCCTGCGCGCGCGGCAGCTGCATCATCTTCCTTGACGAGGCGCAGGGCTTGTTCATGCCGCGCGGGCGCGGCGAAAAGAAATGGGAAGACGACACCGCCAACACGCTGCTGGGCCTGCTCGACGGCGTGCGCAGCGACCAGGGCGCCGGCGTCATCTGGGTGGTGGCCTCCAACTTCGACGACGCCTCCTCGCAGATGGACGAGGCGATGCTGCGCCGCTTCTCCGTCAAGATCAACTTCCGCCTGCCCAACAAGGGCGAGCGTAGCGAACTGCTGCGCTCCTTCCTGTCGCGCAAAGCGGAGGGCTGCGTCGACTGGGACGCGCTCAACCTCGACCACGTGGCCGAGATCACCGCCAACCTCAGCCCGGCGCTGTTGCAGACGGTGGTCGAGCGCGCCAGCATGATCGCCATCCAGGAAAAGACCATCATCAACACCGACCTGATGTTCCGCGCCTTCGAGCGCGCCACCATCGGCCTGACCGACCGCGCCACCACGGCCGAGAAGACCCGCCAGCGCGAACGGGTCGCGCTGCACGAGCTGGGCCACTTCTTCATGCAGATCGATCCGTGGCTGCGCGAGGGCCTGCCGCTGGCCGAGGTGAAGGAACGCTCGCCGCTGCTCAAGATCAGCACCGAGTCGGTGTCCAAGCTCGGCGCGCTCGGCTATGTGCTGTCGGCGTCGGACGACGTCGCGCTCCGCACGCTCGAGGAGCTCGAGCGCGACGTGATCCAGCTGTACGGCGGCGTGGCGGCGGAGGAGTTGTTTTATGGCGCGCGCGGCATCTCGGTCGGCAGCCAGAACGACATCCAGAAGGCCACCTCGATGCTCGACATGATGGTCAACAAGCTGTCGATGTACTCGCGCTCCAAGCTGGACTACTCGCAATTCAAGAACAAGGAAAACGACCTCGACCAGGTTCAGGCCAAGGCGGACGAGCTCTACACGTACACCTTGCAATCGATCAACGACTACCGCGAGCAGATCAGCGAACTCAAGGATGTACTGATGGACCAGTATGTGCTGTCGAAGGACGCCATCTTCGCGCTGCTGGAGCAGCAGCATCAACAGCGTTTGTTGAAGGCCGCATAACGGTTAGCGGCTGACGACGAAGATCATCTGCGAGATGTTGGCTGCCGCGAGCAGCCACATCGCGAACTCGACCCGGCCCACGCGCCGCTCAGCCCTATCGACGCTGGCGGACAAATGCCCGACCATGACGGACAGCGCCGTTAACTCCGCACGCAGTAGGGAAAGCTCATGCTCGAGCGTTTGAACCCGTGCCACCAACGCATTCAGCCGCTCCTCCAGCACCGCCACTTTAAAGGTCAACGCCGCCACTTCCTTGCGCAAGGCGGCCACTTCCCTGCGCAAAGCGGCCAACTGTTCCCCGTGGTTGCCCAGTCTGCGCTCAAGCGCATCCAGGCGCTCGCCGTGCTCCGCCAGCTGTGCGCCATGCGTTTCCAACTGCTCGCCATGGGCCGCTTTGACCAACTCGGCCAGCGCATCGACCCGCGCCGCCAGCATATCCACTTTCTGCGACAATTCCATCGCGCCCTCCGCCCCTTGCGGTGCATGATTGAAGTTTATACGGTTTACGGGAATATGTCGGTCGTTCATGCATCCATTGTGACGCCTGGAAAAACGGACTCATCCGAAGAAAACGGCGCCGTTTGATCTGCGTCGAACGGGGGTGTGGGCTGCCCGGGATGATAGGTCACTTGCTTAAAAACCAAATAGTGCGGATCAAGGCTTGCGGCTGCGGGGCAAATCAGTGATAATGCGGGTCGCGTTGCCGGGATGGCGGAATAGGTAGACGCACGGGACTCAAAATCCCGCGCCGCAAGGCGTGCCGGTTCGATTCCGGCTCCCGGCACCACTATACATATGTCAATATGAATCAAATCGCCTCACACACTCTCGAAACCCGCATGCCTCCTAGGCAGAGCGGGTTTTTTGTTATGTCGTGGCGTCTCATGAAATCTTATCCCAGCTCAACACTTGGGCGGTACCTCTGGCGGTACCTCTCAGGACTACGGATTAAGTACCGTCACTCCGACTGGTACGTCCGTAGGCTCCCTAGAGCTTCTAAAAAGGATAAGATTTATGGCTTTGACCGATACCTTCGTTCGCCAAGTTAAACCTATTGGTAACAGCAATAAGAAGTATCAAGATGGTGACGGCATGTACTTGCTCGTCAAATCTGCTGGCAAATACTGGCGCTTCGATTACCGTTTCAACGGTAGCCGGAAAACTGCTGCGTTCGGCACTTACCCGGAGGTGACCTTGGCGAAGGCCCGTCAGCGCCTTCAAGACGCTCGGGCACTGCTGGCCGATGGTGTCGATCCATCGAGTGCAAAACGCGCCAAAAAGCAGGAGCAAATTCTGCTTGAACAACAGACGTTTGAATCGATCGCGCGGGAATGGCTGATCAAGACCAAGGTACTCCGGGCGGAAACGACGCAGATTAAGGTAGAAAGCTGGCTGACCCGCAATATCTTCCCACACATTGGCAGCTTGGCCGTTTCGCAGATCAAGCCGCGTGATGTACTGCTGGCAGTCCAGCGCCTGGAGGCCCGGGGCGCTATCGAATCCGCGCACCGGGTAAAACAGTTGTGTGGCCAAGTTTTCCGCTACGCCGTCGCTTTGGGGCTGGCCGAACGCGATGTGACTCAGGACCTCCGTGGCGCACTTTCACCCGTTCCGCCAAACCACTACGCCGCAATCACCGATCCTGGTGAGGTTGCCTTGCTCATGCGCGCTATTCATGGGTATTCCGGTCACCAATATGCTGCGGCCGCGCTGAAGTTGTCGCCCCTCCTCTTCGTCCGCCCCGGCGAATTGCGCAGCGCTGAATGGCGTGAAATTGACCTCGCAGCTGGCGAGTGGCGCATCCCCGGAGCCAAAATGAAGATGAAGAATGACCATATTGTCCCGTTGGCAACCCAAGCCGTTGCGATTTTGACGCGCCTAAATACGATGACCGGGCACGGCCGGTACGTTTTCCCGAGCATTCGCACTGAAGACCGCTGCATGAGCGAAAACACCATCAATGCCTGTCTACGCGGCTTGGGGTACGCAAAAGAGGTCATGACGGCGCACGGCTTTCGAGCCACTGCTCGTACAATCCTCGACGAGGTGCTGGAGGAGCGCGTGGACTTGATTGAACACCAGCTCGCGCACGCTGTGAAAGACGTCAACGGCCGGGCGTACAACCGCACCGCGCACCTCCCCGCCCGTCGGTTGATGATGCAGCGCTGGGCAGATTATCTTGATGGACTGCGCGCCGGTGCTGACGTTATCAAAATGATTGCATAGCGGGAGCCAAGATGAGCGAAAATACAAAAAAGAACAGAGGCGTCTTGGCGCGGGAGCGCCCGAGTGGACGATACATTTCGGATTATGAGCGGGGTCTGGCGTCGACGCTCTTGGATACCTACACAGCTGCGCTTAGCAGCCCCGATAGACGTTATTGCCCCAATCCTGATGATCCTGAAGAAGAGCAGGTCACGCTGTATGCTGACCAAGTTGTCGACTACTTGCTCGCCGACTTGGCCCGCATAAGAGACCACGGCACTTTGCATTTCTCGGAAATCGATACGAACGCCATCCTGATCCGCGCATTCGTACGTGAACGACGCGCTGCGGGTGATACGTATGAGAAAGCTGTTGAAGCAGGGGCGCAACGCTACCCAATGGGGGAGCGCACAATTCGACGCGTGGTCAAGGCCAAAAGCTGACAGAGTTTGGCCGTGACCACCACAGCCGCAACTGGTGTAATGGATTCCTCACCGCTTCATAGCGGATCATGTGAAGGAAACCAATGACCACCCGTATCATCCGCATCGCAGACATCGCGACGACCCCCACCAAGGCCGGCATCCTGCCGGTCAGTCCTGCGACCGTCTGGCGCTGGGTCCGCGACGGCAAGTTCCCGCAGCCGTTCAAACTCAGCGCAGGCGTCACCGCGTGGCGTCTGTCAGACGTCGAGCAGTTCATCGCGGCCAGCTCGGTCACGACCGCGTAATCACAAGCGCGGGCCGATACTCATGACCTACCCAATTACCTACCGACCTACCCAGCCGCCGTAACAAGCAATCCGGGCACAAGCCCAATCTTCGCATTTAGAAATTATCGCCCCGTTGCGAGGGGTACTTTTACGCCTAAATTAGGCAGAATAGATCACTCATGAACATTAGTAACATCGCATCTGTCCCAGCCGTTACAGCTGGTTTCCCTGTAACTAAGCACGCTGAGGCAGCGTGCGACAAGAAATATCCAGTCCAGTTGAAAGAATGGCTGGAGCGTCGAGCTTTCACCATGAGCATGCAAGCGTTTGGCATGTGCGTTGCGCCCGTGCGCTCGGGTCGCCTGCACGCCCTTAAAGATCACGTGGCAGACGTTGCGACACAACTGATTGCGGAGGATGACTCGGCTATTGATACGCTCCGCAGCGCGCCGCTGGAATTCAAGCGTGAGGTTCTGCGCTACATGCAAATCATCCCAGCAGCGATTGCTGCGGCGTTCCTGGGCGTGTCCGAAAAGAACCTCACCAACTGGCAGCAATGCTGGTCGATCTTCGGGAAAAGCTACGCTGGTGCACACTGCTACTCGCTTAAAGAGCTGCACATGATCGCGGAAAATCGCGGCCAGATCTATACCGGTCTCGTCTCTGACGATATTCGCGCAGTAGCAAGCGTCGCTGATACCGCGCTCGACGAAGTTGTCATGGTAGAGGAAGAAGTCGCAGCAGCATTCGTCGATATGAGCCGCATAGAGATCCATGCCGAACTCCCACGTAACGCACTGATGCGGCGCCCGTACCGCCTGGCCGACCTGGAAAAAATCCGTGTCGCCAAGCTGAACGCTTCCGCCTAGACCTCAACCGACGTGGGCTGGGAGGTCCACGTCATTCTCGGAGAATTAATGAGTACTAATCAACCAATCGTCGCCTCTGACGATAACCAGCCGAATATCGGCGCCGCCGTGACCGTTCTGACCAACAGCGTTGGCAACCTGACCAAGACCTTCTCGAAGCCGAACGGCAAGATCGAAAAAAAATCCGCCGCCTTCCTCAAAGAAGGTTTCTTTAACGTGTTCATCGTCGCTACCCTGAAAGCGCTCGACATCTTGCTTAGCGGCCTGAAACCGAACCAAGCAGTGACGTACGGCCGGCCAGAGCTGGATGCGGGCAACGTAACCGTTCAAAGCTCCATCACGCCACCACCGGATACCGTGTTCCGCACACGTGACTACTTCGCGTTCAGCACCGGACCGGGCATCTTGATGTTGGATTACGACCCACCGAAGAATGCGCCGGCGGTCTCGCAGTACGAGCTGATCGCCATGCTGCACAAGGCGTGCCCTGCGCTGAAAGGCGTGGGTATGCTATGGCGCCCAAGCTCTTCGTCCGGTGTGGATGGGGCGGAAATTCGCGGGCAGCGCTTGTACATTCAAGTGAGCGACGCGAGCCAAATTCCACGCATCGGTCAGGTGCTGTTCGACCGCTTGTGGCTGGGAGGATTCGGCTACTACACCATCAGTAAGTCGGGCCAGTTGCTGGAGCGAGGCCCCATTGACACCGCAGTATGGCGCCCAGAAGGGATGGACTTCGCTGCGGCTCCGGTTCTGGGCGCGGGCGTCACCCGTACGCAATACGACAGTATGGTCATCGACGGATGCATGTTACAGGTTGCTGACTGCGAGGACCTGTCCGCATCTGAAGCAGTCGAGCTGAAGAAAATCAAGGATGGCGCACGCAAGGCCATCCAGCCCGAAGTACTCGCAGTGAAGAGCCAGTACATCGAAGAGGAAAAATCGAAAATGCCCGTTCGCTTGAAGCAACTGGGCATCGAGTCGGACGACAAAGCAATTGGCGCAATGATCGAGCGCGCGGTCAACCAGCGCGTGCTGATGGGCGACTGGCTGTTGACTACGCAAGACGGCAAGGCGGTTACGGTGGGTATGGTGATGGACAAGCCGGAAAAGTACCACAGCACCCGTTTCGCAGATCCGCTGGAGCCTGACTATGATCTGCGCGTCGCAGTTGCGAACTTGCACAGCGGCGGCCGTCCATACATCTACTCGCACGCCCACCACGGCGTGCGGTACGACCTGGACCGTGCGCCATCAGTCGTGGGGGTGAACAATGCGGAACTGCCACGGATGGTGGATCAGACCGCCGTCATCCTCAAAAAATCAAGCCAGATTTACGAGCGCGCTGGCGCAATGGTTTACGTGAATGGTGACGGCAAAATCATCCCTGCCAAGCCGCAATGGTTGGCCGTACAGATTCAGCGCCTGTGCCGCTTCGAGGGCTGGGACAACCGTAAGAGTGAGCTGGTCGCTGTCGCTTGCCCAGCAGCGGTCATCCAAGGCTTGTTGACCGATGCCGCAAACCTGCGCATGAACAAACTCACTGCTGTGCGCAACGCACCGACGATGGATTGCGATGGCCGCCTGATCGTGGTGCCCGGCTACGACGAGAAGACGGCCCTGCTGCTTACCAATGACCAGGACGGAAACTGGCCGGCTGTGCCCTCGTCTCCGACTCACATGCAACTCAAAGCAGCATTTGCTGAGCTGTGGGTGCCGTTCAGCCAGTTTCCATATGCGTCTACCGCCGACATGTCCGTCGCACTGGCCGCCGTGCTGACATCGGCCGTGCGGAGCTGCTTGCGTACCGCGCCCGGATTCGGTTTCAGCGCGACAGCAGCAGGTACTGGCAAAACGCTGCTTGCGCAGTGCATCGGCGCGCTGTATGACGGTGTAGCTCCCGCAGTCAGCCCGCCATGCCCAGACGAAGCTGAGTGGTCCAAGAGCCTGTTCAGTGCCGCAATGGGTGGCTCCGGCACGATGCTGTTCGACAATGCCGAGCACGCTATCGAATCAGCATCACTGTGTGCCGTCACGACAGCGCCATCAATCAAAAGCCGCGTGCTCGGCG
Organism: Burkholderia sp. LMU1-1-1.1; assembly: GCF_040675865.1. Classification (NCBI taxonomy): domain Bacteria; kingdom Pseudomonadati; phylum Pseudomonadota; class Betaproteobacteria; order Burkholderiales; family Burkholderiaceae; genus Burkholderia; species Burkholderia sp. LMU1-1-1.1. The sequence goes on along the minus strand of NZ_JBEGHG010000078.1, from coordinate 175,231 downwards.
AGTCCCGCGAGGCTGAGGCGGAACACCGTATGCTGGTTCTCGCCACGGGTAACGGGTTGCAATTCGTGGGCGACCTGAACCGGCGCTTCTTCATCTGTCGGTTGGACGCGAAAATGGAAGCGTCGACGGTGTCCGCGCGCGAATTTCAACTTGAACCCTTGGGCTACTGCCTCAAGCATCGCCTCAAGTTGATCGCCGCCGCGCTGACTCTGATTCAAGGTTATGCCTGCGCAGGATTACCGCGTGTTTGCGATGGCCTGGCGTCGATGGATGACTGGAACAAGTTGGTCCGCTCGGCCATTGTCTGGCTGGTGCACCAAGGCGTCCTGGATGGCTTCGTCGACCCCAAAGCGGCGCTGATTCGTGACGGTCAGAACGACCCCGATGCCGCGCAGTTGATGGGCGTGCTGGAGATCGTGAAGAGCGCCTTCGGCACCGGCACCCGCTTTACCGTTGCTGATCTGGTCAAGCGTTCAGGGAAAGCGCAGGGAGGAAGCCGTGACATCCTGCTCGATATCGCCGGCGACCGTGGCGACATAAGCACCCGAAAGTTGGGGCAGTTCTTCCAAAAGCGTGAAGGGCGCATCATGAACGGCATGCGTATCAAGCGAGGCCCGTTGGATCGCCAGAAAACGGCCACCTGGGAGGTGACCATGAACTAACCACCTCGACAACGCCCCGGATGCGGGGATGTGCAGGGACCTTTTAACCCCGAATGAACTTTGATTTTATTATTTTATTGATATGGTGATACATCCGCCAGTGGTGGAAATGATCCCCGCACATCCCCGCAAGCCCTGCAACAACGAAAATCTGACGGTCGAATTGCTGGTGGCCGGCCAGAATAGAGATCAAAACCGATTCAAAATTATCCTTACGGAGAATGTATGGCCATTTGTACGAAACCTGCGCCACAGAGCGCACAAATCGAAGTATCCGCCGACGGCGTCCGCGCCATCCCAACCGACATCGGCATCAAGCTGGTACGTGACCTGTTTGAAGGCATCGGCGTTGATCGCCTGCGTGAAGATCGCTACTTCATGAATTTGTCTTTCGAGGATGTCAGCGAGCTGGTAGATGATGAACTCACCGAGGCCGTCGCGGTCGGCCTCGACTATCTGGCTGCTGAGCCTGCCAACGAGCGCTCTGCTGTGAAGGCTGCGCTGGTAGCGCGTGTAGAAGCTCAACTCGGTGATCTGAACGAACGCCTCCACTTCCGCGTAGGCGCCTACCACAGCAAGGCGTGCCCGAAGCCGGCGATGCCTGCCGCCTAGTCGTCGCAGGACCTTGCTCAACCCGCGAACCGCGCATGAAGGTGCCCGGTTCGCTTTTTATTTTGGTGGTGAAGATGAAGAAACCCAAAGCACCCCGAGTACCGGTCCTTGAGGCCGCATTCGAGATCAACTTGGCCAAGATCCTGCGCGCCGCAAAGGCGTCTAGCAGCTCCCTGGTGACATTGGACGACGGCGAGGTGCGCACCGTCGTGGCGCTGACCGAAACGCGCCTGGCGGTCCATCTGGGCGGCCGGGTGTGGATGGCGGATATCGTGGCCGTTCCCTGTCTGAATGACCGGGTACGCCCGCTCCTCAAGTGCCCTCGCGCGCATGAGGGGAATTTTCAATCGCTTTACTTCCGTGGCGGCGAGCTGGCTTGCCGGCATTGTCATGCGCTTCGGTATCGGAGCACGCTCGCGTCGTCAGCGGCGGACCGCGCCCGACTTGCTCGGCTAAAGCTTGTAGACCGTATGGGCGGACTTCCAGGAAACGCAATACCCGAGCGGCTACCCAAGGGTTGGCGCGTCCGATACCGGCGCCTGGCGGGCCGCTTATCGACCCTGACGAGCCTGCATCACGATCAAATGCGCCATTGGTTGAACCGTGACCGGTCTTGAGCGATGCGGCTGGCTCGGCGCACGCGGATCGACCGCATCACCCGATACGATTGCCATAGAAATCGCACTGCGCCGTACTCGCCGCACTGGTGTGGGTGTTTGCCCGTCGCAAGCTTGCAGCCAAGGGCATGCGCTGCATGCATGGCGCCGCAGAGGAGAGCGCGCGCCTTGCTCGGCTCAAGCTTTTAGACCGCATGGGAGAAATTACTGGCGGCGCTATACCGTTGGCTTGGCAAGCACGCTAGAAGCGCGTGGCGCGCCGCTTGGGTGTTCTGACGGCGGTCCACCATGGCGAAATGGGTCGGTGGCTGGAGTCTAGCCATATTGAGCGAGCGGGCTGATGCTGGTCAAGATTACTGACGGCATCACTAACGCGAGTGATCGTCGATGCACAACGGCTACCTCGGCCTGGCCACCGATTAGGTAGCCCAGCGGGCACTGCTGCGGCCTCGACGCCCATGCGTCATAGTCATGTTCGTCAGAAGCGGGAGCGGAGCCTATGTAGAGCGCGTGGGGCTAACCCGATCATGCTGCTAGGCCGGGTCAACAGCAACGATGTTGGGAAGCACCGCGCCGGGCTGACGTATCGCTGACAACACGTTACCTTCGGCACGCGAAGATCTACTATGCCCATCCGCAATCATCTCCAAGTGCAGGACTGGAATTCAAGGCGCTCTACTATTTGGCCGCAGACTTTGCCGTGGTTATTGGAATCACCGTGTACAGCCGGCGCGCGCCGATGTCTCCGGGACCAAACGATTCCTAGTGGAAATATGAATCGTCACGCCACTTTTCTGATGAATTCTGGCAGTCCCGGCGGAAGGGGTGACTTAGTCGCCATCATTCCACACGTAATGGCTTGCGTGTTCACTCTTATATTTTTTCCGAGGTGAGCAAACCATTTAGATTGCTCAGATTTTCGATCAGCGGCTAATAACTCAATCCACTTCATCATAAAAGCCATCGCAAATTTTCCCCGATGCCTAAGTTTAGCATCCAAACCGTCAAATTCCCCTTGCAATTTGTCAATTTCCTCTTCCTTAGGCTCTCTCTCTAGCGGGATAAATTCGGCGCACCGCAATCCGGTCAACGAAACGCTGTCAAGCGTCACCGTGATGAAATCAGACATTTTTTTTGAGATGCCGCCGACAACCTGAATGTCCAGTTTTCTTGCCATAAATATCCGCATATTTACATCACGCATACAAGTAAGAAATTCCATATAGAGACGGTTAAATTCCGTTTCCAAAGCTTGTCGCAGTTCCGGCTGCGCATGGCATTCCAAGTCGTTCTTCAATAACTCTTGCAAAACTTCAGTTTCGACTAGATAATTTTCCACAGAATATGCATCCGTCATAAAAATTCTTTCACACCGCGCATTCCCCTGCAATTCATCGAAATCCCTGTCCACAGCAAACAGAATCCCTTTTGATAAATTGTTTCGATCTGCATCAACCGCTCTTTTTAGCTCTAGGACTTTCTTCTTCCCGCCGCACGGAAACGGCTCGTACTTAAACCCAGGATCAATCCTATTAATCCATTGCGAATAAATCCATTTATCTTCCCTTCCTTCAAATGCCAATATCAACTTATCTTTAACGGAGGCACGCAGTTTAGCCAAGCTCATCTTAAGAACTGCTCTGCTTTCCTTAGCCTGTATCATATTATGAAGGTAAACGTCACTCATCATTGTACTCTTCGTCATTCGATTCAGGACTAGACTTAAACGCTATTTCTATCGATTTAGCGTACGGCTCCAATTCGTTATCGAAAACAAATGGTGAATGTGTAATCGCAATAAGCTGAGAACAGGAGGGAGCAACTAATATGTCTTTTAAAATTCGACGCTGCCATTCTAGCGACAACGAAAGCTCCGGCTCGTCTATTAAAACAATTTTTTCACCTTCGTAGAGGTATAGGCGGGCGAAAAGAGAAATCATTTGTTTCTCACCCGAAGAGAGCGCGTCAACAGAAACGTCTCGATTTCTAATTAAGCTGCGGACGCGAACTTGTAGCGTCCTCTTGTCAAGATGAAGATATTTAGAATCGGGAATAGACGATGGCCCGTGCAAACTGTTCTCGAGCAATTGACCGTCGTCCTCCTGTAGATAGGAATTGCAGTTGCTGACAAATTCCTCAACCATCTTTTCGGTATCGCGTGTCGCGTCGACCACTTTATTGAGCTTACCTAAAAAGTATTGTAGGAATTTATTAACCTCCTCTGAGCTGCCGCCATCATTGTAAATTTTGTCGATATCTGGAATGATGACGTCGTCGTAATGAGAATAACGGCGATTTTCTTTATCTCTTAGACGCGAAAAGAAAACGTTCAAAGACTCTTTATCAGGACGTTGCGACTCACGAAGGTCTTCACGTTCAAAAGTGCCGTCGACCAGCTCACTTATTATATTTGCACTTATCTCACGGTAACCAATGTTGGAAGCCGACTGTACCTTATTGTTCAGCTCTGCAAGTCTACTAGTAATATCGCCGAGACCAAAATATATATCACTGCTAAATAGTGCGCGTCTTGGAAGCCCTAGCTTAGATTGGATACTTGCCTCTTTACGGGAAGGATCGCGCGGGCGAGATTCTTTATTGGAAATCGATAACTCAATACGACGATAGGTGGGCAGATAAACAATCTCAACGTTATTCAGCGCGATTGATATCTTATCAGATAAATTCGACAAAAAAGGAAGGTCTTTGCGCCTCGAGGCCAGCAAACGGTCACAAATTTTCCGGGCCTCCATCCTGTTGTAAGACATTTTTTGATAAACTGTATAGAAAATATCGGACGACGAAGGCTCTATAACTATTTGATTGCGAACTTTTTCATAGTCGCCCAAGAGATAATCCGAAAAATCGACGGGATCAATACCAAATCTTTGGGCAAATGCGCTTAATTCGGAATTAGGGTCAACCTGAGAAAGTGGGGTTAACGCTTCCTTATCCAGCTCTAAAATCTCATTCAGACCGCGCAATTTGCACGTTATCTTTGAAAATTGAATGTCTGTCAGTCGGTGAAACTCTCTCCGCAAAAATGCATTCAACGCAGCCAGCAACGTAGTTTTTCCTGAGCCGTTTTTCGCGATTAGAACGGTTGCCGCGTAAGTAGAGCTAAGCGTGAGAGTGCGATAACCATACAACTCTTCGATCTCAAACCTTTCTATTAACGCCGGCCGACCCGCTGCTTCCGCTGCCGCGCCTAGTTGCACCTGTTCTTCAGTAATTGTCATTTTGCAACTTTCCGTGAGTTTAGTCATTGCCGTCAGTCTATCTTGGCTGTCGGCCAAGTGTATACCTTGCATTTTACTTACCCTCATGCAGCGCAGCGCAAAGAGTTCGGCAAGATGCTTAGTAAGTTCAGGGTGGCGGATACGCTAGTGGTCTCGAAGCTTGATCGCCTCGGCCGCGATGCTCCTGACGTGCTGGCGACGATCAAGTCATTGGCGGCACTGCATGTCGAGGTTACGGTGCTCCAGCTCGGGAAGCTCGACCTGACTTCGCCGGCCGGCAAGCTGATGCTGGCAATGTTAGCCGCCGTAGCAGAGATGGAGCGCGACCTGATTGTCGAGCGCACTCAGGCCGGGCTTGCCAGGGCTAAGGCTGAAGGAAGACGCTGGGCAGGCCTGCGAAAACGACGCCTGAGCAGCGCGTAGCGATGGCTGAGGGGTATGCGGCGAAGCAGAGCGTTAGCGCCTTGGCGCGGCAGTATGGCATTTCCAGGTCGACAGTCTTGAGTATAGTTCAGCCGCAGCATTAAAAGATTCTTGCCTAGTGGAATTGCGAGTATTCTGTAGTCTACCAAATAGCGCAAAAGGCAACCTGTGGATGTCAGACTCAACAAAACAATAAGTACTGTTCGCTCTTGGAAGGACCTCGAGCAACTGGAAAATAACATAAGGGCAAAGGGAAAGATGACACCTGACGTCGTCGATGCGATCAAAGTACAATTTACAAGCTTGGGAGTGGATTACATTATCCGGGAGACAGGTGTAGTCCTGAACGAGCTTACGCCAGCGGAGCGCGCAATCGTATTTGCGATCGGGGAGTATGCAGCCGTAATGAAGCGGCAGGGGAAAACGCCAAATCGCACATTACCTCAAATCCGTTCGCGCGGTTTAATCGACGCTGCTGAAGTTTCTGTCTCGAAGAGCAAGCCGACCCAAGGCTACCAAGTTTTGGAGGAAGCGGATCTTGAGGATCTATCGTATGAAAGCATCATTCTGGAACATCCAGATGAGTTCTCCCCCAGAGCCACTTGGTATGCGCGTCGCACGCTCGGCCTAGCGAACATCAGTGACAGGCCTCCAGCGCCGACTTATAGCGATGTAAATACGCGCACAGCCAAATTGATCACTTGGCTCAAAGAGAGAACCTTTCAAGCCGGTGGACGAATCCCCCCGTTTTCCAATGCCGATGCCGCTACAGCGATTGGCCTCGGAACGCTGCAAAAATATGGGCGAGTCCATGGGAACATCCAGTCGCGTATCGATTTCGCCTGCTATCTTTGTGATTTACCTCCGCTGGGATGTGCAGCGGTGACTCCGTTCGATAAAGCCTGGTCCCAGGAGGGCCGCGCCTGGGCTTACCCGATTCCCGAGCTTCAGCAAGCAGCGCAAGGCCGTACATGGTCTCCTGATGAATTTGACCGCGTTCAGTCCGCTGTTGCAAAGCTGCCTGGCATTGCTCATCTGCCTTGGCGCGACACTCTTAGGTCCCATGAGTATCGCATTCGCAATTGGGTCACGCGATGGGCGAAATCGATAACCGAACTACCGGGCGGCGAGCGGCATCTTCAACGACTTTCGGCAGAGACCTTATCACGAGCCACACCTGAGTTTGTTTGGGCTGCGGTGCAGCGATTCTTGAACGGCTATACCAGCGAACGTTTTGCTCCTTCAACTGACTTCGACCTTATCGCGGACGATCGATGTTTTCCGCCGAAAGCAGTATTTGGTCTGGCTTTATCCTTGGCGCTTGATGATCCAGATATCGGGCCAAAACATTTCTCCGGCGGAGAGGATTCGACCTGCTTCCGCCTGCTCCGGCAAGCCGACTACTTGGTTGTGCCGAAGGGCCACGCTATCGAGGCCAAGAGTCCTTCACGGCAAGACCAAGAGGAATGGCAAGAAGGCGGCGGTCATATGGTTCCGCATTGGCGTAAAGAGCGCGCAGCTGGTCTGGCAAAGGCGAAAAAGGCGCAGCATCGGCGCGTTCACGGGAAGCTCATCTGTGAACGATGCTACATGGACCCAGTGGAACATTACAAAACCGAAGATGCTGAATCTTGCATCGAGGTACACCATGCGAAAGTTCAAGTGCGCGAAATGGAAGCCGGCCATTTGACTACGCTTGAGGATTTGCAGTGCCTCTGCGCGAATTGTCATCGTCTGGTCCATAGACTAATGGCGCTAAACACGTCAGTCGAAACGAAAGCGGTTTAAGGCACTTTGGGGCACAGAAACGGCGTCTAGCAGGCGGCACATGCGATAGCTGAGTTGCTTGACCTAGCGGTTGGCTAGGAATACCGTCGACGCGGCTTTGGACAACAATGCAGAGGAGTTGATGAGGTGGGCCTGATCGGCCGACACTGCCTCGCTCCCGCCGTTAGCAAGTACAACAAAGCGATGCGCGGCAAGATGACTGCCTGGCGTTCGCGACGCTGAAACGCTCCTAATCGCTTGTATGGTCTGACCGGGAACGAAGAAGCGGTGCCATACGGGGCCGATCTGGGTACGGTCAACGACCTGATCAATGATTGGGCGCAACTCGCCGCTGAGGGATTGGCCTCTGGGTGTCGAATTTCGCGATCCCCGACAAGGGCTTCCAAGGCGAGCTTGCATATCAGCCTCGCCGTACGCTTCCATGCACCATCCGCAGTGGAGCGTGCGCGATTGGCACGGTTCAAACTCATAGACCGTATGGGGCGGCCCTCCACGCGACGGAATACGGGTTGGCTACCTCGTGCTTGGCGCACGCGCTATCTGCGCTTGGCGGGGCGCCTGGACGGGCTGTCGGGGATGCAGTGCAGTGAAGTGCCTCAGCGGTTGGAACGTGTGACCAGGAGCGGCTGGCTCGAGGCACGCGGCTCGGCCACATCACCCGGTGATACAAACCGCATTCGGCCTATGGCCAGTAACAGGTACGTAGCGTTTACCTGTCATCGCTCGCACAGCCGCCGCTGCCACGAACTGCTAAAGCGCAGCACGCTGCGGCGGCGGTAGAGCGCGCGCGGCTTGTCCCGCTCAATCTTGCGAAGCGAATGGGCGGGCTTCCAGGCGACGCGTTACCAGCCCGGTTACTTGGTGCTGGCGCGCGCGATACGGACACCTCGCCGCCCGACTGGTGCCCTTGACGGGCATTCATAAAGCTCATGTGCGTCAGGGGTTGGAACATGGCGGGTAGTGAGTGCGAGCGGTCGATCCGATAGGGGCTGCTCGACCGGGTGCACGACTACCATCGGTATCGCCCTGGCAAAGTTGCAAGCCAAGAGTGTTTCTACGTTTGTGCATTGCTAGCTTACGCGACCGCCCAATTCATGCGATGCGCATGAGGCGCTGCAGTGTCGGAGCGACTGCCGGTCCCTGCACAAGCTCTTGGGGGGCATGTGGTGCGATGAAGGATCTGCCCCACTCGTGCTTGGCGCGCTCGACACGGCGCTTGGAGAGTCGCGATGGCCGGCACCACGACAATCGATTCGCAATAACAGCTGTTTGTGTACTGCTTCCCTGCGTTACCATTTACCCGACATGATGAAGTGCGAGGCTAGCGTCCGAGGTGCGTCAGGCTAGCGAATGCAATTATGCGATTCTGCAACACATTGAAATAATAAAATCAAATATGACCGCAGGTCCTTGTGAGGACGCTGTAGACCTTTGCGATAAGATTCAATGTGTTCAGATCGATCACTGCGCGCACTGGCTCTTGTCGTACTGAATCAGCACGTTTAAGGTCGAACTTTCAATAGATCTCCCTTCCAGTTGATATCCACAAGGCACTCTAAGCTTGCGTTGCGCTCCCGCTCCCGACATTTGAAGCCATAACGTATGCTCTTCATTAGCCGGCAAGCTCCCGCCAACATTCGGTTCGCGGCGAGGCGACATTGAGTCGCCGGGTTTTTGAGATCGTACTATTCTGATATATGTTTCACCTGACTTTTCCTTTGGTGAATCCTGCCTCGTTACTGTTATAGTCGCGTTGCTGCCCGAGTGATTTCCAAATAGTATCTGCTCGTTACCCGACCGAATACTTACGTTTGTGCCAGCTGCGCCGGATAAAATTAGCTGCAATTTTACCATATCTGCGTGCAAATCCGCCTGCCCCTTTATCAGCTCAACTTTGGCACGGTTCAGTTCTTCATCGGTTTTAGTTGTTGATTTTTGTAATTCTCGAAATTCACTTATTGGCGCACAGCCATTAATAATAAACAAAACAACTAAAATCGCGGAGATTAGACGTGGTTTCATCGTCAAGCTTTCCAGTTCAGCGTCAAATCCGGGTTAGGGGATTTCGGCAATGGCTCACAGACAAAACCGATTATTTGCATTCCTGCGCACTCTATGCCCGCTGCGGTGCGCACGAAATCGTGAGTTTTTCTATCCGTACTCCTGCTGTAGTTGCCCTTAACTGAAAAAGGCCCCCAACCCACACTCCCACTGGCAGACATCTGAGTTGCCACATGTGAATTTTCTTCGCTGGTCAAATCTATCCCGACTTTGAGATTTCTGGCAACGATGAGGGCAGTGGGATACATCCCCATTTCGCCTTTAGGCGGCATAGTTCCCTCACTGAGAACCAAATTGGAAATTTGGGGATCGAATTTCCATCCTCTATCCCAGAATACAGTTGGGTCCCACCAGCTCCTGCGGATAGGCACGCGAATTAACTCAACGTCAAACGTGGACAATTGTCCATCGCTCTTAAAATGTTGTTTTTGTTCGGCGTAAGAGGCGCTAGCGCTTAGGCTCCACATACCGAACGATGTCCCACCTCCTCCACCATAATTCGTTGTGCTGCTTTCATCCACCGTATGCAGTTCCTCATGAGACATGCTGAACTTCGTCCAGGAACTTGCGTGCGCTTCATCCCAAAATGCGGACGGAAAATATTTTGTGAAGTAGAACTCCTGACCTTCCGAGGTCTGTTGAACCCCAGCACGAAGCATTTCCAGCATATGGCTCCACCGTTCGCCCGTTCCCCTACCAAGCTCTTCAATGGTATTAATTGCAGCTTCAATTTGTATTTTCCCACCAGCGATCCAACGCTTGTATTTTGCTTCCACCTGTTTCTTTAGCACAGGTCCCTGTGAAAACCATTTTGCTTGAGCGCTTAGATCTGTCGGGCGCTGAAGAAAATCCGCCTGCAAACTCTTATAACTCATCAAGGCGTTAAGATAATCTTGTTGGCGATCTTGATAGGCTTCATATAGTGGCGTGTCCGCAGGAACTTGCTTAGTCCCTCCGGTCGTCAGATCGATAGCATCAACCAGTCGCGTTAGTGATTGCTGGGCAACCAAGAGCCTTTTCTTTTCGTCATCCGATAGTTCAACGACCGGCCGTATTGACTCATTTAGTACCCTCGAGTAATAGCTCTCAACCTTTCTATTACTAGGCTGCCAACGCCCCGAATTAGGGGGGACAGAATTTACCAAACTGGAAAAGTCAGCAGCAACATCCATCTTCGCTAGATCAATAAAACTAAAGTCGAGGTCTTCTTTCTCTATCGGAATGCCTGGGAGCGTGAATGACGCAATTGCGCCCCGATTGGCATCGATTCCATTTATATCATCTGTACCAACGACGACAGCGTAAATTTTATCGAGGAGAGAAAGCATCAAATCTTTATCGGTCGCCACGTCAACCTCCTTATTTAATTTTAGATGTAAAATTAATAACAATATGATAGTCTGATTATTACCTCGTTTTGTCAAGTAAACTTAGAATTTTTTCATGTCATATCAACAAATTCTGACATAGCGTTGTTCCTCTCATACATTCGCCATCGACAAAAGCTCGATTCCGAGTCAATGACGTCGAAGACGCCCCTCGTGCAACAGCTTTAGACCACCTGTGCTGGTGTGTTAAAAAATAGTGCTTACAGATATCGACACGCTGATTATCGTTATTTCGTTTTGAGCATTTCGAGAGCGCGGCACGACGGTATGTGGGTGCACCCGGGTTTGGCCATAAGAGGCAATATGTCGCGCTCATCTCTAAGCAGGCACCAGCCTATCAAAGGGCTTGCCCCACTGATCGGCAGGCAACGGTGAAATAAATCGATCAGTAGGGTTGTAAACGAGTCCGATAGTCAGCATTATCAATGCATCTTAATCCTATTAATAAACGGAATGCGAACATGACCATCTACGGATATGCCCGAACCTCAACCTTCGACCAGCAGTACGGGCTTGCTGACCAAGTCGAGCAGTTGAAGCGTGCCGGGTGCGATAAGATCGTCTCGGAACAGGTTAGCGCCACGGACATGGCTGGGCGCGCCCAATGGGCGACGATGATGAAGGAGCTGGAGCGCGGCGATGTTGTGACGATCACCAAGATCGACCGCGCAGCCCGCAATATCGCCGACATGGTCAACATCACCAAGCAACTGGCCGAAATCGGCGCGTCGATCCGCATCCTCGACATGAACATCGACACGACTACGGCCACGGGCACGCTGATGCTGAATATCTTCGCCAGCGTGGCACAGTTTGAACGCGACCAGATGCTGGTGCGCCAGCGTATCGGTATCGAGGCGGCAAAGGCCAAGGACAAGACATTGCCACTTGAACAGCGGACCTACAAAGGCGCGGCGCCCACGGCTCGCGCAAAGGCCGCAGAGGTGCACGCGCTGCTCGCAGCGGGCCGCAGCAAGGAGCAGGTAGCCAAGGCGTTGAACATCGGGGTCGCAAGCGTGTACCGCATCGTTCAGGCCAAGCGGAAAGAGGCGCAGAATGGTGTGCACGTGCTGACAGCACAACCGCATGAGGCGGTCACCCGTGCATCGACGGATTGAGTCCGAGGGCGGCGGTGGCGTGAGGTGGGGCAAGCCTACCGGCAGGGGGCGCACATCGCATCCATTCCCGGCGGCGAGGGTCAAATAGTCGGTCGAATAGCTAGGCGCCTGACACGATGTTGACATCACCCTCACGCGGCTTGGCCGACTACCGTATGTTCAAATCTCCCTTTCGCCGCGTGATGCGCACGCCTCCGCTGATCTCGACGGCTGACGCCTCGAAGGACGCCGCACCAAGTAAACCGCCAGACCATCTTGGCGGCATCGTACAGTCACTCCTCATGCGTTTTGATGACATATTGCTCAAGCTGGACCGTATCGAAGCAAAGGTCAATTTGCTTCCCCATGCAATGCGTGTCCCGCCGTGTAGTGACGATACGGTTCGGAATCAACGGCGTAAATGACGATGTTTCCTGGGTACAAACCCGTTCCCACGGAGAATTTTCTGCAAGAAAAGGAACGATTCCAGGACACCGGTCAGGCTTCCGCTATCGGCTGGAAACCGACAATCCGATCTGTGAAACAATCTGTTCTGAGACATAATTCCCACAACCGTATTCGCCCCTGCGGTATCGGCAGTTCTTTCATGTTAGCAATCAGAATTTCTGTCAAGATAATAGCAAATCGATATATGATGCATGCTAAGTTGCAATTGTTTTTTTACCATACGGGAGCGAGGATGTTTAAAGGACGAGGCAAGCTGATCAACCGAGCGGCTGCTCTAACAATATTTGCAGGCGTACTAGTGGGCTGTTCCGATCCACATAAGTTCGAGATCGCAAAGCTGACTGAGGAACAGAAGCAAGAGGTAGGTAAGAAGCTCACTGCCGAGGAAGGGCAGAAGCTTACTGGCTATATCATGCGAACTTCATTTGCAAGTAAGGAACTGCCCGCAGGCGTCACGGTTGGCCAAGCGATCAAAGACCAAGAGCTGTGGATCGAGAACCAGAAGGCTGAGGCCGCAAAGGCAGAAGAGCTAAAGAAGAAGGTTGAGGCCGAGCGTAAGGCCAAGCAGGAAGCCTTCGCCAAAATGCTATCCGTAGCACTCGTCGAGAAGCGCAACAACCTCGGCGAATACGACCAGCGCATGGTTATGCTCGACTTAGCCTATGAGAACAAAAGCGACAAGGATATTGCCGGCGTGAAAGGCATTCTTCATCTTAACGATATGTTCGGCGATAAAATCATAAACATACGTTGGTCATCCGACGGGGGTATTGGTGCTAAACAAACTGCCGTGGAGCGGGGAAGTGGCATCAAAATTAATCAATTCATGGATGACCATATGAAGCTTTGGAGTACGGACCAAGCCAAGATAAAAGCCAACTACGAGGTGCAGACTATCGTGTTTAAGGACGGCACTCGTCTCGACGCACCGGAGTAATAACCCGCGCTCAGGTACACGCATCCGTCAAGATAACTTCGATCATTGCATGTTGGGATCGAGACTTCCATGACCACGAAAGCACCGCACGAAGGTTCGTCGCCGATCCCGCTCGCATCGTGATCGATGATGACGTTGATCATGACTGCCAGGCCGCCTTTTGCGATAGATAGGGGAAGTTATCAAGGCGAGTCTGTCGACCACTTCGGCCTCTCTGATGCGGTTATCGAGCGCAACGAGATATGCGCGTCAAGATGATTGCCGGCGTGCGCCAAGCTGAGACCTTCCTGACCCGCCCGTCTGGCCTGACCCGCAACGAGTACGTCCTGTTGTACGCGGCCGCCAACAACGCCGATCTGGTCGACGTCAACGCCTTGTTGTGCCGCCCTACGCCGCCGGGAAGGTCGGCGGGTTGCCGCCGTTCGTGACCGCTGACCAAGGGGGGGGGAGGCAAAGGGCCACTCCCGCCTGCTCGCTCGCACCGGTCGATCCGTCAAAATTTTTCGCGCACAGATTATAAAAAAAATTTGCCGCGTTCGGTCGAATTGGTCGCGTCCTCGACAATGTTATTTTTGGCGGGTACCCGTCGCCGATCCGAACGGCTCGACGTAGACATCGGCAAGGCCAAAGCGTCCATCTGCCGGGCTGGCTATTTCAAATTATATGGGCCTGATCGACCGCTACGGCCTCGTTGGGCGGCGAGCAAGCCGCTCCAGTAAATGGCTTATACTTCTCCTACATTCAAACCCGGAGAACACCGTGTACGATCGATTAGCACACGCATGTGACGAAATGAAGAATGCAGTGATACGGGCGATTCTGGTAATGGCTTTGTTTCAAACAGCCGCTGTCGCCTGCGCCCTGGTCTGGTTTAGGTGAGCCGACGCTAGAAGCTGCTGCCTCGCCTTGCATAGCGCCTCCTTTTAAGGGGGCAGCCGAAGGCTCCCCGGGCCTACACGCAGCACACCGGTCGGTCCCTCAAAGTTTTTCGCGCATAAAATATGAAAAATTTTCTGGTGCCGCACTGGGTCGAATTGACATCGATGCCTTGAAGGCATTGCTGTTGGCCAGCGAGCGCCTCCTGCAAGAGCGTGACGAGCGATTGGCTGGCATGGCCGAACAACTGAACACGCGCCGTCGAGATCGAGCATCTCAAATCGCAGATCGCCAAACCGCGATGCATGCAGTTCGGTCGCAAGTCGGAAAAGTTCGGCCACCAGATCGAGAAGTTGGAGCTATCCACTTGAGGACTGCAAGCCGACGAGGCCAAGGCGGCGCGCGAGATGCCGGGCTTCGATCAGGCGCCACGCAAGAAGTCGGTGTGCCGGCCATCGCCCGAGCATCTACCGCGTGACGAGAAGGTGTATGCGCCGACGGAGTTTACTTTTCCGGCGTGTGGTGGCGGCCTGCGGCGTATGCAGAAGGTGATGTGATAATTGGTGAGCCTTTGCATTCAGGCAAGATGGTATCCTAGTTCGCAGCCAGAGTGCGCCCACAAGCAGACGTTCATCGTGCGCACTATACAAATTTACCAAGAATGCTATAGTAGCAACATATTTCATCACAGCATCCTATACTGGAGCATTTTGTGGATAAACCCCTCATCGTCATGGGCGATAAGACCAGCCACGGTGGAACAGTCATCACCGCCGATCTCACCTTCGACATCAACGGTAAATATGTCGCGCGCGTCGGCGACATGACGGTATGCCCCAAGTGCAAAGGAACGTTTCCCATCACATCCGGGCCGAGCGACTTAGTGGACAGCGGCGGCAACGGATACGCGCGTCATATGGACTCAACCGCTTGCGGTGCGAAATTAATTTCGAGTCAAATCACCACGACTTGGTCGGACGAATCGTCAGCGGGGGATCCGGCCGCAGAAGACAAGTCCGAAGCGCTGGCGGCCGCCTCCACAATCGCGGCGCCCACCACATCGGGCATCTGTCTAGACTGCCTGCTCAAGGCGGCCGCCACCGGTAGCGCGACCGTGGTGCGCGATTGAAGGGGCCGCACGATGTGGTGGCGCGGCTCGCGCAGTTACATCAGAGCACGGACGCGCTACGCTTGTACGCGCTGGTCGATGGCGTGCAGTATCGAAAACGGCTCGGTGAGCCTTGCACCGCTGGGGAGGGTTGCTACTCCCTATTCACCGACACGCCGGACGAGGCCCTTGCACACGCCGGGCCTTGGCTGATCGATGCCGAGCACGTCGGCGCAACGCTGGTCGACGCGTTGGTGGCTCTGGAGCAAACGGCACCCGCAGTGAGCTGGCTAATTGCTGCGCAAACCCTTGAAGGCTTGGCGCAACTGCTGCAATTGAACCTCGACACCGAATTGCCGGACGGACGCACTGCGCTGCTACGCTTTTGGGACCCGCGTGTGCTGGCCACCTTGGCCGAGGTGCTGGCGCCCGGGCAGCGTGAAACGTTCTTTGGCCACGTTCATGAATGGCATCTGCTGCACCGTGGCCAGCGCACAAGGATCGGGAGATAACGTGCTCAAGCTCAGTAAATCCCAATGGGAGCAACTTCAGGCGCGCGACACGCACCAGTTCGTCGCTGCGGTACGCGACCAGTTCTTGGGCAACCGGCCCGAGATGGGCGAGCAGCCCGGCCGCGAGGCGGTACTGACGCGCATGCAGGCCGCCTATGACTACGCCGCAATCGCCGGCTTCACCAGCACGGCACACATCGTGCGTCTGATGTACTTGGCGGCCGACGCGCCATGCATCCATGACGATCCGCAGGTCGATCGATACCTGCGCAAACCAGGCGCGACACCGGAACAGCGGCTCGATGACCTTGATGCGGTCATCAAACACAATCTACAGGGAGATCATTGATGGGAGCTTTGGCGATACCGCTCATCGAAGGAGCCGCTGCGCGAATACTGACCGCGTTGGGCGTGGGCGCTGTCGGTGGCTTGGCGGCCGAGGCAAGGGAGCGGGCTCGCAAGCGCCAAGAGGAGGCCGATAAAGCCAAGTCCACACCCATCGCCCGCGCCGACGCCACAACTACGGAACGTAAGAAGTGCAAAGACTGCCCACCGGACAAAGGCATACCGTTCCAGCGCAACTTCAAAATACGCAAAGAATGGGTAGACTATCAGGCAAGGATTACCGGAATGCCCAATGGTCCCACATTCATCATGGAATGGGATTTCGCTGGCACTAAGTTCGATGGTTTCGTGTCAGGCGAGTGCTTGTTACAGGAAGCCAAAGCCGGGTACGACCAGTTCTTTAACATATGGGGGGAGTTCAATTACGACTTCCAAGAAAATATCTTTATAGACATGTTAGCGGAGGCCGTCGCCCAGAACGCCAAGGCAATTCCGAAGCCGCCCGTTCAGCTACGGTGGTACTTCCAGCAGCCTGTCTCCTACAGACATATGCAAAAGGTTCTGCTGGCGGCGACCCCACAAATTGAAGTGACATATCAACCATGAACCCTAATCTGAACCATCAGCTCGAAGTACGTTTCAAGACAGCCGAGGAAAATGGGGCCTCCTTTGACTACCTCCTGCGTCAGATACAGCAGTTTTTGCGCACGGCCTCCGAATTTGACCCGCTGCTCAAAGACACGGAATGGTTAATCGCCACCGGCGATAAAGAAACCTCCTCCCTCTACCCTGTGTTCGACGCGAACGGGCCAACGACAGCGGCGCTGGCTGTGTTGCGTGAGCGGGCCAAGAAAAACGACATCGTCAAGTCGTTGTCTCTGTGGAACGGCCAGGAAGATCGCGCCAAAGGCGCATCCATCGCCTGTATATTCGGACGCCAAGACGGCGTCGCAAGCAGCTTCAAACTATCCATACGATCACCCCGCGAGCAGATGCGGCTGGGAGGTTGGAGCCAGGTGGCCGAGGCGCTTGGCGCCGCAGCGAAAATCTTCGCTCCGATATATGGGGTGGTGGAAACGATGTATTACGACCCCGTCTTCAAGGACCGCCCTGGCGTCGGCTGGATGCTCTACCTACCCCAGTTACTCACTGCCCAACAAGTGCCAGAGGCGCGTGCATTAATGCCTGTCATGTTCACCGGTGAAAAGGGCAAGGACAAGCAGGTTGGCACGATCATTGTCAGCGTCACCGACGAACCGTTTACCGAAGATAACCCGGAACACGTCAAAATCGCAAACGCCATCGAAATCCGACTGGTCGATCAGGACTTGCTGCCCCGATATACCGACCTCTGAGAGCAGACGATGAGCGATAACGTGACCTGGATCGTGGACTTGGACGCCTCACTTCAGGACGCTCCAAAACTTGCCGAACAAGTGAAGGCATGGCTTATCGCGCAAGGCGTTGTATCAGCAACTCCATGCCAAGCGTCCGGTGCAGACCACCTGTTGAGCAGAGGGGCATCGGCCGCCGAGTGGGATGCCTATCCTCACATATCCCCAGTCTTGATGTGTGGCCTGGAAGTCACGACTCAGCGGCAAGTTTTTCACACAGGCGACAACGGCATTGACAGTATCCGCTGTCCAGATTGCGGCGTGAGCCACAATCCCGATGAACTGCCTTGGAGTGACGCGGTAGGTTCGTGGTTTGAAGACGACGCTAACCACTGCATGACGTGTCCAGACTGCGGCGCAAGCCGAAGCATAGTGGAGTGGGAGTTCCATCATCCTTGGGGCTTCGGCAATCTCGCGTTCGGGTTCTGGAATTGGCCGATCACCGACCGACTTATGGTCGAGATATCGGCCATAACCAGCCATCGTTGCCGCCTAGTTCACGAGCACATCTGATCCGCGCCCCTTGCATGTGAAACCCTGCGTTGAACGCGTCGGAAACGATCAAATATTCTTACCGAAAAACCCTAGAATGGTAATGCAGCGCAGCGACGACCTGTTGTCGACAACAACACGGCGGCGTCAAAGCGGAGCCACATTCAGCTCCGCCAGCGCCACGCGAACTCTTGTCAGTCATCAGACCTATGTAGCTTGTAGGCCAGAACACGGAGCAGCTTGCAACCCCAATCCCCGTCGAGGCCGTCGAGCGCATTGAGGCGCTTGATATGGTCGAACCGACGCGGGCCAGTGGCTATGCGCTGAAGAAGTTCCTCGCGCTCAATGGCTCGTTCTGCTGGCGTCGGAATTGGCGGGCCGATGTCACCTATGCGAGCAATCAGCTTTTTCAGGAATAGCTTCATTGGCAGGTCACCGCACTAAATGGGTTGGAGCAGCGTGGTGCGCTGCCGTGCCAGCCGATCGATCTTGCTCGCCTTTACCTCCGAGTACCCATCCGGCACCACGGCCGCCAAGACCGCTACAGCCTCGTCAAAACGCCCCAGTTGGCGCAGCAGCTCGCCGCGCGCTACCTGCTCCTTGGGATCGTGCTCAAGCAGCTCCACGAGCCTCTGCGCGTTCGCGCGGGCAATCTCTTCCGCAACGGCTGGCTGACGCATGGCGCTTGCCTCGCTGGCGGTCACGCGGAGGTGATCGTTCGACGCCCACCACAATCGCTGGCGCAGGTGTTTTTCGCGGTCGGCCACATCCGACGGCAACGCTGCCAGCGCTTCGATGAAGTCGTCGGCGCATTTGAGGCCGTCAATCTGCTCGGCGTTCCTAATGCCAGCGGGCAGCGAATCCCATACCCGCTCATCCCGTAGGCATCCACCACGGTCACCAGTAAGTCGATGCCACGCGCGGCTCATTGGGCCAATCGGACGGGGCCTGTGAGGCGCCCGCATGATCTCGTCGGCGTCGGCGAGCCAGACAATGCCCGTGCACACTGGGCAGCGTCCGACCGAACCGCTGGCATTCGCCCACCACTGACCGCTTTTCCCGTCTGACCACTCGGTTACGGTGTCAAAGAACAACGAAATCAGCGCGTAGCGCTTGAAGTACCCTGCGCATGCTGGGCATTGATGGATGATGGGGGGCGAGAAGCGGGTCATAGTAGCAGCAGTCGATTGCCTAAATTAAAAAATCTCGCGTTGCTGCCTTTGAGCGGTTGGCTCCCTTCCATAGAGGCCGAACGTTCGTGTGATGAAAAAGTGCGATGACTTCCGCCCCTGTAGCCGCGCTACTTAGCGGCACAATATGATCTAATTCCCACTCCCCATAATTCTCCCACCTCATCCCGTCGGCGAACTGCCGGGTGATATGATCTTTGAACTCGGCAATGGTGCAACCAAGGATTGCCTGAAGCTTTGTATCTTTTTTATGCTGGTGGTTTCTAAGTGTATTACGAAGCAGAGTTTTGGTATTCCATTTCAATTTGACGAGAGGCATTTCTTTGATGCTCGTCAGTAGCCGCTGGCGCACTTCCGGCCTGCAATTGTATTCGCGCATTTGAACAAGACGTCGTTCTCTAACATCGGGCCTGCGATTGCGCTCGGATTCATACACGATGCGATGCTGCCTGAACTCAGGATCGACTGCGTAGCGATCACGATTCCTCTTGCTTGAGCAAAGCGCACATTCACTATTGCCGACGTACCTCGGTCCTATATGACCGTTCTTGCAGACTTCACGCGAGTAATAGCGAGGCAAATTTTGGGCCAACGCTTCCTCACGAGAGACGAGTGGCCACTCAGGTAATGCAGGCTGCGCCGTCGCTCCATTGAGCGCACAGAATAAGTGTTCTTTCCTTTGTTCATTAGAACCAGAACGCTTTTGCCATTCGCAGGCGACACAGGCCCCACTGGCTACCCGGCGTAAATCGATATGCCCGTGCTTGCAGATCTCGCCGGTAAAGTACCGTTGGCTACCGCTGAGAACCGCCGCTTTCAGCGGCTTCAGCGAATAAATCTGCAATAACATCTCCAGCGTCGGCCACCCGCCCAATAAAGTCGGGGCCGCTACTAAACGCTCGTTTGCTTGATCAAGACCGCCATCGCCTGCCTTAACTTGTTTGACCCGTTGTCGTTGCCGCTTTGCATTGATGCGATGGCATTCGACACAGTGCTGACCAACGACGCGTCGTTCGGCGACGTGCCCGTTAGTGCAGGGAACTCCGGTAAAGAAGCGCTTCGCGCCAATTGCCGTTGCCTCCCATAACGAGACCAACTTTTTAGACGACATACACCCTCCACCTAAAGAAAGAAGATAACTCAATCAAATGACCAGCCTCCCTCAACTAAGGAATCCTTAGTGCGCGGTCAACAGAATACTCAGAACATCTTAGTCTTTTTGGGCTACGAATGTCTGTATTCGCCGAACGGCTGAAAGAGGCGCGCATGCGCGCAGGACTGTCACAAGAAAAGCTGGGCGTGCTTGCTGGCATCGATGAGATGTCATCCAGTGCGAGGATGAACCAGTATGAGAAGGCGAAGCACGAACCAGATTTTTCCATGGTGGCGAGAATAGCCAAGGTGCTGGACGTGCCGGAGTCCTATTTCTATGCAGTCGATGACGAGGCCGCATGGCTGCTGGTCGTTTTCCATCGTCTGCCCTACCAGGCACGTCAACAGGTGCTTCAGGCTATACGTACGATGGTCGGCGATTAGGCAAAACTGCTGCAACTACCGCTGGTACAGCGCGCTCATGCTACACTCTCGGCACTGCGTTGGGATGAGACAGCCTGAGCAACATTTTGATTTGACGGTATTTTTGGCGGTACGCTACTGGGCAGCAAAGCAGCTAGGCCAGAATGGATGCGGGATGCAGAGCATTATTCGATTCCGGCTCCCGGCACCATGAATACGAATTAAGTACGAATTACACCGCACCAAACGACAAAACCCGCATCGCCATCGGCGCTGCGGGTTTTTTGTTTGTATGGCGCTAGCGCGCCAGGGCCGTCACTGGTGGCGGCGGAGGGCGTCGCTCTTGCGTCGGGTCTCCGGATAGGCCAGCACGCGGCGGATCGCTTCGGTGGGGACCTTATACGTTTGCATATACGCCCACGCGATCGCGCTCCCCTGCGACTCGGCCAACCAAATTCCATGTTCCACCGCCGCGCTCAGCGAAGCGTTGTGTCGTTGTTCTGTTTGCATGTGCTCTCTCCCAATGGACACGCAAGTTATCATAAAAATAAAAAGAGTGTCGCATGCGAATTAAAGTACCCGCTATTATACTGTATAAAAAAACAATTTCCCCATGGGAGCCGCCAAACCTTCGTTAGGCCCCGAACAGACGCCGCCCCGCTTCCCTTTTACGCTGAGCTTTTTAACTCGGGAGCAGTCATGGGCTTTGACCTCGGAAACTTATTGCAGCAGTTCGCGGGACATCCAACCGCAACCGATCCGGAAGGCGTCGCGCAGGCGTTCTCGCACGTTGTCGGCGATACGCCGCGCTCTTCCATCGCGCAGGGATTGGCGTCGGCGTTTTTGTCGAACGAGACGCCGCCTTTCGGCCAACTGGTCAGCCAATTATTCGTGCGCAGCGATCCGCAGTTGCAGGCGGGCTTGCTGAACCAATTGCTTGACGACGTCAGCCCGGCGATGTTGACCGCCCTCGCCGGCAGCGTCGGCGAACTGTTCACCGCCAACGGCCACGCGACACTGACACCCGCACAGGTCGCGGAAATCACCCCGCCACAAGTGGCCGAAATCGCCACCACCGCGCAACAGCACAACCCGGGCGTCGTCGAGCGCGTCGCGACCTTTTTTGCGGACCACCCGCAACTGCTCAATTCGCTGGACAGTGCCAGCTTGAAGGTCGCGCTGGGCAAAATGGCTCAGTTGCACTAACGGGCGCTGCCGCGACGACGAAGCAGGAATTAAACTACGGCCGGGTTGTTTTGAGTTTAATGCCAATAAATTAAGCATGCTATTTTGACCATGACGGTGGGCGTCCGCTCGCCGTTTTCCACATTACTGGAGGTTAAGATGGCTGTTCCGTTCAAATCCGCTTTGATTTCGGCTTGCGCGTTGGCGTTGTCCTTGGGCCTGAGTACCGGCGCCTCGGCCGATCCGTTGACCGAAAACTTCGACACCGGCCTGCCCGCAGGCTGGACCGTCAACAACCTGAGCCAACCGCCCGGCACGCTAGGCTGGTTCCAGGGCAACGAGTTCGTCTTTGAAGCGCACCAGGGCGCCCCGAACTCCTACCTCGCCGCCAATTTTGAATCGGGCGCGGAGGTCTCCACCCTCAGCAACTGGCTGATACTGCCCACCTCCACCTACCGCAATGGCGACACGCTGTCCTTCTACAGCCGCACCGCCGCCTTTTCGGAATGGCCGGACCGGCTGGAAGTCCGCTTCAGCAACGTCGGCGGCACCGATGTCGGCACCACCGCGACCAGCGTGGGCACCTTCTCCACGCTTCTCATCAGCATCAATCCCACGCTGCAGGTGGGCGGCTATCCGGAAGACTGGACGCGCTACAGCGCCACCTTGAGCGGCCTGACGGGCCCGACCACCGGGGCGTTCGCGTTCCGCTACACGGTGACGGACGCCGGACTGTTCGGCGCCAATTCGAACTACATCGGTATCGACACGGTACAAATCACCGCCGCCGCCGTGCCAGAACCGGGCACGTACGTGATGATGGCGTTCGGGCTGGGCATGGTCGGCTACATGCGCAGGCGTCGGTCCCGCGCTTGAGCGGGTGCCTGTGGGGCGGGCGCGCCATCCGGCGGGTCCGCCTCCGGCGTAGAATGTCGCCATGGCTACCAAATCCCCGAAATCCCCCACCTTTCCCGGTCCGTTGACGGCGCGCGGCGCCGTGCTGGCGGTGCTGCTTTCCGAGAGCGACCAATCCGGCAACCCGCCGCTGCAGGGCCGCACCTCGCTGGCCGCCATCATCAAGAGCCTGAAGCGCAAATATCACTGGCCGGTCGAGGTGAGCAGCTTTCCGTCGAACGGCGCCGATGGCCGCGCCACCTGGGCCACCGTCTACAGCCTGCCGGCGGCCGTGGTGGAACGCGCGCTCGATCGGGGCGGACGCGAATGGCTGGAGCGCCGGACCGTCGCCAAAAACGCGCCGTAACATCTGCTTACTCTCGAAACACTTTCCACGTCACCCTATTTCCTCCCGGCCCCGTTATAGGGGCAAGCGCCACACATGGCGATATCTGGAGAGAAGAAAATGGAACATACCGTACCCAACCGCATGCACCCACTGCTGGCCGTCGCCGCGTTTTCCGTGACCCTCGTCAGCCTGGTCGGCGCCGCCTCCATTCTCGGCCTGCTGCCGTACTCGCAAGCGAAGGGCAGCGCGGCGCCGGAAATCAGCGCCGTCGCCACGCCGGCAATGCAGGCGAACCAGCCACTGACCGCGCAAGCGCAGGCGCCGCAACCACAGCCGCAGCCACGCCAGGTCGTCGAGCACCGCACGGTCGTGCATCATACGTATGCGCCGGCCCGCCAGGCCAGCCGCAATGACGATCGCACCGAGGTCGCGCAAGCGCCGGTGCAGCGCGCGCCGGCTCCGGCGCCGCAGAACAGCGCCGTGGGGATCGGCCTGGGCGCGGTGGTCGGTGGGCTGCTGGGCAACCAGGTGGGCGACGGCAAAGGCCGGACGCTGGCAACCATCGCCGGCGCGGTGGGCGGCGCCTACGCCGGCAACGAAATCGCCAAGCGCAATCAACAAGAACAGTAATCCAGGGTTCCTGGTCCGGCGCTATCACGCGCCGAACCAGGAACCGGTTTAGTACTTGGCCGGCGCGTTGGGCGCCGGTGTCGCTTGGCGGATGAAGTCGCGCAGATCGTCGTTGGCGCTCGCCAAATCCTCCGACCGCAAATACATCATGTGGCCGCTGCGGTAGCCCTCAAAGCGCAGGCGGTCCTTCATCTTGCCGCTCGGGTCCAGCTGCCACATCGTGTACTTGGCGTCGAAGTAGGTGCAGGCGCCGTCGTAGTAGCCCGACTGGATCATCACCTTCAGGTAGGGATTGGCGGCCATCGCCAGGCGCAGGTTCTCGCCGGTCTTCTCGTTCTTGAAATCCCATGGATGGACGTCGCCGAACAGGTTGTACTTGATGTCGGTCTTGTAGCCCAGATCCACGCGCAAATACTGGTTGATGGCCGGCGTGAACGAGTGCAGCCACGACGTCAGTTCGGCGTTGTAATCGACCTTGTCGCCCGAATCGGTCTTGTCGATACCGAGGTAGCGCGAGTCGAGCCGGCCGACGGTCTTGCCCTGCTTGCGCAGCAGCTCCTTCCAAAAACTGTCCACCGGCACCGACAGATTATTCTGCAGCACATAGGCTTCCGACAGGCCGGAGTAGCGCGCGAATTTGGCCGCGATCTGTGCCTTCTTCTGCGGATCGATAAAGCCGCCGCGCGCCGTCGCCGGCAGCAGCTCGTCGACGGTGAAGGCTTCGACCTCCGGCAGCAAATCCTTCAGGTCGCGCGCCTGCAGGTCGGCCGGCAGCACCTTTTGATACCACGCCGTGGCGGCGAAGTAAGGCAGCGCCAGCGCGTCGGCGACGATGCCGTCGCGCTTGAGGCCCAGTTCCGTCGGCGACACCAGCACCACGCCGTTCAAATACATCCACTGGGCGTTCTGCAATTCCAGCGCCAGGCCGGCCACGCGCGACGTGCCGTAGCTCTCCCCGATCAGGTACTTCGGCGACGTCCAGCGGCCCTCGCGCGAGACGAAGGTGCTGACCCACTCGGCCAGATACGCGATGTCGGCATTGACGCCGAAGAAGCGCGCGCGGTCGCTCTTGCCGTCCAATACGCGCGAGAAGCCGGTGTTGACCGGATCGATGAAGATGATGTCGGCGACGTCGAGGATCGAATGCGGGTTGTCGCGCACGCCGTAGGGTTGGGTCGGATAGCCTTCGGCGTCGAGGTTCAACACCTTGGGGCCGGTGTAGGCGACGTGCATCCACACCGACGCCGATCCCGGGCCGCCGTTAAACGACAGCACCAGCGGACGCTTGCTCTTGTCGGCGACGTCGGTGCGCTGATAGTAAGTGTAGAACAAGGTCGCGCTGACCTTGCCATCCTTGTCCCACACCGGCTGCGTGCCCGCCGTGACCTTGTACGGCACCGCCTTGCCCTTGATGGTGACGGTCGCGGTTTTGCTCACGCGCGAGTCGGCCTTGATGACGCGCTCGTTGGCCAGCAGATCGGCCGCGCGCTCCTTGCCCAGCGCCGGCGGGGACTGTGCTTTGTCGGTATCGTGGTCCTGGGCGCAGACGGCCGCGCTGATGGTCAGCAGCATTAGGGCAAGCTTGGATTTCATGGGCTACTCTTGACGTTAAAGAATCAATGGTAGTCCAATCAAATACCAACCGACAACAAAATACCTGCCACCGGCGGTACCGATTTGTCACGTATTGTTTCAATGAGGTTTCAATGCGGTTTCAGCGTGGCCGCCAGTCCAGCACCCGCACCGGCCGGGGCGGCACCGCCGCCTGTCCCTCGCCGTCGACCTGCTGCACGTCCTGCACGAACAGGCTGAGCACACCGTTGCGCCGCCACAACTCGGTATCGAAACTGGGCTCCCACGCGCCCACCGAGGCGGCCGTCAAATCGCTGACCTGCCACTTGCCGCCGACAAAATCGCTGATGCTGACCACCGACACCTTGCTGCCGCGCTCCTCGTCGCGGAACACCAGCAGGCCGCCCGGCTTGCCGTCGCCGGGACCGGAATCGACCATGATTTGCGGGCGCGCGATCGGGATGCGCTTGGTGCCCTGCCCGCTCAGCGAAAACGCCGTCTTGCGGAAATCGAGCGCGCGCGCCGTCCAGCCGGCGCCGCTGTGGAACACCACGTGGTACTGCGGCACCGCCGAGCCGGCGTCGCGCCAGTAGCTGGCGATGTAGGGGTTGCCGTCGCGGTCGGCCGCCATCGAGGTCTGGTTGATCAGCTCGCTGTTCTGCGGGATGCGCAGCGCGTACTCGGCGCTGTCCGCGCTGATCGGCAAGGTGTAGGGCCGGCCGTCCGATGTCTCCCACGTCACGCCGCCGTCGCGCGAGCGCGCGTAGGCCAGGTCGTGGTTGCTGGCCACATCCGGCGATTCGCGCCACACCCAGGACAGATGCAGGGTGCCTTTGTGGTCGAGGAAGGCTTGCCAGTAGGCGTTGCGCTTGCCTTCGCCGGTGATCAGGTTGGTGTGCAGCCGCGACCAGCGCCGCGCCGCCGCGTCGTAGCGGTTGATGACCAGGTCGCCCCGGCCGGAACCGCCGAGGCGGTAGAAGAACAGCAGGTTGCCGTCGGGTAGACGATAGAACTCCGGATACGACACCGATTCCTCGTCGGCGCCGACCATGGACAGCTTGGCGCCCAGCTCCAGCGAACCGGGCTTGACGCCGCGCGCATAGCGCAGCGCGTTGTTGTGGTGGTCCCAGGACACGTGCAGATAGCCGGCGCCGTCGAGCATCAGGCTGATGGCGTTGTGGGCGTCGGCGGCGTTGCCGCGATACGGCGTGCGTCGCGTGGTCCAGCGCGACGTGCCCAGCTTGCGCTTGCCCAGCACCAGGTAGCGCTCGGCGTCGTAATAGCCGACGTACTGCGTGTGCTGGTCCGAGACGAGCGAATTCTTGCGGAACACCACGGCGTTGACCGAATTATTGGCCCAGCCGGGTCCGACCACCGATTCCGTCGGCGCCTTGGCGGGATCGGCTGCGGCCACCGGCCCCGCGGCGGCGACACACGCCGCCAGCAACGCCGCCGGCAACAAGATTCTGTTCATTTTAACAATCCTCATTAACGCACGACAACCGCAACTTTAGTTTCCACAGGGAAAATATGCCATATAATATCCTTCGCACCACCCGCGCCCAAAAAATGCCGCCATGACAACCGAAGCCCTCGACACCATCCCCAACGACGCCCCTCTGGAATTCTGGGAGCACCGCATCAAAGCCAGCCGGTGGTTGATCACCAAGACCATGGCGCTGGGCGCCTGCGCGGCCGTGCTGGGCGTTTTGGGCCAGGGCTGGCTGGAGGACGCGGCGCCGCTGTTCCCCTTCATCAGCCAGAATTATGGCATCTGGCAATCCGCCTATCTGCTCTCTCTCGTGATCATTTTCCTGATCTGGGCAGCCGCGATGCGGCAAAAAATGGGACTGCTGGCAAACAGCAAGAAGGGTTTTCAAGTGCAGTTGCGCATTGCCGAGTACAACGAGCGCCGCGCGCAGCAGGCGCGCGAGGCCCGCGAACGGCGCCAGAAACTGGAAGAGGACCGCGACCCGGTGCTGTTCTTCAAGAGCGCCACGCGCAGCAAAAAGTTCGACTACTAGGTTCGACTACCACGCCGTCTCACTCATAGCGCAGGCAATCGACCGGCAGCAGCTTCGACGCCCGGCGCGCCGGATAGAAACCAAAGAACACGCCCACCAGGCTGGAAAAGCCGCACGCCACCACCACCGCCTGCAAGGTGATGAACACGTCGAACTTGCCGGTGGCGGTGATCGCGGCCGCCGCCGCCGTGGCCAGCACTATCCCGAACACCCCGCCCACCAGGCAGATGACCACCGCCTCCGTCAGGAACTGCAGCAGCACGTCGCGCGGCTTGGCGCCGATCGCCATGCGGATGCCGATCTCGCGGGTGCGCTCGGTCACCGACACCAGCATGATGTTCATGATGCCGATCCCGCCGACGATCAGCGAGATCGCGCCGATCAGGCCAAGCAGCGCGGCCAGGCCGGCGCTGATGGTCTTGGCCGTCTCCGCGAACGAGGCCAGGTTATCGATGCGGAAGTCGTCCGGCTGCTCGAACTTGATGCGATGGCGGTCGCGCAGCGTTTCGTTGATGTCCTGGATGGCGTCCTGCAGGTTGCCGCCGGATTTGCCCTGCGCGACCACGTAGTGCACATTGCCGGGGAACTGCATCTTCACCAGGTTGGCGGCGGCGGCGGTGATCGGCACCAGCACGTAGTCGCTCAAATCGCCGCCGTCGACCTGCTTGCCCTCGCCGTACAGCACCCCCACCACCTGGAACGAGACGTTCTCGATGCGGATGTACTTGCCCAGCGGGTCGATCTTGTAGAAGAACTGGTCGGCGATCTTGCGGCCGATGACCACCATGCGCGCGGCCGAGCGCACGTCGGCGTCGCTGAAGGCGCTGCCCTTGTCGATCTTCCAGCCACGGATCTTGAACATGTCCGGCGTGACGCCATGCACCGTCTTCGACGCGTTCTCGTTGCCGACCGCCAGATTGAAGCCTCCCTGCAAGGTCGGCGCCGCGCCGGCCAGCGACGGCAGCCGGTTCAGCGCCGCCGCGTCGAGCATCGTCAGCGCCGGCGCGGCGCCGTTGCGCAGGCGCTGCTGCTGCGCGCGGTCGCCGCCGGGGGAGATGAACAGCATGTTGGTGCCCAGTTGCTCCAGCTGTTTGGAGATGAAGCGTTTCATGCTGTCGCCGACGGCCAGCAGCAGCACCACCGAGGCGATGCCGATGATAATGCCCAGCATCGTCAGCAAGGTGCGCAGGCGGTTCGCCAGCATCGAGCGGAACGCCTCTATCGTGATCTGTAAAGGGTTCATGGCGCCGGCACGCTGGTCGTTGGATGGGGTGGAAGCGGTGGATGGCCGAGGGCCGCCTCCTGGCCCAGCGCCATCTCGCGCAAGCCTTCGGCGGCCGGGCCGTCGTACAGCACATGACCGTCCTTGAGGCGCATCAGCCGCTTGCTGTAGGCGGCGATGTCCGGCTCGTGGGTGACCAGCAGGATGGTGATGCCGCGCTCCTGGTTCAACTGCTGGAACGAGCGCATGATCTCCTCGCTGGTCTGCGTATCGAGATTGCCGGTCGGTTCGTCGGCCAGGATCAGCGGCGGATCGCCGACCAGCGCGCGGGCGATCGCCACGCGCTGCTGCTGGCCGCCGGACAGCTGGTTCGGCGTGCGCTTGGCGTACTCCTTCAGGCCCACGCGCTCCAGTTCCACCAGCGCCTTGGCGTGCGCCTTCGCGCGCGAGACGCCGGCGTAGATCAATGGCAGCGCGACGTTCTCCGCCACGCTCATGCGCTTGATCAGGTTGAAGCTCTGGAACACGAAGCCGATGGTGCGGTTGCGGATGGTGGCCAGTTCCGCGCGCGACAGGGTCAGGGTGTCGACGCCGTTGAGGAAGTAGCTGCCGCCGGTGGCCTGGTCCAGGCAGCCGAAGATGTTCATCAAGGTCGACTTGCCGGAGCCGGACTGCCCCATCACCGCCAGGAAATCGCCGCGCGGCACCGCCAGGTCGATCCCGAACAGCACCTTGGTCTCGACGCCGCCGGAGAAGTAGCTCTTGGTGACGCCGCGTATGTCGATCAGCGGACTGCCAACTTCCGCGGTCAACGCACACCGTCCTTGTTCTCGGCGATCGCGCGGGTGACGACCTTGTCGCCCTTTTTCAAGGCGCCGCCCAACACCTCCGTGTAGCGGAAGTTCGACAGGCCGATCTTGATGTCCATCGGCTGCGGCTGATTCTTGGCGTCGAGCGTGTAGATCTTGAAGGTGCGCGTCAGATCGGCCTTGGTGCGGAAGGCGGCGTCGTCGTCCGGCGGCGGCGCGTCCAGCGCGGTGTCGGTGTCGGCGCCGGTCTTCGCGCCCTTGGCCGACCTGGCCTGCCGTTCGAGCTCCTCGTCGCTGAGGCGGAAACGCAGCGCGGCGGTCGGGATGCGCAGCACGTTTTCGCGGTTGCCCACCAGCAGGCGCACCTGCGCGGTCATGCCCGGCTTGAGCAGCTCGTCCTGGTTGTCGACGTCGAGCACCACGTTGTAGGTGACGACGTTCTGCACCACGTTGGCGGCCAGGCGGAACTGCCGCATGCGCGCCTCGAATTCCCGGTCCGGATAGGCGTCGACGACGAAGCGCGCCTGCTGCCCCTCCTTCAGCGCGCCGACGTCCGCCTCCGAGACGCTGGTGTCGATCTGCATCTTGGTCAGGTCCTGCGCGATCTGGAACAGGGTCGGCGTGGTGAACGACGCCGCCACCGTCTGCCCCAGGTCCACGGTGCGCTTGATGATCACGCCGTCGATCGGCGAGCGGATCACGCTGTTGTTCAGGTCCGCCTGCGCGCGCGCCAGCTGCGCCTGCGTCAGCTGGATGTTCGCCTGCGCCACATCGACCTCGCGCTTGGACTGGTCCAGCGCCAGCGGCGAGATGAAGCTTTGCGTCACGAGGGTCTGGTTGCGCTGGTGCGTGGCCTGCGCCAGCCGCAGCGAGGCGCGCGCCGACGCCAGCTGCGCCTCGCTCTGGCGTATCTGCGCGTTGAAAATGGTCGGGTCTAGCGTCAGCAGGACCTGGCCCTTTTTCACGCGGTCGTTGAAGTCCGCCTTCAGCACGTTGACCGTGCCCGACACCTGCGAACCGATGTTGATCAAGGCGACCGGGTTGATGGTGCCGGTGGCCGTCACCGTCTGCGTGATGGTGCCGGTGTCGATCGCCGCGACGCGGAACCGTGGCGGCTCCACCACAGGGGTCTGGCTTTTGGCATAGAACGCCAGCGCGGCGCCGCCGATCGCGATCACGCCAACCGCCAGCGCGATCTTCTTCCTGGTGAAAAAGGCCATCGTTTTTTATCTGTCTCATAGTGGAGATCCGGCCATATGCGGATCAGCCCGGCAAGTATTGAGCAGTTTTGCAAAAAACGCAATCCGGCGCTGGCAACCGCCGTCCCGCAAAGGGGGATGGCGGCCCGTATCACTTACGGGATGGGGCCCCGCCCCCTGATGGCGGGATATGCAATTTTGCAATCCAACTTTGCAGGAATGGCCGTTCCCAGCGGCGAAAATCGGGCCTACCATGCACTCCATCGCCAGGCCACAACGGCCCGAGCGGCCCAACACCACGGAGCAAAAACATGAACGCATCCTTCAAAGAATCCCTCACCGTCACGGTCGCCGACGGCAGCTTCCAGTGCTACGTCGCCCGCCCGTCCGCCGCCACGGCCGGCGGCGCGCCGGTCATCGTCGTGCTGCAGGAGATCTTCGGCGTCAACGCCGGCATCCGCAGCATCTGCGACGACTACGCCGCCAAGGGCTACATCGCCGTCGGCCCCGACCTGTTCTGGCGCGCCGCGCCGGGCCTGGACATGTCCGAGGCCAACCCCGGCGACTGGGAACGCGGCTTCTCGCTGTACAGCGCCTATGACTTCGGCGCCGGCGTCGGCGACATCGCCGCCACCGTGGCCGCGGCCCGCACGATGACCGGCGCCTCCGGCAAGGTCGGCGTGACCGGCTACTGCCTCGGCGGGCTGATGACCTTCCTCACCGCCGCCCGCGCCGACGCCGACGCCTTCGTCGCCTACTACGGCGGCGCCACCGAAAACTACGCGGCCGAAGGCGCCAACGTCAAACGCCCGCTGCTCTACCACCTGGCCGGCGAAGACGAATACATCGGCAAGGACGCGCAGGCGGTCATCCACGCCGCCCTCAAGGACAACGCCAACATCGAGATGCACACCTACCCGGGCTGCAACCACGCCTTCGCCCGCCCGGGCGGCGACCACTACGACGCCGAGGCGGCAACGCTGGCCAACGGCCGCACCGACGCCTTCTTCAAGCGCCACCTGAACTGATTTTCAAACTTCATCAACAACAAGGCAAAACACCATGTCCAACAACGATAACAATCAAGTCAATCCATCGCGCCGCTCCGCCATGGTCGGCGGCGCCTTTGCCGCCGCCGCGGCCGTCGCCACCGCGCTGCCGCTGGCCGCCGTCAGCGCCGACAGCCAGGCCGCGACCGCCGGCAAGATCCAGAAGACCGCCAGCATCATCACCACCCGCGACGGCGTCGAGATCTATTACAAGGACTGGGGCCCGCGCAACGGCCAACCGGTGATCCTCAGCCACGGCTGGCCGCTCAACGCCGACAGCTGGGAATCGGCCGCCTTCCATCTGGCGAACAACGGCTTCCGCGTCGTCAGCCACGACCGCCGTGGCCACGGCCGTTCGAGCCAGCCCTGGGACGGCAACGACATGGACCACTACGCCGACGACCTGGCGCAGCTGATCGAGGCGCTCAACCTGAACAACATCATCCTGGCCGGCTTCTCCACCGGCGGCGGCGAGGTGGCGCGCTACGTCGGCCGCCACGGCACCAAGCGCATCGCCAAGCTGGCGCTGATTTCGGCCGTCACGCCGCTGATGCTCAAGACCGACACCAATCCGGGCGGCCTGCCGCTGTCGGTGTTCGACGGCATCCGCGCGGCGTCCGAAGCCAATCGTGGCCAGCTGTACCTGGACTTCGCCTCCGGCCCGTTCTACGGCTACAACCGTCCGGGCGCCAAGCCGTCGCAGGGCCTGATCAACGCCTTCTACAGCCAGGGCATGCAGGCCGGCCACAAGAACACCTACGATTCGATCGCCGCGTTCGCCCAGACCGACTTCCGCGACGACCTGAAAAAATTCGACAAGCCGACCCTGATCATCGCCGGCGAGGACGACCAGGTGGTGCCGATCGACGCCGCCGCCCGCGCCGCCGCCAAGATCGTCAAGCATGCCAAGCTGATCACCTATCCGGGCGCGCCGCACGGCCTGACCGACACCCACAAGGAAAAGTTCAACGCCGACTTCCTGGCCTTCGCCAAGTCCTGACAGGACGCGAAACAACAGTTCTCCAAAAACCGCCTTCGGGCGGTTTTTTATGTGATATGGTCGCGGTTCTGCAGAAACCATGCAGCACCAGCTATCACATGACTATCAACCCCCTGCCGCAACTGTTCTCGCCGCCGGCCGATCCATCGCTGATCAACTACGGCGGCTACACCCCCTCGCTGGTCGCGCTCTCCATCCTGGTTGCCATCTTTTCATCATGGATGGCTTTGCAAGTGGTCGGCCTGGCGCAGGCCAGCACCAGCCGCGGGCGCGGCCTGCGCACCGTCATGCTCGGCAGCGGCAGCCTGGCGCTGGGCTGCGGCGTATGGGCCATGCACTTCATCGGCATGCTCGCCTTTAACCTGTGCACCGTGGTCGATTACGATCCCGGCACCACCCTGCTGTCGGTGCTGCCCAGCCTCGGCTCCTCCGGCGTCGCGCTGGCGATCATCAGCCGCCGCCAGCTGGGCACCGCCGCGCTGCTGACCGGCGGCCTGCTGGTGGGCGCCGGCATCGGCGCCATGCACTACACCGGCATGGCGGCGATGCGGATGGATCTCGCCCTGCGCTACGACCCGGCGATGTTCGCCTTGTCGATCGTGGTCGCCGTGGTGCTGGCCACCCTGGCGCTGTGGATCCGTTTCGGCCTGCGCGCCCTGCGCGGCCGGCTGCACCGGCACGTGCTGGATCTGATCAGCGCCAGCGTGATGGGCTGCGCCATCGCCGGCATGCACTACACCGGCATGGCGGCGGCGCGTTTCGTCGGCCGGCTGCCTCCCGGCGCCGTGCCGGAGACGCGCGGCACCTTCCTGGCGCTGGCGATCACCCTGATCACGGTCGCCATCACCATCTTCATCATGTCGGCCAACGGCATGCTGCGCTACCGCGAACTGTTCCGCCAGAAAAGCGAAAGCGAGAACTGGATGCGCGCCCTGCTCACCACCACCATCGACGGCGTCATCACCATCGACCGCGCCGGCACCATCCACGAGTTCAACATCTCAGCCGAGCGCATCTTCGGCTGGACGCGGGCACAGATCGTCGGCCGCGATATCCGCCTGCTGATGGCCGACCAGGAACGCGCCGAGCGCGAGGGCCTGCTCAAATACCTGGGGGAGGACGCCGCCACGCTCACCACCAAGGGCCGCGAGGTGCTGGGGGTGCGCAAGGACGGCTCCATCGTGCCGATACGGTTGGCGGTCGGCCACGCGGCGCTGGCCGACCGCGATCTGTTCGTGCTGTTCATCACCGACATCACCGAACGGCGCGCCATCATGCAAGCCTTGCGCGACAGCGAACTGCAATTGCGCTCCCTGATCGGCAACATCCCCGGCATCTCCTTCCGC
The DNA here is from genome assembly GCF_040675865.1 of Burkholderia sp. LMU1-1-1.1. Taxonomy (NCBI): domain Bacteria; kingdom Pseudomonadati; phylum Pseudomonadota; class Betaproteobacteria; order Burkholderiales; family Burkholderiaceae; genus Burkholderia; species Burkholderia sp. LMU1-1-1.1. The sequence continues at coordinate 141,228 of NZ_JBEGHG010000078.1, read as the reverse complement.
AGCAGCATGGAGTTCGACGCGCCGCCGCTGTTCATCAGCGAAGGCATCGAGCGCCTGACGGGCTACCCGGCCAGCGATTTCACCGGTGCCGGGCGCACCCGCAAACTGAGCTCCCTGATCATGCCCGAGGACCGCGCCGGCGTGGCGGCGGAGATCGGGCGCAGCATCGCCGCGCTGGCGCCCTACAAGGTGGAGTACCGTATCGTCCACGCCGACGGCGGCATCCGCTGGGTGTGGGAAAACGGCGCCGTCACGCGCGACGAGGACCGGCCGGAGATCGTCTGGATCGACGGCGTGATCCTCGACATCACCGAACGCCATCAGATGGAGCAGGCGCTGCGCAAGGCCAAGGAGATCGCCGAACAGGCGGCGGCGGCGCGCGCCAGCTTCGTCGCCAACATGAGCCACGAGATCCGCACGCCGCTCAACGCCATCCTCGGCTTCACCAAGGTGCTGCTCGACACCGATCTCGACGCCAGCCAGCGCCACCAGCTCGGCACCGTGCACAAGGCCGGCCGCTCGCTGCTACGCCTGCTCAACGGCGTACTCGACACGGCCAAGCTGGACAAGGGCGCGGTGGAACTGGAGAACGCCGACTACAACCTGGCGGAGCTGATCGACGAACTGGCGTCCACCTTCGGCGGCAACGCCAGCAACAAGGGCTTGCGCATCGAGGTCGATTACGACGCCGCGCTGCCGGCATGGCTGCACGGCGACCAGCTGCGCATGCGCCAGGTCATCGGCAACCTGGTCGACAACGCCATCAAGTTCACCGAGGCCGGCGCCGTCACGCTGCGCGCGCGCCGCGACGACGGTTGCCTGTGCATCGAAGTCGAGGACACCGGCATCGGCATCGCGCCGGAACGGCTGCAAGCGATCTTCGACCAGTTCACCCAGGCCGACGCCTCGATGACGCGCCGCTTCGGCGGCACGGGCCTGGGCACCACCATCAGCCGCCAGCTGGTCACCCTGATGGGCGGCCGGATCTGGGCCGAGAGCGTACCGGGACGGGGCGCCACCTTCCATGTGAGACTGCCGCTGAAGGCGGCACGCGACCCGGGCGGCCTGCGCGCCGGGGCCGGCCTCCATGCGTCCGCGCCGCCGCAGGCCACAGGCAGAACGCCGCCACCGGCCGCGTACGACGCCGCGCTGGTGCGCGCCAAGGCCGGCCTGCTGCTGCCGGCGCTCGCGCGCGGAGAATTGAACGACGCCGCGCTGGCGGCGCTGGCGGCCGGCATCGGCGGCGCCGGCGCGCCGGCCGCGCTGACGCGGCGCCTGGCCGACATCGAGAACGCCCTGAACGACTTTGACCTACCGCTCGCGCACGCGACACTGGAAGCCATGCTGGAGAGCCTGGAGAAGGAAAACCCATGATCACCACCCACCAACCGAACATGCCGCTGATCCTGGCGGTGGACGACGAAGCCAACAATCTGCAGCTGCTGCGCCACATCCTGCAGGACCATTACCGCCTGCTGTACGCCAAGGACGGCGCGCGCGCGCTGGAGCTGGCGCGCCAGGAGCTGCCGCAACTGATCCTGCTCGACGTGATGATGCCGGGGATGACCGGCTACGACGTCTGCCGCGCGCTCAAGGCCGACGGCGCCACCGCCGACATCCCGGTCATCTTCGTCACCGCGCTGACCGAGGGCGAGGACGAGGTCATCGGCTTCGACGCCGGCGCCGTCGACTACATCACCAAACCGGTCAACCCGGCGATCGTGCGCGCGCGCGTGCGCACCCACCTGTCGCTGGTGCGCGTCGACGAACTCAAACGCACGCGCCTGGAGATCGTCCAGCGCCTCGGCCTGGCCGCCGAATACAAGGACAACGAGACCGGCCGCCACGTGATCCGCATGAGCCACTATTCGCGCATCCTCGGCCTGGCGCTGGGCATGGGCGAGGCCGAGGCGGACGACCTGCTGCACGCGGCGCCGATGCACGATGTCGGCAAGATCGGCATCCCGGACAGCATCCTGCGCAAACCGGGGCCGCTGGACGCGGACGAATGGAAGATCATGCAATCGCACGCCACCATCGGCGGCGAGATCATCGGCAAGCACGCGCACGGCATGCTGGCGATGGCGCACCAGCTGGCCGTGACGCACCACGAGAAATGGGATGGCAGCGGCTATCCGAACGGGCTGGCCGGCGAACAGATTCCGCTGGTGGGGCGCATCGTCGCCATCGCCGACGTGTTCGACGCGCTGACGTCGGCGCGCCCCTACAAGGAAGCGTGGCCGGTGGAAAAGGCGGCCGAGCATTTGCTGCAGCAGCGCGGCAAGCATTTCCAGCCGGAGCTGGTCGACCTGTTCCTGAAACAGATGCCCGCGCTCCTCGAAGTCAAGGAGCGCTGGGCAGAGCATTGAGTAGTGGCGAGCCCCGGCGTCAGGCCACCAGGCGCAGCTCGCGCCCGGCCATGCGCGCCATCACGCCGACCACGTGGTCGATCTGCGCCCGGGTGTGGCCGGCGTTCATCATGAAGCGCAGGCGCGCCTGGCCCACCGGCGCGGCCGGGAACTGGATCGCGTCGACATGGATGCCCTCGCGCCGCAGTTCGATGGCGTAGCGCTGGCAGGTCTCGGCGTCGCCGATCAAGACCGGCAGGATCGGCGTCTGCGTCGAGATGATGGTGTAGCCCAGCGGCGCCATCTTCTCGATGAAGTAGCGCTGGTTGTCCCACAGACGCTCGCGGCGCTGCGGCTCCTCTTCCAGCAAATCCAATGCCGCCAGCAGCGCCGCCGCCTGGTCCGGCGGCGGCGGGCAGGTGAAGCCGTAGGCGGAACTGGTCAGCCGGATCACATCGGCGACGTCGCGCTCGACGGCGACGAAGCCGCCGATCGACCCGAGCGCCTTGCTCAGGGTCCCCATCTGCATGATGTTCTCGCTGTAGCAGTTGAAATGCTCGGAGGTGCCGCCGCCGTTGGCGCCCAGGATGCCGGTGGCGTGGGCGTCGTCGATGTACAGCAGCGCGCCGTAGCGCTCGGCCAGCGCCACCAGGTCCGGCAGCGGCGCGATCGTGCCTTCCATGCTGAACACGCCGTCGCTGACGATCAGCGGCGTGGTGCCCTCCCCGGCACCGGCCTTCAGCAGCTCCTCCAGATGGTTCATGTCGCAGTGGCGGTAGTTGTAGCGCAGCGCGCCGGACATCTGGATGCCTTCGCGGATGCTGATGTGATTGAACTCGTCCGAGTAGTAGGCGTACTTGTGGCGCTTCTTGGTGCGGAAGCCGTGCAGCCGCGCCAAGGTGGCCGCCTTGACGATCGACGACAGCACGCCGATGTTGGTCATGTAGCCGGTCACGAACAGCACCGCGTCGCTCTTGTGCTTGAGCGCCCCGAGGCGCCGTTCCAGCTCGCGGTAGACTTCCAGGTCGCCGCCCAGCAAGCGCGATTCGCAGTTGCCGACGCCATAGCGGTCCAGGCCCTGCTTGGCCGCCGCCACCAGGCGCGGATGGTTGGCCAGCGCCAGGTAGTTGTTGGTGCTGAAGGAGACCACGGTCTCGCCGCGCGTGACGAAGGTCGGATCGGGCAAGGTGCTGTGCACCAGCGAGTCGTGGTGGATAGGGTGGTGCCGCAGCCAGTGGGCGATGTCGCTTAAATCATGCATGATGGTGGAGAGTCGAGTGATCGTGAAGCCATGATAGGACCGCACGCCTCTCCGCAAGATTGCGGTCACATTACGGCTAGGATAGCTTGCCGCCGCCCCCCGCCGTCACCCCGGCGCCAGCGGCAGCAGGATGCGCGCCACCAGCCCGGGCGCGCCGTCCTCCAGCGTCAGCGAGCCGCCGTGCGAAGTGGCGGTGGCGCTAACGATGGACAAACCCAGGCCGTTGCCGGGCAGATGGCGGCTCTTGTCGAGGCGATAGAACCGCTGCGTCACCTTGTCGCGCTCCGCCTCCGGGATGCCGGGGCCGTTGTCGTGGATGGCGATCGACGCCTGGCCGTGGTGCAGGCCGGCGCGCACGCGGATGGCGGCGCCCGGGCCGGCGTACTTGATGGCGTTGTCGAGCAGGCTGGCGACGGCGCTGGCCAGCAGGTTGCGGTCGCCGTCGACGTACAGCGAGGCCGGCGCGTCGACCGTCAGCGCGATGCCGCCATCCTCGGCGATGGCCTCGTACATCTCGCCGATGTCGGCCACCACCCGTCCCAGGTCGAGCCGCTCGAACAGGCGCGCGCGCATGCCCGATTCGGCCTCGGCGATCTGCAGCAGGCGCTCGAACAGGCGTATCAGATCGTCGATGTCGTCGATGGCGTCGTGGGCGGCGCCGGACAGGCGCGGCACCGTCATCTCGTGGCGCAGCGCGTCGTCGAGCCGGCCGCGGATGCGGCTGAGCGGCGTGCGCAGGTCGTGGGCGATGGCGTTGGAGACGTGGCGGATGCCCTCCATCAGCAGCTCGATGCGGTCGAGCATGCGGTTGATGTCGCGGTTGAGCAGCGCGAATTCATCGCCGCCGGAGACGGGAATGCGGTGACTGAGATTGCCCGCCTCGATCTGGGCGGCGGTGCGGCGGATCTCGCCCAGCCGCCCCTCGATGCCTCGGCGGAACAGCAGCGCGCCGCCCACCGTCAGCAGCAGCGAAACGCCGGCGCCGGCCAGCAGCGCGCGCCAGATCACCTCGCGCACCGCGTGCTGCTCGCTCAGGTCGCGCCCGACGATCAGCAGGCCGCCATCGGCCATCGGCCGCAGGTACAGGCGCGCCGGCCGCTCATGGCCATCGCGCTTGACGACGGTGGTGACCATCATCGCGCGGGGCTGCGGCGCGGGCTTGGCGCCGGCCGGCACGGCATCGAGGTTGCCGGCGGCGGGCACGCCGTTGCCGGTGATGAGCTGGAAGATCTCGCGGTCGCTGTCGACGCCGTCGGCCAGCTGGCGCCGCACTTCCTCCACCAGCGCGCCATGGCCGGGGAAGCGCGAGTGTTCGATCAAACGCTCCGACTGCATGACGATCTTGCCGTCGAGGTTATCGTCGAGCACTCCGATGGTGCCGGTGTAGAACACCGCCGACACCACCACGATAGAGAAGGTGCCCAGCAGGCCGTAGCCCAGCGCCAGCTTGGCGGCGATCGAGGCCCGTCCGAGCGGCCCGAAAGGCCGCTTGACGGGGAACCTGGCGGACAAGGAGGACAAGGAGGACAAGGAGGACCTATTAGCCAAGCGCCTGCCCCGTCTCGTCGGACGCGCCGACGCCCATGCGGTAGCCGACGCCGCGCAGCGTGTGGATCAGCATCACCGGGAAATCCTTGTCCACCTTGGCGCGCAGGCGGCTGATCTGGACGTCGATCACATTGGTCTGCGGGTCGAAGTGATAGTCCCACACCGATTCGAGCAGCATGGTGCGGGTGACGACCTGGTTCTCGTTGCGCATCAGGTACTCGAGCAGCCGGTACTCGCGCGGCTGCAGCGTGATGACCTTGGGGCCGCGCGTGACGCGCATGGTGCGCAGGTCCAGCGTGAGGTCGGCCACCTGCAGCTGGGTGCTGTCGGCGCCGGGGGCGCTGCGCCGCATCAGCGCCTCGACCCGCGCCAGCAGCTCGGAGAAGGCGAAAGGCTTGGACAGGTAGTCGTCGGCGCCGCCGCGCAGGCCCGTCACGCGGGCGTCGATGGTGGTCAGCGCGCTGACGATGATGACGGGCGTCTGCTTGCCCAGCGCGCGCAGCTTGTCGACGATGGACAGGCCGTCGATGCGGCCCGGCAGCATGCGGTCGAGGATGATCAGGTCCCACTGCTCGCCGGTGGCGTAATCGAGCCCGTCCGGACCGGTCGCGCAGGCGGTGACCAGATAGCCCGCTTCGCGCAGGCCCTTGCAGATGTAGTTCGAGGTTTCTACTTCATCTTCGATGACCAGGCAGCGCACGCGGTTCTCCATCATTGGGGGTGATGGGCGTATTTTACCCGCTTGGGGGAAGGACCACGTGGTGAACTCCCGCCCGGCCGACGTCGTTGCGTCGCACAGGGGGTGGCGTCATCATGGTAGCGCCATCAATGAGGACCGTCGGCAGGGCGCGGAGTTCGGTGCCCATGATAGCCGCCGGCCTCGGCCGAAACTTTGCGCCAGATCAAATAGCGCGGCCGCGCGGGGCCGCGCGCTTGCCACTGTGGCGCGCCGACAACTCGCGGTACAGCGCGTGGTAGTTCTCGGCCATGCGCTCGGCGGTGAACAACTCCCAGTAGCGCGCCTCGGCGCGGCGCCCCATCTCGGCGGCGCGCTCCGGCTGCTCCCACAGCAGGCGCATGGCGCCGCTGAAGGCCTGCGGGTCGTTGGGTGGCACCACCAGCCCGGTCTCGTTGTCGATGTTGATGTAGGTGGTGCCGGTGCCGATCTCGCTCGAGATCATCGGCTTGCCGAACATCGCGCCCTCCAGCAGCGAGATGCCGAACGCCTCCGAGCGCAGGTGCGACGGGAACACCATCGCGTAGCACAGCCGCAGCAGCGCGATCTTGTCCTCCTCCTCCACCGCGCCGACGAACGTCACGTGGGTCAGCCCCAGGCGGGCGGCGTGCTCCTTGAGTTCCTGCTCGATCGGGCCGGCGCCGACGATCACCACCGGATAATCGATGTTGGCCATGGCGTCGAGCAGGATGTGCAGGCCCTTGTAGTAGCGCAGCACGCCGACGAACAGGAAGAAGCGCTCGCCGCAGCGTTCGCGCCATTTGTCCATCACCGCCGCCGACGGCTGCGGATAGATGCTCTTATCGAGGCCGTAGGTGATGGTGCGGGTCTTGTGTTCGAAGCGCTTGAGCACCGGCGACGAGGCCAGATAGTTCGGCGAGGTGGCGATGATGGTGTCGACGCTGCGCAGGAAGCGGCGCTTGAGCGGGCTGTAGACGCGCAGCAGGTTCTTCTGGCGCACGATGTCCGAATGGTAGGTCACCACGCTGGGCTTGTCGATCCGGGCCATGAAGTGGGCGATGTCCATGAACGGCCACGGAAAATGGTAGTGGATCACGTCGGCCTTGCGCGCCAGCCGCGCCAACGCGCGGATCGCCCCGAACGAGAATCCCGTCGAGGCGATCTCGAAGTCCATGCGGACGCGGTGCACGGTGTGGCCCTCGAACTCGATTTGCGCCGGGCCGCTGTCGCGGGTCAGTGTCAGCACCTCGTTGGTCACACCCAGGCGGCCGGTTCCCACGCACATCTGGCGGATGACTTGCTCGATTCCGCCCCAGGTGTCGGGGTAGTAGGTCTTGTAGAAATGAAGGACGCGCATGGCTTTTGGTCGGGCTGCTCGGCGCAGCCGGGGTTAATGTGGCATTAGTGTGACAGGACGTCATGATACACGGCGGCCGTGCGCCGGGCCGCCTCGTCCCAGGTCAGTTCCAGCGCGCGGCGGTGGCCGGCGGCGACCAGGCGCTGGCGCAGCGCGTCGTCGCGGGCGATGGACGTCATGGCGGCGGTCATCTCCGGCACCGACAGCGGATCGAATTCGAGCGCGGCGCCCTGCGCCACCTCCGGCAGCGAGGTGGCGTTGGAGGTGGCCACCGGAATGCCGCTGGCGAAAGCCTCGACCAGCGGCAGGCCGAAGCCCTCGTACAGCGACGGGAAGACGAAGGCGCCGGCGCCGGCATACAGGTGGCGCAGCTGGCCGTGGTCGGTCAGCTTGTCGAGCCAGACGACGTTCTCGCCGCGCTGCCGCGCGGCCTTGACGCGGTTGACCAGCTCCTCGCTGCGCCAGCCCGGCGCGCCGACGATGACCAGCTGGCGCGACGAGCGCAGCACCGGCGGCAGCGCCAGATAGGCCTCCAGCAGGCGCGCGATGTTTTTACGGGGCTGCAGCGTGCCGACGAACAGGAAGTAGCCGGCCTGCAGCCGGTATTGCGCCAGCGTGGCGTCGCGCTGCGCCGCCTCCGGGGCGTCGAACCATTCGGCGCCGACGCCGTGGTGGACCACGCTGATGCGGCGCTCGTCGACGCCGAAGCACTCGACCAGTTCGCGGATCGAGTAGCGCGAGCCGGTGATCACATGCCGCGCCTTGCGGGCGGCCTTGACCTGCAACCAGTTCTTCAGGCGCCGCATCTTCGGGCTGCACCACTCGGGATGGGAAATCGGCAACGCGTCGTGCAAGGTCGCCACGACCGGGCAATCCATGCGCACGATGCGGTAGTCGGTGGCGTGGAACAGGTCGAGCGGCGGCGCGTCCCTGCCCATCACGCGGCTCGCGTGCAGGTGCACGCTGGCCGGCAGGATCAAGTCGCCCAGGGTCGCCAGCGGAAACGACAGCGGCAGCGCGCGGCCCACCGTCAGGCGGCCGGCGTCGCCCGGTGGGGCAAAGCTGAATGGCAGCACCTCGCAGCCGGCGCCGGGCAGATGGTCGAGCAAGGCGCGGCTGTAGACGCCGATACCGTCCAGGCGGCCGCCGGTGAGCACCGGTTCGACGGTGGTGGTGGACAGGCCGACGCGCAGCCGGGGCGTGGCGCCCACGGCACTCAAGCCTGGTACATCCAGCGCAGCGTGTCGGCCAGCGGCACGGTGGCGACCGGGCCGGTGACGGCGGCCAGGCGGCGGTTGTCGCCGACCAGCCGCACCACTTCATTGGCGCGCACAAAGGCCGGATTGACGTGGACATTGATCTTGTAGCCGGCGATGTCGGCCATCATGTCGAGCGCCTCGGCGAGCGAATAGGCGTGGCCGGAACAGATGTTGAACGCCTGACCGGCGGCGGCCGGCGCGGCCAGCAGCCGGCGGTAGCTTTGGGCCACCATGCGCACGTCGGAGAAGTCGCGCCACACGTGCAGGTTGCCCAATTCGATGTCGGCGGCCTTGCGGCGGAAGTGCGAGACGATCTTCGGCAGCAGGAAGTTCTCGTGCTGGCCGACGCCAGTGTAGTTGAACGGGCGCGCCACGATCAGCGGCAGCTTGTCCTGCCACAGGCGCGCCATGTATTCCATCGCCAGCTTGCTGACGGCGTAATCGTTGGCCGGCGCGGCCGGAACGTTCTCGTCGATCACGCCGACGTCGGTGTTGCCGTAGATATTGGCGCTCGACGCCAGCAGCACGGCCGACGGTTTTTGCTCCAGGCCGGCCAGCGCCTCGAGCAGATTGCGGGTGCCGGCGACATTGACGCGGTAGATTTGCTCGACGTCGCCATGGCCGACGAAGGCGATGGCCGCCAGGTGCGCCACCACATCGGGTCGCACCTCTTGCACCACGGCGGCCAGGCCGGCGCGGTCGTTCAAGTCGACGGGGTAGCGCCCTTCGGCCGGCGCGCCATCCGGCGAAATGGTGCCGAATACTTCATAGCCGGCCGCGCGCAGCTCCCGCTCGACGTACAGGCCGGTGAAGCCGGACAGGCCGGTGATCAGGGCCCGCTTGCCGCTACCCTCGCCGCCCTCCAGCGCCGCCGTCACCGTGTCCACCTTAGAAGGAGAAGCCGGCTTTGTTGCGGCGCAGGTCGGCGTCGACCATCATCTGGCACAGCTCTTCGAGCGTGGTCTTCGGCTTCCAGCCCAGTTTTTCGGTGGCCTTGGCCGGGTCGCCGATCAGCAGCTCGACTTCGGCCGGACGGTAGAACTTCGGATTGACACGCACCAGCACCTTGCCGGTTTTTTTGCAGGTGCCGATCTCGTTGTCGGCCGCGCCGCTCCATTCGATGGCCACGTCGATCGCCTTGAAGGCCATGCTGACGAAGTCGCGCACGGTCTCGGTGCGGTTGGTGGCCAGCACGAACGTGTCCGGCTCGTCCGCCTGCAGGATGCGCCACATGCCTTCGACGTACTCCTTGGCGTAGCCCCAGTCGCGCTTGGCGTCCATATTGCCCAGTTCGAGCACCTCGAGCTGGCCCAGATGGATCTTGGCGACCGAGTCGGTGATCTTGCGGGTGACGAACTCACGGCCGCGCAGCGGCGACTCGTGGTTGAACAGGATGCCCGACGAGCCGAAAATACCATACGACTCGCGGTAGTTCACCGTCATCCAGTGGGCGTACAGCTTGGCCACGCCGTACGGGCTGCGCGGGTAGAACGGGGTGTCTTCCTTTTGCGGCACGGCCTGCACCTTGCCGAACATTTCCGAGGTCGACGCCTGGTAGAAGCGGATCTTCGGGTTGACGATGCGGATCGCCTCGAGCAGGTGGACCGGGCCGACGCCGGTGATCTCGGCGGTGGTCAGCGGCTGGTCGAACGACACGCCGACGAAACTCTGGGCGGCCAGGTTGTACACCTCGTCCGGCTGCACCGTCTGCATCAGGCGGATGCTCGACGCCAGGTCGGTCAGGTCGTACTCGACCAGGTTCAGGTTCGGGTGCGACTGGATGCCGAGCTCTTCGATGCGCCAGAAGTTCACCGAGCTGGTGCGACGATAGGTGCCGGTGACCTGGTACCCCTTTTCCAGCAGCAGTTCGGCCAGATAGGCGCCATCTTGACCGGTGATGCCTGTGATCAGAGCTTTTTTTGTTGTCGTCATGGTATGTGGCTACAAATATAAGTAAAAATAGTCGGTTATTGTAACAGGGTCGTCACATCCCGCGGCTCGCGCGGGAAGCGAACATTACATAAATTACATCCGGTTACAGTCCCCGCGCCATGAAAAAAACCGGCCGCGCTCCGGGGGAGAGCGCGGCCGGTTCGGCGTGGCGCGCGGCTTAAGCCTTGCGCTGGGCGACCGAGTCGACCACGCACAGCGCGGTCATGTTGACGATGCGGCGCACCGTGGCCGACGGCGTCAGGATGTGCACCGCCTGCGCGCAGCCGAGCAGGATCGGGCCGACCGCGATGCCGTTGCCGGCCGCCGTCTTGACCAGGTTGTAGGCGATGTTGGCCGAGTCCATGTTCGGCGCCACCAGCAGGTTGGCGTCGCCGGTCAGGGTCGATTCCGGCATGATGGCGTGGCGCAGTTTCGAGTCGAGCGCGGTGTCGCCGTGCATCTCGCCGTCGATCTCCAGGGTCGGATCGAGCTTCTTGACCAGCGCCAGCGCGGCGCGCATCTTCTGCGCCGACTCGCTGTTGGACGAGCCGAAGTTCGAATGCGACAGCAGCGCGGCGCGCGGCGACAGGCCGAAACGGCGCATCTCCTCGGCCGCCATGACGGTGATGGCCGCCAGCTCGTTGGCGTTCGGGTTCTCGTTGACGTGGGTGTCGACCATGACGATCTGACGCTCCGGCATGATCAACACGTTCATCGCCGCGTAGACGCAGGCGCCCTCGCGCTTGCCCAGCACCTGGTCGATGTAGTGCAGGTGCAGCTGGGTGGTGCCGAAGGTGCCGCAGATCATGCCGTCGGCGTCGCCCTTCTTGATCATCATGGCGCCGATCAGCGTATGGCGGCGGCGCATTTCCAGCTTGGCGTATTCCTGCGTCACGCCCTTGCGGCTGGTCATGTCGTAGTAGGTCTGCCAGTAGTCGCGATAGCGGTCGTCGTGGTCCGGGTTGATGACGTCGAAATCGACGCCGTGCTTCAGGCGCAGGCCGAACTTGGCGATGCGCGTCTCCAGCACGGCCGGACGGCCGACCAGGATCGGGCGCGCCAGCTTCTCGTCGACGATGACCTGCACCGCGCGCAGCACGCGCTCCTCCTCGCCCTCGGCGTAGACGATGCGCTTGAGGCCCATCTCGGTCTTCTTGGCCACCTGGAACAACGGCTTCATGAAGGTGCCGCTGCGGTAGACGAATTGCTGCAGGCTGTCGGCGTACGCTTGCAGGTCCTTGATCGGACGGGTGGCGACGCCCGAATCCTCGGCCGCCTTGGCCACGGCCGGGGCGATCTTGATCAACAGGCGCGGATCGAACGGCATCGGGATCAGGTACTCGGGGCCGAACGACAGGTTGGTGAAGCCGTAGGTGGTGGCGACGATGTCGGACTGCTCGGCGTGCGCCAGTTCGGCGATCGCGTGGACCACGGCGATCTCCATCTCGCGCGTAATGGTGGTGGCGCCGCAATCGAGGGCGCCGCGGAAGATGTACGGGAAGCACAGCACGTTGTTGACCTGGTTCGGATAGTCCGAGCGGCCGGTGCAGATGATGGCGTCGCCGCGCACGGCCTTGACGTCGTCGGGCAGGATCTCCGGGTTCGGGTTGGCCAGCGCCAGGATCAGCGGATTCTTCGCCATGGACTTGACCATGTCCTGTTTGAGCACGCCGCCGGCCGACAGGCCGAGGAAGATGTCGGCGTCGGGAATCACCTCGGCCAGGGTGCGGGCCGAGGTGTCGCGCGCGAAGCGTTCCTTGTCCGGGTCCATCAGCTCGGTGCGGCCCTTGTAGACCACGCCGGCCAGGTCGGTGACATAGATGTTCTCCAGCGGGAAGCCGAGGTCGACGATCAGGTCCAGGCAGGCCAGCGCGGCCGCGCCGGCGCCGGAGACCACCAGTTTGCAGTGCTTGATGTCTTTGCCGACGTACTGGATGCCGTTCATGATGGCCGCGCCGACGATGATGGCGGTGCCGTGCTGGTCGTCGTGGAAGACCGGGATCTTCATGCGTTCGCGCAGCTGCCGCTCGATGTAGAAGCACTCGGGCGCCTTGATGTCTTCCAGGTTGACGCCGCCGAAGGTCGGCTCGAGCGAGGCGATGATGTCGACCAGCTTGTCCGGATCGAGCTCGTTGATCTCGATGTCGAACACGTCGATGCCGGCGAACTTCTTGAACAGCACGCCCTTGCCTTCCATGACGGGCTTGGCGGCCAGCGGGCCGATGTTGCCCAGGCCGAGCACGGCGGTGCCGTTGGTGATGACGGCCACCAGGTTGCCGCGCGCCGTGTATTTATAGGCGGCGGCCGGGTCGATGACGATTTCTTCGCACGGGGCGGCCACGCCCGGGGAGTAGGCGAGCGCCAGATCGCGCTGGTTGGTCAGTTGCTTGGTCGGCGTAACGCTGATTTTGCCTGGGGTCGGGAACTCGTGGTACTCGAGCGCGGCGACGCGCAATTGTTGACGAATTTCTTCTTTTTTCTCAGATGACGAATCCATGCTGTGCTGCCTTCCTGTTTGTGCGGTCGGAAAGCCTACGATTTTATCAGACCAATTCTTTCATTTAAGTAGGTATTTTCACCAACGGTGATAACAGTTATTGGCAGAATTTATTGTTCTCGCAGGCAATTGCCCGAATTTCTGGTGCTTTTAACGGCTTTAGGCTATCAATAGCTTCAATATCGTCACATTTCATCAATAATTCACTTTAGCTATTGCAATCCGATTTTTGATTGGGATTGTCAATATTGCGCCGGCATCCGTCAAAGTTCCGGTTCGGCCACCGGCTCGACCACGCTCGCCACCAGCACCACGCACAGCAGCGCGGTGCCCACCATGTACAGGAACACGCTGCCCCAGCCGTAATGGTCGAGCAGGATGCCCACCGTCAGCGGGGCGATCGCGCCGCCGATTTGTCCGAGGAAGTTGACGATGCCGAAGGCGGTCGGATAGGCCGACTTGGTGACCAGACCCATCGCGTACGCCGAGTAGCCGGCGAAGCCGATGCCGACCATCAGGCCGGAGACGAGCAGCGTGGCGCCGAGGTAGGCGGCGCTGTCGGGCGCCTCGATCAGCAGGCACAGCATCAAGGTCGTGCCGACCGCGCCGAGCAGCATCATCGGCTTGCGGCGGCCGTCGAGCAGGCGGTCGGAAATCAGGCCGCCGATCATATTGCCCGCCACCGCGCCGATGAACGGCGCCGACGCCAGAAAGCCCATCTTCACGGCCGCGTAGCCCTTCACCGTCACGAGATAGGTGGGAATCCACGACATGAAGATGTTGGTGATGCCGATCATGCAGCCGTAGCCGAGGGCGACACCGATGATATTCCAGGAACAAAACACCTGGGCCACCGAATCGAGCCGCACGACCCGCCGGGTGCGGTTGATGGCGTCGAGCAGCGGCATGCTGCGCAGCACCCGGCGCGGCGCGGCGCCGTAGGTGCGCGGCGCGCCGGGCGCGTCGCCGCCCTGGATATAGCGCCGCTCGGCAGGCGAGCAGAACCGGCTCTCGGAGGGCGAGTTGGTCACCATGAAGACCCACAGCACGGCGAACAGCAGGCCGGGCACGGCGAACACATAGAAGATCTCGCGCCAGCCCCAGATGGCGATGACGATCAGGCACACCGACGGCACCATCAGCGGCCCCAGCTTGGAGGCGGCGATCCACAGGCCGGTGGCCAGGCCCTTCTCCTGCGGCGGGAACCAGCGGTTGACGACGTTGGTGCAGCCGATGCCGAGCGGCCCCTCGGACAGGCCCAAGCCGATCCGGTACAGCTGCAGCAGTAGCACCGACGAGGTGGTGGCCATCAGGCCCGTGAACACCGACGTCATCACCATGCACACGGCCAGGAAGATGCCGCTGGCCTTCTCGCCGAGGCGCCGGTACAGGATGCCGACGGGAATTTGCACGATCGCATAGGCGAACGAGAACAGGCTGACGATCAAACCCGCTTCCGTATTGGTGATGTGGAATTCCTTCTTCATGTAGGGCAGCGCGACGCCGAAGTTGGCGCGGTCGGCGCAGGCGATGGCCCAGATGCAAAAGATCAGCCCCATGACCACCCAGCGGTAGTTGGTGCGCTTCTCCTCCAGCGGTTCAGGCGGGGTCGATGATTCCGGAATGCTCGCGGCAAGTTGCTGGCGCATGTGGTGTCTCCATTTTATGTGTGTTTTCTGGTGCTATTTTTTTATGCTCGGCAAATCGTCCCACCGGCCGGCGGTGGCGTCCAATCTTTTCTGGACATTAGGTGATCCGCAAATTGAATCACGCGGCACCGGTACAAACCCTGTATCAACTGATAGCGCTTTGGGATTGGACGCGTGAAAAAAAACCGCCCATGATGCGTTGCCATACCGATGCGAATTTGCCATCGACCAACAGGGAGTTTTTGATGAAGCCGACCGAAGTGAAACCCGACATCCTGCAACTGAACCCGATCCTGGTGCCAGCCATTAACGAGAAACTGAGCCAGCTCTACACCGTACACCGGCTGTTCGAGCAGGAGGACAAGGCCGCCTACCTGGACGCCCACGGCGCGGCGATCCGTGGCGTGATCACCGGCGGCCACACCGGCATCAGCAACGACATGATCGGCAAGCTGCCGGCGCTGCGGGTCATCGCCGTCAACGGCGTCGGCACCGACGCGGTTGACCTGGCCTTCGCCCGCGAACGCGGCATTCCCGTCACCGCCACTTTCGGCGCCCTCACCGAGGACGTGGCCGACCTGGCCATCGGCCTGATCCTGGCGGCCTGCCGCGAGATCTGCGCCGGCAACCAGTTCGTCAAGACCGGCGACTGGCAGCGCAATCCGCACCCGGGCGCGCTGCCATTGTCGCGCCGCTTCAGCGGCAAGCGCGTGGGCATCGTCGGCATGGGCAAGGTCGGCCGCGCCATCGCCCAGCGCGCGGCCGCGTTCGGCTGCCCGATCGCCTACACCGACCTGCGCGAGATCGGCGACGTGCCGCACCGCTTCGTTGCCGACCTGACGCAGCTGGCGCGCGACAGCGACATCCTGGTGCTGGCGGCGGCGGCCGACAAGGCGCAGGGCATCGTCAACGCCGCCGTGCTCGACGCGCTGGGCAAGGACGGCTACCTGATCAACATCGCCCGCGGCAAGCTGGTGGTCGAGGCCGACCTGGTCGACGCGCTCACGCGCGGCGCCATCGCCGGCGCCGGCCTGGACGTGTTCGTCGACGAGCCCAACGTGCCGGAGGCGCTGTTCCCCATGGACCGCGTGGTGTTGCAGGCGCACCGCGCCAGCGCCACCGTCGAGTCGCGCACGGCCATGGGCGAGATGGTGCTGGCCAGTCTGGCGGACGGCCTGGCCGGCCGGCGTCCCGAAGGCAGCCTGACCACCTGATCCAATGGGGGATGCGGTGCGCCCCCGTCCCGTTGCCGAATATCGCTATCATGGCTGACTCATCACGCCTTACGGGACACTCCATGCTAGATCTGGGACAGGTGCGCTGCTTCGTCGCGGCGGCCACAGAATTGAACTTCCGGCGCGCCGCCGCGCTGTTGAACATGACACAACCGCCGCTCAGCAGGCAGATCCAGCTGCTCGAGCACAACCTCGGCGTCGACCTGTTCGACCGCATCGGCCGCACGGTCAGGTTGACCACGGAGGGACGGATCTTCCTGGCCGACGCGATCCGCCTGCTGAACCTGGCCGAACAGGCGGAAACCACGGTGCGGCGCGCCAGCAAGGGCAAGACCGGGCGGGTGCGCATCGGCTTCACCGGCGCCGCCGGCTACGAGCTGATCCCGGGCCTGCTGGCCGCCGCAAGGCGGGCGCTGCCCGAGATCGACGTGGTGCTGTTCGAATTGATTTCGGTGGCGCAGATCGAGGCGTTCAACGCCAGCACCATCGACCTGGGCTTCATGCGGCCGGTGTCGTCGCGCCAGCAACTGGAACTGGTGCTGGTGGAGGAGGAGCCGCTGGTGGTGGCCTTGCCCAAGGCGCATCCGCTGTGCGCGTCCGCGTCGATCACGCTGGCGCAACTGAACGAGCAGCCCTTCATCATGCACTCGCCGGTGCAGGGCAAGTATTTTTATGACCGCCTGATGGGCATCTTTGCCAGCAACGATGTCCAGGTGAATATCACGCAGTACATCGACCAGAGTCCGACGATCTTGTCGATGGTGCGCGCCGGTCTGGGTCTGTCGATCCTGCCGGCGTCGGCGCAGCGCTTCCACTACGACAACGTCGAGTTCCGGCCGTTGGCCGACGTGGTGGCGCACGCCGAAATGAGCATGGCCTGGCGCCCCGACCAGGACAATCCCGCCGTCACCGCGTTCCGACTGCTGGCAATCGAGCACTTTGCCAACCAACAGCGCGAGGGTCCCGTGTAACGGCGGGGGTAGCCCCCACAATAACAGGAGACGTATGAACAACCGCCACACCCTCAGCATCGCGGCCGCCATGGCCGCCCTCTTCTCCACCCAGCCGGCGCAGGCCCAGGCGACGCCGTCGCCCAAACCGGGCCAGTCCTCCCTCACCATTTACGGCATCGCCGATATCGGCGTCGTCGGCGAACGCGGCGGCGCCGCCGGCAACGTCACCAAGATCACCAGCGGTCCCGCCTCGGCGTCGCGGCTCGGCTTCAGGGGCAGCGAGGATTTGGGGGGCGGCCTGTCCGCGTTCTTCATCCTCGAGGCGGGCTACAGCGTGGACACCGGCAACTTCGCCTCGGCCAACACGCCGTTCAACCGGCAGGCGCTGGTCGGACTGCGCAACGGCGCCGGCACGCTGAGCCTGGGCCGCCAGACGACGCCGTACCACAACGCGCTGGTGGCGGTCGCCGATCCGTTCGGCACCGGCTACGCCGGCAGCATCAAGAACGCGTTTCCCGACTGGGGCACCAACGCCCGCAGCAACAACACCGTGATGTACGCCACGCCGGACGTCAACGGTGTCAGCGCCGACATCGCCTACAGCCCCGGCGAACAGGCCGGCAGCGCCGAGGCGGGACGGCAACTGGGCGCGTCGGTCGGCTACAACGGCGGCCGCTTCAATGTGCGCCTGGCCTACAACCACAAGAACGCCGATACGGCGGCGACGGCCGAAGCGCCAGCGGTCCGGCGCGGCGCCGGCAGTAACAAGCTTTTGGCGGCCAACTACGACGTGGGCGTGGCCAGGCTGTTCTTCGCCGTCGGCGTCGACCGGGGTTTTAACAGCGCGCCGTTGGGCAACACCGGCAATCCTTATGGCGGCGTCGCGCCGACCGCCTCGACCGACGGCCGCGAAGTGCTGCTCGGCGTGACGGTGCCGCTGCCGACGGGAACGCTGATGGCGTCGGTCATGCGCAAGGACGACCGCACGCCGTTCAACCAGGACGCCGGCACGTGGGGTGTCGGCTACGTGCATCCGTTGTCAAAACGCACCAGCCTGTACGCGGCGTACGGCGCCATCTCGAACCGCAACGGCGCCGGTTACACCGTGGCCAACAACAGCGAGGCCGGCAGCGGCGACCGCGCGTACAACCTGGGCTTGCGGCACAGCTTCTAGGTAACGGCGCCCCCGTTCCGCCAGCGGTGGCATATTTTTTTCTGGCCTTCGACGAATCGCTGGGTACAATACGGCATGCTCTCCGAATTCGACCTCATCAAGGAATACTTCCAGCGCCCGCAGCAGCCGGGCCGGGCCACGCTCGGCATCGGCGACGACTGCGCGCTGCTCACCCCCACCCCCGGCATGCAGACGGCGATTTCGTCCGACATGCTGGTCGAGGGCCGCCACTTCTTCGCCGGCGAGGACGCCTATCGGCTCGGCCATAAAAGCCTGGCCGTCAACCTGTCGGACCTGGCGGCGATGGGCGCGCGGCCGGTCGGCTTCACCCTGGCGCTGGCGCTGCCCCTGGCCGACCGCGCCTGGCTGGCCGGCTTCTCGCAAGGTCTGTTCGCGCTGGCCGACGCCTTCAACATCGAGCTGATAGGCGGCGACACCACCAAAGGCCCGCTGACCATCTGCATCACCGTCTTCGGCGAGCTGCGTCCCGGCCAGGCGTTGCGCCGCGCCGCCGCGCAGGCGGGCGACGATATCTGGGTGTCCGGCACCCTGGGCGACGCGCGCCTGGCGCTGGCCGGCTACCGTCTCGAACAAACCCTGGATGCGGCCAGCCTGCATACGGCGTCGGTGCGCATGCACACGCCGGTGCCACGGGTGGAACTGGGCGCGGTGTTGGCCGAACAGGGCATCGCCCGCGCGGCCATCGATATCTCCGATGGCCTGGTTGGCGATCTCGGTCACATCTTGTCGATGTCGAACGTGGGCGCGACCTTGAATGTGGACGCGCTGCCGCCAGGCGAGGCGCTGGTCGCCTTCCCGCAGGAGCTGCGGCGCGCGTTCACCGCCGCCGGCGGCGACGATTACGAGTTGTGCTTCACCGCGCCGGCGTCGGCGCGCGCGGCGGTCATCGCCGCCGCCGGCAGCGTGGCCACGCCGGTCACGCGCGTCGGCAGCATCGAGGCGGCGCCGGGCCTGCGCCTGGTGGATGCCGCCGGCCAGCCGCTAGACCTCAAACTCGCGGGCTTCGATCACTTCACGTCCTGAAGCGCGGTCACGTCCTCGTCCGGCTGGCCGGCGCGCAGGCCGCTGCCGTGCATCAGCCAGTAGTGGTGGAACGCCAGCCGGATGTTGTCGCGCAGTTGGGTGTCGTCCCACGGCTTGGTGTAGAAGCGGTAGATGGCGCCCCGGTTGACCGAGTCGAGCACCGCGTCGAGCCCCATGTAGCCGGACAGGATGATGCGTATCGTCTCCGGATACATGTCCTTGACCTGGCCGAGGAACTCGGTGCCGTTCATGCCCGGCAGGCGCTGGTCGCACAGGATCACTTGCACCGGGTGCAGCGCCAGCAGCTCGAACGCCTCGGTGGCCGATCCGGCCGTCAAAATCTGGTAGGCGTCGCGCTGGAACAACTGGTCGAGCGACCATAAAATGTCCGGATTGTCGTCGACGATGAGCAGCGTTTGCGCCGGCTGGTTGGGCGCCGCCGGATCGACCGGCAGGCAGCGGCCCGATTCGACCAGCACCGCCATGTCGGCCGGCGCCACCGGCCGGCTGAAGAAATATCCCTGGATCTCATCGCAACGGCTGCGCCGCAGATATTCGAGCTGCGCACGCGTCTCGACGCCCTCGGCGATCACGCGCAGCTTGAGGCTGTGCGCCATGCTGATGATGGCGGTGGCGATGGCGGCGTCGTTCGGGTTGGTGGTGATCTCGCGCACGAAGGCGATGTCGATTTTGAGCTTGTCGATCGGGAAGCGCTGAAGATATGCCAGCGACGAGTAGCCGGTGCCGAAATCGTCGATCGCGACCTTGATGCCGATCGCCTTCAGATTGGTCAGCACCATGATCGTGCGCTCGGCGTTGGACATCAGCGCGGTCTCGGTCAGCTCCAGTTCCAGCAGCTCCGGCGGCACCTCGTGGCGCACCAGCGCCGAGCGCACCACCTGTTCCAGGTCGCCCTCGATGAACTGGCGGCTGGCGACGTTGACGGCCACGCGCACGGCGCCGACGCCGCTGCGCAGCCAGGCGCCGATCTGCTCGCAGGCGGCGTCGATGATCCAGGCGCCGACGCGCACGATCAGGCCCGTGTCCTCCAGCACCGGCACGAACTCGGACGGGAACACCAGGCCGAAGCCGGGCCGCTGCCAGCGCAGCAGCGCCTCGGCCCCGGCGATGGCGCCGGTGTGCAGGTTGACCTTGGGCTGGTAGTACAGCAGCAGTTCGTCGTTGTCGAGCGCGCGGCGCAGCGCCAGCTCCATGTCCAGCCGCGCCAGCACCTGCACGTTCATGCCGGCGGTGAAGAAGCGGTAGCCGTCGCGGCCCGCCTGCTTGGCGCGCTCCATCGCGGTGTCGGCGTATTTGAGCAGCGTTTCGGGATCGGTGGCGTCGTCCGGATACATGGCGATGCCAATGCTGGCGCTGAGCACCGCCGGGTGCCCGTTCAAATCGAACGGCAGGCGCAGCGCCTCGCGCACCTCGTTGGCCGTGTGGACGGCGTCCTGCTGGTCGCGCGGCATCGACAGGATCAGCGCGAATTCGTCGCCGCCCATGCGCCCGACCGTGTCGCGCAGGCGCACGCATTGCACCAGCCGGTTGCTGAACTGGCGCAGCAGCTCGTCGCCGAGCGCGGCGCCGAGCGAGTCGTTGATGTTCTTGAAGCGGTCCAGCGCGATGAACAGCACCACGATGCGCCACGATTTTTCCTGCGCCAGCGAGATGGCGTCGGCCAAGGTCTGGAAGAACAGCGTGCGGTTGGGCAGCCCCGTCAGGCTGTCGTAATGGGCCATGTGCTGCAGCAGTTCCTCCGAGTGGCGCCGCTCGCTGATGTCGCGCGCCACGCCCAGCATCACGGTCGCCTGGCCGGGCCGCGTGAGCAGCTGCCAGTAGATCTCCACCGGCACCGAGACCAGGTCGCGCCGCATCAATTCAAGTTCGGCCAGCTCCGGCGTGCGCGCCTGGCCGATGGCGGCGGCATAGTCCTCGAGCCGGTGCGCCTGCGCGCGCAGCAGCGCCTGCGTACCCAGCCCCAGCCGGCTGGCGGTCTGGCCCAGCATCTCGTCGCGCGGGTAGCCCAGCATGCGGCAGGCGCCGTCGTTGACGTCGACCAGTTCGGCGGTGGCCGCGTCGAGCAGGAAGATGGCGTCGGCGGTGGCGTCCATGGCGCTGCGGAAGCGCTGCAGTTCGACCGTGCGCTCGCGCACCGTCTGCTCCAGGCGCGCGTTGTAGTTGCGCGCCTCGCGGTGCAGCAGGCGCACCTCGAGCATGTTGCGGATGCGCGTGAGCACCTCGACCGGGTCGATCGGCTTGCTGAGGAAATCGCGCGCGCCCGATTCGAGCGCCTTCAGTTTATGGTCCGGCTGCGCCGTCACCACCAGCACCGGCAGCCAGGAATCGGCCTCGAGCGGGCGCAGCGCGTCCATCACCTCGAAGCCGTCCATGCCGGGCATCTGCAGGTCGAGGATGATGAGGTCGTAGCGGTGGCGGTTGTGCCAGTCGGCCACCACGCGCGGGTCGGTGGTGGAGGTGACGGCCTGGTAGCCGGTCGACTTGAGCAGGAATTCCAGCAACTCCACGTTGACGGCCTGGTCGTCGACGATCAAGATGCGTGCATGAAAAATATCGGTCTGGCTGATCATGGGATGCGCCTCCGGTGGGCTATCGAACCGGCGTGCTGGGCCGGATCAGTCCGCTTTCTTCCCGCAAGCGACTGCGGCTTGCCGGACTGGTGTGGGTTTCCGCGGTTTTTAGGCGGAGCCCGCCACACAGTGCTATTGAGTGTACGCAAGTTCAAATCGCCGGTCTAATGTTTTTATGCAAAGTTAGGGTAGCTGCTAACCAGCGGTGCTTCGCTGGCAACGATTGTGATCTGCATGGTACAGTGGCGGCACACCCTGCGGGAAATCCCAGCCGGCTCCCGAACGCCGCTTCAGAAGGAGAGTTTACATGAGTAACGAGACGAAATCCGATAACGCCGCCACCATCCTCGACCTCGCCGCGCAGGTCGGCAAGGCGCTGCAGGACAAGGGCCTGATCCTGGCCACCGCCGAGTCCTGCACCGGCGGCGGCGTGGCCCAGGCCATCACCGAGATCGCCGGTTCGACCGCGTGGTTCGACTGCGGCTTCATCGCCTATTCCAACGCCTCCAAGACCGAGCTGCTGGACGTGTCGGCCGCGCTGATCGCGCAGATGGGCAGCGTCTCGGAAGAGGTGGCGGCGGCGATGGCGAGCGGCGCCCTCGGGTCGAGCAACGCCCATCTGGCGGTGTCGACCACCGGCATCGCCGGCCCGACCGGCGCCGTGCCGGGCAAGCCGGTCGGCACCGTCTGCTTCGGCTGGGCCAACGCCGACACCGTCCACACCGAGCGCCTGGTGTTCACCGGCGACCGCAAGGCGGTGCGCGAGCAGACCGTGATCCACGCGCTGCAGGGCCTGCTGCGCTTCATCGACTGACGGCGCGGCCAGCGTCCCTCCCCCGCTCGACGGCGCCATCACAGCCGTGATGGTTGCCTTCCTGCCACAAAACAATTACTCTCGATGCGTTCGCGCGCGGTGGCGCGCCTATTTCCAGCAGATTCAGGGGTGATTTCGATGCAAAACACGGTACATTTTATTCTCCAGGGCAAAGGCGGCATCGGCAAGACCTTGGTCTCGACGATCCTCGCGCAATGGCTCGCCAGCAAGGACGCGGCCGGCGACCTCGAGGAGCAGCGCCAGCCGCTGCGCTGCTACGACACCGACCAGGAGAACGCCACGTTTTCGCGCTACAAGGCGATGGACGTCAAGCATGTGCCGGTGATGACCGACAGCCGCACCATCGATCCCAAACGCTTCGACGCGCTGATGATCGACATCCTCGAGGAGGAAGGCAACTGCGTCATCGACAACGGCGCCAACACCTTTTCGCCGCTGATGGGCTACCTGCTTGAAAACGATTGCTTCGCGCTGCTCGAGGAATCGGGCCGCAAGGTCTACATCCACACCATCGTCGGCGGCGGCGACACCCTGCACGACACCGCGATGGGCTTCGTGTCGACCGCCAAGGCCACCAAGGTGCCGCTGGTGCTGTGGGAAAACGAGCACTTCGGCCTGCTGCAATCGGCGTCCGGCAAGCAGTTCACCGAGTCGCAGACCTACGCCGACAATTCGTCGCGCGTGCGCGGGCGCATCGTGCTGTCGGCGCGCAACGCCGACACCTTCGGCGCCGACATCAAGAAGATGAACACGGCGCGCCTGACCGCCAACGAGGTGCGCGAAAGCGACAAGTTCAACGTCATGGAAAAGCAGCGCATCAAGGTGGTGTTCCGCGACCTGTTCGAGCAGCTCGACAAGGTCGAGTGGTAGGCGGCCATGGATCAGCAAAAGCTGCGGAGTCTGGTATTTGAGAAAACCGGCGTCAAGATCGACATCGACGACCCGATTTTTGCGCTGGTGGCGCTGAACGAGGCGGTGCTGGAGGAGGCGGTCGGGCGGCATATCGCGGCGATCGACGCGGCCTCGCTTGAGTTGACCCGGCATGCGCGGCAGGCCGGTGGCTTGCCGCCGGTGGCGGAGGTGGCGCGCAAGGCGGTGGTGCTGGATGCGACCAACGAGCCGTCGGCGGTGCCGGCCTCCCCCGGCTATGTGCCGACGCCGCCCGGTCCGGTGCGGCCGATCGCCACGCAGTCGCCGGCGATCACGCCGCGCGAGTTGCGCTTGCTGGGGGCGGCCGCCGGCATCGCCATTCTCAGTGCGCTGATCGTCGTCGGCGCGCAGGCGGTGTTTGCCAAACCGCCGCCGGCGCCGGTGATCGAGCAGGCCAAGGCGCTGACGCCGGAGCAGACGCTGGCCTTGCGCAACGCGGAGAAGTTGGCCAAGGCTATAGAGAAGCTGGACCCGAAGGTGCGCAGCCAATTGCAGGCGGAACTGCAGAAATAAGGGATGTCGGCGGACGCGTGGTCCGCCGTTTCGCGTTGTGCGTTTCTTTTTTCGTGCTAACATGTGAATACCTGTTCACATGATGAGTTGTACAAAATACATGAGCTGTCAACACGACTATACCGGCGTCGATCCCGCCATCGCGCAATTGGCCGACCTGTTCCACCTGCTGGGCGATCCGACCCGCTTGCGCATCGTGCTCGCCTGCGTGGCGGCGCCGATCGCGGTCAGCGACATCGCCACTTCCCTGGAACTGAGCAGTTCGCTCGTGAGCCACCACTTGCGCTTGCTGCGCGCGGCGCGCATTGTGAAGGCCGAGCGGCAAGGCAAACAAGTTTTCTACTCCGCCGCCGATGCGCACATCAGCGACGTCCTGAACGATATGCTGGAACATATCGCCGAACCTTCCAACGGGAACGAAGCATGAGCAAGCACCACGACCATCACGGCCATGACCACCATGATCACGAGCATGGACATGATCACGGCCACGCGCCCGCCAGGCAGGCCGCAAAAGGCCACTCCCACGATCATGGTCATGGTCATGGGCACGATCACGCGCACGGCCACCACCATCACGGCGATCCCAACACCATGGGCCGCGCCTTCGCCATCGCCATCGTGCTCAACCTGGCCTTCGTCGGCGTCGAGTTCTTCTACGGTTTCCTGGCCAACTCCACGGCGCTGATGGCCGACGCCGGCCACAACCTGTCCGACGTGCTGGGCCTAATGCTGGCCTGGGGCGCGGCCATCCTGGCCAAGCGCCTGCCCAACCAGCGCTACACCTACGGCCTGCGCAGCACCTCGATGCTGGCGGCGCTGTTCAACGCCATGCTGCTGATGGTCGCCTGTGGTGGCATCGCCTTCGAGGCCGTGCAGCAGCTGGCCCATCCCGAGCCGGTGGGCGGCCTGACGGTGTCGGTGGTGGCCGGCGTCGGCATTCTGATCAACGGTTTCTCGGCTTGGTTGTTTATGTCGGGCAGCAAAGACGACATCAATATCCGTGGCGCCTATCTGCACATGGCCGCCGACGCCGCGATCTCGCTGGGCGTGCTGGTGGCCGGCGTGATCGTCCGCTATTCCGGCTGGAACTGGGTCGACCCGGCGGTCAGCATGGTGATCGTGGCCATCATCGTCTACAGCACGTGGTCGCTGCTCAAGCAATCGCTGCGCATGATGCTGGCGGCCGTGCCGGACAATGTCGACCGCGGCGAGATCGAGCAGTTCCTGCGCGACCGTCCCGGCGTGACCGAGGTGCACGACCTGCATATCTGGGCGATGAGCACCACCGAGACCGCCCTTACCGCGCAACTGGTCACGCCGGCCGGTTATCCGGGCGACATGGCGGTCGATGACATTACCCGGCAGCTGCGCGAGGATTTCTCAATCCAGCACAGCACCTTGCAGGTACGGCTCGGCACCACGGTGCACGAGTGCTGCCTGCAGGAGCCGGCGCACTAATCAACAAACTTGGCATATAGCGCCGTGCTCAGGTAGCGCTCGCCGAACGACGGGATGATCGTGACGATCATCTTGCCGGCGCTTTCCGGTCGGCGCGCCACTTGCAGCGCGGCCCACAGCGCCGCGCCCGACGATATTCCCACCAGCAAACCCTCCTGGCTGGCCGCCTGGCGCGCGGTCTCGAAGGCGTTGTCGTTGCTCACGCCGATGATTTCGTCGTACACCCTTGTGTTGAGCACGGCCGGTACGAAACCGGCGCCGATGCCTTGCAGCGGGTGCGGCCCCTTGACGCCCTTGGCCAGCACCGGCGAGGCCTCCGGCTCGACCGCGACGCAGCGGAACTCCGGCTTGCGCGCCTTGATCACCTCGCCCACGCCGGTGATCGTGCCGCCGGTGCCAACGCCGGCCACCAGGATGTCGGCCCGGCCGTCGGTGTCGTTCCAGATTTCCTCGGCCGTGGTGCGGCGGTGCACATCCGGGTTGGCGGGGTTGTTGAATTGCTGCGGCATCAGGTAGCGGCGGTCGCTCTCGGCCAGCGCCTCGGCGCGGTGGATCGCGCCCAGCATGCCTTCGCCGCCCGGCGTGAGGATCAATTCGGCGCCGTAGGCGCGCAGCAGCATGCGGCGCTCGCGGCTCATGGTGTCCGGCATGACCAGCGTGCAGCGGTAGCCGCGCGCGGCGCACACCATCGCCAGCGCGATGCCGGTGTTGCCGCTGGTCGGTTCGAGGATGATGGTGTCGGGGTGGATCTGGCCGGCCGCCTCGGCCGCTTCGATCATGGACAGGCCGATGCGGTCTTTCACGCTGTGGGCCGGGTTGCAGTATTCCAGCTTGACCAGCACGTCGGCGGCCAGGCCCTTGGTCAAGCGATTCAATCGGACCAGCGGAGTGCGGCCGATCAGTTCAGTAACGTCGTTGGCAATTTGCATGGAAAAAACCTCCGCGCGATGGGGAGTAGTCAGTCTACTCCTCCCGCGCGGACAACGACGTATTTATACCCTTACTTCACATCCATCAGTTCGACGTCGAAGATCAGCGCCGAATTCGGCGGGATGCCGCTGCCCGGCGACGGACGCGAGCCGTAGGCCAGCTCCGACGGAATGATCAGGGTGCGCTTGCCGCCGACCTTCATGCCCTGGATGCCCTGGTCCCAGCCCTTGATGACGCGGCCGGCGCCGAGCACGAAGTCGAGCGGTTCGCCGCGTGGAATCGACGAGTCGAACTGCTTGCCGTGCATGTTTTTCGCCAGCGGACGATACAGCCAGCCGGTGTAGTGCATGTAGACGGTGGCGCCGGTGCTCGCTTCCTTGCCGGTGCCGACCTTGGTGTCGGTGACGATCAGCTGCTCGGCGGCCGGGCCCGGCGTGGCCGAACCGACGACCAGCGGTGGCGGTGGCGGCGCGACGGCGGGCGTGGCGGTGGTGGTGGGCGCCGCAGGCGCGGCTTGTGCGGCGGGGGCCGCTGGCGCGGCCGGAGCGGCGGGAGTCTGGGCCTGGGCCACGGAGGCCGTCAGCGCGCACAGCATTGCTACTAAAACGGAACTACGCGTCATGTTTTCTCTTTCAATGAGTTTCTGTGGACGGCACGGCGGCCGGGCCAGCGCGCATAATGATAGCAAACCTGCCTGGCGCACCGGATAAAATTGGCTGTTAGTTCAAACCGGTGTGCTTTTGCCTATGCGCCAGCGCTACCACTTAAGGGTCGTACCCCAAGGGGTACGACCCTGCATGGCACTGCGGGTCACGCCTGCTCCGCCGGCTGGGCGCCATCGGCCAGCTGGCGCAGCACGTGGCCGGCGGCGACCATGCCGAAGGTGGCCGTGACCACCATCGCCGAGCCGAAGCCGGCGCAATTCAAGCCGGTCACGCCGCCGGCGCGGTCGTCGCCGTCGACCGCGCACACCTCTCCCGTTTCGGGAAACTTCAGCGGTTCCATCGAGAACACCGCGTCCACATGGAACTTGGTTTTCTCGCCGCGCGGGTAGCCGTACTGGCTGCGCAAGACCTTGCGCACTTTTTTCAGCAGCGGCTCCTGCTCGGTGCGGGCCAGGTCGCGCACGGCGATCTGGGTCGGGTCGGTCTGGCCGCCGGCGCTGCCGATGATGACCAGCGGCAGCGCGTGCTGGCGGCAATACGCGATCATCGCGGCCTTGGCCTTGACGCTGTCGATGGCGTCGACCACGTAGTCGAACTTGCCGGCGCCTAGCATCTCGTCCAGGTTGTCGGCGCTGACGAAGTCCTCGATCTGGTGGACCACGCAGTAGGGATTGATCTGCGCGATGCGCTCGGCCAGCGCGCTGATCTTGGCCTGGCCGACGGTGCCGGTCAGCGCCTGGATCTGGCGGTTGATGTTCGACTCGGCCACGTTGTCGAGGTCGATCAAGGTCAGTTGCCCGATGGCGCTGCGGGCCAGCGCCTCGACGATCCAGGAACCGACGCCGCCGACGCCGACCACGCACACGTGGGCGCCACGGAAGCGCGCCAGCGCGCGTTCGCCGTACAATCGGGCAATGCCGCCGAAACGGCGGTCGAAGTCGACTTCCGCGTCGACATTTGGGTCAGAGATGCTGTTCATGCCGCCATTTTACCGGACGCGGCGACAAGAATTATTCTAGAATGACTTTCCCCCTAGCCTAAGCCCCACGCCATGAGCAACGCCGAGAATAAACCCCTGTTCGACACCGCCCCCGATTTCAGCCAGCCGATAGCAGTTTTGAAACATTGCCACGACCGCATCCGCAAGCAGTTGTCGACGATGCAAAACCTGCTGGCCCACCTGCCCGCGCACGGCGCCGACGCCGAGGCGCAAAAGGCCGCGCAGGCCGTGCTCAAATATTTCAACAACGCCGCCCACCTGCACCACGACGACGAAGAGCAAAACCTGATGCCGATGTTGCAGGCCACCGCCCGCGACGCCGACGCCGCGCTGCTCGACGAATTAGTGCCCGGCATCCTGGCCGACCACCAGCGCATGGACAAGGACTGGGAGATCGTGCGGGCGCAGCTGGAGAAAATCGCGGCCGGCGACAGCGCCGAGCTGTCCACGTCCGACGTACAGCGCTTCTGCGACGCCTACGCCGCCCACATGGCCAAGGAAGAAGCCAACATCGCGCCGATGGCCAAGCGCCTGTTCAGCCCGGAGCAGATGGCGCAACTGGGCAGCGCGATGCAATTGCGGCGCGGCATCACGCCCGAGCTGCCGCAAAGCCAGGTGCCGGAGCAGCGGCAAGTCCCCGTCGCCAACGTCGTGGCCGACGGCGTGGTGCTGGCCGACCTGCGCCTCGACTATGGCCGCGCCAGCCTGACGGAAGCGGACGTGCTCGACGACCCGATCGCCCAGTTCGGCAAATGGTTCGACGAGGCGCTGCACGCCAGGGTCAACGAGCCGAACGCGATGAGCGTGGCCACGGTGGGCGCCGACGGCAGGCCGACCTCGCGCATTGTTCTGATCAAGCAATTCGACCAGCGCGGCTTCACCTGGTACACCAATTATGACAGCCAAAAGGGTCAACAATTGCGTGACAACCCGCACGCAGCGCTGCTATTCTTTTGGAACGAACTCGAGCGTCAAGTGCGCATTGAAGGCAAGGTCGTCAAAACTTCAAGCGAGGAAAGTGATCAATACTTCTACAGCCGGCCGGTGAAGAGCCAGATCGCCGCGATCGCCTCGCGGCAGAGCGCGCCCATCGCCAACCGGGAACAGATGGAAGCCAATTACGATGCGTCGGCCGCCATCAGCGGCGAGCATCCGGTGCGGCCGGAACACTGGGGCGGTTACCGCCTCGAACCGGTGCGCATCGAGTTCTGGCAGGGGCGCCGCTCGCGCTTCCACGACCGGATCGTGTATGTCAAACAAGCGGATGGCCGCTGGATCAAGGAGCGCTTGCAGCCGTAGCCACGGCCGGCGAACGCGCGCCGATTCGGAACCGGACCATCGCTTGCGGTGGTCTTTTTATTTCTGAACCGGAGGTGTAACGTGTTCGCACAAGTGTTCGTACAAAATCGCTTCAGCGCCTGGATCGCCGGCATCCGGCGGCAGATCGCGCTCCCGCTGCGCATTGAACTATGGAACGGCCAGTGCGTCGACTTTTCCAACGAGGCGCCGCGCGTGACGATACGCCTGCCCGACGTGTCGTCCGCGCGCTACCTGCTCAAGCCGTCGCTGGCCAACCTGGGCACGGCCTATGTGGAAGGCGCGATCGAGGTCAAGGGCGCGGCGCGCGACATGATCGCCGTCGTCAACGCGCTGGCGCGCACCACGCTCAAGCCCGAGCGCAAGCTCTCGCGCCTCGCCCGAAGCATGAGGCACGACAAGCAAAAGGACGCCGAGGCGATCCGCTACCACTACGACGTCTCCAACGACTTCTACGCGCAGTTCCTCGATCCGAACATGGTCTATTCCTGCGCCTACTTCGAGGACGGCGACGAGGACCTGGCCACCGCCCAGCTCAAGAAGATCGACCACATCCTGCGCAAGATCGCGCTGCGGCCGCAACACACCCTGCTCGACATCGGCTGCGGCTGGGGCGCGCTGGTGATCCGCGCCGCGCAGCAATACCGGGTGCGCTGCGTCGGCGTCACCTTGTCGGAAAACCAGTATGCGCTGGCCAAGCAGCGCGTGCGGCTGGCCGGGCTCGAACACCTGGTCGAGATCCGCCTGCAGGACTACCGCGACGTGCGCGGACAATTCGACCGCATCACCAGCGTCGGCATGTTCGAGCATGTCGGCCTGCGGCATTTGCCGGAGTACTTCGCCGCCATCGAGCGCCTGCTGGCGCCGGACGGGCTGGTGATGAATCACGGCATCACCTCCACCGACGCGGACAACGGCGAGACGCCGTACGGCGGCGGCGAGTTCATCGACAAATATGTGTTCCCGCATGGCGAGCTGGCGCATATCGGCAGCGTGCTCAAGGCGATGCAGCAAGGCGGCCTGGAGGCCTACGACGTGGAAAACCTGCGCCGGCACTACGCCCGCACGTGCGCCATCTGGACCGACAATTTCGAAGCGCACGCCGAGCGCCTGCGCAAGCTGGCCGGGGACAAGCGCTACCGGATCTGGCACGTGTACCTGGCCGGCTGCAGCTACGCGTTCGAGCAGGACTGGATCAGCCTGTATCAAATCGTCGGCCACAAGGCGGGGCAACGCAGCGGCACGTTGCCGTGGTCGCGCAAATACATATACCCGGCCACGCCGGCCACCGTGGAACTCACTTCATCCGATGGCCATGGATCTTTCTGAACTTGGCCACCTTGGGCGCGACCACGAATGCGCAATACCCCTGCAACGGATGCCGGCGGAAATAATCCTGGTGATAATCCTCGGCCTTGTAGAACGGCCGGGCCGGCGACAACTCGGTGACGATGGGCGCGTCCCACACATTGGCCATCTCGGCGACGACCTGGCGCGCGGTCGCCTCCTGCTCCGGCGACTGGTGATAGATGACCGAGCGATACTGCGTGCCGACATCGTTGCCCTGGCGGTTCAGGGTGGTCGGGTCGTGGATCGTGAAGAAGATCTCCAGGATGTCGTGATAGGCGATGACGGACGGATCAAATTGCAGTTTCACCACTTCGGCGTGGCCGGTATCGCCGACGCACACTTGTTCATAGGTGGGATGGGGCACGGCGCCGCCGGTGTAACCGGACTCGACACTGACTATGCCCTTCACCTCCAGGTACACCGCCTCCAGGCACCAAAAGCAGCCGCCGCCCAGAACCGCCGTCTCCAGCGCCGCGCCCGGCGCCCCATCGCTGCCCATAGCCCCCTCCATATCGAAGCCGCCCGCCATGGGCCACTGTAACGCAATCGCGCGCCGCGCGCCGCTAGTTTTGCGCCGCGCGGCGGCGGCAATCCGTCGCCGCCACAAATCTTTGGCATAATGGCTAAAAGAACCCAGGCCGACCCATGCACACCATTTCCCCCCGCGCTGAAGAACGCGCTTTCGACACCGCCCATTTCCGCCAGGCCCTGGGCCAGTTCGCCACCGGCGTGACCGTGATCACCACCCGGCTGGCCGACGGCACGTTTCGCGGCCTGACCGCCAGTTCCTTCAACTCGGTCTCGCTCGATCCGCCGCTGGTGCTGTGGAGCCTGTCGAACGGCGCCAACAGCATGCCCATCTTCACGGGTAACTCGCATTATGTAATCAACGTGCTCAGCGCCGGCCAGGCCCACTTGGCCAAGCTGTTCGCCACGCGCGGCAGCAATCCGTGGGAAACCGTCGAATACGAACTGTCGCGCACCGGCCATCCCATCCTCAAGGGCGGCTCGGCCTGGTTCGAATGCCACAACCGCAGCCGCTATCCCGAGGGCGACCACGTCATTTTCGTCGGCGAGGTCGAGTTGTGCGAATTTACGCCGGCGCCGCCGCTGATCTTCCACGGCGGCCAGTTCGGCAGCCTGGGCTAAAAACGGAAATTGGTGTCGCCATTTGAAAAGCCGGGGTCTGCGGCGCGGCATAGAATGCTGGCAGCATTCACCATAATGAGAGACCACCATGAGCCAAGCCCGCGCCCAATTCCACTGGGATGACCCCTTGTTGCTGGACCAGCAACTGACCGACGACGAGCGCATGGTGCGCGACGCCGCCGCAGCCTATTGCCAGGACAAGCTGGCCCCGCGCATCCTGGAGGCGTTCCGCCGCGAGAAGATGGACACCTCGATCTTCCGCGAAATGGGCGAGCTGGGCCTGCTGGGCCCGACCATCCCCGACCAGTACGGCGGCCCCGGCCTGAACTACGTCTCCTACGGCCTGATCGCGCGCGAGGTCGAGCGCGTCGATTCCGGCTACCGCTCGATGATGAGCGTGCAGTCGTCGCTGGTGATGGTGCCAATCTTCGAATTCGGCACCGAGGCGCAGCGCCAGAAATACCTGCCGAAGCTGGCGACCGGCGAATGGATCGGCTGCTTCGGCCTGACCGAGCCCAACCACGGTTCCGACCCCGGTTCGATGATCACCCGCGCCAAAAAGGTGCCGGGCGGCTACGCGCTGACCGGCGCCAAGATGTGGATCACCAATTCGCCGGTGGCCGACGTGTTCGTGGTCTGGGCCAAGGACGACGAAGGCGCGATCCGTGGCTTCGTGCTGGAAAAAGGCATGGCCGGCCTGAGCGCGCCCGCCATCCACGGCAAGTTCGGCCTGCGCGCCTCGCTGACCGGCGAGATCGTGATGGACAACGTGTTCTGCCCCGAGGAAAACGCCTTCCCGGATGTGCGCGGTTTGAAGGGTCCGTTCACCTGCCTGAACTCGGCCCGTTACGGCATCGCCTGGGGCGCGCTGGGCGCGGCCGAGGCCTGCTGGCACATCGCCCGCCAGTACGTGCTGGACCGCTCGCAGTTCGGCCGTCCGCTGGCGGCCAACCAGTTGGTGCAAAAGAAGCTGGCCGACATGCAGACCGAAATCACCTTGGGCCTGCAGGGCTGCCTGCAACTGGGCCGCATGAAGGACGCCGGCACGGCGGCGGTGGAAATCACCTCGATGATGAAGCGCAATTCCTGCGGCAAGTCGCTGGACATCGCCCGGGTCGCACGCGATATGCTCGGCGGTAACGGCATCTCGGACGAGTTCGGCGTCATCCGCCACATGGTCAACCTCGAGGTGGTCAACACCTACGAGGGCACGCACGACATCCACGCCCTGATCCTTGGCCGCGCGCAGACCGGCATCCAGGCGTTCCAGTAAGCGGCACGACGCGGATTCGGCCCGACCGGCGAATCCGCGCCACCTTCATTTGGGCAAGCCCAGCGCCCGCGATTTCTCGTACAATTTCTTCGCCTTATCATTGTCGCCTTGCGCCTGGTAGGCCTCCGCCAGGCTATCCCAGGTATTCGCGGACGACGGGAACAACAGCGTATTCAGTTCGAACAAACGGATGGACTCGGCCACCCCGATGATTTCGCGCACCGCATAGCCGGTGCCGTTGACTGTGCCCTCCAGCGCCGCGCCCCGCACGGCGGCATTCGCGCGCAGTTTGTCGGCCTGCGCCGCCGCGTCGCCGTCGGCCGAAGGCTTGAGCGCGTAATCGATCAGTCCCGCCGACACCGCCTCGGTCGCGAACGTCCTGGGCGCCACCGCCGCCATCACGCTGTTCACCAAGGTGCGCGACCAGACATTCTTCACGCTGCCGCTGGTCAGGTAGATGAAAACATAGCCATCTCCGGCCGGACTATCCCGAAAAGCCCACCGAACCCGCACGCGCGCGCCGCCGTCATGGCCGACATGCCGGTACTCCCCGCTCTCGCCATATTCCCAGCCGGCGGCAAACACGCCGCGCTGGCCGTTGGACAAAGTCGGCGGCTGCCACAAACGCTCCAGCGTCGGTCGGCCCACCAGCGCGCCGCTGCGCAGCGCCTGAAAGAACGTGGCAAGATCATCCAAGGTCGAATACAGCTCGGCGTGGCCGTAGGCGTATTCCGGCCAAGGCACCACCGGACTGGGCTCCAGCCGGCCATTCTTGCTGGCATAAGCGGTCGCCGCCCGGTCTTTGGGCAACTCCCGGCCGCCCAGCGAGGTATGGTCGAGGCGCAGCCTATCGACGATGCGCTCACGCGCGATTTGCGCGTACGGCTTGCCGTAGCGCGCTTCAAGCAAAGCCGTCAACACCAGGTAATTGGTCTGCGTGTAGCGCGACGACGAACCCGGCGCAAACTGCAGCGGTTTGCCGGCAATGGTTGTCAGCGCGGCCGTCAAGGTGGCCGGAAACGGCGACGTCTCAAACATGTCGCTGTAATACTCCGGCACGCCGGACGTATGGTCGAGAAACTGGCGCACGGTGATCGCCTGCCACGCGGCCGGCAGCCATGGTACATGGGCGCTGGCCGGTCCATCGAGGTCGACCTCGCCCCTTTCGACCAGTTGCATGACAAGCGTGCTGGCGAACAGTTTCGCCAGCGAATACACGGGGAAGATGTCAGTGGTGCGCACCTGCCTGCCGCTAGCGATGTCGGCAGGCCCTTCGGCGCCACGGAACAACACTTTGCCGTTGTGCGCCACCAGCACGGCCTGCCCGGCGATGCCATAGCGCTGCTGGTTGACGTGCATCTGCCGGGCGATCGCAGCGGAAAGACGATCCGGCGCGGCGCGCGCCACGGCAGGCAATACCAGCGCCAGCATCAGTGCAAAACAATGGAAACGCCGTAAGCTCAAGATGTGTCCTCCGCAGATCAAATGCCCGCCGACCGGGCGCAACCCGACACAAGTATAAGATGGTATGGCAGATGCGTCCGGACGAAAAAAAACCGCTGCATATCGCAGCGGTTTTTTTTATCCCGGACACAATCAGAAATTGAACCCCTTGAAGTTGTAGCCGACGCTCACGCTCACGGCCAGCGGATCGAGGCGGATGTCCTGGGTCTGGCCGGTCGAGAAATGCACCTTGGTCTTGAGCTTGGTCTTGATCACGGTCGCATCGACAAACCACTGCTCGTTGATCTTGACGGTGCCGCCGATCTGGTAGCTGGCCGCCCATTTGTTGTCGACCTTGAAGGTCGCACCCGGACCGCCGGTGTTCAGGATCGCCGTCAATTGCCCCGAACCGCGCTCCTTCTGGAAGTACGCATACGTGATACCCAGCCCGACATATGGCCGGAACATCGCGTTGGCCGGCAGGAAGCGGTACTGGATGAACGCCGTCGGCGGCAGTACTTCCGAATCACCCAGCTTGCCCGTGCCCTCGATCGATCCCGAACCGTTCAGGTCATGCTTGTACGGCAGGCCCAGATCGATTTCGCCGGAAATGTTATCGGTGACCATGTAGGCGAACGCCACGCGCGGCTTGGTGTCCGGATCGATGTCGGCCTTGGTGCCCGGCAGCGCCGGCGCCGACACGTCGCCCGATTTGACCTTCGGCGTGATCTTGTTGATACCGGCGGTGACCAGCCAGGTGCCGGCGGTCTGTTGCGCCGACGCGGCCGTGGCCACCGACATCGCGGCGGCCAGCGCCAGCAGTTTTACGGTGGTGTTGAAACCCTTGTTCATATCGTCTCCTGATTTTTTATGGTGTTGTCCGGCGCGCGCCGCCCTGAATGGCGGCGCCCGCGACGACAGAATTACAGCCAGCCCTTGGTCACCAGGCTTCTGGACACGAAACGGGCCAGCAGCAGGTTGTTGAACGGGGTCGGGTGGACTTCATCGGCAAACGAGTAGTGGCTCACATCGCCCGACTTGAGGTTGCCGCCGTTGCACGCCAGCGACGTGCCCAGCGGGTTCTTGGCTGCGCTCAGGTCGCAAGCCGGCTCGGTCACGTTGGTCAGGCCGTAAGGGGCGGGATTGGTCGCCTGGTCGTGGCTGACGGCGAACACGTCGACAATCACCACTTTCGACTCGGCCGACAGGCCGGCGGTCAGCGCATTGTTGAAGGCGCTCACCATGGCGTTGATCAGCGCCTGGGTGGCGGCCGATTGGCTGCGGCCCGACGGCGTGGTGGCCACGTCCGGCAGATTGTTCACCGTCACGAAGTTGGCGCCGTTGGCGATGATTTGCGTCTTGACCAGATTGGCCAGTTCGGTGCCGGCGGTGGCCAGCGCGGCGACCAGTTCCGGTCCCTTGGCGGTGGCGTAATCGAGACCGGCCTTGTTGCCGGCGGCGGTGGCGTCGGCGGTGGCCTTGGCAACCATCGGACCGTACACAGCCTGCGAAGCGACGGCCGAATTGCCCGGCTGGACGGCGGCCGCGCCGATGGCGACCTGGGTGATGCTGGCCTGGGTGCTGCCGGCGCGCGCCGCTTCCGTTTGCGCGGCAAAGCCGATGGCTTGGGCGGCGGTCTGCGGATTGGTGGCGCCCGAGGCCAATTGCGGCACCAGGCTCTGAACATAAGCGGTGCCGCCGGCGGCGGTGCCGGCCGCGGTGGCGCCGGCGCTCAGCGCGGCCAGCTGGAACAGCACATCGTTACCGCCAGCCATGACGAACACCATTTCATCACCCTTGAACTTGCCGCCGACCGCCTTCAGGTGGTTGGCCACCTGGGTGACGACGGGAATGGTCAACGCGCCGAGCGCGCTGCCGGCCAATTTATTGCCGGGTCCAACCGGGTTGGTGACGCGGGCGCCGCCCTGGGCGTAGCCGTAGCAGCCGGCGTGGGCCACCTGGGGCACCGAGAATCCTTTACTGGCGTCGCCGTCAAGGCCGGTGACGGCCGCGCATGGCGCGGGCAGGCCCAGCTGGGCGGCGACCAGTTCGGTCCAGTTTTTGCCGGTCAAGGTGGAGGCGATCGCGGTGTTGTCGCCGTTGATGGTGAACTTGCCGCCTTTGAGCGCAGCCACGGTGCCGACCGCATACGAACCAACGTCGGACAGGCTGTCGCCGAACGACACTTGCGCGCTGTACTTGTTTTTGATGGTTTGATCACCCGGCTTCGGGTCGGCACTACCGCCGCAACCCGCCAGGACAGCCAGGGTCATTGCAGCCAGTGCAAATTTGGTGTTGCGCATGTTGTCTCCTGTAAATATTCTTTTATGGTTTGATACGAACGAGCGTGCTATTCGCATCCCAACTAATATGCCAGCGTTGGCGATGCTTGTATAGGAAAACACCCGACAAACTCAATAGTTGTGAGCAAAAAAGAACAGTTGCTCGGCTTTCCCGTTGCAAGTTTAATTTCCGTCAAATGACGAGCTATCGGCCTGGGGCAGAATCGAAAAACGCCCGTGCCTCGCGCAGGCAAAACGGCGCGACCAGGCCGGCATGATAACTATCCCTCACCGACTTGTTGGCGAGCCGCAGCGCCTCCTTGGCGGCCGCGAATTGCAGCCGACTGGTCAAATAAGGCGCCGCCAGCGACGTCTCCTCCAGATCGAGTCCCGTCACCGCGGCCGCGCCGTTGGCGGCGAAGTAGGCGCCAGCCGCCTTGGTGTTGGCGAAGGACACCACCGGGTCGTCGTTGCCGCCGCACAGGAACAGCGGCACGGCGGGCGCATAGGTGCGCAAATCGTTTTTCAGCAGCCAGCGGCGCAGCGCATTGGCCGGTGCGCAATCGAGCGGACGGGCGGCGCTGGCGTTGCACGGATTGGCCTTCAGATCGGCCAGGTAGGCGTCGCGGTAGGCGGTCCTGATCAAATGGTCGGCGCCGAAGAACGATGCGTAGCCCTCCGCCTGCGGCAACGAATCCTGCGCGAACAACACATCATCGGGCAACTTGCCGGCCGCCACCAGGTCGCCGAAACCGCGCGCGCCCGGCAGCAGCGTATCGATGCCGGTTGCGTACTTGGCTTCATAGATATCGGTCGTGGCGGTGTAGAGCGCGGCGCCGGCGCGCTGCCCGGCATTGATCACCAGGGGCAGGAAGCCGGTCGCCCCCACCGTCGGCGCGCCGCGGAAAATGGTATCGCCGGTCAACAGCAACGCATAAGGGCCGGACAGCGGCGCGGCGGCGGTGACGGCGAACTCGCCCGCGTAACCGGTCTGCATCGCGCGCTGCGTGGCCAATGCCACATAGCCGCCCTGCGAATAGCCGGTCAACATCAACCGGCTCGACGCGCTGGCCCTCATCGCGCCGAAGCTTGCGCGGGCGGCGCGCAGGGCGTCGACCATATCGCTTGATTGCTGGGCGGCGTCGAGGTAGGCGTGATAGCCCAGCGACGAGCCCGCATAGCCAGCGTAGTTGGGCGCCACCACGATATAGCCCTGGGCGGCGAACAAGGCGGCGATCAGCAACGGCTCGCTGGCCGACAGGTCGGCCATGTCGGCGGTCTTCTTCACGGTGGTACCGTGCGCGTACAGCAGCACCGGCCGGCCGCCCTGGCAAGCCGGATCCTTGCCGGATGGGACCATGACGGCGGTACTGGCATCGGTGGCGGCCGCCATCGCATCGACGGTGTGGTATTTGATGGTGTAAGTGGTAACGGCGCACACGGGCGTGCTGGTCACGTTGGTGCCCAGCACAACCGACGCATCGACCAGCAACTTCATTTCGGCGGGCTCCAGCGTACTGGCGGAGACGCCGCTGGCCAGCGCGGCCGGCACCAAGGTCGCGCCGCCGATGGGAGTCCCGCGCGGCGGCGGCGCTGGTGGCAAGACCGGCGGCTGCACCACCACCGTGCCGCTGCTCTGGCCGTTAGATCCACCGCCGCCGCCGCACGACGCCAGCACCAACGACAAGCAAATCACCCTCAATCCAGCCCAGCGCATATCGCCCCCATGCAAGATGGCCGGGCGAGCTTTTCGGCCGGCAACAATTCATCTTAGCACTGGATTCAAGAAATTTCCCGCAAACCGGCCGCAACAGAACACCCAAAAAAAACCTTGGGGGTTATTGCAGCAGGGAGTCGATGATGCCGGCGGAGCCGAACACCGAGCGGCGCAGGCGGTCGTTGACGCCCAGCCATTGGGAATCTTGCGGCGGAGTTTCGACCAGGATCAGATCCGAGCCGGTCTGGTCCATGTCGCGCAGGGCGGCGTAGAGGCCGTAGGCGTAGCCGGCCGGATCGGCGGGCAGCGTTTGCTGGCTCGGCGCCAGCTTTGGCAGCGCATGGCTGATGACGGCGACCTTGATGCCCTTGGCTTGCAATTGCTCCAGTTTGGCGGTCAAGGTGGCGCCGTCGAGCATCGTCACCGGGGTGCGCGGCGCGTAGTGCGATTCCAAGGTGCCCGAGGCGCGCGGCGCGGCCTGGTCCGGCGCGGCCGGCAGGCGGCCGATGACGTCGGCGATTTGCCGGGCACTGATATGGCCCGGACGCAGCAGCACCGGGCCGTGCGTCGCCAGCCGCGACAGGTCGACGATGGTCGATTCGATGCCGACCTGGCTGGGTCCGCCCTCCAGCACCGTATTCAATAATGCCGCCGAACAGGCGTCATCGCCCGTGATCGAGCCTTCATCCGCGTCGTCCAGCGCGAATTCGTCGCGCACGTGCTGGGCCGTGGTCGGGCTGACGTTGCCGAACTTGTTGGCCGACGGCGCGGCCACGCCGCCCTTGCCGCCCTTGAAGGCGCTCAGCAAGGCGATCGCGACCGGGTGCGACGGGCAGCGGATGCCGACCGTGTCCTGGCCGCCGGAGACGGCGTCGGGAATGTGGCCGGCGCGTTTCAAGATCAGGGTCAGCGGTCCCGGCCAGAAGGCGGCGACCAGTTGCCGCGCCTCGTCCGGGATGTCGGTGACCCAGTAGTCCAGATCGGCGCCGGGCGCGACGTGCACGATCACCGGGTGGTCGTTCGGGCGGCCCTTGGCTTGATAGATGCGGGCCACGGCGGCCGGGTTCTCGGCGTCGGCGCCCAGGCCGTAGACGGTCTCGGTCGGGAAGGCGACCAGGCCGCCCTCCTCCAGAACCGCCGCCGCCGCCGCGATGTCGGCCGCGTCGGCCACCGCGTGATGCTGTTTCTTCACGGCGCGATACCCAGGATGGCGCAGGCGGCGTTGAGCTGGCGCTGTGCCTCGTCCAAGGTCGGCGCGACGATGGTCAGGTGGCCCATCTTGCGGGCGCGGCGCGGATCGTCCTTGCCGTACAGATGCAGGCAGGCGCCCGGCAAAGCCAGGATGCGGTCCCAGGCCGGTTCGCGCGCAGTCTCAGCTCCCCCCCCGCTGTCGCCTTCGAACCAGACATCGCCGAGGATGTTGAGCATGACGGCCGGCGAATGCTGGCGCACGTCGCCCAGCGGCAAACGCGCCATCGCGCGGACCTGCTGCGCGAACTGGCTGGTGACGCAGGCGTCCATCGTGTAGTGGCCGCTGTTGTGCGGACGTGGCGCCATTTCGTTGACCACCAGGCTGCCGTCGGTCAGCACGAAGAATTCGATGCACAGCACGCCGACGTAGCCGAGTTCGGCCACGATGGCCTGCGCGGCCTGCTGCGCGATCTTGGCGCTGGCGTCCGAAACGTTCGGACCCGGCACCGTGGTGGTGAACAAAATGCCGTCGCGGTGGACGTTCTCGGCGATCGGATACACCACCGACACGCCATCGGCGCCACGCGCGGTCAGCACCGACACTTCGTAGGCCAGCGGCAGCATCTTTTCCAGCAGGCAGGTGACCTTGTCCATGCTTTCAAACGCGGCGCGCACGTCTTCGCGCGACTTCACGCGGACCTGGCCCTTGCCGTCGTAACCCATGCGCACGGTCTTGAGGATGCCCGGCAGCAGATCGTCGGCGATATCGTCGATATCCTGCTGCGTAGCGATCACTTTATGCGGCGCCGGCAGCACGCCCGAGCGCGGCGCGCAGTCGACGAAGAATTTCTTCTCGGCGATGCGGTCCTGCGCCACCGACACGCCATGCGCGTTGGGGGCGACGAATACACGCTCGGCCAAGCGCGACAAGCTGTCGGCCGGCACGTTCTCGAACTCGGTGGTGACGGCCAGGCATTGCGCAGCCAAGGCGTCGAGGCCGGCGGCGTCGCTGTAGCCGGCGTTGACCAGCCGCTGCGCGACCTGGCCGGCGGGACATTCATCCGCAGGCTCGAGCACGGCGACCTGATAACCCATGCTCTGGGCGGCCTGGGCGAACATGCGGCCCAGTTGGCCGCCGCCCATCACGCCCAGCCACGCCGCCGGATTGGCGGCGGGCAGAAGTGGAGAAAAATCTTTGCTCATCGATTTATTTCAAACGTTATTCAAGCGGCAGCGTCATGGCCTTGGCGGCTTCGGTTTGCGTCGCGCGGAAGGCTTCCAGCTTGTCGGCCAGCGCCTCGTCGTTGGCGGCGATCATGGCGACCGCCGTCAGCGCGGCATTGGCGGCCCCGGCCTCGCCGATGGCGAATGTCGACACCGGCACACCCTTCGGCATCTGCACGATGGACAACAGCGAATCCTCGCCGCGCAGATACTTCGACGGCACCGGCACGCCCAGCACCGGCACGATGGTCATGGCGGCGACCATGCCCGGCAGGTGGGCCGCGCCGCCGGCGCCGGCGATAATGGCGCGCAGGCCGCGCGCACGCGCGCTCTTGGCGTACGCGTACATCTCGTCCGGCATGCGGTGCGCGGAAATGACTTGCGCCTCGAACGGCACGCCGAACTGCTTGAGGATGGCGACCGCGTTTTGCATCACGTCCCAGTCCGAGGACGAGCCCATGATGACGCCGACCAGCGGTTTGGAGTTGTTAGCGTCCGCCATCTCAGGCCTTCAGCTTCTGGCCGGTCAGGCGCTCGATCGCCTCGAAATACTTGGCCTGGGTCTTGTCGATGACGTCGGCCGGCAGCGCCGGTGCCGGCGCGGTCTTGCCCCAGTCCAGCGTTTCCAGGTAATCGCGCACGAATTGCTTGTCGAACGACGGCGGCGACATGTCCGGCGCGTACGAATCCGCTGGCCAGAAGCGCGACGAGTCGGCGGTCAGCACTTCGTCCATCAGGTGCATGACGCCGTTTTCGTCCAGGCCGAATTCGAACTTGGTGTCGGCGATGATGATGCCGCGCGTGGCCGCGTAGTCGGCGGCGGCGGTGTACAGTTTGATGCTGATATCGCGCATTTTGGCGGCCAGTTCGGCGCCGATGCGGCTTTCCATGTCGGCAAAGCTGATGTTTTCGTCGTGCTCGCCCAGATCGGCCTTGGCGGCCGGGGTGAACAGCGGCTCGGGCAATTTCTCCGCCTGGCGCAGGCCCGCCGGCAATTGAATGCCGCAGATGCTGCCCGTCGCCTGGTAATCCTTCCAGCCCGAACCGATGATGTAGCCGCGCACCACCGCCTCGACCATGATCGGCTTCAGGCGCTTGGCGACCACGGCGCGGCCTTTGACCTGCTCCACCTCATCGGCTGCCACCACGGACTCGGGCGCGACGCCGGTCAGGTGGTTCGGCACGATGTGGCCCAGCTTCTCGAACCAGAAATCGCTCATCTGGTTCAAAACCATGCCCTTGCCGGGGATAGGCTCGTTCATGACAACGTCGAAGGCCGACAGGCGGTCGGTGGTGACGATCAGGATCTTGTCGTCGCCGACGGCGTAGTTGTCGCGGACTTTGCCATGGCCGAGCAGTGGCAGGGATTTGATGGAGGATTGGTAAAGGCTGTTCATAGCGGAGAATGTATTAACCAAACGTAGAAAAAGCGAAAACCGGCGACAAGGAAACCTTGCCAGCCGGTCAAGAGATTCGGGCCACCTTCGCCCGTCCAACCCGAATTTTACTTCACAATCTGTTGCAGCTCGCCGGCCTTGTAACGCTCGGCCATTTTTTCCAGCGTCACTTGCTTGATTTTCGACGCCTGGCCGGCGCAGCCGAACTGCTCGAAACGGGCGCGAACGATCTGTTCGGCGGCCAGACGGGCAGGCTTCAGGTAGTCGCGCGGGTCGAACTTCGACGGGTTCTGGAACATGAACTGACGGATCGCGGCGGTCATCGCCAGGCGGATGTCGGTGTCGATGTTGATCTTGCGAACGCCGTGACGGATGCCTTCCTGGATCTCTTCAACCGGCACGCCATAGGTTTCCTTCATGTCGCCGCCGAATTCGCGGATGATGGCCAGCAGTTCCTGCGGCACCGACGACGAACCGTGCATCACCAGGTGGGTGTTCGGGATGCGCGCGTGGATTTCCTTGATGCGGTCGATCGCCAGAATGTCGCCGGTCGGCTTGCGGGTGAACTTGTAGGCGCCGTGCGAGGTGCCGATGGCGATGGCCAGCGCGTCGCACTGGGTTTGCTTGACGAAGTCGGCGGCCTGGTTGACGTCGGTCAGCAGCTGCTCGCGGGTCATGGTGCCGTCGGCGCCGTGGCCGTCTTCCTTGTCGCCCTTCATCGTTTCCAGCGAACCCAGAACGCCCAGCTCGGCTTCAACGGTGACGCCGATGGCGTGCGAGAACTTGACCACTTCGCGCGACACTTCGACGTTGTACTCGTACGATGCGACCGACTTGCCGTCCGCTTCCAGCGAGCCGTCCATCATCACCGACGAGAAGCCGGAGCGGATGGCGGCCATGCAGACCGCCGGCGACTGGCCGTGATCCTGGTGCATGACGACCGGAATGTGTGGATAGGCTTCGATCGCGGCGTCGATCAGATGACGCAGGAACGCTTCGCCGGCATATTTGCGGGCGCCGGCCGAGGCTTGCATGATGACCGGGCTGTCGAGCGCGTCGGCGGCGGCCATGATGGCCTGCACTTGTTCCAGATTGTTGACGTTGAAAGCAGGGATGCCATAGCCGTTTTCAGCGGCGTGGTCCAGCAGTTGACGCATGGATACGAGGGACATGATGTGTACTCCAAACAATAAAAAAACTTGGTTGCCGGAGCGTTGCGCCCCCGTTCCGCGGGGGCGCGCTATCGGACTTACTTAATACCTACTTTGACGATCTTGAGCGCGTTGGTGCCGCCGGCTTGGCCCATCTGGCCGCCCCACGTCACGACGATCATATCGCCCTTCTTGACGATGCCGTTCTGCACCAACAAGTCTTCGGCCTGCTTCAGCACGGCGGCGCTATCGCCGGCCTGCGCCAGATTGTATGCCTTCACGTTGCGGTACAGCGCCGCTTTGCGCTGGGTCGTCACGCTTGGCGTCAACGCGTAGATCGGCGTGTCGATGTTGTGACGGCTCATCCACAGCGCGGTCGAACCGGACTCGGTCAGCGCGACGATCGCCTTGACCGCCAGGTGGTGCGCGGTGAACAGGGCGCCGTAGGCGATCGACTGGTCGATGCGGGTGAAGGTCACATTCAGGAAGTCGGCGTCGAGCTTGTTGTACTCGGACTGCTCGGCTTCCACGCAAATGGCGGCCATCATTTCCACGGTCTCGATCGGGTAGCGGCCCGAGGCGGTTTCCGCCGAGGTCATCACCGCGTCGGTACCGTCCAGCACGGC
Source organism: Burkholderia sp. LMU1-1-1.1 (assembly GCF_040675865.1). Lineage (NCBI taxonomy): Bacteria > Pseudomonadati > Pseudomonadota > Betaproteobacteria > Burkholderiales > Burkholderiaceae > Burkholderia > Burkholderia sp. LMU1-1-1.1. Next base: position 97,229 of record NZ_JBEGHG010000078.1, on the reverse strand, counting down.
GTTGGCCACGTCCGACACTTCGGCGCGGGTCGGCACGGCGTTGAAGATCATCGACTCCATCATCTGGGTCGCGGTGATCGCCAGCTTGTTCGACTCGCGCGCCATCTTGATCATGCGCTTCTGCAACGCCGGCACCGCCGCGTTGCCCACTTCCACCGCCAGGTCGCCACGGGCGACCATGATGCCGTCGGAGGCGTCGAGGATCTCCTGCAGCACAGGGATCGCTTCGGCGCGCTCGATCTTGGCGATCATCATCGGCTTATGGTTGAACGGCTCGCCGGCGATGTTCGCCAGGGTGCGCGCCATTTCCATGTCGGTTGCGCTTTTCGGGAACGAGATCGCCAGATAATCGCACTGGAAACTCATCGCCGTCTTGATGTCTTCCATGTCCTTGGCGGTCAGCGCCGGCGCGGTCAGGCCGCCGCCCTGGCGGTTGATGCCCTTGTTATTGGACAGCTCGCCACCGATCTTCACGGTGGTGTAAATTTCATGGCCGACGATCTTGTCGACCACCAGCACGATCAAGCCGTCGTTCAGCAGCAGCTTGTCGTCGGCGCGCAAATCCTGCGGCAGCGCCTTGTAATCCAGACCGACGCGCTCCTGGTTGCCCAGTTCGCCGTTCTCGCCCCATTTGGCGTCCAGGATGAACTTGTCGCCATTGGCCAGATCGATCTTACCATTTTCAAATTTGCCCACGCGGATTTTAGGACCCTGCATGTCCGCCATGATCGCCACTTCGCGACCGCATTCGGCCGCCGCCTCGCGCACCAGCTTGGCGCGGTCGATATGGTCCTGCGCCTTGCCGTGCGAGAAATTCAAACGCACGACATCCACCCCGGCGCGTATCATTTTTACCAGAACGTTGAAATCTGTAGAGGCCGGGCCGATCGTTGCGACAATTTTGGTACTACGGGACATAGGATTCCTTAGCGTTGGGTCATGCGGAAAGCCCCCGCGGTAGCGGCGGAGACCAGGAAAAAACCAGGAAAGCTGCACTGTAAGCTCGTGCTGAGCTTGGTGTCGCCCGGTTCGAAGGTGCCAAAGTAGCTAACAATGTAGCCAAACTACAAATCTTTGTAGCAAACTTTCACAAACCGGGCTTTTTTCAGCTATTACTAGGATTTTACTGGCAATTTGCTACACCGCACGACCGTGCTTTTTACGTCACATTGATACTAAAGTTATTGCGCCGCAGCACGCTGCGTCAGGATCTCGACCGCTGGCAAGGTTTTACCTTCCAGGAACTCCAGGAAGGCGCCGCCGCCGGTCGAGATGTAACCGATCTGCTCGGTGATGCCGTATTTGGCGATCGCCGCCAGGGTATCGCCACCGCCGGCGATCGAGAACGCCTTGGAGTTGGCGATGGCCAGCGCCAGCGTCTTGGTGCCTTCGCCGAACTGGTCGAACTCGAACACGCCGACCGGGCCGTTCCACACGATGGTGCCGGCGGCGGCGATTTGCGCGGCCAAGGTGGCGGCGGTTTTAGGACCGATATCCAGGATCATGTCGTCGTCGGCGACGTCGGCCACGTCCTTGACGGTGGCGACGGCGGTTGGCGAGAATTCCTTGGCGCACACGACATCGACCGGGATCGGCACTTGCGCGCCGCGCTTGGCCATGATGTCGATGATGGCCTTGGCTTCTTCGACCAGTTCGTTCTCGACCAGCGATTTACCGATGTTCAGGCCGACGGCCTTCATGAAGGTGTTGGCGATGCCGCCGCCGACGATCAGGTTGTCGACCTTGTCGGCCAGCGCTTTCAGGATCGACAGCTTGGACGACACCTTGGAACCGGCGACGATGGCCAGCAGCGGACGGGCCGGGGCGCCCAGCGCCTTGCCCAACGCGTCCAGTTCGGCTGCCAGCAGCGGACCGGCCGACGCGACCGGCGCGAATTTGGCGATGCCGTGGGTCGACGCCTCGGCGCGGTGGGCGGTGCCGAAAGCGTCGTTGACATAGATATCGCACAACTTGGCCATTTTTTGCGCCAGTTCGTCGTTGTTCTTCTTCTCGCCCTTGTTGACGCGGACGTTTTCCAGCAGCACGACCTGGCCGGCTTGCAGGTTTTCCAGACCGGCGCCGTCGACCCAGTTCTGTTTCAGCTCGACCGGCTGGCCCAGCAGCTCGGACAGGCGCGCGGCGACCGGCGCCAGGCTGTCTTCCGGTTTGAACTCGCCTTCGGTCGGACGGCCCAGGTGGGACGTCACCATCACTTTGGCGCCGGCGGCCACGGCCGCTTTAATCGCCGGAACGGACGCGCGAATGCGCGTATCTTCGGTGATATTGCCCGCATCATCCTGCGGCACGTTCAAGTCGGCGCGGATGAAGACGCGCTTGCCTTGCAGCGCATTCTGGGCGATGAGATCTTGCAGACGGATGAAGTTCAAAACAGCGGACATGGCGACCCAAGGGTGAGTTGAAAGAAGAGCGCTATTTTACCGCAAGCCGAGCCGTGTTTTCTTGTTATTAAAATACAGGAACGAGGGTGGGCAGCAAGCTGGGAAGCAAGCGTAGTGCCGTAAAGAAAGCCATGCCGACAATGATCGTTTCCAGCATGTTGCGACGCAGCAAATAATAGCCTGTGGCGACCACCCCGGCGATTAATTTCAGGTTGCTGAAATCGAGGACGGCGTGACCGTCCGGGGCCAGCAGCAGATCAGGGAAGATAATCGCCGCCAGCGCGCAGGCGGGCGCATAGCGCAGCATTTCCTGCACCCGTTTGGGGATGGTGATGTGCTGGCCGATCAGCCAGAACGAGCTGCGCGTGGCGGCGGTGGCCAGCGCCAACACGCCGATGACGACCCAAATTTCCCAATCAGCCATTTTTGCCCTCCCGGCGGTTGCGCCACTTTTCCGTGCCCTCTTCCACCGCCATCGACGTCAACATGCCGACCAATACCGCCAACAATAATCCCAATTTGTACGGCAACCCTGCTGCGAGCACGGACACGCCGCCCGCGACGAGCACGCCGCACAATGCCGGCCGGCCCACCATCAGCGGGATCATCACGCAAATGATGGCCAACGTGCCGGCAAAACCCAGCCCCCACTCGGGCGGCACTGTGCTGCCGAGGAAAATGCCGGCGATCGAGCCAACCTGCCACGCGCCCCAGTTCGGATACATCAAGCCCTTCAAATAGGACAACTTTCCGACCTGCGGCGCTTCGGACGGATATTTTTGCAAAAACATCGCCACCGTGAGATCACCGGAGACATAGCCGAGCAAGAACCGCCGCGGCCAGGGAAGATGTGCGAAGTGCGGCGCCAACAGGGCCGCGAAGATGACGAAGCGGAGATTGACGACGAAGGCCGTCAGAAAGATGACCCAAATCGGCGCGCTCGCCGCGATCAGCGGCAACGCCGCCAACTGCGCCGATCCGGCGAACACCAGCAAGGTCATGCCCAGCGCCTGCGGCACGCTCAGCCCGGACTTGACCATCGCGATGCCCACCACCAAACCCCAGGCGCCGATGCCGAACAACGTGGGAGTGCCGACCTTCAGGCCTTCCCTCCAGGAAGGCTCATGATGTTCGGCCACGTAATGTTCGGGCCGGGGCGCGGAAGGGGTGCTGCTCGGTTCGGTCATGTGGCTTCAGGTGCTCGGGTGGTTGTGGCATTCACGCCACACAGCAGGCCACACCAGTATTGTGGAGGCGCTATTTTACCGATGATTTTTGCTCAATGCGCAATTCCGTTAAAATCGTGGTTTTCACGCCTTTCGGAGCATTACAACATGACCAACGCCAACACGTCCGCCGCAGCCGCCACCAACGCCGTTGAGCTGGATGGCAAGGATTTGCCGGCCCACTGCCCGAACCCGGCCATGCCGCTGTGGTCGTCGCACCCACGCGTGTTCCTGGAATTCAACCACGACGGCATCGCCAAGTGCCCGTACTGCGGCACCGCCTACCGCCTCAAGCCAGGCACCGTCGTCGGCCACCACTAATCACTATGCCCACCGCCAGCCGCGTCCCCCGGAGCCCGCATGCCCATTAAACGAGAAAAACAGTTGAACGGCAGCGCCGTCGAGGTGGAAACGGCGTTCTACGCCGCGCTCAACCGTGCCGACCTGGACGCGCTGATGGCCCTGTGGGCCGATGACGAGGAGATCGTCTGCGTCCATCCGGGCGGCACCCGCCTGATCGGCCACGCGGCGATCCGCTCGTCGTGGAGCAAGATCCTCGAACACGGCGGCCTGCACATCATGCCGTCGCAGCTGCACGAAACCCACAACCTGATGAGTTCCGTGCACACGGTGGTCGAAGGCACGACGGCCGCCAGCGGCGAACCGGCGCACCTGGTCGCCACCAACGTCTACGTCAAAACGCCGCGCGGCTGGCGCATCGTGCTGCACCACGTGTCGGTCGCCCCCGGTCCGGTGCCGGCCGACACGGCTGCGCAAATCCTGCACTAACGCCACCCTCCCCCGTCCGCCGTGAAGTACACCGCTCCGTTCTGGCTGCCTAGCGGTCACCTGCAAACCATCTACCCGGCCGTCGCCATCGCCAAGCCGGCGGTGACGTTCCGCCGGGAACGCTGGGACGCGCCGGACGGCGACTTCGTCGACGTCGATTTCGTCGACGGCCGGCCCGGGCAACCGTTCGTGGTGCTGTTCCACGGCCTGGAAGGCTCGTCCGACAGCCACTACGCGCGCGCCCTGATGGCCGACGTGGCCGCGCGCGGCTGGTCCGGCGCGGTGCCGCATTTCCGTGGCTGCTCCGGCGAGGCCAACCGCGCGCCGCGCTTCTACCATTCCGGCGACGCGACCGAAGTCGACTGGATCATCCGCCGCCTGCATGCCCGCCATGTCGAGCAAGGCGGCGGCAAGTTCTACGCCGCCGGCGTCTCGCTGGGCGGCAACGCGCTGCTGCGCTGGCTCGGCGAATCGCAGCACCAGGCCGACTTCGTCGACGCCGCTTGCTCGGTGTCGGCGCCGCTCGACCTGGCGCAGGGCGGCGTCTCGCTGTCGAGCGGCTTCAACATGATCTACACGCGCATGTTCCTGCAAACGCTCAAGCCCAAGTGCATCGCCAAGCTGCGCCAGTTTCCCGGCCTGTTCGACCTCGACGCGCTGCACGCGGCGCGCGACCTGTACGCCTTCGACAACGTCGTCACGGCGCCGCTGCACGGCTACCGCGACACCGACGACTACTGGGACCGCGCCAGCGCCAAGCACGTGCTCAACGACATCACCGTGCCGACCCTGGTGCTCAACGCTAAAAACGATCCCTTCCTGCCCGGGCGCCACCTGCCGCAGCGTGCGGCATCAAACGTGGTATTGGACTATCCTGACCACGGAGGCCATGTCGGCTTCGCGGTCGGCGGGCTGCCGGGCAAGCTGCACTGGCTGCCGCAGCGTCTGATTCACTTCATGGAAGGCGCCAACGACGGTATGGATACGAAACGGGCTACAAAGAAACATGGATGACATCGTCAAGCAGGCCCTGGCCAAATGGCCGAACGTGCCCCACTGCTACGGCTGGCTGGGTCTGGACGCGCGCGGCAACTGGCGCATGCGCGACGAGCGCGCCCAGCAGCAAAACCTACCCGGCGACAAGCTCGCGCACGAGGCGCTGATCGCCTTCATCGTGCGCAACTACGCAGCCGATGACCGGGGCTGCTGGTATTTCCAGAACGGCCCGCAGCGCGTGTACGTGAACCTGGAAGCGACGCCTTATATCGTGCGCACCGATCCGTCCTGCGGATGGCTGCTGCACACGGGCGCCGCGATGGGCGGCATCGACAAGGCGGTGTTGACGGAGACCGGCGCGCTGGTCCTGCGCAGCGGCGAAATCGTCGCCCAGCTGGACGACCGCGATTTCGCCCAGGTCCTGCCGTTGCTCAGGATGAACGACGAGCCGGTGGCCGACGAAACCTTGCTGGAATGGATGGAGAGCGACGCCCACGCGGTCGCCTCCACGTTGACCTTGACCGATCACGAGCGCCAGGTGCCGGTGCACCGCGTGGCCGCCGCGCAGCTGGCGGCCCACTTCGGCTTCGTCAGCGAACCGTCCGCCCCGGCGTAAGGTCCGGGGAACCCTGGCGCAGCCGGTCGAACGGATTGGTCGACTGGTTGGAGAACGGGCTGTTCGGATTGCTGATACGGTCGTCGTCCTCGGCGCGGGAACCCGAGCGCAGCTCCGCCTTGAACGCCGGGCGGCTGTCGGCCTCGCGCAAATCCTTCTTGCCCTTGTCGCCCATCTCCTCGCGCCGGCGCGCCTGCAACTCGCGTTCTCGCGCATCGATCACGGCCTGGTCGTAGAACGACGCATCGGGCGCCTTGCGCGCATAGTTAAGCTGGTCGAGCGCCGACAACACCCCGCCCTGCAACACGTACGACTCGGCCAGCGCGATATGCTGTAAGGCCACCTTGCCCTGTTTCGAATACGCCTGCGCCAGCAAGTCGTAGGCGTCCGGGTCTTCGCGATAGGACTGCACCTGGTCGCGCAGATAACTGGCCGCCTCCTCGTATTTGCCGGCGGCGATCAGCGCCTCGCCGTATAGGTGCGCAATACCGCGCGACAGCGGATAGCGCTGATGCGCCGCCTCGGCGTCGACCACCGCCTGCGCGAGGACGGCCTTGTCGTTGGGTTGCGCCAGCTTGATCTCGATGGCCGTGCTGACAAAAATCGCATCCGACGACGGCTTCGGCGCCGCGCTGAAGGTGCCGGCGGCGGGCGCCTTGCCGAACGTCGCGCGCGCCTTGTCCAGCCACACCTGCGCGTTGGCGGTATCGCCTTTTTTCAGCGCCAGGAAGGCCATGCCGTACTGCCCCGCCGTCAACTGATGACGGTTCTCCTGCAACATCTGATTCTCAAAAAACGTCTTCGACTCGGCGTAGCCCTGCGACGTCTGGTCCTGCAACACGCGCGCGCGCGAACGCACCAGATAGAAATCGAGGCTGTCGACGCGCTGCTTGTACGGCTGGTCGCGGATGCGCGCCTGGATGTCGGCGATGCGCTCGGTTGTCAGCGGGTGGCTCTGCAGATAGGCCGGCACCAGGTCGCTGTAGTTGCGCGAAGCGGCCTGCATGCGCTGGAAGAAACCCACCATGCCGGACGTATCGAAGCCGGCCTCGCCCATGATCTGGAAGCCGATGCGGTCGGCCTCGCGCTCGGCGTCGCGGCCGAAATTCAATTGACGCTGGATCGCCAGCCCCTGCCCGCCCATGAACACGCCCATGGCCGCGTCGCCGCCGGCACGGGACGCCAGCGCGGCCAGGATCATCGCCGCCAGCGGGATCAGCGCGTCCTGCTTTTGCTGGCCGATAGAACGGGCGATGTGGCGCTGCGCCACGTGGCCGATCTCGTGGCCGAGCACGGACGCCAGCTCCGATTCGGACTGCGCCGCCAGCAGCAGCGCCGAGTGGACGGCGATGAAGCCGCCCGGCAGCGCGAACGCGTTCAGGTTCGGATCGCGCACGGCGAAGAAGTAATAGTCGAAATTGGCCTCGCCGCGCGCATCGGGACGGGCCGCCACCAGCGCGTTGCCGAAGGTGTTCAGGTATTCGAGGATGGGGCCGTCGTCGAGGAAATCGCGGTCGCGGCGGATATCGCGCATGATCTCCTCGCCCAGCTTGCGCTCCATTAGCGGCGACAAGTCCTGGCGCTCGGTATCGCCCAGCGCCGGCAGGTTGGGAATTCTGGCGGGCGCAAGCGCGTTCTGCGCCATGGCCATCGGCATGGCGACCAGCAAGGCAGCCGCGATCATGCGCATGCGCAGCGGACGGCGGCCATCGTAGGTAGGGGGGCAACGGTTCGATTTCACGGTGATATGATACCCGCATCTCGGGTCCTTACGCACAGTGCCCGCCACTGAAATATTTTGTTAGCTCTTACTCATGACCGACACCAAATCCGCCCCGCCATCCGACCACCTGACGCACTTCGACGCCTCCGGGCAAGCACACATGGTCGATGTCGGCGCCAAGCAGGAGACGCACCGCATCGCGGTCGCCAGCGGGACCATCCGCATGAAGCCGGAGACCTTGGCGATCATCATCGGCGGCACGGCAAAAAAGGGGGATGTGCTGGGCATCGCGCGCATCGCCGCGATCATGGCATCGAAGCGCACCAGCGATTTGATTCCACTATGCCATCCACTGGCATTGACGCGGGTGACGGTGGATTTCGAGACGGATGTGGCCAATTCGAGCGTTCACTGCAAGGCGCAGGTCGAGACTTTCGGCAAGACCGGCGTGGAAATGGAAGCGCTTACCGCGGTGCAGGTTGGCCTGCTGACGGTGTATGACATGTGCAAGGCAGTGGACCGCGGCATGGTGATGAGCGATATCCGGGTGATGGAAAAGCATGGTGGCAAGTCGGGGGATTGGAGCGCGACGAGCTAGGCTGTACCAGCTCGGAACTGACCTGACACCACGCTAGCCCGGCCTCATTGCTTGCACTTGACTCCAATGACCTGGTTGAACTGGTTCGCTCGCCATGATGTGGCTCTCCAAAGGTAGGTTCCCGGTCCAATAAATCGCATCTCCCACTCGCGAAGTTCATCTGGGATGCCCACAAGTTCAGACCCGTACTTGATGATTAGCACATTCTTCGTCGAGCGCACCACTGTGGCCGAGTATTCGGTGACCTCATTCGCGTTGATCTTCCACTTCCTGTCGTTGTTGAAGGTGAGCGTTTTTCCATCCGAGGAAAGTTCAAGGCGCTGATGCAGGTTATCGGGCCTGCAGCCGAACTGAAAGTTGGTGCTTTCGGCCCACACGCCGTCGAGCATAGACCGATCGAACTCCTGCGCATTCACAGCACCGGCAAACAAGGCGAAGCAGATCATGCGAAAGTGCAAACTTTTCAAAATGACTCCGTATAAGTTGAGGGGGCCGGCGTTCACACGCGAGGGCAACCTCAATAGCGCAAACCACCGTTGTTTGACATCTTTCCACACGCCGTAAATTTTTGGAATGCTTGGCTAGAAGTTTCTAATGCCGGTCGAAGTAGCACGCCGGGCCTGACCGCCGATTGAGGCGCGTCCTATTCGGCGACCAAAATGCAACGCTTTGGCACATCCCCGGCTGTCCATGACATCATCGTAAATTGCCGCTTTGTTACTTTTCATTAACCTGTATATAATAAATAGCACGGAAGTAATCTTTTGACAGTTACCTTGCCGTGGTCGCCTGATGCGTCTGCGAGAAAGAAATTGAATGAGCAGCAACCCTCCCCCGAGCGAAGCCAAGACTCAGGAATACGAATTCGAACAGATGAACCTGCAGGTGGGCGGCAGGATACAGTTCATCACGCACCGGACCATCAAGCCGATCCAGCACTTCTCGACCATCATCGGTTGGGTCAAGGACGAGTACATGATCGTGAAGGTGCCGTTTGAGAACAACGCGCCGATCTCGATCAACGATGGCGACAAGCTGACCATTCGGGTGTTTTCCGGCGTGAATGTGTGCTCGTTCTCGTGCGTCGTGCAGCGCGTGTTTCCCCGGCCGTTCTTTTATGCCCATCTGTCGTTCCCGGTGTCGATTCAGGGCACCAGTCTGCGCGCGGCGATGCGTGTGAAGGTGGATATTCCGGCGCAGGTGACGACGCCGGTTGGGACGTCGTCGGTGTTTCTGGTGAACTTGAGCGTGTCGGGGGCGCTGATCGAGTCGGCGAAACGGTTGCCGGAGGATGATGCGCAGGTGGCGTTGTCGTTTTATTTGATCGCGCAGCCCGGCAATCGGCAGGTGCGCGTTAATCCGAAGGCGACGATCCGGAATATTAATGTGGTGAAGCCGGCGGCGGGGGATAAGCCGGAGGTGTTCACTTACGGTGTGCAGTTTGTGGACTTGGATCCGGTGCATTACACGATGTTGCAGAACCTGACGTATGAGGCGTTGATTGCGGATCGGCAGAAGATCGTTTGATTTGGTGGTGGCGGATGTCGGCGGCGGCTCGTAGATGGCGGATTAAGCTTCGCTAATCCGCCCTACGTGGAACCGTGGAAATTTGAAGTTTTAGAGTCCGAAGCGCTGTTGTTCCAGACGAAAAAAAACCGGCCGAGGCCGGTTTTTTTCAGCATACCTAATTAAGGTGCTTTGTTGTTCTTCGTAAGCGCGGCCAATGCTGCGGGGTTCGTTACGTTGGTGCTGACGGTCCAGTTCAGGTTGGTCGCACCGTCGGCGATGTTAGGTGCGAAGGTGACGGTTTTGCTATCGAGACCTCCACCAAGACCCGTACCCAGCGTCAGCTCGATAGTGCCGTTGTTGACGGTCGCCGACGCGACTTCCTTGGTGGCGGTCAGCGCAGCCGGCACACCATTGGCGCCCAGATCGCAGCCGTCGAGCACGCCGCCAGCTTCTTGGGCGCACAGCGCGACGGCCGTCTTCATCGAATCGGCGGCGCCTTGGATGTTGGCGACTTTGGCTTTGACCGTGTAGTCGCTGTACGCAGGGATCGCGACGGCAGCCAGAATGCCGATAATGGCAACCACGATCATCAGTTCGATCAGGGTGAAGCCGGCCTGCGCTTGTTTCTTCATCATTTTCATGGATTTCATTTTGCGACTCCTGTGGGGTGAAAAAATTGGGTGGTACACCTCTCTTATCGCAAGCGGTGTGCCAGCCTCTTTTTCAGGCAAAACGGGCCGGAATATTTTCATAAGCGCCATTTTCGCCCCCTCCACTGCCGTTTTTTGTCAGTTCTTAGCGCCGCGATTTGTCAGCAGTGACAATGCGTGACAATTATTGTCAGCCAATGCGGAAGGCCATTTGTGTGCCGCCGAGGTCGATCACGTCGCCATGACCGAGCCGCCAGGCCTGCTTGCCGAGCGCGACGCCATTGACCAGCGGCGGCTGCGCGCCTTCGATGTGTGTGAGCGTATACACATCCGGCTGGCGCTCGATGACCACCACCTGCACGCCGGCGCGGCCCAGCGTGGTCTGCGGCTTGGTCAGCGCCATTTGTTTTCCGGCATTGTTGCCATTTAAGACTTCGATGTGGGCCAAGAGCGGTTCTGCGGCCATGCTCGGCCGAACGCCGTCGGCCAGAAACTCGACCTGGAACTTGGCCATCTTGATGACGTCCTGGTGTTGCAGGAAATGCTTGCCGATGCGGTGGCCGTTGACGAAGGTGCCGTTGGTGCTGTGCAGGTCTTCCAGGAAGGAGTCGTCGAGGATGGTGACGATGACGGCGTGCTCGCCGCTGACGGCCGAATGCGACAGCACGATGTCGTTGCGCGGATGGCGGCCGATGGTCATCCGTTCCTTACTCAGCTGAACCTGCTGTTCCGTCTGGCCGTCGCGCGTGACGATAATCTTCGCCAATCCGATTCTCCAAAAATAAAGGGGAGCGCTAGGCTCCCCTTCATTATTCCACATTCAACCGGCTGTTATTACAGCATGGCTTTCAGCAGACGCGCCATTTCGGACGGGTTTTTGGTGACGGTGATGCCGCAAGCTTCCATGATTTCCAGTTTGGCTTGTGCGGTGTCGGCGCCGCCGGAGATCAGCGCGCCGGCGTGGCCCATGCGCTTGCCCGGAGGAGCGGTCACACCGGCGATGAAGCCGACGACCGGTTTTTTCATGTTGTCTTTGATCCAATAAGCCGCGTTGGCTTCGTCCGGACCGCCGATTTCGCCGATCATGATGACCGCGTCGGTGTCAGGATCGTCGTTGAACATCTTCATGACGTCGATGTGCTTCAGACCGTTGATCGGGTCGCCGCCGATGCCGACTGCCGACGATTGGCCCAGGCCCAGCGCGGTCAGCTGGCCGACTGCTTCATAGGTCAGGGTGCCCGAACGCGAAACGACGCCGATGCGGCCCTTCTTGTGGATGTGACCTGGCATGATGCCGATCTTGATTTCGTCAGGGGTGATCAGGCCTGGGCAGTTAGGACCCAGCAGCAGGGTCTTCGAGCCGGCTTTGGCCATGCGGTCCTTCAGGGCCATCATGTCGCGGACAGGGATGCCTTCGGTGATGCAAATTGCCAGGTCCAGCTCGGCTTCGACGGCTTCCCAAATAGCGGCGGCCGCGCCTGCTGGCGGGACGTAGATGACCGACACGTTGGCGCCGGTTTCTTTTTTCGCTTCAGCGACGTTGGCGAAAATTGGAATGCCTTCGAAGTCTTCGCCGGCTTTCTTCGGGTTCACGCCTGCGACGAAAGCATTTTTGCCGTTCGCGTAGTCGCGGCAGCCGCGGGTGTGGAACTGGCCGGTCTTGCCGGTGATCCCTTGGGTAACTACTTTGGTATCTTTATTGATCAGAATGGACATGTTGATTCCTTAATTAAGCTTGACCGGCAGCGGCTGCTACGACGCTCTTCGCTGCATCTTCCATGGTGTCGGCAGCGATGATAGGCAGACCGGAATCGGCCAGCATCTTCTTGCCCAGGTCTTCGTTGGTGCCCTTCATGCGGACCACCAGCGGCACGTTCAGCGAGACAGCTTTCACCGCGGTGATCACGCCTTCGGCGATCACGTCGCAGCGCATGATGCCGCCGAAGATGTTGACCAGGATAGCTTTCAGGCCTGGGTTTTTCAGCATGATCTTGAATGCTTCGGTGACTTTCTCAGCCGTCGCACCGCCGCCCACGTCCAGGAAGTTGGCCGGCTCGCCGCCGAACAGCTTGATGGTGTCCATGGTGGCCATGGCCAGACCGGCGCCGTTGACCAGGCAGCCGATGTTGCCGTCGAGGGAGATGTAAGCCAGGTCGAATTTCGATGCTTCGACTTCGGCTGGATCTTCTTCGTCCAGATCGCGGTAGGCGACGATTTCCGGTTGACGGAACAGCGAGTTGGCGTCGAAGTTGAACTTGGCGTCCAGGGCGATGACTTTGCCCGAACCGGTCAGGATCAGCGGGTTGATTTCGGCCAGCGACGAGTCGGTTTCCCAGTAGGCTTTGTACAGGCCTTGCAGGTTGGCGCGGGCGTCGGCGATCGATTCGGCAGGCACGCCGATCTTGGCGGCGATCGCGTCGGCATCGGCGTCGGTCAGGCCGACGGATGGGTCGATGGCGATCGAGTGCAGCAGTTCAGGGTGGGACTCGGCGACTTCTTCGATGTCCATGCCGCCTTCCGACGAGGCCATCAGCACGACGCGCTGCGAGACGCGGTCGGTGACCAGCGACACGTACAGTTCTTTCTTGATGTCCGCGCCTTCTTCGATCAGCAGGCGGCGTACTTTCTGGCCTTCAGGGCCGGTCTGGTGCGTGACCAGCTGCATGCCCAGGATCTGCTCGGAGAATTCTTTGACTTGTTCCAGCGATTTCGCAACTTTCACGCCGCCGCCTTTACCACGGCCACCGGCGTGGATTTGTGCTTTCACAACCCAGACCGGGCCGCCCAAGGTTTCCGCAGCTTTGACTGCTTCTTCAACGGACATGCACGGAATACCGCGCGGAACCGTCACTCCGTATTTTCGGAGGATTTCTTTGCCTTGATACTCATGGATTTTCATGCTGGCTTCCCTTCTGATGCTGATGTGTATAAATCGGTTGATACTGCGAAATGTGTGATGCTCAGATAAGCAGATGTTGCTACGCGCTACCCGGTGCTGCTTTGTCCACCCAGCGCGGGTAAAACCGGCCCGTGCGACGGCGTCGTGACGCAGTGCGGGGCAATGTTCTGGAATTGGGGGTGATCGGTACTATCAGGGGGGTGCAGCCAGCGCGATGGCCGGAGGTGAAACAGGCGTCAATCTTCCACAGGCAATCGGTGCGCGGATATGCTGGGACGACCGTGCGGAACGCACGACAGTGAACTGATATTGACAGTGACATAAGAATATACCGCTCTCGCGGCATGAGTTAGTTAGCAGCCTTGCGCATTTCTCTTATCAAAAATGCACGTTGCCGTAGCTTCTACGGACAACCACCGCACCCACGGTGCTGCAAAAACCCTAAAAGTGTAGCACACCCCAGCCCGACTTGCGACGTGCCTGATGTCAACTCATCACAAAACTGCGCGACTTTGTTGCGGTGCGGGAGTTATTTGAGGCTTTCGTACGGCGTTGCCGACAGCGCGTCAATCATGACTTTGCGCGGACGCTCTATATATAAGGGCGAGGCGAAGCTGTGGCTGGTGTCGTTGCCGTCCCAACCCACCGCGCCGATTTCAAGCAGCGTCGGGAACATGGCGGCGTGGCCGATTTTCTTTTGGCGATTGGCGCGCAGCGCCAGTTCGATGGCCGGATGGGCGGCGCGGTATGGCGCGTTCATCCATACAAGCAAGGGGACGTGGGTGTCGTGGCGGGTCGGGCCGGTCTGGGCGTGCATGAACAGATGGCGCTGGTCGTCGAACAGATTTTCGCCGTGGTCGGAGGTGTACACCATCACGGCCGGACGCGACTCGGCGCGCAGCACGTCGATCACGCGCGCGAGGAAACGGTCGGTTTCAACGACCGTGTTGTCGTAGGAGTTGATGGCGGCAGCCTTGTCGGCCGGCAGCGGCGCGTCGATGCCCAGCTCGAGCAGGGTCGGCCGGTACACGCGGGAGGCGGCGCTGTAGCGCTCCTCGTATGGGATGTGGCTGCCGATCATGTGCAGCACGACGAACTGGCGCGGCCCCGCCTGGCGGACGAAGGACGTCATCAGCGGCAGCAGGTTGGCGTCGGTGCGCAGGTGGAAGTCCTGGGAGTTGACGGCGTGCTCGACGACGTCGGCGCCACGGCTGAACGATGTCGGTTCCTGGTTGGACAGCCAGGCCGTCCGGTAGCCCGCCTCGCCGAAGGTTTGCAGGACGCTGGCGCGTTGCTTGCCAGCCGTGCCGGGCGGCAGCGAGACGATGGCGGGCATCGCGTGGTTGGTCCAGTTGGCGGTGGAGGCGACATCGGGGAACGTCAGCAGTTCCGGCCCGAGCGCGGCCAGTTGCGGCGTGGTGTCGCGCGCGTAGCCGTTGATGCCGAGGTGGTCGGCGCGCAGGCTTTCGCCGATGACCAGCACGACCAGCAATGGTTGGGCCTCGCTGCCGGTGGCCGGGCGGCCGTGGACGCTGGCGAATTCCGTGGAGCCATCCTGGTTTTGGTGGCGCGCCAGCCGCGACAGCGACATCGCCAGGCCGCTGGGGAAGGCCAGGTTGAGCGTGGATTGTTCCAGCAGCGGCGGCAGGTTGAGCTGCTGGGGTAGCGCCAGTCTGGCGACCATGGCGACGCTGACATACATCAGCAGGACGGCCAGCAGGCGTTTGCGGGTCGGCACGTCGAGCTGCCAATGGCGGCTCAGGGTCCGGGCCAGCAACACGTAGGCGAGCAGGCTGAGCGGCACGAGCCAGATGCGCCAGCCGAACGAGGCGAGCACTTGCATGCTGGTGGCGGGGCTGGTGTTCAGGGCGGAGGCCAGCATGGCGTCGCCGGGGACGCTGCTGTAGAAGAATGTCAGGTAGGCGTACGGCGGGACCAGCAGCGCCAGCGGGGTCCACAGCAGGAAATAGAGACGCGGGCGCGGTATCAGCACCAGCGGCAAGGCCAGCACGAGGAGGGAAAACGCCAGCAGCGCGAAGATGTCGGCGGCGTTTTGCAGTTGATCCGTTGTCAGCACCGCCAGGGTTGGCAGCCAGAGCCACGCCGCCAGTGTCAGTGCTTTGGCCATATCGCTTCGGGTCATGGCGTTGGATTTCTTGGGAGAAAAATCCATTTTACCGCGTTGCCGTCGGTCGCCATGAGCCGCCAACGACGTCACATCTCATCGTCCAGATCGACACCTTTCATCGCGGCCTGTACGGCGCGCTGGGAAAAACCGCGCAGCATCAGAAATCGCATCTGCTTGTTGCGCTCCTTCGGGTCGGTGGCGACTACGCCGAATTTGCGCTCCCACACTTCGCAGGCGCGCGCCGTTTCGCTGTCGGCCAAGCCGGCCTTCAGTTCCTGTAACGCCTCGCCCTTAACCCCGTGGCTTTGCAACTCCGCCACAATCCGGCTATTGCCGAAGCGCGCGGAGCGCCGGTGGATCAGCGATTCCGAAAACCGCTCCTGCGACAGCCAGTTGTTTTTTTCCAGCAGATCGAGCAGCGCTTCGACGTCGTCGCCCTCCTCCGCGTACTTGGACAGCTTGCGGCCCAGCTCCAGCCGGCTGTGTTCACGCATCGACAGAAAACGCAGCGCGCGTGCCTTCAGGCTAAGTTGAGGTGCGGCCATAAAACCCTCTGCACAATGAGAAAACCACCGGCCATGGGAATGGCGCGGTGGCTGCTAAGTCATTCCCGCGCTGGCGGGATGACGCGACCGGCAACGGGCGAATTACGCCGCGTCGGCCTTGTCGCCTTTGTCCGCTTTGTCGACGGACTTCAGCTTGACGACGCTGTCACCCTTGTCGGCGGCCAGCGGCGGCAAGGTGCGCACGCCCAGCGATTCGCGGACCTTGTTTTCGATTTCCCATGCCAGCGCCGGACGCTCCTGCAGGAAGATACGGGCGTTGTCCTTGCCCTGGCCGACGCGCTCGCCATTGTAGCTGTACCACGAACCGGACTTTTCGACGATCTTCGCCTCCACGCCCAGGTCCAGGATCTCGCCTTCGCGCGAGGTGCCGGCGCCGTACAGGATGTCGAAGTGCGCTTCCTTGAACGGTGGCGCGATCTTGTTCTTGACGACCTTGACCTTGGTTTCGTTACCGATCACCTCGTCGCCCGACTTGATCGAGCCGGTGCGGCGGATGTCCAGGCGCACGGAGGCGTAGAACTTCAGCGCGTTGCCGCCGGTGGTGGTCTCCGGCGAACCGAACATGACGCCGATCTTCATACGGATCTGGTTGATGAAGATGACCAGCGTATTGGTGCGGTTGATCGAGCCGGTCAGCTTGCGCAGCGCCTGCGACATCAGACGGGCTTGCAGGCCCGGCAGCGAATCGCCCATGTCGCCTTCGATCTCGGCGCGTGGCGTCAGCGCGGCGACGGAGTCGATGACGACCAGGTCGACCGAGCCCGAACGCACCAGCGCGTCGCAGATTTCCAGCGCTTGCTCGCCGGTGTCCGGCTGCGAGATCAGCAGCTCGTGCAGGTTGACGCCCAGTTTTTGGGCATAGCCGACGTCCAGCGCGTGTTCCGCGTCGATGAACGCGCAGGTGCCGCCCAGTTTTTGCATTTCCGCGATGGTTTGCAGGGTCAGCGTGGTTTTACCCGAAGATTCCGGACCGTAGATTTCCACCACGCGGCCGCGCGGCAAGCCACCGACGCCCAGCGCGATGTCCAGGCCCAGCGAGCCGGTCGACACCACTTGCACGTCCTCGATCGGCGCGTTGGCATCCATGCGCATGACGGAGCCTTTGCCGAATTGCTTTTCAATCTGGGCCAGCGCGGCGGCCAGCGCCTTGGCTTTTTCAGATGCGGGGATTACAGCTTTTTTGTCGTCCATAATGTGCTTTCAACCAGTGGGTGGTGGGACAATTCGTCGGTTCAGGCAGTACTGTATAAAAAAACAGTGATCAATGCAAGCGGATTTGTAGAGAATCGGCGAAATCGTACAAAAACTCGCCACCTTGCGGGAAATGAAACACAATACAGACTTCTGCCGCCGGAGTGCCTTACATGCGTATTTTACTTGCCGAAGATGACAGCGTCCTGGCCGATGGGCTGACGCGTTCGCTGCGCCAGTCCGGCTACGCCATCGATTGCGTCCGCAACGGCCAGGAGGCCGACACCGCCCTGTCGACCCAGGAATTCGATCTGCTGATCCTGGACCTGGGCCTGCCCAAGCTGTCCGGGCTGGAGGTGCTGCGCCGCCTGCGCTCGCGCGCGTCGCTGCTGCCGGTGCTGATTTTGACGGCGGCCGATTCGATCGAGCAGCGGGTCAACGGCCTCGACCTGGGCGCCGACGATTACATGGCCAAGCCGTTCGCGCTGTCCGAGCTGGAGGCGCGGGTGCGCGCGCTCACGCGCCGCGGCGCCGGCGGCGGCGCCACCATCATCAAGCACGGGCCGCTGTCGTACGACCAGGTCGGCCGCAGCGCCTATATCAACGACCAGATGCTGGACCTGTCGGCGCGCGAGCTGGGCCTGCTGGAAATCCTGCTGGCGCGCACCGGCCGCCTGGTGTCGAAAGAACAACTGGTCGACCACCTGTGCGAATGGGGCGAGGAAGTGAGCAACAACGCCATCGAGGTCTATGTGCACCGGTTGCGCAAGAAGATCGAGGTCGGCGGCGTGCGCATCGCCACCGTGCGCGGGCTGGGCTACTGCCTGGAAAAATATTCCGAAGCGGCCCGCGCCAGCTCCAACGCCGACCTCGGCGACGCCGCCAAGTGAACCGCCTGCCCGCGCCCGAGCAACTGGAGGACGCGGAGGCGGACGGCCCGGAATACCAGCCGCCCGCCGCCGAGGCCGACGAGGGCGTGCAGAACTCGCTGTTCGGCGAAATCCTCGACTGGATGCTGGCGCCGCTGTTGTTGCTGTGGCCGATGAGCATCGCCATCACCTACCTGGTCGCCAAATCGATCGCCAACCAGCCGTTCGACCACGCGCTGGAGGACAGCGTGACGGTGCTGGCGCAGCAGGTGCGCTCGGTCGACGGCAAGATCATCAAAAGCCTGTCCGGCTCGGCGCGCGACATCCTGCGCGCCGACGACGTCGACAATGTCTACTTCCAGGTCCACGGCCCGCGCGGCGAGCACATCGACGGCGACCGCGACCTGCCGCCACCGCAGATGGAAGAGGACGAGCGCTACCGCGCCGGCAGCGTGCGCTTCCGCAACGACAGCATGCACGGCACGCCGGTGCGCGTCGCCTATTCATATGTGCGGCTGGAAAGGCTCGGCGACGACGAGCCGCAGCTGGCGCTGGTGCAGGTGGCCGAGACGCTGGAAAAGCGCGGCCAGCTGGCCAACGAAATCATCAAGGGCGTGATCCTGCCGCAGTTCATCATCCTGCCGATCGTGCTGGCGCTGGTGTGGTTCGCGCTGGCGCGCGGCCTGTCGCCGCTGGCGCAGCTGCAGGAGCGCATCCGCGCGCGCGGCTCGGACGACCTGAGCCCGATCGAATCGAGCGACGTGCCGGAGGAAATTTCTCCGCTGGTGCGCTCGCTCAACGAGATGCTGGCGCGGCTGTCGCTGTCGATCGAGATGCAAAAGCGTTTCATCGCCGACGCCGCGCACCAGATGCGCACGCCGCTGGCGGGCATGCGCATGCAGTCGGAGCTGGCGCTGCGCCAGACCGACGGCGGCGAGATCCACCGCTCGCTGGAACAACTGGCCAAGAGCTCGCAGGCGGCCACGCGGCTGGTGAATCAGCTGCTGGCCCTGGCGCGCGCCGAGAACCAGCCGCAGACCGGCACGGCGATGCTGCCGCTGGAACTGTCCGAACTGGCGCGCGGCGTGGTGCAGGACTGGGTGCAGGCCTCGTTCTCGCACCGCATCGACCTGGGATTCGAGGCGCCGCCCACGCCGGTGCAGATCGTCGGCAATCCGACCATGCTGCGCGAGCTGCTGTCCAACCTGATCGACAACGCGCTGCGCTACACGCCGGCCGGCGGCAGCGTGACGGTGCGGGTGCGCGGCCACCAGGGCGAGCCCGGTTATCTGGAAGTCGAGGACACCGGGCCGGGCATCGCCAAGGCCGAGCGCGAACGGGTGTTCGAGCGCTTCTACCGCATCCTCGGCCACGCCGCCGAAGGCAGCGGGCTGGGGCTGGCGATCGTGCGCGAGATCGCCCAGCAGCACGGCGCCGAGGTCGACATCTACAGCAATCCCCGTTCGCTGCAACCGAAGCTGCCGGGCTGCCTGTTCCGCGTCGGCTTCCCGCCGCCACCGCCACCGCAGGAAGAAGAAAGCGAGCCGCCGCACTATGGATGACAACATGCTGGAACCCGCGCCGCTGACGCGCAGGCAACACTGGCGCAAGACCCGTGCCATGACCGGCTGGCTATTGCTGCTGTGGCTGCTCACCGGCTTCTGCGTCGCCTTCTTCGCGCGCGAGCTGACCGGGCTGAGCGTGTTCGGCTGGCCGCTGTCGTTCTACCTGGCCGCGCAGGGCGCCTCGCTGGTGTACCTGGCCATCCTGGGGTTCTACGCCTGGCGCATGCGCCGCCTCGATCAGGCGGCCGCGCCGGCCAAGCCATCGGCCACCAAGGAGCCACGCGTTTGAAAGAGCCCGGCACCTTCTTCCGGCGGCTGAGCCGCTACTACCTGCTGTTCACGCTCGGCTTCGTCGGCTTCCTGATTTCGCTGTCGGTGCTGGAACAGGAAGGCATGCCGCGCGTGTGGATCGGCTACCTGTTCATGTTCGCCACGATCGTGCTGTACGCCACCTTGGGCGTGCTCAGCCGCACCTCCAACGTGCTGGAATACTACGTCGCCGGGCGCCGCGTGCCGGCCATGTTCAACGGCATGGCCACCGCCGCCGACTGGATCTCGGCCGCCAGCTTCATCAGCCTGGCCGGCGGGCTGTACCTGCACGGCTTCGACGGCCTGGCCTACATCATGGGCTGGACCGGCGGCTACTGCCTGGTGGCGCTGCTGATCGCGCCCTACCTTCGCAAGTTCAGCCAGTACACCATCCCCGACTTCCTGGCCATGCGCTACGGCGGCGCCAGCGACGACAACCGGGGCGGACGCGCGGTGCGCATCATCGCCGTGATCGCCACCATCATCGTCTCGTTCACCTACGTGGTGGCGCAGATCTACGCTGTGGGGCTGATCGCCTCGCGCTTCACCGGCGTCGATTTCTCGGTCGGCATCTTCCTCGGGCTGGCCAGCATCCTGGTGTGCTCCTTCCTGGGCGGCATGCGCGCCATCACCTGGACCCAGGTGGCGCAATACATCATCATCCTGGTCGCCTTCCTGATGCCGGCCATCTGGCTGTCTGCCAAACACAGCGACAACCCGATCCCGCAGGTAGCCTACGGCAAGCTGCTGCCGCAACTGAGCGCGCGCGAGGCGGTGCTGCAGGACGATCCGAAGGAGGCCGAGGTGCGCGCCATCTTCCGCCAGCGCGCCGACGATTACCAATTGCGCCTCAACACCCTGCCGTCGTCGTGGGAGGCGGGCCGGCTGCAAATGCAGCGCAAGCTCGACGACGTCAAGCTGCGCAACGCCTCGCTGCTGGAGATCCGCAACGCCGAGCGCGCGCTGATCGCCTATCCGAAGGACGCCGACGAGGCGGCGCGCATGTGGTCGGACGCGCGCACCCAGAACCTGGCCCGCGCCGAGCCGATCACGCCGCACGCCACGCCCTACCCCGGCGACCCGGCCGCCTCCAACATCAAGCGCAACAACTTCCTGGCGCTGGTGTTCTGCCTGATGCTGGGCACGGCCGCGCTGCCGCACATCCTGATGCGCTCGTACACGACGCCGTCGGTGCACGAGACGCGCGTGTCGGTGTTCTGGACCCTGTTCTTCATCCTGCTGATCTATCTGACCATCCCGGCGCTGGCGGTGCTGGTCAAGTACGACATCTACAACGCGCTGGTCGGCAGCGACTTCGCCCACCTGCCCAACTGGGTGTCGTACTGGAGCAATGTCGACAAGGTCAATCCGCTGTTCAGCATCAACGACATCAACCGCGACGGCGTGGTGCAGCTGGCCGAGATCACCATCGACGCCGACGTGCTGGTGCTGGCCACGCCGGAGATCGCCGGCCTGCCGTACGTGGTCTCGGGCCTGGTGGCGGCCGGCGGGCTGGCGGCGGCGCTGTCGACCGCCGACGGCCTGCTGCTGGCGATCTCCAACGCGCTGTCGCACGACATCTATTACAAGATCGTCGACCGCACCGCCTCCACGCAAAAGCGCGTGACGATCTCCAAGTTGCTGCTGCTGGGGGTGGCCTTCATCGCCGCCTACGCCGCCTCGACCAAGCCCGGCGACATCATCTCGCTGGTGGGCGCGGCGTTCTCGCTGGCCGGCTCGGCGATGTTCCCGGCGCTGGCGCTGGGCGTGTTCTGGAAGCGCGCCAACCACCAGGGCGCGGTGGCCGGCATGATCGCCGGCTTCTCCGTCTGCCTCTACTATATGTTGCACACCAATCCCGTCCTCGGGGGCAGCGCGGCCGGCCAGTGGTTCCACATCGCGCCGATCTCGGCCGGCATCTTCGGCGTGCCGGCCGGCCTGCTGACGATGGTGGTTGTCAGCCTGATGACGCCGGAGCCGGGTCCCGAAACCGGCGCGCTGGTCGACTACATCCGCGCGGCCGAACACAAGGAAATGTAACGTTACATTTCAGGCATCGGCGACCTGTGGCGGATTTGATAACTGGGTGCTACGCTGCGAAAGTTATCCTACTTTCATAGAGTGCCATGAGATTCAAGCCATTGTTGCCCCCGCGTTCCACGCTGATCGCGCTGACCTTGCTGGCTATGCTGGCGTTGTCGCCGATGGCGACGGTCGCCGCCGCCGACGCGCCGGCCGCCACCGCCCCCATCGCCGCCGCGCGTCCGCCGATCGCCGACTTCTTCAGCAATCCCGAGTTCAGCGGCGCGCTGCTCTCGCCCAGCGGAAAATATCTGGCCGTGCGCATGAGCAAAAAGGACCATCGCGACATGCTGGCCGTGATCACGCTCAGCGACAACAGCGTCAAAGCCGTGGGCAACTTCAGCGACGCCGACATCGGCAGCTTCGACTGGGTCAACGACGAGCGGCTGGTGTTCACCGCCACCGACCGCACCGTCGGCCAGGGCGACGCGCGTTACGCCCCCGGCTTGTACGCGGTCAACCGCGACGGCAGCAAGTTCATCCAGCTGGCCAGCCGCGCAGGCCAGCCGTTCATTACGGCGGGCGGCGCCACCGCCATTCACAATCGCGAGCTGCTGCCGTGGAATACGTATTTACTGGGCCAACGGACCAAGCAGGATTCCGAGTTCGTCTACGTGGTCAAACCGGCCATCCAACGGCCCGGACAAATCGACTATATCGAGCTCGAGCGCCTCAACACCCTGACCGGGCGCTACACGGCGTTCAGACGGCCCGGCGACAGCATGTCCTGGCTGCTCGACAAGGACGGCGAGCCGCGCCTGACCGCCACGGTCGAGAAAGGCATCAAAACGATCTACTACCGCGACCCGGCCAAGGAGCAGGAGTGGCGCAAGCTCGTCAGCTTCAACAACTACACCGGCGGCAAGGGCGCGTTCAGGCCGCTCGCGTTCGGGCCGGACGGCACGCTGTATGTGACCAGCAACGCCGGCCAGGACAAGACGGCCGTCTACACCTTCGATTTCGCCGCCAATAAAATCTCGGACCAGCCGGTGATCGTGCTCGACGGCTACGATTTCACAGGCAATCTCATTTTCGGGGACAACAAACTGCTGGGCGTGCGGCGCCTGACCGACGCCTGGGACACGACCTGGCTCGACGCCGGCATGAAGGCGATGCAGGCCCAGATCGACGAGATGCTGCCCAACACCATCAACCTGCTGTCCCTGCCGACCCGGCCGGAGTCGCCGTGGGTGCTGGTGGAATCGTACTCGGACCTGTTTCCGCCGCGCGCGATGCTCTACAACAGCGACACCAAAAAACTCAACCTGATCGGCAGCACCCATCCGCAAATCGATCCGGCGCGGATGGCGCAACAATCCCTGGTCCACTACAAGGCGCGCGACGGCCTGGTGATTCCCGCGTGGCTGACCGTGCCGCGCGGCGCCAACAAAAACCTGCCGCTGGTGGTGCTGGTGCACGGCGGCCCCTACGTGCGCGGCGGCAGCTGGGGCTGGAACGCCGACGCCCAGTTCCTGGCCTCGCGCGGCTACGCGGTGCTGGAGCCGGAGTACCGCGGCAGCACCGGCTTCGGCAGAAAGCTGTTCCGCGCCGGCTGGAAGCAATGGGGCTTGAAAATGCAGGACGACATCGCCGATGGCGCCCGCTGGGCCATCGCCCAGGGCACGGCCGACGCCAAGCGCATCTGCATCGCCGGCGCCAGCTACGGCGGTTACGCGACCTTGATGGGCCTGGTCAACGATCCCGACCTGTACAAATGCGGCATCGACTGGGCCGGCGTGACCGACATCAACCTGCTGTATGACGGCCAATGGAATTACACCTCCGACCTGGACGACGCCTGGAAGCAGTACGGCATGCCGACCTTGGTCGGCGACCAGGTCAAGGACGCCGAACAGTTGAAGGCCACCTCGCCGTTGCTGCAGGCGTCGCGCATCAAGCAGCCATTGTTGCTGGCCTACGGCGGCGCCGACATGCGCGTGCCGCTGCCGCACGGCACCAGGTTCTACAAGGCCGTCAAGGAGGGCAATCCCAACGTCGAATGGATCGAGTACGAGGAGGAAGGCCACGGTTGGGCGTTGCCGAAGAACCGCATCGACTTCTGGGGACGGGTGGAGAAATTCCTGGACAAGAACATCGGCCAGGCCGCCGCGCCGTAGGGCGACAACAACGGCATGAAGGAGAAATGTGGCGGATTTGATAACATGGTGGTATTGTTCGACACCTCGACTATTTCACCACCCGCCCCATGCGATTTCATCAGCTGCTCGTACGCGCCACCCTGACGGCCGCGGCCGCCTTCATTGTCCAGGCCCCGGCCGCCCACGCCGCCGACGCCGCGGCCTTGGCCGCCGGGACCACGCAGGCCGCGCCGCCGATCGCCGCCTTCTTCGACAATCCCCAGTTCAGCGGCGCGCTGCTCTCGCCCAGCGGTAAATATCTGGCCGTGCGCGTGGCCGGCAATAACAGCCGCGACCGCCTGGGCGTGATCACGCTGAGCGACAACAGCGTCAAGGTGGTGGGCGCCTTCACCGACGCCGATATCGGGTCCTTCCAGTGGGTCAACGACGAGCGGCTGGTGTTCACCGCCACCGACCGCAGCGTCGGCCAGGGCGACGTGCGCTATGCGCCGGGACTGTTCGCGATCAACCGCGACGGCGGCAAGTTGCTGCAACTGGTCAGCCGCAGCGGAAAACCGTTCGTCACCAGCGGCGGCTCGGGCATCCGCAGCCGCGAACTGCTGCCATGGAACACCTATTTGCTGGGCCAGAAGAACGGCCAGGATTCCGACGACATCTACGTCACCTACCGCGCCATCACCAACCACGGCCAGATCGACTATGTCGACCTGCAACGCCTCAATACGACGACCGGCCGCTACACGTCGTTCAAACGTCCGGGCAACAGCCGCAGCTGGCTGCTCGACAACAACGGCGAGCCGCGCCTGACCACCACGATCGAGGGCAAGGTCAGCACCATTTATTACCGCGACCCGGCCAAGGACCAGGAATGGCGCAAGCTCGTCAGCTTCGACACCTACACCGGCGGCGAGGACGCCTTCAGCCCGCTGGCCTTCGGGCCGGACGGCACCTTGTACGTCATCAGCTACGCCGGCCAGGACAAGTCTGCCGTATACACCTTCGATTTCGCCACCAACAAGATTTCCGACCAGCCGGTGGTCCGGTTGGCGGACTACGACTTCAACGGCAGCCTCATCTTCGGCAAGGGCAAGCTGCTCGGCGTGCGCCGCCTGACCGACGCCCGCGACACCACCTGGCTCGACGACGGCATGAAGGCGATGCAGGCCAAGGTCGACCAGATGCTGCCCAACACCGTCAACCTGCTGGTTCTGCCGACGCGGCCGGAGTCGCCATGGGTGCTGGTGACCGCCTATTCGGACCTGTTCCCGTCGCGTACCATGATGTACAACAGCGACACCCAGAAAATGAGCCTGATCGGTAACAGCCATCCGCACATCCAGCCCGAGCGGATGGCCCGGCAAACGCTGGTGCGCTACAAGGCGCGCGACGGTCTCGAGATTCCGGCCTGGCTGACGCTGCCCAGGGGCGGCGGCAAGAACCTGCCGATGGTGGTGCTGGTCCACGGCGGCCCTTACGTGCGCGGCGGCAGCTGGGGCTGGAATGCGAACACCCAATTCCTGGCCTCGCGCGGCTACGCGGTGCTGGAACCGGAATTTCGCGGCAGCACCGGCTTCGGCACCAGGCATTTCCGCGCCGGCTGGAAGCAATGGGGCCTGAAGATGCAGGACGACATTGCCGACGGCACGCGCTGGGCCATCGCCCAGGGCATGGCCGACCCCAAGCGCATCTGCATCGCCGGCGCCAGCTACGGCGGCTACGCCACGTTGATGGGCCTGATCAACGATCCGGACCTGTACAAGTGCGGCGTCAACTGGATCGGCGTGACCGACATCAACCTGCTGTACGACGGCCACTGGAACTTCACCTCCGACCTGCCCGACGGCTGGAAACAGTACGGCATGCCGGAGCTGATCGGCGACCAGGTCAAGGACGCCGAGCAACTCAAGGCCACCTCGCCGCTGCTGCAGGCGGCGCGCATCAAGCAGCCGCTGTTGCTGGCCTACGGCGGCGCCGACCGGCGCGTGCCGCTGCCGCACGGCACCAAGTTCCACAAGGCCGTCAAGGAGGGCAACCCCGACGTCGAATGGATCGAGTACGAAGAGGAAGGCCACGGCTGGGCGCTGCCGAAAAACCGCATCGATTTCTGGGGACGGGTGGAAAAGTTCCTGGATAAAAACATCGGTCGACAATGAATCGGGGCCTTCGAGCCATTCTGAAACACGTAGGTCGGATTAGGCGGAACGCCGTAATCGGCCATCGATGAGCCGCTGGCGGCGCACGCATGGCCGATTACGCTACGCTAATCCGCCCTACGTGTTTTAGATTCGCTTTGCCGCAACACTCGCGCTATAGTCACGGCTCAGTCTTATCAACGATAAGGAGCGGAACATGTCTTCAGGGAAAATTCTGGTCGCACAGGGCGGCGGACCGACCGCCGTCATCAACCAGTCGCTGGCCGGCGTGGTGCTGGAGGCGCGCCGCTTCCGCGACGTCACCCGCGTCTACGGCGCCATGCACGGCGTGCGCGGCATCGTCAACGAGGACTTCGTCGACCTCACGCGGGAAACCAGCAACAACCTCGAACTGGTGGCGGCCACGCCGTCGTCGGCGCTCGGCTCCACCCGCGACAAGCCGGACCTCGCCTACTGCGAAGAAATCTTCAAGGTGCTGCGCGCGCACGAAATCGAACAGTTCTACTACATCGGCGGCAACGACTCGTCCGACACGGTGCGCATCGTCAGCGAGCAGGCGCAGCAGGCGGGCTATCCGCTGCGCTGCATGCACATCCCCAAGACCATCGACAACGATCTGGTCGGCAACGACCACACGCCCGGCTTCCCGTCGGCCGCGCGCTTTGTCGCGCAAGCCTTCGCCGGCGCCAACCTCGACAACGCATCGCTACCGGGCGTGTATGTCGGCGTGGTGATGGGACGGCACGCCGGCTTCCTGACGGCCGCCTCTGCGCTGGGCAAGAAGTTTTCCGACGACGGCCCGCACCTGATCTACCTGCCGGAGCGCGTGTTCTCGCTCGACCAGTTCCTGCGCGATGTGAAAGCCGTTTATGAACGCCACGGCCGCTGCGTGATCGCCGTCTCCGAAGGCATCCACGACGCCTCCGGCGAGGCCATCGCCAGCCTGCTGGCCAAGGAAGTCGAACGCGACGCCCACGGCAACGTCCAGCTGTCGGGCACCGGCGCGCTGGCCGACCTGCTGTGCGACGAGATCAAGGCCAAGCTGGGCATCAAGCGCGTGCGCGGCGACACCTTCGGCTATCTGCAACGCTCGTTCATCGGTTGCGTGTCCGACGTCGACCAGCGCGAAGCGCGCGAGGTGGCCGAAAAGGCGGTGCAGTTCGCCATGTGGGGCGACCGCGACGGCTCGGTCGCCATCAAGCGCACCGGCTTCTACTCGGTCGACTACGAACTGCAGGCGCTGCAAGCGGTGGCCGGCAAGACGCGCGTCATGGAAGACGAGTTCATCAGCGCCAGCGGCACCGACGTGACGGACGCCTTCCGCATGTATTTGCGTCCCCTGCTCGGCTCCGGCATGCCGGACGCCTTCCGCCTGCGTCCGTCGCCGGTGGAGAAAATCCTCAAACGATAGATACAGGCATCGATGGTTATCAGAAGCACGGTTTTAGCATCGCTGGAGTCGGTCGTCCACGGCTTCGGCGCGCGGCACGACGACATGGCGCAACACTTTCCGCAATACTGGGAGCGGCGTCCGATCCAGCACGAGCGGCATGGCACGCACATCGCCGTCGCCGACAGCGCGCACCAGGACTGCGGCGAGGCCGACGGCATGCTCACCGAGCGCCCCGGCCTGCTGCTGGCGATCGCCACGGCCGACTGCGTCCCGGTGCTGCTGGCGCGCAAGGACGGCAAGGCGGTGGCCGCGCTGCACGTCGGCTGGCGCGGCGCCTACGCCGGCATCATCGCGCGCTTCGCCGACATGCTGGCCGCGCGCGGCGACCGGGCCGGCGACTGGCTGGCCGCGACCGGACCGGCGGCGGGCGGCTGCTGCTATCAAGTCTCGCCCGAGCTGATCGCGCAATTCGGCGAACGTTACGCCATGCCGGCGCGCGTCATCTCCTCGGAGGCGGGCAACCTGAACCTGGCCGGCATCGCCGGCTGGCAACTGGAACGCGCCGGCTTCGCCAATGTCACCGCCGCGCCGGAATGCACCATGTGCCATCCCGGCGACGCCGGCTTCGCCTTTCACAGCTACCGGCGCGACCGCGAAACGCGCACGCCGATCAAGGACGTCCAATGGTCAGTCATCGCCATCTCCGAATGAAATCCGCTTTAACGCTGTCGCTCGCCATCGGCGCCGCCGCGCCGGCCGCGTCGGCCGCCACCCTGGACCTGACCTTGCAGGATCAGGCGCGGCAGCGCGCGATCCCGATCGAACTGTCGCTGCCGGCCGCGCCATGCACCAAGGCGCCGTGCCCGGTCGCCCTGCTCAGCGCCGGCTACGGCATCGGCTACAAGGAATACCGTTTCCTGGTCGAGGAGCTGAACCGGTCCGGCTGGCTGGTGGTCAGCGTCGACCACCAGTTGCCGACCGACGCCAAGCTCGACAGAAACGAAGATGTCGTCCCGCAACTGAAGACCATGCGGCGCCGTGGCGTCGCCAATTTGCGCTTCGTGCAGGAAAGCCTAAGCAAATCGCACCCCGGCTACGACTGGCGGCACGTGACCCTGATCGGCCACTCGCTGGGCGGCGACATTTCGGCCGAGCGCGCCAGCGAAGGCGACCCCACGATCACCCGGGTGGTCGCCCTGGACAACCGGCGCGGCGCGCTGCCACGGACCACGGCGGTCAAAGTGCTGTCGATCCGCGCCGGCGACACGCAAGCCGACGCCGGCGTGCTGCCGGACGCGCAAGAGCAAAAACAGTACGGCGCGTGCATCGTCAAGCTCCCCGGCGCCAGGCACAACGACATGTACGACGGCGGCCCCGCCGAGCTCAAGGCGGCGATCGCCAAGGTCACGCAAGCGTTCCTCCTCAAAGGCGCGTGCGAAGCCGCACCGTAATCAAAAGCAACTCCGGGGTCCGGTCCACCATTTCTACACGGGCTGGTCGGTATGGGCCGTTAGCGGCTCATGCCTGGCGGATTACGCTCCGCTAATCCGCCCTACGTGTCACTTCGGTCTGCATGCGGAACTCATTTTTGCGCAGTTTAATAAAAAAGCGGACGACGCATTGGCGTGGTCCGCTTTTTTCTCGCATGTAAATCTTGGCTTACACGACGATGGTCTGGTGCTCGTCGCCGACGCGGGCGCGGATCTTGCCGATGGTGTAGACGATCTCGCCGGCCTCTTCCAGCTGCTCGATGGCGGCGGCGGCGTTTTCCTGCGCGACGATGACCGTCATGCCGATGCCGCAGTTGAACACGCGGTGCATCTCGGCGTCGGCCACGCCGCCGTGCTGTTGCAGCCACGTGAACAGCGGTGGCAGGGTCCACGAGGTCGAATCCAGCTCGGCCACCAGGCCCGGCTGCAACACGCGCGGGATGTTCTCGACCAGGCCGCCGCCGGTGATGTGCACCATGCCTTTGACTTCCATCGCCGCCATCAGCGCCAGCAGCGGCTTGACGTAGATGCGGGTCGGCTGCATCAGCACGTCCGAAAGCTTCCTGCCGTGGAAGTCGCCTTCCAGGTCAGGCTTGGCCACTTCGATGATCTTGCGCACCAGCGAGTAACCGTTCGAGTGCACGCCCGACGAGGCCAGGCCCAGGATGACGTCGCCCGGGGCGATCTTGGTGCCGTCGATAATCTTCGATTTTTCCACCGCGCCGACCGCGAAACCGGCCAGGTCGTACTCGCCGGCCGGGTACATGCTCGGCATCTCGGCCGTCTCGCCGCCGATCAGCGCGCAACCGGCCTGCTCGCACCCCTGGGCGATGCCCTTGATCACGTCGGTGGCGATCGCCACGTCGAGCTTGCCGCAGGCGAAATAGTCGAGGAAGAACAGCGGCTCGGCGCCCTGCACCAGGATGTCGTTGACGCTCATGGCGACCAGGTCGATGCCGACCGTGTCATGACGGTTGAGCTCGAACGCCAGCTTGAGCTTGGTGCCGACGCCGTCGGTGCCGGACACCAGCACCGGCTCCTTGTACTTCTTGCTGATCTCGAACATGGCGCCGAAACCGCCCAAGCCGCCCATGACGCCCTCGCGCATGGTGCGCTTGGCGAAAGGCTTGATTGCTTCGACTAAAGCGTCGCCCGCGTCGATATCGACGCCGGCGTCACGGTAGGACAGGGAAACATTTGAAGTTTGGCTCATGGTGTATTTCGCAGCGGAGGCGGTAAAATAGAAGGCGGAGACCGTTTCGTAACAAAATCGCACGTTTTCGGCGCTTTTCTGCACAAATCCACGCAAATAAGCCTGCGCGAACCCGGTCAATCCGCTATTTTATCAAAATGCCTCGTCCACCTGCCGTTTTTAAACCATCTAAATCACATTCCATGCCATTTCCCCTCGCGCTAGAGCACAAGCACACGGCATTCTGGCTGGCGGCACGGGCGACCCCTCTCCTTGGCATTTCGGCACCACGACCCACGGCGCCCCTCTATAATGCGTGACGTATCTAAAAAAAGCGTCAAGAAAAGCGTTATGCAAACGATCAAACCAAGGCGAACGCCATGAAACAGCTGGTGCTCGATTTAGGCGCGGACCAGGCGCACAGCCTCGCATCGTTCGAGGTGGGACAGAACGCCGAGGCGGCGGCGCTGATGGCGCAATTCGCCGATCGCAGCTCGCGCGAGCACTTCGCCTACCTGTGGGGCCTGGGCGGCGTGGGCAAGACCCACCTGCTCAAGGCGCTGGCCAGCGCCGGCGGCGAGGACGAGCAGCGGCGCGCGCGCTACATCTCGCCGTTCTCGATCGAGTCCGAGTTCCTGTATTCGCCCGAGGTGGACCTGTACCTGCTCGACGACTGCGAAAAACTGTCGCCGGTGGCGCAGATCGACGCCTTCGCGCTGTTTAACGAAATCCGCGCCAACAACGCCTTCATGGTCTGCAGCGGCGCCGTCGCCCCGGCCGTGCTGCCGGTACGCGAGGACCTGCGCACCCGCATGGGCTGGGGCCTGATCTACCAGATCCACGGCCTGACCGACGACGAGAAGGTGGCCGCGCTGGGCGCCGCCGCCACCGCCCGTGGCTTGACGCTGTCGCCCGGCGTGATACCCTACCTGCTGTCCCATTTTCAGCGCGACATGCGATCGTTATCGACGATGCTTGACTCGCTGGACCAGTATTCCCTTGAAACCCAACGCCCGATCACCCTGCCGCTGTTGCGCGAGTGGTTGCAGGCGGAAGCGAAAGAATGACGAATCCCGCATGAAGCTTGCCCTCTTTGACCTTGACCACACGCTGCTGCCGATCGACTCCGACCACGAGTGGGGCGAGTTTTTAGTGCGCATCGGCGCCGTGGACGCGGCCACCTTCAAGCGCCGCAACGACGATTTCTACGCGCAGTACCAGGCCGGCACGATCGACCCGGTCGAATACCTGGAGTTCGCGCTCGGCACCCTGGCCGGCTTTTCGCCCGTGCGGCTGGCCGAAATGCAGGCGCGATTCATGAACGAGGTGATCGTGCCGGCGATCCGCCCGGCCGCGCTGGCGCTGCTGAAAAAACACCAGGACGCCGGCGACCTGGTGGCCATCGTCACGGCCACCAACCACTTCGTCACCGCGCCGATCGCCAAGGCGCTGGGCGTGGAGCACCTGATCGCCGCCATGCCGGAACGCGACGCCGAGGGCTTGATAACCGGCCGCCTGCTTGGCACGCCGACCCAGGGCGCCGGCAAGATCGTCCACACCAAGGCCTGGCTGGAAAAGATGGGCAAGACGCTGGAGGATTTCGACACCGTCTACTTCTACAGCGACTCGCACAACGACCTGCCGCTGATGTCGATCGTCTCGCACCCGATCGCGACCAACCCGAACGCCACCCTGAAAACGCACGCCACCGCTCAAGGCTGGGCTTTAATTGAACTATTCAATGATTAAGAAACTGATCCGAAAAATCCTCGGCACCAAAGACAAGACCGCCAAGGCCCGCGACACCAACACGCCGGTGATACTCGGCTCGGACGCCCACGGCATCGATCCGAAGCTGCTGTCGTCGAACGCGGTGCGCGTCACCAGCACCTTGCAGGAAGCCGGCTTCGAGGCCTTCGTCGTCGGCGGCGCGGTGCGCGACCTGCTGCTGGGCGTGAAGCCGAAAGACTTCGACATCGCCACCAACGCCACGCCGGAGCAGGTGCGCAAGCTGTTCCGCCGCGCCTTCATCATCGGCAAGCGCTTCCAGATCGTGCACGTGATGTTCGGCCAGGACCTGCTGGAGGTGACCACCTTCCGCGGCACCACCTTGGACAACGCGCCCAAGGACGACCATGGCCGCGTCCTGCGCGACAACACCTTCGGCTCGCAGGCGGAGGACGCGGTACGGCGTGACTTCACCATCAACGCCATGTACTACAACCCGGCCAACCAGCAGGTGCTGGACTACCACGGCGGCATCGAGGACATCCGCGCCAAGACGCTACGCATCATCGGCCAGCCGGAGGCGCGCTACCGCGAAGACCCGGTGCGCATGCTGCGCGTGGTGCGCTTCGCCGCCAAGCTCAAATTCACCATCGAGCCGGTCACCGCCGCGCCGATTCCCGTGATGGCGTCGCTGATCGACAACGTGCCGCCGGCGCGCGTGTTCGACGAGATGCTGAAACTGCTCATGAGCGGCCACGCGCTGGCCTGCCTGCAACAGCTGCGCAAGGAAGGCCTGCACCACGGCCTGCTGCCGCTGCTCGACGTGGTGCTGGAGCAGCCGCTCGGCTTCAAGTTCGTCACGTTGGCGCTGGACTCGACCGATGCCCGCATCGCCGCCGGCAAGACCGTGTCGCCGGGCTTCCTGTTCGCGTCGCTGCTGTGGCACCAGGTCCTGGAAAAATGGACCGCCTACCGCGCGGCGGGCGAGCAGACCATTCCGGCGCTGCACCTGGCGGCCGACGACGTGCTCGACTCGCAGACCGAGAAGCTGGCCTTGCAGCGCAAGATCGGCACCGACATGCGCGACATCTGGTCGATGCAGCCGCGCTTCGAGCGCCGCACCGGCAAGTCGCCTTACAAGCTGCTGGAGCACCTGCGCTTCCGCGCCGGCTACGACTTCCTGCTGCTGCGCTGCGCCTCCGGCGAGATCGACGCAGAACTGGGCGAATGGTGGACCGCCTTCTATGAAGGCGACGAGGCCACCCGCGAGGACTTGATCGCGACGGCCGGCCAGTCATCGTCGTCGGGCCCCGGCGGCGCGGCGACCAAACGCAAACGCGCGCCACGTCGCGGTGGCCGTAGCAAAGGCCCTGCGGCGGCGGCCGAAGGCGGCACACCCGGCGCCAGCAGCGCCGGCGGCACCGGCGAGTAATTCGTCCACGCAGGCATGGGCATCATCGGCAAAAAGGATGAAGGCGGCTTCGCCTTCACCATCGCCTACATCGGCATCGGCGCCAATCTTGGCGACGCGCGCGCCAACGTCGCCGACGCCCTCGAACGCCTGCAACGCCTGCCCGGCTGCACCCTGATGGCCGCATCGAGCATGTACCGCACCGCGCCGATCGACTCCAGCGGCGACGACTACATCAACGCCGTCGCCCGCGTCGCCACCACCATGGACGCCGAGGCACTGCTGCGGGCGCTGCACGACATCGAGCAGGCGCACGGGCGCGAACGGCCCTACCGCAACGCCCCGCGCACCCTGGACCTCGACCTGCTGCTGTACGGCGACGCCATCATCGCCAGCCCGACCTTGACCGTGCCGCACCCGCGCATGACCGAACGCGCCTTCGCGCTGGTACCGTTGCTGGAACTGGCGCCGGCGATCCATATCCCCGGACGCGGCCCGGCGAGCGACTACGCGGCCGGCGTCGCCGGCCAGGGCATTAGCCCGATCACCTGACCTTCTGCACGCGATAGCATTCAGGACTACACTATCGCGGTCCGACTTCATCTCTAAAGGAATCCCCATGTCTGGTTATTTGCAAGGAAACGAACTGGCCGCGAGCCAAAAGCCCGCCGCCACCACCTCACCTGCACCGGCCAAAGCGGCCGCCACCAAGGCTGTCACCGTCCACACGCTTGCCGCCCTGCGTTCGGCCGGTGAAAAAATCGCCATGCTGACGTGCTACGACGCCAGCTTCGCCTCGCTGATGGACCGCTGCGGCGTCGAAATGCTGCTGATCGGCGACTCGCTCGGCATGGTCTGCAACGGACATCAGTCGACGCTGCCGGTCACCGTCGCCGAAGTGGCGTACCACACCGCCTCGGTCGCGCGCGGCAGCAAGTCGGCGCTGATCGT
This sequence comes from Burkholderia sp. LMU1-1-1.1, assembly GCF_040675865.1. Taxonomy (NCBI): domain Bacteria; kingdom Pseudomonadati; phylum Pseudomonadota; class Betaproteobacteria; order Burkholderiales; family Burkholderiaceae; genus Burkholderia; species Burkholderia sp. LMU1-1-1.1. The sequence goes on along the minus strand of NZ_JBEGHG010000078.1, from coordinate 62,697 downwards.
CGCCGACCTGCCGTTCGGCGCCTACGGCACGCCGGAGACGGCGTACGCCAACTCGGTGCAGCTGATGCAGGCCGGCGCGCACATGGTCAAGCTGGAAGGCGGCGCATGGCTGGCCGACACGGTGCGCTTCCTGACCGAGCGCGCGATTCCGGTCTGCGCGCACCTGGGACTGACGCCGCAATCGGTGCACCAACTGGGCGGCTACAAGGTGCAGGGCAAGACCACCGACAGCGCGGATCTGCTGAAGGCCGACGCGTTGAAACTGCAGGCGGCCGGCGCCTCGGTGCTGGTGCTCGAAGCGATACCGTCGTCGCTGGGCAAAGAGGTCACCGACCTGCTGGCGATACCGACGATCGGCATCGGCGCGGGTCCGGACTGTTCGGGCCAGGTGCTGGTGATGCATGATCTGCTGGGTGTCTTCCCGGGCCGCAAAGCGCGCTTCGTCAAGAACTTCATGGAAGGCCAGACCAGCATCGACGCCGCCATCAGCGCGTATGTCGCGGCGGTCAAGGACGGCAGCTTCCCGGCGCTGGAGCACTGCTTCTAAAGCCGCCACCCGTGGACACGCACCCCAACGAAACCACGGAGACACGTAGGGCGGATTAGCCGGAACGGCGTAATCGGCCATCCATGAGCCGCCGAGGGCTCACGGATGGCCGATTACGCGCTGCGCGCTAATCCGCCCTACGTGTTTCAGATTGACGCGACATCCACCATCAACGCATCTCTCCGAGGCATTCATCGAACGCCGCAAGCAGGCGCGCGACATCACCCTCTGTCGTCGACGGACACACCAGCAGCATGTTGTGAAACGGCGTAATCAACAGCCCACGATTGAGCAGATACAGATGAATGATCTGTTCCAGCTCGCCGTCGAGGATCGCCTGCGCCTCCGTGCCATTGCGCGGCGCCGACGCCGCGAACTGGAACTCCGTACGCGCCCCAACTTGCGTCACGCACCACGGCAACCGGTGCCGCGCGATCACATCACGCAATCCATCCGCCAACGTTGTCGCCAACGCGAACATCCGCCGGTACGCCGCCTCCGTCATCACCTGCTCCAGATTGGCGCGCATCGCGGCCATCGCGAACATGTTCGCGCTCAGCGTGGTTCCAACGCCCGAGTGCCCAGGCGGCGCGCCTCGCTTGGCCTGCTCGACCCGGCGCGCCAGCTCCTCGGTGAATCCATACACCGCGCAGGGAATCCCGCCGCCTATCGGTTTGCCGACGACCAGCGCATCCGGCAGCATGCCATGTTCACGCGCATAGCCTCCCGGTCCGCTGCTGATGGTGTGCGTTTCATCGATCACCAGCAGCGAGCCGTGACGTCTGATGACGCCCTGCGCCGCCTCCCAGTAGCCGGCCTCCGGCAGCACCATGCCGATATTGGTCATCACCGGCTCCGCCAGCACGCAGGCGACATCGCCTTTCGCCAGCGCAGCCTCCAAGGCTGCCAGGTCATTGAACTCCACCACCACCGTATGATCCGTCAGCGCGTGAACCTGCCCCAAAAGGCTGTCGCGCTGCGTCGGCACGCCATCGACCAGATCGACAAACACATCGTCCACAGTGCCGTGGTAGCAGCCGTTAAATACCAACACCTTGTCGCGCCCCGTCGCCGCGCGCAGCCAGCGCAGTACAAAGCGGTTGGCATCCGAAGCCGATAGCGCGAACTGCCAGTACGGCAAACCGAAACGCCGCGCAAGTTCGGCCGCAACCGGCGCCGCGTCCACCGACGGCAGCATCGCCGTGTAGCCGCGCGTGGACTGGCGCGCTATCGCCTGCGCCACGGCGGGCGGCGCGTGGCCGAACATGGCGCCGGTATCGCCCAGGCAGAAATCAACGTACTCGTGACCATCGACATCGCGGAAGCGCGCGCCGGAAGCCTCGTCCACCGTCAGCGCGAAAGGCGTCGACCAGTCATTCATCCAGTGCATCGGCACGCCGAACAGCAAGTGCCGCCCCGCCTCGCCCGCCAGCCTGGCCGATTCCGGATTGCGCGAAACATAGCTTGCGCGTTCCCGCGCCGCCAGCGCTTGCGCGCGCGGCCAGTTCAATCCATCGCGTGTGTCGTGCATCTTGCGCTCCTCACACCAGCAGCATCAGATGCTCGCGCTCCCAGGAACTGATCACGCGGCTGTAGGTGGCGAATTCCAGTTCCTTGACCTCGCAGAACGCCTGAACGAACAACTCGCCCAAAATCTCGCTCAACGGTTTGCATTCGCGCAGGCGCAAAATCGCATCCTCCAGATTGCGCGGCAGCTGGTCGTGCACATGCTCCGCGCTGCCCTCGGTCGGCTCGGAAGGCGTCAAGCCGTCGACCATGCCGAGGTAGCCGCACGCCAGGGTCGCCGCCATCGCCAGATAGGGATTGACGTCGACGCCGGGCACGCGGTTCTCCACGCGGCGATTGGTCGGCGTCGAGTTGGGAATGCGGAAGCCGCAGGTCCGGTTGTCGTAGCCCCAATGCACATTGGTCGGCGCCGACATGAAGCGCGACAGCCTCCGGTAGGAATTGACGTGCGGCGCGAACAGCAGCGTGGCCGCCGCCGTGTAGTGCTCCAGGCCCGCGATATAGTTAAAGAACAAGGGGCTGGGCTCACCTTTTTTGTCGCTGAAGATGTTGTTGCCGGTCGCCGCATCGAGGATGCTTTGGTGGATGTGCATCGCGCTGCCCGGCTCCGTCTCCATCGGCTTGGCCATGAAGGTGCCGAAGATCCCGTGCCGCAGCGCCGTCTCGCGCACCGCGCGCTTGAACAGGAACACGCGGTCGGCCAGTTCCAGCGCGTCGCCATGGGTGAAGTTGATCTCCATTTGGCCTGCGCCGGCTTCGTGAATCAGCGTTTCCACGCCAAGCTGGTGCTGCTTGCAGAAGGCCGACAGCTCCAGGAAGAAGGGATCGAAGTCGTTGACCGCGTCGATCGAGTACGACTGCCGGCCGGATTCGGTCTTGCCGCTGCGGCCCAGCGGGGGTGTCAGCGGCTCGTGCGGATTGCTGCTGCGGGCGACCAGATAGAACTCCATTTCCGGCGCCACGACCGGCTGCCATCCGCGATCGGCGTACAGCTTGAGGACCTTGCGCAGCACCGCGCGCGGCGACAGCCCGACCGGCGTGCCGTCGAAGTTCTGGCAATCGTGGATCACCAGCGCGACGTTCTCCGCCGCCCACGGCACCTGCCGCAACGTGGCCAGATCCGGCACGCAGATCATGTCCGGATCGGTGGCGCCTGTGTAGGGCAGGTTGTTCGGCTGCTCGCCGTTGACGGTGTTGAGCAGGACGCTCTTGGGCAGGCGCATCTCGCCTTCGCTGAGGAACAAGTCCTTGGGCAGGATTTTGCCGCGCGCGATGCCGGTCATGTCGGCGATCACGCATTCCACCTCGTGGATGTTGCGCTCTCGTAGAAAATCCTTCATTGCCTGGCTCATGCCTCTCTCCTGTTAGAACCGGTCGATATATCGCGCGGTCTCCCACGCGCTCACATGTTGACTGTATTCGATCCACTCGGCGCGCTTCAACGCGACGAATTCCTTGATGAAGTCTTCGCCCAGGGCCGTTGCCATTGCGGTATCGGCTCGCAGCGCGGCGGCGGCCTCGCCCAGATTTTGCGGCAGTATCCGCAGCCCCAATTCAGCGCGCCGGGCATCGGACATCTCGTAGACATCCTGGTTCACCGGCTCCCCAACCTCCAGGGAGTTTTCGATGCCATCCAGGCCGGCGGCGATCACGCCGGCCAGCGCCAGATACGGATTGGCGGAGCTGTCCGGCAGCCGCCATTCGATCCGCTGGTAGACGACGCGCGCGACGGTGGTGCGGTTGTTATTGCCGTAGCCGATAAACGCCGGCGCCCAACTGGTGCCGGACAAGGACTGCCCGCACATCAGCCGTTTGTAGGAGTTGACGGTGGGTGCGCATAGGGCGGTCAGTGCCGGCGCATGGCGCAGCAGACCGGCCATGAAACGATAGGCCAGCGGCGACAAGCCGAGTTCACGGTCATCCTTATCAGCCGCGAACACCGGCTTGCCGTCTTGATCCGCCAGCGACAGATGGAAATGCAGGCCGCTGCCCGGGCGGTCGGCGAACGGCTTGGGCATCATCGAGAACAGCATGCCCTCCTCCTCGGCGATGTGATGCGCCGCCATCTTGAACAGCATGAAGTTGTCGGCGGCCTTCAACGCATCGGCGTATCTGTAATTGACTTCGAACTGGCCGGTCGCGTCCTCGTGATCGATCTGGAACACGCCCAGGCCGCACTGGTCCAGCGACGCGGTCAGCTTCTCCAGAAACGAGCGGCGGCGCAACAGGCTTCTGGTGTCGTAGGAAGGCTTTTCCAGCGTGTCGGCAGCTTCGGCGTCGTAACCGTTCTGCGCTTTTTGCAGCAGGAAAAACTCCGGCTCCAGTCCCGCGTTCAGGGTCCAGCCATGCTTTGCCAGCCGCTCCACCTGCCTGCGCAGAGTCTGGCGCGGACAGACATCAAACGGCTGGCCGGCGACATGGCCGTCGAGCACCACGCGCGCATAACCGGGCAGCCAGGGCATGGCCTGCAGGGTCGAAAGATCGGCGCGACCATAGTATTCCGAGCGCGGACCGCTGCGCGGCAGGCCGGTGCCCCAGATCGAAGGCCCCGAGAAGCCGGCGCCCGGATGGATGACATCGTCCAGGTGGGCGAGCGGTATCAGCTTGCCTTTCGCCGCGCCATGGATGTCGGTGAACTGGGCGAATATGTATTTCACGCCCTGCGCAGCCATCTCCTCCTGTCGTTCCGCGTTGCTCATCCAACTCTCTCTTGATTAGCCGATCTGAATCCAGGTGGTTTTCAGCTCGGTGTATTTATCGAACGCATGCAGCGACTTGTCGCGGCCATTGCCGGACTGCTTGTAGCCGCCGAATGGCACGGTGATGTCGTCGCCGTCGTACTGGTTCACGTGCACGGTGCCGGCACGCAGCGCGCGCGCCGTCTGTATCGCCTTGGTCATGTCGGACGTCCACACGGCGGCCTGCAAACCATAGGGCGTGGAATTGGCCTGCTTGATCGCTTCCTTCAAGTCGGTGAAAGCCAGCACCGACAGCACCGGTCCGAAGATCTCTTCGCGCGCGATGGTCATGTCGCTGTCGACCTGGTCGAACAATGTCGGCTCGACGAAGAAGCCTCCGGTCTCGGTGCGCGCCTGACGCCCGCCCGACAGCAGCTTGGCGCCGCCCGTCTTGCCGGCCTCGATGTAGCCCAGCACCGTCTTCAACTGCGTCGCATCGACGATGGCGCCCATCACCGTGTTCTCGTCGAGCGGATCGCCGGGCTGGAAGTCCGGCATCATCGCCAGCGCCTTCTCGATGAATCGGTCCTTGATCGACGCCTCCACGAACAGACGCGAAGGCGCGTTGCAGCTCTCGCCCTGGTTGAAGTAAATCGAACCGATGGCCGAGGCCACCGCCGCATCGAGGTCGGGGCAATCGGCGCAGACGATATTGGCCGACTTGCCGCCCAACTCAGTCCACGCCCGCTTGAGGTTCGACTGGCCGGCCATCTGCAAAATCTGCTTGCCGACGCGCGTGGAGCCGGTGAAGCCGATGCAGTCGACATCCATGTGCAGCGCCAGCGCGGCGCCGGCCTCGTGGCCGTATCCGGGCAGCACATTGAACACGCCGGCCGGAATGCCCGCCTCCAGCGCGATGTCGGCCAGCCGCAGCGCCGTCAGCGGCGACTTCTCCGACGGCTTGAGCACCACGCTGTTACCGGCGGCCAGCGCCGGCGCGATCTTCCATGCCGCCATGATCATCGGGTAGTTCCACGGCACGATGGCGGCGACCACGCCGACCGGCTCGCGCGTGATCAACGCGAGGCTGTTCTCGGCGGTCGGCGCGATCTCGTCATAGATCTTATCAATCGCCTCGCCATACCAGCGCAGGCAATTGGCGGTCGCGCCGACGTCCACGCTCTGGCTGTATTTGATCGGTTTGCCCATGTCCAGCGTCTCGAGCAGGGCCAGCTCCGGGCCATGCTTTTGCACCAGATCGGCGAACTTGATCATGATACGCTTGCGCTGTGCCGGCGACTTGCCCGCCCAGCTGCGCGCCTCGAAAGCCTCGCGCGCGCTGGCCACCGCCGCGTCGACATCGGCGCCGTCGCAGCGCGCCACCATGCCCAGCTTGCGGCCGTCGATCGGCGACAGGTTCTCGAACTGCTGCTCGTTCCTCGCCCATACGCGCTGGCCGCCGATAAAGGCGCGGCCATCCATCTGCAGGCTTGCCGCCCGCTCATGCCACGATGTTGCCACCATCTTTGTCGTCATTTTTCGCTCCAGTCCAATTCAGGTTTAGACCCAGCCGCGTTCCTTGATGTCCGCGTAAGTCAGATCCAGACACTTGCGGATCAGCGCCACCATCTCGTCGATCTGGGCCACGGTCATGACCAGCGGCGGCGCGATGATCATGCGGTCGCCGACGGCGCGCATGATCATGCCGTTGTCGAACATATATCCACGGCAGACCATCCCCACGCCCAGCGCCTCGTCGAACGACACGTTATCGTGCGGAACGGCGCCCTTGGTGCGCACCAGGTTGAGACCCGCGACAAAGCCGCAGCTGTCCGCGTATCCGACCAGCGGATGGTCGGACAGTTCCGCAAAGCGCTTCTTCAGGTACGGGCCGGTTTCGCCGGCGACGCGCTCGACCAGCTTCTCGTCTTCGATGATGCGGATATTCTCCAGTGCCGCCGCGCAGGCGACCGGATGGCCGGAATAGGTGAAACCGTGATTGAACTCGCCGCCCTGCCCGATGAGCACATCGGCCACGCGGTCGCCTACCAGCACGCCGCCCAGTGGCACATAACCGGATGTGACGCCCTTGGCGAAGGTGATCAGATCGGGCTTGATACCGAACAGCTCCGACGCGAACCACTTGCCGAGCCGCCCGAAGCCGCAGATCACCTCATCGGCGATCAGCAAGATGCCGTATTTGTCGCAGATGCGCTGGATCTCCGGCCAGTAGGTCGCGGGCGGGATGATCACGCCGCCAGCGCCCTGCACCGGCTCGCCGATGAAGGCCGCGACCTTGTCGGCGCCGACCTCCAGGATTTTCTTCTCCAGCCAGGACGCGGCCTCGATGCCGAATTCGTCCTCGGTCATGCCACGCCCCGCCTCCAGGTAGTTGGGCTGGCCGATATGCACGATGCCGGGAATCGGCAAGCCGCCCTGCGCGTGCATGCCGTCCATGCCGCCCAGCGATGCGCCGGCCACGGTGCTGCCGTGATAGGCGTTGTGGCGGCTGATGACGGTGTGGCGCTCCTTGTATCCCAACACGTCCCAATAGCGGCGGACCATGCGCAGATTGGTGTCGTTTCCTTCCGAGCCCGAGCCGGTGAAGTAGACGTGATTGAACTGCGGCGGCGATATCTTCGCCAGCTTGGCCGCCAACTGCACGGCCGGCACGTTTGTGGTGTTGAAGAAGCTGTTATAGAAAGGCAGCGTCTCCATCTGCCTGTACACCGCTTCCGAGATGCTGGTGCGGCCGTAGCCGACATTGACGCACCACAGGCCGGACATCCCGTCGAGAATCTTCTTGCCCTGCGAATCCCACAGGTAGATGCCTTCGCCGCGCACCATCACGCGCGCGCCTTTTTCGCCCAGCGCCTTGTGATCGGTGAACGGGTGCATGTAGTGGGCGGTATCCAGCTTCTGGATCGCGGCGGTGTCGTACACCTGCGGCGCGGCGGGACTTTTTACCGACGCGACCAGCGCGGCGCTTGGTGCCAATGAGTTGTTAGCCATAGTGATTCCTTGTTGGAGAGGTGGATGATCAGACGTGCAGCAGCAGGTGTTCGCGTTCCCACGGGCTGATGACGGTCATGAATTCCTGATGCTCCAGGTCCTTGATGGCGGCGTAGACGTCGATGAAGCGGCCGCCCAATACGCTGCGCAGTTTGTCCTCGGCACGCAGATGCTGAAGCGCCTCCGGCAAGCCTTGCGGCAGTTCGACCTTCAGGTCGTAGGCGCTGCCCACGGTCATCGGTGTCGGTTCCAGCTGCTCGGTCATGCCCAGATAGCCGCAGGCCAGCGTCACCGCCAGGGCCAGGTAGGGATTGGCGTCCGCGCCGATGATGCGGTTTTCGACGCGGCGATCCTGCACGCCCGATTCCGGCACGCGGAAGCCGACGGTGCGGTTGTCCATGCCCCACTGGATATTGATCGGCGCCGCCGTGTGGCGCACCAGGCGGCGGTACGAATTCACATACGGTGCGACGATCGCCATCGCCGATGGCATGTAGCGCTGAAGACCAGCGATGTATTGCTTGAAGATCGGCGCCGCCGATCCATCCTCGGCACTGAAGATGTTCATGCCCGTTTTGACATCGACCACGCTCTGGTGCACGTGCATCGCGGAACCCGGTTCGCCCGCCATCGGCTTGGCCATGAAGGTCGCGTACATGTCGTGCTTGAGCGCCGCCTCGCGCAAGGTGCGCTTGAAGAAGAACACCTTGTCGGCCAGTCCGAGCGGGTCGCCGTGCAGGAAGTTGATCTCCATCTGGCCGGCGCCGATTTCGTGAATCAAGGTGTCGACGTCAAGGTTCATCAGGTCGCAGTAGTCGTAGATGTCCTCGAACAGCGGATCGAATTCGTTGACGGCATCGATGCTGTAGACCTGGCGGCTGGTCTCGGCGCGGCCGCTGCGGCCGATCGGCGGTTTCAAAGGCAGATCGGGATCGGTGTTTTTCGCCGTCAGATAGAACTCCAGCTCCGGCGCGACGACCGGCTTCCAGCCCTTGTCCTCATATAGCTTGAGCACGCGGCGCAGCACGGAGCGCGGCGCGAAGTCGACCAGGCGGCCGTCGGAGAAATAGCAGTCATGGATCACCTGCGCAGTCGGATCGCTGGCCCATGGCACCATCGTGATGGTGGTCGGATCGGCCTTCAGGATCATATCGCGGTCGGTGCTGGAGATGGCGCGGTCGTAGCCCGCGTCCTCGGTGGGGTAATTGCCGGTCACGGTCATGCCCAGCACCGCCTCGGGAATGCGCATGCCGCGCTCCTGGGTGAATTTACCGCGCGGGAGGATCTTCCCGCGCGCCACGCCTGTCAGATCGGGCACCAGGCATTCGATTTCTGTGACGTGTTTTTCGTTCAGCCACAGATCCATGTCTGTGTACGTAAAGTTCTCGCGGATTGCCATGTAATTCTCTCATTGTTGTTTTGATCGTGCGCGGGGCCGCCTGTGGGGCGCCTGCTGTGGGATGACGCAAGAAGGGGCACTAAGGGACCCGCCGCGCCCACTGTTCGTAGGTCTTCATGCGTCTCTCCCTTGCTTGTAGATGCGGCAGGCCTCGCCGAAGGCCTGGAACAACTTGATCGAGTCGGGGTTCTCGGATAACCGCCACTCGGGGTGCCACTGTACCGCGAGCGTGAATCCCGTGTCGCCCGCCAGGCTGTAGGCCTCGACCAGGCCATCGTCGGCGCGGGCTTCAACCACAAGGGACGGCGCCAGTTTGGCGATGCCCTGCCCGTGCAGCGAATTGACCATGATCGTCGCTGCGCCATCCAGTATTCGCGCCAAACGGCCGCCCGCTTCCAAGGTCACGCGGTGCGACGCGGCGTACTGCTGCTCCAGCGTCAGCGTTTTTTGCTCGCGATGGTCGGACATGCCCGGGACATCGTGCACCGCCTGGTGCAGCGTGCCGCCCAGCGCCACGTTCATCTCCTGGAAGCCACGGCAGATCGCCAGCAACGGTATGCCACGCTCGATCGCGGCGCGTATCAGCGGCAGCGTGGTGGCGTCGCGCGCGGGGTCGCGCGGCAGCAGGGGATCGAGCACCGTCTGTCCGTACAGGGCGGCGTCCACGTTCGATGGGGAGCCGGTCAGCATGATGCCGTCGGCCAGGTCCAGCAGCGCGTCGAAATCGGTGGCCGCGCCCAGCGCCGGCACGATCAGCGGCGTGCAGCGTGCTCCGTCGGCCACGGCGGCGACGTACTTGAGATGCGCCGTGTGGCTGGCGTGGACGCCAACCAGATTGACGCAAGCGGGAACCAAAACGATGGGGCTGCGCATATTTATCGATTTAACATGAATTACATTTGATCATAGTCCTATTTTGGTATCATGGTGAGCACCACTTGTTGATATTTATTAGAACCACTTTGCGTTCCATCTCCCCCACTTCCGACCTGCTGGCCCAGACGCTGGCGCAAACCGGCTTCCATCCACGTTTGCCCCAGCAGCGCCGCCTGTACGAGGCGGCCAAGGCCGCGATTCATCAGCAGCACCTGGGCGCAGGCAGCAAGCTGCCGTCCAGCCGCGACCTGGCGGCCGACCTGCGCATCGCCCGCAACACCGTCATCGCCGCCTTCGAGCAGCTGGCGGCGGAGGGCTACGTCACCAGCCGGCTCGGAAGCGGCACTTATGTCGCCGATTTGCAAGCGCACAGCGCCAGCATGCGCGGCGGCCAGTCGCCCGTCCCGCATGGTGCGCGGGTGGCGCAGAGGATGCAGCGCGCCGCCAGACTGTCGAAGCGCGGCCAGGAAGTCGCGCGCATCGCGGCCGGCCCCAAATTCGAGATACAACCGTTCGCGCCGGGCGATCCGGACTTCTCATCGTTTCCGCTCAAGCTGTGGCACCGGCTGCAAAACCGCGTGTGGCGCGAGGTGGGTAGCGACCTGCGTTCCGACCTGCTGGATTACGGACAGGCCGGCGGCCATGCGCCGCTGCGCCAGGCCATCACGGAGTATCTGCGCTTATCGCGCTCGGTCAAGGTATCGGTGGAACAGGTGCTGATCACCGGGGGCACCCAGCAATCGCTCGACCTGTGCGCACAGCTGCTGGCCGATGCCGGCGATACCGCCTGGATCGAGGACCCCGGCTACTGGGGCGCGCGGCGCGTGTTCCAGGCGCGCGAGCTCAAATTGCATCCGGTGGCGGTGGACGGCGAAGGCATGGCGATCAAGGCGGCGGACCTGGCGACGAAACCACGCCTGATCTACGTGACGCCCTCTCACCAGTATCCGACCGGCGCGGTCATGAGCCTGGCGCGCCGGCGCGAGCTGCTCGATGTCGCCGTGCGCAAGGACGCCTGGATACTGGAGGACGACTACGACAGCGAATTCCGCTACACCGGCCGGCCGCTGGCGGCGCTGCAAGGGCTGGATAACGATGACAGGGTGCTTTACATGGGCACCTTCTCCAAGGCCCTCTACCCCGGCATCAAGATCGGCTACCTGGTGGTGCCGCCGGCGCTGATCGACGGCTTCAAGTCGGCGCTGTACGACCTGCAGCGGCCCGGCCAACTGATGGTGCAGGCGGCGCTGGCCGACTTCATCTCTCTCGGTCACTTCACCACGCACCTGCGCAAGATACGCCAGACCTATGGCGCGCGGCGGGAGCTACTGCGCCGCACGCTGGTGAACCAGTTCGGCCCCCGGCTGGGCGGCAGCGTCACCATCTCCCGCGAGGAATCGGGACTGCATCTCGTGGTCCAGCTGCCGGACGACGTCGACGACGTGGCGCTGGAGCGCAAGGCGGCGGAAAAGGGAATCCAGGTGAAGGCGCTGTCGACCTATTATCTGTCGCAGCCGGTGCGGCGCGGCCTGCTGGTCGGCTATGCCTATTGCACGCCGGAGCAGATCACCCATTACGGCAGACTGCTGGCGAGGATCATCATAGATACGTAAACACGCAATCACGTAGGGCGGATTAGCGAAGCGTAATCCGCCAATGCGTGCGCCGTCGGCGGCGCAACCATGGCGGATTACGCTTCGCTAATCCGCCCTACGTGTTATGTCAGCCTTTCGCAGCCGATGAGATCTGTTTCTGCCGCAGCCGCTCGTTGCGGGCGATATAAAGGCTCGATGCGATCACGCCGATGGTGACGACCAGGATGGTCAGCGCGGCCACCGCGTTAACGCGCGGGTCCAGTCCCAGACGGGCGCGCGAGAAGATCACGATCGGCATCGTCGACGAGCCGGGGCCGGACAGGAACGCCGACAACACCACGTCGTCGAGCGACAAGGTGAACGTCAACAGCCACGCGGAGCCCAGCGCCTGCTTGATGTTCGGCAGCGTCACCAGGAAGAACACCTGATAAGGCTTGCAGCCCAGGTCCATCGCCGCCTCTTCCAACGACTTGTTCATCTCCTGCAGACGCGATTGCACCACCACCGCCGCATAGGCCATGCCCAGCAAGGTGTGGCCGATCCAGATCGTCATCAACCCGCGCTCGGGGAAGCCGAACACCTTCTGCACCGACACCAGCATCAGCAGCAGCGATAGGCCGATGATCACCTCCGGCATCACCAGCGGCGCGCTGACCATGCCGGCGAACAGCGTGCGGCCCGTGAAGCGGTGATAGCGATCGAGCACGAAGGCGGCGAAGGTGCCCAGCACCACCGAGGCGCAAGCCGTCATCAGCGCGATCCTCAGCGACAGCCCCAGCCCGCTGATGATCTCCGCGTCGTTCATCAGCGCCGCGTACCACTGCAGCGAGAAGCCGCTCCACACCATGTCCTGGCGCGAGCTGTTGAACGAGAAGACCACCAGCACCACGATCGGCAGGTACAGGAACAGATAGCCCATCGACAGCCAGCCGCGCCCGAACCAGCGCTGCATAAAGGTGGTATTGCTTTTCATGAGCGGGCCTCCTGCTCTGCCTTGTACTTATTGAAGATCGCCATCGGCACCAGGATCAGCAGAATCACCACGACCGTCACCGACGACGCCAGCGGCCAGTCGTTATTGGTGAAGAATTCGTCCCACAGCTGGCGGCCGATCATCAGGGTCTCGGGACCGCCCAGCAATTCCGGGATCACATATTCGCCGATGGCCGGAATGAACACCAGCATCGAGCCGGCGATGATGCCGGACTTCGACAACGGCACGGTGATGCGCCAGAAGGCTTGCAGCGGCGTCGCCCCCAGATCGGCGGCGGCCTCCAGGAAGCGCGTGTCCATCTTCACGAGATTGGCGTACAGCGGCAGGATCATGAACGGCAGATAGGCGTACACCATGCCGATGATTAGCGAGAACTGGGTGTTCATCAGGTGCAGCGGCTCGCCGATGGCGCCGATCCCGATCAGGAAGTTGTTGACGATGCCGTTGTTGGCGAGGATGCCCTTCCAGGCGTAGATCCGCAGCAGGAAGGAAGTCCAGAACGGCAGCATCACCAACATCAGCAGCACCGGACGGACGGTCGGTTTGGCGCGCGCCATGAAGTAGGCGAACGGGTAGCCGATGATCAGGCATAGCGCGGTGGTGATAGCGGCGAACTTGATTGAGCTGAGATACGTCAGCACATACAGCTCGTCCTCCGCGATGAACAGGTAGTTCGAGATCTTGACCTTGAGCGTGATGACCCCGTCGGCCAATGTCATCAGCGTGCCGAACGGATTGCCCATGTCCGACTCGGTGAAGCTGATGCGCAGGACGATCAGGAACGGCACCAGGAAGGCGAACGCCAGCCACAGGAACGGCACGGCGATGACGACGCGGCGGCCGGTCAGCCATCGCAGGGTCAGTAAATTCTTCAGGAAGTTCATGACCACCCCACCTTAGCTGGTCAGCACGACGACGTCAGCGCCGTCCCACCAGGCGTAGACGCGCTGGTCGCGCTTAAGCGCGGCGTCGTCGTGACGGGCGGCGTTGGTGCGCGAGACCTTGATCTCCATGCCGCTGTCCAGACGCACGTGGTACAGCGTCTCGTTGCCGAAGTAGGCCATCGCGGTGATCGCGCCCTGCACGCAGTTGTATCCATGCTCGCTGGCGTTGGCGCGCTGCTCCAGCAACGGCGCCTCCGTTTGCAGGGCGATCTTCTCGGGCCGCACGGCCACCGCCACCGGCATGCCCATCGTGCCGGTGATGCCGTGGGTGACGTAGTGGCGCCCCTCGGGCGTGTCGATGATGACGTGGTCCGGTTCGTCGACCGCCACGCTGCCGTTGAACAGATTGACGCTGCCGATGAAGTCCGCCACGAATCGGCAGTTCGGCGTTTCGTAGATCTCGCCCGGCGGGCCGACCTGCAGGATGCGGCCTTCGCTCATGACGGCGATGCGGGTCGCCATGCTCATCGCCTCGTCCTGGTCGTGGGTGACCATCACGCAGGTGACGCCGACTTCCTCGATGATGCCGACCAGTTCCATCTGGGTACGCTCGCGCAGCTTCTTGTCCAGGGCGCCGAGCGGCTCGTCGAGCAGCAGCAATTGCGGCCGCTTGGCCAGGCTGCGCGCCAGCGCCACGCGCTGCTGCTGGCCGCCGGACAGCTGGTGCGGCTTGCGCTTGCCGTAGGCGGCCAGTTGCACCAGATTGAGCATCTGCTCCACGCGCGCGGCGATTTCGTCCTTCGGCAGGCCGTCGCGGCGCAGGCCGAAGGCGATGTTGTCCCACACCGACAGGTGCGGGAACAGCGCGTACGACTGGAACATCATGTTGATCGGGCGCTGATACGGCGGCACGCTGACGATGTCCTTGCCGGCGAGCGTGATCTGGCCCTGGGTCGGCGTTTCGAAACCGGCCAGCATCCGCAGCAAGGTCGATTTTCCGCAGCCGGAGCTGCCCAGCAACGCGAAAATCTCGCCCTTGTCGATGGCTACCGAGACATCATTGACAGCGCGGACACCGTCGAATTCCTTAACCAGATTGCGGATCAGGAGGAAGGGTTCAGCAGCTCGCTCTATGGTCATGTTATAGAAAGATAAATGATATTAATAATATATCCGAGCGGCCATCCGCCGGCCGCCCGATTTTTGGACACGTGATTATAAATGCTGCCACTTATTGTCGCCTATACATGCAGCAATAAGTGTTCCCGTTCCCATGGGCTGATGACGGTCATGAACTCCTGATGCTCGACTTCCTTGATCGCCGTGTAGACGTCGACGAAGCGTTCGCCCAGCACCTCGCGGATGCGGTCCTCGCGGCGCAGCCATTCCAGCGCCTGGGGCAACCCCTGCGGCAGCTCGGACACGTGATCATAGGCGCTGCCGGTGATCATCGGCGTCGGCTCCAGCTTGTCGACCATGCCAAGGTAACCGCAGGCCAGCGTCACCGCCATCGCCAGGTAGGGATTGGCGTCGGCGCCGATGATGCGGTTCTCCACGCGCCGCTGCTCGACGCCGGAGATCGGAATCCGGAATCCGACGGTGCGGTTGTCGTTACCCCACTGGACATTGATCGGCGCCGCCGTGTGACGCACGATGCGGCGGTACGAATTGACGTACGGCGCCATGATCGCCATGACCGCCGGCGTATAGCGTTGCAGGCCGCCGATATAGTGGCGGAAGTTCGCCGACGGCGAGCCGTCCGGCGCGCTGAAGATATTGCGGCCGGTGGCGGCGTCGCTCACGCTCTGGTGCACATGCATCGCCGACCCGGGCTCGTTGGCCATGGGCTTGGCCATGAAGGTGGCGTACATGTCGTGCTTGAGCGCCGCCTCGCGCAAGGTGCGCTTGAAGTAGAAGACGTTGTCGGCCAGCGCCAGCGGATCGCCGTGCTGGAAGTTGATGCCCATCTGGCCGGCGCCGGTCTCGTGGATCAGCGTGTCGACGTCGAGGTTCATCAGCGCGCAGTAGTCGTAGATATCCTCGAACAGCGGATCGAACTCGTTGACGGCGTCGATGCTGTAAACCTGGCGGCTGGTCTCGGCGCGGCCGCTGCGGCCGACCGGCGCCCGCAACGGCAGATCGGGATCGATGTTCTTCTCGGTCAGGTAGAACTCCAGCTCCGGGCCGACCACCGGCTTCCAGCCACGTTCCGCGTACAGCTTCAACACGCGGCGCAGCACGGAGCGCGGCGCGAAGTCGACCAGGGTGCCGTCGGCGAAGTAGCAGTCGTGGATCACCTGCGCGGTCGGATCGACCGCCCAGGGCACGGTGGTGATGCTGCCGGGGTCCGCGCGCAGGATCATATCGCGGTCGGTGGAGGAGATGGCGCGGTCGTAGGCCGCGTTCTCGATCGGGTAGTTGCCGGTGACGGTCATGCCCAGCACCGCCTCGGGAATGCGCATGCCGCGCTCCTGGGTGAATTTCGCGCGCGGCAGGATTTTCCCGCGCGCGACGCCCGTCAAGTCGGGCACCAGGCATTCAATTTCAGTGACTCGGTTCTCGTTGAGCCACTGATCCATATCGGCATCGGAGAAGTTTTCACGGATAGACATGTTCGCTCTCTGTAGTCATGATCAAGCGATCGATAGTCTAATTTACCATATTTACAACCTTGCCTCCGCCGCCTCCACACGCGTTTGTACAAGAATCTTCTTGATTTCGGGGACGCAGGAGCCGCAATTGCCGCCCGCCTTGAGGCAGGAGGTCACCTGCGCCACCGTCTGCAGGTCCTTCTCGACGATGGCGTTGCAGATCGTGTTGCGGCCCACGCCGAAGCACGAGCACACGGTCGGTCCGGTGTCGGCGCCCTTCTCCACCGGCATGCCGACCAGCAGGCCGACGCGGTCGATTTCGCTCAACTGCTCCTTGACGAACAGGCTGGCGAGCCAGGCGCGCGACGGCATGTCCTGGCGCGGGGAGAGGAAGATGCACTGCTCGATACGGTCGTTCACCACGTGCACGGCGCGGTACACGCCGGCGGTGCGGTCCTCGTATTCGAGCCAGTCGGCGTCGAGATCCTGCACACCGAGCACGCCGCGCGCCCACTGGCCGAAATCGGAGATGGTGTTGCGGCCGGCCAGCTCATAGCGGGCGAATTCGCGGCCCTGGATGCGGGTCCAATGGGCCACGCTGTCCAGATCGACCTCGGTGCGGCTCAGGATGAAGCTGTGCCAGTTGACGCGGAACTGCTCGATGCGCACCGGCGTATGCTTGAATTCCGGCTCGCCCGACACCGGATCGACCACCGGGTTGACTAGCGCGCCGACGCGGGCGTCGGACGAGGTCTGGCCCGACCAGTGGATCGGAATGAACACCGTGCCGCGCGGGATGCCGCCGCCGTGCTGCACACGCGCCACCATTGCGCCCCACTCGGAGCTGACGCGCGCCAGCTCACCTTCGCGCACCCCGTGCAGCAGCGCGTCCTGCGGATGGATGTCGACGAACGATTCGGAGATGTGATCGGCCAGGGTGAACGATTTACCCGTGCGCGTCATCGTATGCCACTGGTCGCGCACGCGGCCGGTGTTGAGCGCCAGCGGGAAGTCCTCGCTGATGGCGTTGACCGGCGCGCGCGGGGCGGTGACGATGAAGCGCGCCTTGCCGTCGGCGTGGGCGAAGCGCTTGTCGGCGAACAGGCGCTCTTCCACCTCGATGCCGCCGGCGGCGCCACGGCGCACCGGCCATTGGACCGGTTCCAAACCATCGTACTCGTTCTTGCTCAACCGCGCCAGGCCGGACATGTCGAAGGCGCGCGGCACGTCGGCGGCGCTGTTGCGGAAGCCGCTCAGGCGCGCATGTTCGTCGAAGACGCTGTTGGCGCCGGCGAAATCGAAACCGCTGAAGCCCATGCGCTGCGCGAACAGCGCCAGGATCTTCCAGTCTGCCATGGCCTCGCCCGGCGCCGGCAAGAAGGCGCGCTGGCGCGAGATGCGGCGCTCGGAGTTGGTGACCGTGCCCTCCTTCTCGCCCCAGCCCAGCGCGGGCAGCAGCACGTCGGCGTAGGCGTTGGTGTCGGTGTTCTGCATGATGTCGGTGGCGACCACCAGCTCGCACTTTTCCAGCGCGCGCCGCACCTGGTCTGCATCCGGCATGCTGACCACGGGATTGGTGGAGATCACCCACACCGCCTTGACCTTGCCGTCCTCGATCGCCTTGAACAGGTCGACCGCTTTCAGGCCAGGCTTGTCGGCCATCGCCGGCGATTCCCAGAACGTCTGCACGACCTCGCGGTGGTCGGCGCGGTCCAGGTCCATGTGCGCGGCCAGCATGTTGGCCAGGCCGCCCACTTCGCGCCCGCCCATGGCGTTCGGCTGGCCGGTGATCGAGAAAGGCCCCATGCCCGGCTGGCCGATGCGGCCGCCGATCAGGTGGCAGTTGATGATGCTGTTGACCTTATCGGTGCCTGAAGAAGACTGGTTCACGCCCATCGAATAGGCGGTGATGGTCTTGTGCGTGGCCGCGAACAGTTCGTAGAACTCCATCAGCACCGGCAGTTCGATGCGGCAGATCTTCGCCACGACCGCCGGATCGCTGCAATCGGCGTTGGCGGTGGCGAGCGCCGCGTCGAAGCCGTTGGTGTGGCCGGCGACGAAGGCCGGATCGACGGCGCCGATGCGGTTCAGATAACTGAGCAAACCGTTGAACAGCCAGACATCGGTGCCCGCCTTCACCGGCAGATGCAGGTCGGCCAGCTCGCAGGTCGCGGTGCGGCGCGGGTCGATGACGACGATCTTCATCTCCGGGCGGCTTTCCTTGGCCTTCAGGATGCGCTGGAACAGAATCGGATGGCACCACGCGGTGTTGGAGCCGACCAGCACCACCATGTCGGCCAGTTCCAGGTCGTCGTAGCACAGCGGCACCAGGTCTTCGCCGAAGGCGCGCTTGTAGCCGGCCACCGCCGACGACATGCACAGGCGCGAATTGGTGTCGATGTTGGCGCTGCCGATGTAGCCCTTCATCAGCTTATTGGCGACGTAGTAATCCTCGGTCAGCAGTTGGCCCGACACGTACAAGGCTACGGCGTCCGGGCCATGTTCGTCGATGATGGCGCGCCAGGTGCCGGCGACCTTGTCGAGCGCCTCGTCCCACGAGACGCGGCGCAGGCCTTCATCGCCGCGCACCTGCGGGTACAACAGGCGGCCGTCCAGGCTCACCGTCTCGCCCAACGCGGAACCCTTGACGCACAGGCGCCCCTTGTTCGCCGGGTGCAGCTTGTCGCCGGCGATGGAGACCGTGCCGTCGCCCTTGGGGGTGGCGCTCACACCGCAACCGACGCCGCAATATGCGCAGGTGGTGCGGACTGACAGATGGTCTTGGGACAGGTTCAAAATTCGCTCGCTTAGACTATGGACTTAAATCATGCGGCTCTGGCGCTGAGCGCCTCGCCGAATAACAGGGTTTGCCGGATCGAGGCGATGTCGGTGTTGTTCTGGATCAGGCCGAAATACCAAGGGCCGTCCTTGACGTCGCCATACAACACGGCGCCGGTGACGCGGTTATTCTTCAACACCAGCCGCTTGTAAACGCCGCGCCGGGCATCGCGCAGCACCAGGTCCTCGGTCCCCTCGCCACCGATAAAATCGCCGACCGAGTACAAGTCTACACCGGTGACCTTCAAGCGTGTGGGCGAAGTTTGCTGCACGTAGCGGCGCACGCCGGCGCCGGCCAGATGGGCGCCGCAAACGCGGGCCTGGTCCCAGATCGGCGCAACCAGCCCAAACGTCGCGCTGCGGTGCTGCACGCACTCCCCGACGGCGTAGATGCGCGGATCGTAGGTTTGCAGCGTGTCGTCGACGATGATGGCGCGGTCGCAGTGCAGGCCGGCCGATTTGGCCAGCTCGATGTTCGGACGCACGCCGGCGGTCATCACCACCAGGTCGGCCGGAATCTCGCTGCCGTCCTTGAAGCGCACCGCCGTGGCACGGTCGGTGCCGACGATTTCGGCGGTCTGCGCGTTCAGCATGAACGTCATGCCCTTGTCTTCCAGCGCCTTTTGCAGAAGCTGGGCGGCGGGCTTGTCGAGCTGCTGGTTCATCAGCGCGTCGGTCACATGCACCACCGTGACGGACATGCCCTGGCGCTGCAGGCCATTGGCCGCCTCGAGCCCCAGCAGGCCGCCGCCGATGACCACCGCGTGCTTGTGGTTGCGCGCCGCCTCCAGCATCGATTCCACATCCTGGATATCGCGGAAAGCCAGTACGCCCGGAAGCTGGTGGCCCGGCACCGGGATGATGAACGGTTTGGAGCCGGTGGCGATCAGCAAACGGTCGTAGCGTACTTCCAGGCCGGAGCGGGCGCGCACGATGCGCTTGCGGCGATCGATATGCTCGACCGGATCGCCCGCGTGCAGGGTGATGCCATGCTGGACGTACCACTCACGCGTATTGAGCATGATGTCGTCCATGGTCTTTTCGCCGGCCAGCACCGGCGACAGCAGGATGCGGTTGTAGTTACCATGCGGCTCGGCGCCGAACACGGTGATGTCGTACATGTCCGGATCGAGCTTGTGTAACTCCTCGACCGTGCGCATGCCGGCCATGCCGTTGCCGATGACGACCAGCGCAGGCTTCGATTCCACGCGCTCCGGGGATTTCATAGGCCTACCCAGACTTTGCCGTCGGCCACGCGGGCCGGATAGGTGCCGACCGAGTTGGCCGGGGCCTCCAGGCATTCACCGGTTTGCAGGTCGAAGTGCTGCTTGTAGATCGGCGAAGCGACGACGATGCGTTCGCCCAGACTGCCCACCAGGCCGCGCGACAGCACCGCCGCTTCCGAGTTCGGATCGTAGTTATCGATGGCGAACACGCGCGGGCCGCCGTCGTTGACGTGGAAGACGGCGATCTGCGCATTGTTCAGCAGGGCGCACACGCCGGTGTTGGGCACGATGTCGTCCAGGTCGCAGACGGCGATCCAGTTATCAGTTTGAATATCGCGATGCATTTGTATTCTCCTCAAGCTGCGCTGACGGCGATCGGAATCACGCGTTTGCGTTCTTCCACGGTGGCCGGACGAATCTGGCCGCGTTCTTCCATGAAGACGACGTTGTCGTCGCCCTTCTCGCTGTTGACGAAGGTGCGGAAGCGTTTGCGGGTTTCCGGATTCTCGACGGCCTCTTTCCACTCGCACGCGTAGGTGTTGACGACGTGCTGCATGTCCGCTTCCAGGTCGGCGGCGATGCCCAGCTTGTCCTGCACGACGACCTGCTTCAGGTAATCGAGGCCGCCTTCCAGGTTCTCGCGCCAGGTGCTGGTGCGCTGCAGGCGGTCGCCGGTGCGGGTGTAGAACATCAGGAAGCGGTCGATATACTGGACCAGCGTGGCCTTGTCCAGATCCGTCGCCAGCAGCTCGGCGTGGCGCGGCTTCATGCCGCCGTTGCCGCACACGTAGAGGTTCCAGCCCTTCTCGGTGGCGATGATGCCGACGTCCTTGCCCTGCGCCTCGGCACACTCGCGGGTGCAGCCGGACACGCCGAACTTGATCTTGTGCGGCGTGCGCAGGCCCTTGTAGCGGTTTTCCAGCTCGATGGCCAGGCCGATCGAATCGTCGACCCCATACCGGCACCAGGTCGAACCGACGCAGGATTTGACCGTGCGCAGCGACTTGCCGTAGGCATGACCGGATTCGAAGCCGGCGGCGATCAGCTCTTCCCAGATCAGCGGCAGTTGCTCGACGCGGGCGCCAAACAGGTCGACGCGGGCGCCGCCGGTGATTTTGGTGTACAGCTTGTACTTCTTGGCGACCATGCCGACCGCGATCAGGCCATCGGCCGTCACCTCGCCGCCCGGCATGCGCGGCACCACCGAATAGGTGCCGTCCTTCTGGATATTACCGAGGAAGTAGTCGTTTGTGTCCTGCAGGCTGGCGTGTTCCTTCTTCAGCACGAAGTCGTTCCACACCGACGCCAGGATACTGGCGGCGAGCGGTTTGCACACGTCGCAACCAAGGCCCTTGCCGTGCTTCGCCAGCAGATCGTCGAAGGTCTTGATCTGGCCGACTTTAATCAGGTGGAACATCTCCTGGCGCGAGTAGGCGAAGTGTTCGCACACGTGGTTGTTGACGGCCATGCCGAGCTTTTTCATTTCGGCCTTCATCACCTGCGTCACCAGCGGCACGCAGCCGCCGCACGAGGTGCCGGCGTTGGTGCAGCTTTTCAGATCGCCGATGGTGCAGGCGCCGGCGGCCACCGCTGCGCACAGCGCGCCCTTGGAGACATCGTTGCAAGAGCAGATCTGCGCGCTCTCGGGCAGTGCGTCCACGCCGAGACCAGGCTTGGCGGCACCGTCCGACTGCGGCAGGATCAGGAACTCCGGCGATTCCGGCAGCTCGATTTTGTTCAGCATCATCTGCAGCAAGGTGCCGTATTCGGCGGCGTCGCCGACCATCACCGCGCCTTGCAGGTATTTGCCGCAGTCGGAGACCACGATCTTCTTGTAGATCTGTTTGCGCTCGTCGGTGAACTGGTACGAGCGGCTGCCGGCCACGCTGCCGTGCGGGTCGCCGATGCTGGCCACGTCCACGCCCATCAGTTTCAGCTTGGTGCTCATGTCGGCGCCGGCGAATTCGCCCGCCTCGCCCAGCATGTGCTTGGCCGCGACGCGCGCCATTTCATAGCCCGGCGCCACCAGGCCGAAGATCAAGCCGCCCCACAGCGCGCATTCGCCGATGGCGTAGACGTCCGGGTCGGAGGTGACGCAGTTGTTGTTGATCTCGATGCCGCCGCGCGGGCCGACGCTCAGGCCGCATTCGCGCGCCAGCATGTCGCGCGGACGGATACCGGCCGAGAAGACGATCATGTCGGCGTCCAGGTGGCCGCCGTCGGCGAACTCCATGCGGTGCGTGCCATCGACGCCGTCGACGATGGCGGTGGTGTTTTTGCCGGTGTGGACGGTCACGCCCAGGTCTTCGATTTTACGGCGCAGAACGCGCGCGCCGCCATCGTCGACCTGCACCGCCATCAGGCGCGGCGAGAATTCGACCACGTGGGTTTCCAGCTTCAGGTCGCGCAGCGCCTTGGCGCATTCGAGCCCCAGCAGGCCGCCGCCGATGACGACGCCGGTCTTCGAGCGCTGGCCGCATTCCATCATCGCTTCCAGATCCTCGATGGTGCGGTAGACGAAGCAATCCTTGCGCTCCTTGCCCGGCAGCGGCGGCACGAATGGATAGGAACCGGTCGCCATCACCAGCTTGTCGTAAGGGAGCACGTCGCCATCGCCGGTGGTGACGGTCTTGGCGGCGGTATCGATGGCGGTGGCGCGGGTGTTCAGGCGCAGCACCATGTCGTCGCGTTCGAAGAAGCCCGGCTTCACCAGCGACAGGTCTTCCGCCGTTTTACCGGAGAAGAATTCCGACAGGTGCACGCGGTCGTAGGCGGGACGCACTTCCTCGCACAGCACCGTCACCTGCAGGTTGGTCTTGCCGCTGGCGGCCAGGCTTTCCAGGAATTTGTGGCCGACCATGCCGTGGCCGATAACGATGATTTTCATAGCGGGTTCCTTTGAACTTTAAGCTGCCAGTTTGTTGGCGATTGCGGATTCTTCGATGGCTGCGCTGCTGAAGCGGGCGGCCAGTGCGCACAGCGCGGTCGCGGCGACGACGATGCCCAGGATGCTCAGCGTCTGCTGCGTGTCGCCCAGGCCCTTCATCAGGAAGCCGGCGGCCACCGCGCCGACGTTGCCGCCGGCGCCGATGATGCCGGCCACGCCACCCAGGGCGCGCTTGTCGACGAACGGCACCACGGCGTAGGTCGCGCCGCAAGCCATGTGGGTGAACAGGCCGAAGATCAGCATCGCGCCGATCGCCAGCGTAGCGGTGCCGGCGTGGGCGAACATCAGCAGGCCGGCGCCTTCGCCCAGCATCAGCACGAACAACAGCGTGACGCGGTTATTCAGGTTGCCCTTGGCGGCGAATTTGTCCGAGGTCCAGCCACCCAGTGCGCGGGCGAACAGCGCCAGCAAGCCGAAGCTGCCGGCGGCCATGCCGGCCTGGCCCAGGGTCAGTTTGAAATGGTCGACGTAGTAGATCGCCGCGATGTTGTGGATGAAGATCTCGATACCGAAGCAGGCGCCGTAGGTGATGAACAGCAGCCATACGCGGTAGTTGGCGGCGGCCAGCTTGAAGCTCTCCCAGCCACCCTTCTTGCCGCCCTCGATCGGAATGCCGGCGGCGCGCAGGTCGCTGTAGTTACCTTGCGGGCAGTCCTGGGTGTAGCGGTAGTAGACGCCGGCCATGATGATCATCAGGATGCCCGGCACGATCAGCGCGGCGCGCCAGCCGAAGGTCTCGCTCACGCCCAGCATGACCATCGCGGTCATCAGCAGCGGCATGACAGCCTGCGCGACACCGCCGCCGGCGTTGCCCCAGCCTGCGGCCGCCGCGTTGGCGGTGCCGACCACTTTAGGGCCGAACATCACGGATGTGTGGTACTGCGTGATGACGAAGCTGGCGCCGGCCGCACCGATCCCGAGGCGGAAGAACAGGAAGCTCTCGTAGCTCTGTGCGAAGGCGACGCCGATCACCGGGATGGAGCCAAGCAGCAGCAGGCCGGTGTAGGCTTTGCGTGGGCCGAAATGGTCGCACAACGGGCCGACGATCAGGCGCACCAGGATCGTGATGGCGACGGCGGCGATGTTGATGTTGGCGATCTGCGAGACGCTCAGGCCGAATTCGCCTTTAATGACCGGCATCAGCGGCGCGCAGGCGAACCAGGCGAAGAAGCAGACGAAGAACGCCATCCAGGTCAGGTGGAACGCGCGCATTTGCGGCGTCGAGATCGAGAAGAGCTTGATGCTGGTAGCTTTGCTGGCCATTTTTTATCCCGTTCAGAAAACAAAAAGGCGTCCGCGCAACCAAGGTGTTCTAAACCAGGTCGGGCGGACGCCGTTGTCCTGCCGGTCCGTCTTTGGACCAGCGGTATGTATTTGGGAGGGATCGCCGTTGATCCCCTGCTCCTTCTAATGCAAGAGGCGTGCCAATGGTCGGGAGAGGGGTGCTACAGAGGGAGAATGCGGTTTTGAGGTTTCAGTAAAGAAATTACAAGCTTATCGTGGTGCGATGTTGCGGTGCATGACGCACGCTCACGGTGCGCGATGGCGGTGCGTTGTCTTATTCGCATCCCTAAGCGGGGGTCAAGTCTGGCATTCGGACAGGAGCACATCCGTAAAGGCCGCGATACGGTCAAGCCCGTGTCCGAATGTCAGACTGGACCCCAGGGGGTTAGCCGGCGGCGGCCAGCGCGGCAGCGACCATTTCGTCGATTTCGCCGCTGATGCTGGACAGGACGCCCGCCACCACCGAGAACTCCTTGCCGGCCGCCCCGGCGCGCGCGGCGACAGTGCGGGCGTTGAAGGCCACCATCCGTGCCTGGCGGTTGATCGTCTCTATATCGGTGATCACGCCGCGCAGCTGCTTGCGCACCAGGCGGGCATTCTGCTTGGCCTGCTCTTCGTAGATGCCGGTGATCTGGTTCAGTATTCCCAACGTGGGTGTTGTGATACGCACCAGTTCCGCCAGCAGTTCGGCAGCCTGCCCCGAACCCCGCGCGATCGCGTTCAGCGTGCGCTCGCCCAAGTCGGCGAAAGCGGCGATCCGGCGGTCGCCGTCCATCTTGCCGTAGTAGGCTTCGCGCAGCTCCGGGCAGAACACGCCCGGCAGGCCGTCCGCCTCGCCCAGCAGCGACTTGTGGGCGCCCCGGAACAGCGCCAGCGCCTCCCGCGCCGTCGCCGCGCCCTCTTCCTGCCCCTGCGACGCCAGCAGCGCGTACAGCACGATGCGCTGCGACGTGAAACGGCGCCGCCCCGACAGGTTGATCAAGGCGCTGAACACCTCGCCGCTCAGCGCCTTGCCGGCGACAACGGGCGGCGCCAGGGCGGGCGTGGACATGTCCATTACGCGGCTTCCTTCGCGGGATGCGCCTGTTTTCGGTACAAGAACTCCAGCACGGCGGTACGGTACTCGGTGTAGCGCGCGTCCTGCGCCAGCGCGACGCGGTCGCGCGGGCGCTCCAGCTGAACGTCGACGATCTCGCCGATGGTGGCGGCCGGGCCGTTGGTCATCATGACAATCCGGTCCGACAGCAGCACCGCCTCGTCGACATCGTGCGTGACCATCACCACGGTGGACTTGGTGGCGGCGACGATCTTGAGCAGTTCGTCCTGCAGGTGGGCGCGGGTCAGCGCGTCTAGGGCGCCGAACGGTTCGTCCATCAGCAGCACTTTCGGCTCCATCGCCAGCGCGCGGGCGATGCCGACGCGCTGTTTCATGCCGCCCGAGATCTCGTGCGGACGCTTGGTTTCGGCGGCCGTCAGGCCCACCAGCGCCAGGGCCTGCATGGTGCGCTCGCGCAGCTGCGCCTTCGATTCGGTCTTGCCGAACACCCGTTCGACACCAAGATGGATGTTCTCATAACAGGTCAACCAAGGCAGCAGCGAGTGGTTCTGGAATACCACCGAGCGCTCCGGCGACGGCCCGGCGATCTCGCGGTTGGCGCACAACAGCACGCCGTCGGTCGGCTTGAGCAGCCCGGCGATCAGGTTGAGCAGGGTCGATTTGCCGCAGCCCGAGTGCCCGATCAGGGTGATGAATTCGCCCTTGCGCACCGTCAGGTCGATTTCGCGCAGCGCGTGGAACACACCTTTTTTGGTGTGGAAGACCATCTCCACGCCTTCGACATCGATGAATTTTGGATCGTCCATGACAGTGCTCCTTAGTTGGATACTTGTTCGTAGGTGAAGGCGCGGGCCAGCGCCATCAGCGCCTGCTCCAGCAGCAGACCGACAAAACCGATCGCCACGATCGCGATGATGATGTGCGGGACGTTCAGGTTGTTCCATTCATCCCAGACCCAGAAGCCGATGCCCACGCCGCCGGTCAGCATCTCGGCCGCGACGATGACCAGCCACGCGGTGCCGATCGACAGGCGCACGCCGGTCAGGATGTAAGGCAGCGCCGATGGCAGCAGGATCTTGGTCAGCACCTTCCACTCCGACAGATTGAGCACGCGCGCGACGTTCATGTAATCCTGCGGCACGCGCTGCACGCCGACGGCGGTGTTGATGATCATCGGCCAGATCGAGCAGATGAAGATCGACCAGATCGCGGCCGGATTGGCCGACTGGAACACCAGCAGTCCGATCGGCAGCCAGGCCAGCGGCGACACCGGCTTGAGCAAACTGATAATGGGGCTGAACATATTGCCGATGAACTGCACGCGGCCGATCAGGAATCCCAGCGGGATGCCCACCAGCGCCGCCAGCCCGAAGCCGATCGCCACCCGCTGCAGGGACGCCAGCAGGTTCCAGCCGATGCCCTGGTCGTTCATGCTGTTGCGGTAGAACGGGTCGGAGAACAGCTTGATCGCCTCCTGCAAGGTCACCAGTGGGGTCGGGAAGGAGGTGTTCTTCACGGTGATGATCTGCCACACCAGCACCAGCAGCGCGGCGCCCAGCAACGGAGCGGCGATCTTCAGGGCGGTGGCGGAGACCTGCTTGCGCGCCCGCGCCGTCGAATTGGCGGCGAGCGGGCGGCGTGGACGGCGCGCCGGTTTGGTGTCGAGTGCAGCCGCTACCGGGGCGGCGCTATCGGGTTTGAGCATGGCGTTCATGGCATTCCTCTATCTGGCTAGGGAAGAAATCAGGCTTTGATCTTGAACGAGGCGGCGTACGCTTTCGGGTCTTTGCCGTCCCACACCGAGCCGTCCATCAATTTCGACGCGCGCAGCGGGCTTTTCGGAACCGGCGTCTTGGTCATCGTCGCCGCATCCTTGTACAAATCGATCTGGTTGACCGAGGTGGCCACGGCCAGGTAGTTCGGATCGTCCTTCAGCAGGCCCCAGCGGCGGTGCTGCGTCATGAACCACATGCCGTCCGACAGATAAGGGAAGTTCACCAGGCCGTCGTTATAGAACTTCATGTGATTCTGGTCGTCCCAGGTCTTGCCCAGGCCATTCTGGTAGCGGCCCATGATGCGCTGGTCGATCGCGTCCTTGCTGGTGTTGACGTAGGATTTGTCGGCGATGACCTCGGCCATCTTGTTCTTGTTGGCCAGCGAGGCGTCGATCCATTTGCTCGCCTCGAGGATGGCGGCCATCATCGCGCGGCAGGTGTTCGGGTTCTTCTTGGCGAATTCCAAGGTTGAGCCGAGCACCTTCTCCGGATGGTCCTTCCAGATGTCCTGGGTGGTGGTGGCGGTGATGCCGATGCCGTCCATGATGGCGCGGTGGCCCCACGGCTCGCCCACGCAGAAGCCGTCCATGTTACCGACCCGCATATTGGCCACCATTTGCGGCGGCGGCACGGTGATGACCTTGGCGTCCTTCATCGGATTGATGCCGTTGGCCGCCAGCCAGTAGTACAGCCACATGGCGTGGGTGCCGGTCGGGAAGGTCTGGGCGAACGTGTATTCGCGCTTGTCGTTGTTCATCAGCTTCGCCAGCGAGGCGCCATCGACGGCGCCCTTGTCGGCCAGTTTCTTGGACAGCGTGATCGCCTGGCCGTTGTTATTGAGGCCCATGAGCACCGCCATGTCCTTCTTCTGGCCGCCGATGCCCATCTGGACGCCGTACAGCAGGCCATACAGCACATGCGCCGCATCGAGGTCGCCGTTGGCCAGCTTGTCGCGCACACCGGCCCACGAGGCCTCTTTACTGAGCACGAATTTGACGCCGTACTTCTTGTCGAAGCCCAGCACCGACGCCATCACCACCGACGCGCAATCGGTCAGTGGGATAAAGCCGATCTTGATTTCTTCCTTCTCCGGCTTGTCCGAACCCGCCGCCCACACGCCACCCGTCGATAAACCCAACATACTTCCTCCCGCTACTAAACCCGCACCATGAATCACTTTTTGAATTGCCGCCCTGCGCGAAACATTAACGTCGCTGGCGGCTGGTGGCAAGGCGGAATCTGCTGGTAGCTTCTTATCGTTCATGACTATCCCTCTGTAGACAGTAAAACCGTTCGGACAAAAAAAACGCCTACCCCGCATGAACGCATTCATGTTTGGTAGACGTCGTTGTCTGGTGTGCCCCACCGCCGTTGGCAGGGCTCATCGGCGCATCATTGCGCTTGCCTACAGACTATGCAATGTCCGTGCCAGCACTGTGTACAGAGGGAGGAAAAGAAAGCGGCATCGGCCCGCGCACCGCCAAATGGCTGGCGCGCGGCGAAAAAAGCGCAGCGGCGGTGCGCATCGCATCATTTTGGACGGAGAATAAAATAAAGTACTAACACGGCGCGGTCAGCCGAGCAAATCCTCGACGTCGAGGATGCGCTGGGCGACCTCGGAGAGCTTGAGGTTCTTGCTCATCGCCATACCGCGCAGCTTCTGATAGGCTTGTTCCTCGGTGAAGCGCTGGCGCTCCATCAGCAGGCCCTTGGCGCGTTCGATGACCTTGCGCTCGGCCAGCTTGCTCTTGGTGTCGGACAGCTCGTCGAGCAGCTTCTGCTCGCGTTTAAAGCGCGCCAGCGCCACCTGTAGCACCGGTTTGATGCGCTCGCCCTGCAGGCCGGCCACGATATAAGCCGACACGCCGGCCGCCATCGCCGCCTCCATGCTCTCGGTATCCGCGCTCTCGGTGAACATGACGATGGGGCGGCGCTCGTCGCGGGTGGCGATGACGATGTGTTCGAGGACGTCGCGCGCGTCCGATTCGGCGTCGACGATGATCATGTCGGGCTGCAGCTGGGCGATCCGCTCGGGCAGGTACATGTCCGGCGGCAGCGAGGCGACGATGTCGTAGCCCGCTTCCAGCAGGCCGATACGCAGCACCCTGGCCCGTTCGACCTGGGCGCGCAACGACTCATCATCCTCGTCGCCGGCGTGGATGATGGCGTTGACAACCACGATACGTAAATTACGCATGGTCATACCAAACCGATAATTTTGATGTGCATGCGCAGATTCTAAGGCACAAAGGCCAAATCCTGCCAGCGTTCAAATTATCGTTGCATGCCCCAGCGCTTGACGGTGACGCTTTCGAGTGGTCGGAATACCACGTTTTCCACCAGCAGTCCGATGAGGATCACGGCTGCCAGCCCGGCGAACACCTTGTCGGTGTAGAGCTCATTGCGGTTCTGGAAAATGTACCATCCAAGCCCGCCCTGGCCGCCGGTGGTGCCGAATACCAGCTCGGCGGCGATCAGGGTGCGCCAGGCGAACGCCCAGCCGATCTTGAGTCCCGACAGGATGGACGGCAGCGCGGCCGGCACCAAGATGTGCAGCACCAGCCGCAGGCCGCTCAAGCCATAATTGCGGCCGGCCATGCGCAACGTCTCCGGCACGCTCTGGAATCCGGCATAGGCGCCCAGCGCCAGCGGCCACAGGACCGCATGGACGATGACGAAGATCAGGCTGCCCTTGCCCAGCCCGAACCACAGCAGCGCCAACGGCAGCAGCGCGATCGCCGGCAGCGGATTGAACATCGACGTCAGGGTCTCCAGCAGGTCGCGGCCGACGCGGGTGGACGCGGCCAGCGCCGTCAGCACGAAGGCGGCGGCGACGCCGGCCGCATAGCCCTGCAGCAGAACGGCCAGCGAGATGCGCACGCGGTCGAGCAACTCGCCGCTGGCGACGCCGTTGACGAAGGCGTGCGCCGTCTGCACGAAGCCCGGCAGCAGCAGGTCGTTGTCCTGCCAGCGGGCGACGCCTTCCCACAGCACCGCCAGCAGGATCAGGATGAGGCTCTTGCGCAGCCATGCCTGTTGCCACAGGCGGCGCGGGAACGGCAGCGGGATGTCGACGGCGCGCGGGGCGGCCGTGTTGGTGGCGTAGACGTACTCCTGGCGCACCGGCGGATCGAGGACGAGACTCATGACACGTGGCTCCTCTCATGCGGCGCGCCGGTGACGGCGGGCGCGGTCGCCGGCACGGCGGCCGGCTGCCCCTGCGCGGGAGCGCCGAACAGCAGCCCGTGGATGCGCTGCGTCGCCGCCTGGAAGTCGGCGCCGCCGGCGCTGTCCAGGCCGAACTGGTGGCTGTTCAGTTCCGCCCTCACCTGCCCCGGGTGCGGCGACAGCAGCAGGATGCGGTTGCCCACCACCAGCGCCTCCTCGATCGAATGGGTGACGAACAGCAGCGTGAAACGCAGCTCTTCCCACAACCGTCCCAGCTCCTCCTGCATATTGCGACGCGTGAGCGCATCCAGCGCGGCGAAGGGTTCGTCCATCAGCAAAATCTCCGGCTGCATCGCCAGCGCGCGCGCGATCGCCACGCGCTGCTTCATGCCGCCGGACAGCGTGTGCGGATGCGCGTCCTCGAATCCGCCCAGTCCCACCTTGGCGATCCAGTGCCTCGCGCGCTCCTCGGCGTGGTGGCGGTTCAGCCGCTTGGTCATCAGCAGCGGGAACATGACGTTCTCCTTGACCGTCTTCCACGGCGGCAGTTGGTCGAACTCCTGGAACACGACGATGCGGTCCGGCCCCGGCCCGTCGATCCGACGGCCGTCGATGCTGATGCTGCCGGCGGCGGGCTTGATGAAGCCCGCCGCAGCCTTCAACAAAGAGGACTTGCCGCAGCCCGAAGGCCCCAGCAGCACGAACCGGTCGCCGCGATAGACGTTGAAGCTGACATCGTGCGTGGCGCGCGTGGCGCCGTATTCAAGGCTCACGCCATCGGCGATCAGCAGCGGCGCGATGCCGGTGTTGGGACGAACCACCTGGAAGGCCATGACGTCACCCGCCTTTCGTGATGACGGGATCATCGAAGAAGTAATCGCGCCAGCTGGCCGGTTTCTTCTTGATCGCGCCGACGCGGTGCAGGAACTGCGCGAGGCCGAGCGTATTCTGCGGCTCGACGCTGAAGCGCACCTCCGGGTTCTTGAAAATCTTCAGCAGCAGATCGCGATCGACCTTGCTCTTCGAGACGCGGATGTAGGCATCGGCCGCGCCTTCCGGATTGGCGCTCGCATACTTCGCCGCCTCGGCCAGCGCGCCGGTGAACGCGCGATAGGTCTTCGGATTCTCGTTGCGGAATTTCTCGGTCGCGTACAGCACGGTGGCCGAACTCGGACCGCCCAGCACATCGTAGGAGTTGAGGATGATGTGCGCGTTCGGATTGCCGGCCAGTTCCTGGTCCTGGTACGGCGGGCTGCCGAAGTGGCCGTTGATCTCCGTACCGCCGGCGATGACGGCGGCCGCCGCATCCGGGTGCGGCAAGGTCTGGGTGAATTTATCGAGCCGCGCGAACTCCTTGTCGCCCCACTGCTTGGCCGCCGCGTACTGCAGGATGCGCGACTGCACCGACACCGTCACCGCCGGCAGGCCGATGCGGTCCTTCGCGGTCAGGTCGGCGATCGTCTTCACTTGGGGATTGGTGCTGACCAGGTAATAAGGGAAGCTGCCCAGCGACGCCACGCCCTTGACATTCTGCCGGCCGGCGGTGCGGTCCCAGATCGTCAGCAGCGGGCCGACGCCGGCGCCGGCGATATCGACCGCGCCGGACAGCAGCGCGTCGTTGACGGCGGCGCCGCCGGACAGCTGCTTCCACTCGACCTTGACGTCGACGCCGTGCTTCTTGCCTTCCTTCTCGATCAGCTGCTGGTCCTGCGCGACGTTGAGCAGCAGGTAGACCACGCCGAACTGCTGGGCGATGCGGATACTGCCCTCGGCCCGCGCGCTCGAGGTGGCCGCAAGGCTCAGGACAAGGGTGGATGCGACAGCGGCTGCAAGGGTGCGGGAAGTAAGTCTGGACATCGGATTCCTCTAAATATGTGGAGATATCAGAAAGGCGCGTCGCCCTCTATGGTGGTGCGATAGAGCTTGCGGCGCAGATGGTCCGGCGTGCCGCCAGCCAGGTGCATCAGCGAGCGGTTGTCCCAGAATACCAGATCGTGCGGCGCCCACCGGTGGCGGTAGATATGCGCCGGCAGCACGCTGTGCGCGAACAGCTCGGCTAGCAGCGCGCGGCTTTCGTCCTCGGGGATGCCGACAATGCGGGTGGTGAAATGCTCGCTGACGAACAACGCCTTGCGGCCGGTTTCGGGATGGGTGCGCACCACCGGATGCGTCACCGGTTTGACCTCGTCGATCTGCGCCTGCGTCAGCGCCGGGCGGAACGGACTGCGGCGGCGCAGTTCATCGTACTGGGCCAGGTAGCTATGCTCGGCGCGCGCGTCCTGCACCGCGTGGCGCAGCGCGGCGGGCAAGGTGTCCCACGCCAGATGCATATTGGCGAACAGCGTATCGCCGCCCTCCGCCGGCAGCTCCTGCGCGTGCAGCAGGGAACCGAGGCTGGGTTTCTCCTTGTACGATAGGTCCGAGTGCCAGAAGTGGCCGGCGTCGCCCAGGCCGATCGGCTGGCCGTCCTCGATGATGTTGGAGATGATCAGCACCTCGGGGTGCGAAGGCAGCTGGAAGTTGCGCAGCACGTGGATCTGCAGCGGCCCGAAACGGCGGCTGAAATCGACCTGCTGCTGTGGCGTGATGCGCTGGTCGCGGAACACCAGCAAGTGGTGATCGAGATGGGCTTTGTGGATGCGCTGGAACTGGCGCGGCGACAGCGGACGGCTCAGGTCCAGGCCGAGGATCTCGGCGCCGAGCGGCGCATCGAACAATTCGATGTCAAAAGCGGATTGGAGAACGGCAGACATGGCACACGCCCATTCAATGAGTAGTCGCCCAGTCTATGCCGTCCTCCATATAAACAAAACGAAGCTTATCCGATATCCATATGCGGTTAACGCTGGATGACAGAAAGAGCAGCGGGATCGCCGGTGCGCCAGATGTTATCGGCACCACCGCGCTATTCGAGATCCGCGTCGATACGCCCGATCAGACCGTCGGCGTCGGCCTGGATCTTGAGGGACCCGATCTCATGGCCAAAGTCGCCAGTGAAATCGACGCGTGCGATGGCCGCGAAATCATCCAGTCGCTCGAGCGACAGAAGCTGGCTGGAGGTTTTATAGCCAACGAAGAAGCGCTCGAGGTAAAGGCGAATTCCATCTGTGCCGACAAAGGCCTCGCCAACCGAAACGTCTTCGATGACAGCATCGGACGCGAAGAGGGCCAGCGCGCCGTCGACGTCGAAGGCGTTGGCGGTCCGGATGAATGTGTCAACGAGCTTTTTCATGGGTGATCCTCAGGCGTCGGCAACGTGCTGCCATTCCTTGTAGACGAATTCCAGGCTGTAGCCGTCCGGGTCGCGCACCTGCGCCGCGTAATAGCGCGGGTCATAGTGAAGCTGCGCTCCCGGTGGGTGGATTTCGGTGGCGCCCGCGGCCATCGCCGCCGCGAAGGCCGCGTCGACAGCGCGCTTGTCATTCGCGACGAAGCCCACGTGCGCGGCGCGGCCTTCCACCGTACCTTCGCGCAGCCAAAAGAACACGCGGCCGTTCGCGCCGAACCCTTTCAGATCGGGGTGGCCGGCGGGGCCCTGCCGGCCGTCGTAGTCCAGCGCATGGGTGATGCCGAGCGGCGCGAGCGCCTGCTCATAAAAGGCGAGCGAGCGATCGATATCGCCGACGGAGATGAAGATGTGGTCGAGCATGGTGTTCCCGCCTGTTTGTCCAATGAGAGAGTGATGGTACGACCGCCAACCACGGCGCGCCCACCCGATCCTCCTCGAAGCTTGCCTATTTCTGCTTTCGCGTTGCACGTCCAGGCGGCCTCTGTTAGTGTCTGACCATGGAACAGCAAATGCAAGAACTGAGGCGGCTGGCCTCCCGGGCCGAGAACCGGCGCACGGAGACCGGCATTCCGCGCGTCGCCATGGTGCAGGGTGAAATCCCCGAGCACCTGCTGGCCGCCGTCTACGATCCGATGATCAACCTGATCCTGACGGGGTCCAAGACGATGACGGTCGGCGAGCGGACCTTCCACTATGACCCGGCGACCTATTTCGTCATGTCCGTGGGACTCCCGGCCGTCGGCGCCGTCCACCCGGCGGCGACGGGCGAACCGTATCTGGCGGTCAGCCTGACGCTCGATCCCGCTATCGTCGCGGCGCTGATCTGCGACTTGCCGGTGGACGTCTGCCGCACGCTATCCGGTTCGGGATTCTCGGTCGCGCCGGTCAACGGCGAGCTGCTCGATGCCTGGGTTCGTATGCTGCGGCTGATCGACCGGCCGGACGAGATCGCGGTGCTCGCCCCCGCCTACGAGCGCGAGATCTTGTTCCGCGTGCTGCAGGGGCCGCTCGGCTGGATGCTGCGGGACGTCGCGTCGCCGGACACGGCACTTTCGCGGATCGGTGTCGCCATCGACTGGATACGCCGCAACTTTACCGAGCAGATCAGGGTGGAGGCGCTGGCTGACATGGCGGCGTTGAGCG
The DNA here is from genome assembly GCF_040675865.1 of Burkholderia sp. LMU1-1-1.1. NCBI lineage: Bacteria > Pseudomonadati > Pseudomonadota > Betaproteobacteria > Burkholderiales > Burkholderiaceae > Burkholderia > Burkholderia sp. LMU1-1-1.1. The sequence continues at coordinate 27,867 of NZ_JBEGHG010000078.1, read as the reverse complement.
TGTCGGCATTCCATCGTCATTTCAAGGCGGTGACGGCGCTGAGCCCGTTGCAGTACCAGAAGCGCATCCGTTTGCTGCACGCGCGGTCGCAACTGATCGCCGGCCAGGGCAGCGCGACGTCGATCGCCTTCAGCGTCGGCTACGAAAGTCCGAACCAGTTCAGCCGGGAATACGCCCGCCTGTTCGGCCTGCCGCCTTCCAAAGACCTGGTGAACGCCGCGCGGGCGCTTCGCGACGCATAGCGGGCGCGCCGAAAACGGCGGCCTCGCGGCGCGTCCAAGCCATCCCACCCAGCCCGGATGCCTTTCCGGGAAATCCTGGCTTACCTGATATCGATATGCGGACCGCTTCGTTGACGCAGGCCTGCAAATGAGGCACGCGAATGCCTGTCTCCATGCAACGACATTACGTTGCAAATCAGCGCTACCAATGACCTGACGCATTGCGTCAGGTCACCCAACTTAGCTCAACTGATCCTCATACTTACCCAGCCTGACGGCCGAACGCGGCGCCAACTCGTGGGCAGCGGTGACGGTCATGCCCAGGTCATGCAGCTTGCCGTCCTCGATACCGTAGACCCAGCCATGCACGGTGACGTCCTGGCCGCGATCCCACGCATCCTGCAAAATCGTGGTCTGGCAAACGTTCGACACCTGCTCGACCACGTTGAGCTCCACCAGCCGTTTCGACCGCTCCTGGCTCGGCATCACATCGCCCATATAGCGCCCGTGCTTCTGGTTGACGTCCTGCACGTGGCGCAGCCAGTTGTCGACCAGGCCGAAACGCTGGCCCGTCATCGCCGCGTGCACGCCCTTGCAGCCGTAGTGGCCGACGATGATCACATGCTTCACCTTCAGCACATCGATCGCGAACTGCAGCACCGACAGCGCGTTCAAATCCGAATGCACCACCACGTTGGCGATATTGCGGTGGACGAAAACGTCGCCCGGCGCAAGGCCCAGCAGCTCATTCGCCGGCACGCGGCTGTCCGAACAACCGATCCACAGATATTCCGGCGCCGCTTGCGTGGCGAGCCGGTTGAAGAAATCCGGATCGCGTTCCACTTCCGATTCGGCCCATTTGCGGTTGTTTTCCAACAGGCCGCGCAACGGGGAATTGCTGATGTCTTGATCGCTCATGAATGCTCCTCTTGTACATAAGAAGACCGCCGAGCCGCCCAAAAAATGGGCTGCACGGCGGTCCGATATTACGCGTCCTGTGTGACGACGGGGTTACACAAAACGGTTATTCAAAAAAGTCCTTCACCTTGTCGCGCCAGGTTTTGCTTTGCGGGCTGTGCTTGGCGCCGCCCTCGGTGGTCAGCTTCTCGAAATCGCGCAGCATGTCCTTCTGCTTCTCGGTCAGCTTGACCGGGGTCTCGACCGCCACGTGGCAGAACAAGTCGCCCGCGAAGCCGGAGCGCACGCCCTTGATGCCCTTGCCCTTGAGGCGGAAGGTCTTGCCCGATTGGGTGCCCTCCGGGATCGTGAACGATACTTTACCAGAGAGCGTCGGCACTTCGATCTCGCCGCCCAGCGCCGCCTTGGCGAAGGAGATCGGCATCTCGCAGTGCAGGTCGTCGCCCTCGCGCTGGAACACCGTGTGCGGCTTGATGTGGATCTCCACATACAAATCGCCCGACGGTCCGCCGTTGGTCCCCGGTTCGCCGTTGCCGGACGAGCGGATGCGCATGCCGTTGTCGATGCCGACCGGGATCTTCACTTCCAGCGTCTTGTTACGCTTGATGCGGCCCTGGCCCGCGCACGCGGCGCATGGCTCGGGGATGATCTTGCCGGTGCCGTGGCATTTCGGGCAGGTCTGCTGGATGCTGAAGAAGCCCTGCTGCATGCGCACCTGGCCGTGGCCCGCGCATGTGGTGCAGGTGACCGGCGAGGTGCCCGGCTTGGCGCCGGAACCGTGGCAGGTGTCGCACTTGTCCCACGACGGCACGCGGATGGTCGTGTCGAAGCCGTGCGCCGCCTGCTCCAGCGTGATCTCCAGGTTGTAGCGCAGATCGGCGCCGCGATAGACCTGCGGGCCGGCGCTGCGGCCACGGCCGCCACCACCGAAGATGTCGCCGAAGATGTCGCCGAAAGCGTCGCCGAAACCGCCGGCGCCGCCGCCAAAGCCGCCACCGCCGCCCATGTTCGGATCGACGCCGGCGTGACCGTAACGGTCATACGCCTCGCGCTTTTCCGGATTGGTCAGCATCTCGTAGGCTTCTTTGACTTCCTTGAATTTTTCTTCCGACTCTTTGCTATCCGGATTGCGGTCCGGATGGTATTTCATCGCCAGTTTGCGATAGGACTTCTTGATCTCGTCTTCCGACGCGTTTTTTGCGACACCAAGTGTCTCGTAGAAATCACGCTTTGCCATTTTGTCGGGACCTTGCTGTATTTATACTGTGTGCTGATTACGCTAAAAAGCCGAGCCGGCACCGCTTACACGGCCGCACGGCTCGGCGCTCGCCGCTTCGTAGGGGAAGCGGCGCTCTTGCTGACGATTACTTGCTGTCTTTGACTTCCTTGAAGTCGGCGTCGACCACGTCGTCCTGTGGCTTGGCCTGCTCCGCGCCGGCGCCCGGAGCACCCTGGCCAGCTTCGCCACCGCCGGCCGCAGCCTGCTGCGCCTGCATGTCGGCGTACATCTTCTCGCCCAGCTTCTGCGAAGCGGTCGACAGCGATGCGACCTTGGCGTCGATGTCGGCCTTGTCGCCCGACTTGATCGATGCTTCCAGTTCGGTGATCGCGGCTTCGATCTTCTCTTTCTCGCCCGCTTCCAGCTTGTCGCCGTATTCGGTCAGCGACTTGCGGGTCGAGTGCACCAGCGCGTCGGCCTGGTTGCGCGATTCGGCCAGTTCTTTCACTTTCTTGTCTTCTTCGGCGTTGACTTCGGCGTCCTTCACCATCTTCTGGATTTCCGCTTCGGTCAGGCCGGAGTTGGCCTTGATCGTGATCTTGTTCTCTTTACCGGTGGCCTTGTCCTTCGCGCCGACGTGCAGAATGCCGTTGGCGTCGATGTCGAAGGTCACTTCGATCTGTGGCGTGCCGCGCGATGCCGGCGGGATGCCTTCCAGGTTGAACTCGCCCAGACCCTTGTTGCCGGCGGCGATTTCGCGCTCACCCTGATAGACCTTGATGGTCACGGCAGGCTGGTTGTCGTCGGCCGTCGAGAACACTTGCGAGAACTTGGTCGGAATCGTCGTGTTCTTGTGGATCATCTTGGTCATCACGCCGCCCAGGGTTTCGATACCCAGCGACAGAGGCGTCACGTCCAGCAGCAGCAAGTCCTTGCGCTCGCCCGACAGCACGGAGCCTTGAATCGCTGCGCCGACGGCGACCGCTTCGTCCGGATTCACGTCTTTGCGCGGATCCTTGCCGAAGAACTCTTTCACTTTTTCCTGCACCTTCGGCATACGGGTCATACCGCCGACCAGGATGATGTCGTCGATGTCGGACACTTTGACGCCGGCGTCCTTGATCGCGGTGCGGCATGGCTCGATGGTCGCGTTGATCAGTTCCTCGACCAGCGATTCCAGCTTGGCGCGGGTCATCTTCAGGGTCAGGTGGACCGGCGCGCCGTTCGCCATGGCGATGTACGGCTCGTTGATCTCGGTCTGCTGCGACGACGACAATTCGATCTTCGCGCGCTCGGCCGAAGCCTTGATGCGCTGCAGGGCGATCGGATCTTTTTTCAGATCCAGGCCGTTGATCTTCTTGAACTCGTCGATGATGTAGTCGATGATGCGCTGGTCGAAGTCTTCGCCGCCCAGGAAGGTGTCGCCGTTGGTCGACAGCACTTCGAACTGCTTCTCGCCGTCCACGTCGGCGATCTCGATGATCGACACGTCGAACGTACCGCCACCCAGGTCATACACGGCGATCTTGCGGTCGCCCTTGTCGGTCTTGTCCAGGCCGAAAGCCAGCGCGGCGGCGGTCGGCTCGTTGATGATGCGCTTGACGTCCAGGCCGGCGATGCGGCCGGCGTCCTTGGTCGCCTGGCGCTGCGAGTCGTTGAAGTACGCCGGCACGGTGATGACCGCCTCGGTGACTTCTTCGCCGAGGTAGTCTTCGGCGGTTTTCTTCATCTTGCGCAGCACTTCGGCCGAGATTTGCGGCGGCGCCAGTTTCTTGTCGCGGACGCCGATCCATGCGTCGCCGTTGTCGGCTTTCATGATCGAGTAAGGCATCAGGCCGATGTCCTTCTGCACTTCTTTTTCGTCGAACTTACGGCCGATCAGACGCTTCACCGCGAACAGGGTGTTCTTCGGATTGGTCACTGCCTGACGCTTGGCCGGCGAGCCGACGAGAATTTCACCATCTTCTTGGTAAGCAATGATCGATGGCGTCGTACGCGCGCCTTCGGCGTTTTCGATTACCTTTGGCTGACCATTTTCCATGATGGAAACGCAGGAATTTGTGGTTCCCAGATCGATACCGATAATTCTACCCATGATTTTTCTTCCTCTTTGCTAAGTTCAGATGGTACTAATATGTGGAAAAGCTGTATGTTTTCAAGTGCTTAAGTTCGGCTGACGGCGAAAATATTTTTCGCCCCGGACATTACTTCGCTTGCGCGGCGGTCACGATGGCGGGACGCAGCAGGCGGTCCGCGATCATATAACCTTTTTGCAGCACGGAAACTACGGTGTTGGCTTCCTGGTCCGCCGGCACCACGGCGACGGCCTGGTGCTTGTTTGGATCGAGCTTCTCGCCCTGCGCCGGCTGAATTTCCAGCAGACGGTTTTTCTCGAACGCCGCGGTCAGCTGCTTGAGCGTCATTTCCACGCCTTCCTTCAGCGACTCGACCGATGGCGTTTCGACCTTCAAGGCCATTTCCAGGCTGTCTTTGACCGGGACCATGGCTTCGGCGAAGCTTTCAACGGCGAACTTATGGGCCTTGGCCACATCTTCCTGGGCGCGGCGGCGGATGTTCTCGCCGTCGGCCTTGGCGCGCATGAAGGCATCGTGCATTTCCGCAAGACGCGCTTCGGTGCTGGCCAGCTGTTCTTCCAGGGAAGGCTGCTGGTCAGGAGTCGATGGCGCGGCCGGCTCGGCGGCCGCTTCCGGATTAGGTACTGCTTGATTTTCCTGATCTTGCATCTAAAGACTCCTACTATCGTATTTGTTTGACATTACTTTTCTTACCGCACTGGCTGCAAGTGGGGCGATATCCTATGTTTTCAAGGGTTATTCTGCCCACGGTTTAATCAGCTTCGGCGCGGGCCCGCGCCGCGCATGGGCGACATCGGGCTGATCCAACAGCTGGCTATTTTAACAGGCTGGCACTCACCGACCGCAAGTGCTGATTGTCGCGGAACAGGGCGGGTGTGGTGTAGTTGTCACTTTTTCAGCAATTAGGGGACGCTGAATTACTCGGCGGCGCCCAGTTGCAAGGCGGCGGCGCGGCCGGTTTCGGCGTCCTTGCGGCGTTCCTCGTGCTGGACGGGCGACATCTGGGTCGGCCAGCCGATCATGTGCTGCTCGGCGATCTCGCCCAGCGCGGCGATCCACTCGGGCGACTCGTTCAGGCAGGGGATGTAATGGAACTCTCTGCCGCCGGCCTGCTCGAAGTCGTGCCGCACCTCCATCGAGATCTCTTCCAGCGTCTCCAGGCAATCGCTGATGAAGCCCGGGCACATGATGTCGACGCGCTTGACGCCGTCGCGCGCCAGCTGGGCGACGGTCGGCGCCGTGTACGGCTGCAACCACTCGGCCTTGCCGAAGCGCGACTGGAAGGTGACCATGTACTGCTCCGGCTTCAACTTCAACGCGGCGGCCAGCAGGCGCGCCGTCTTGAGGCACTCGCAGTGGTAGGGGTCGCCCAGCATCAGGGTGCGTTTCGGCACGCCATGGAAGCTCAGCACCAGCTTGTCGGGACGGCCGTTGGCCTCCCAGTGGGCCAGCACCGAATGCTGCAGCGCGCGGATATAAGCGTCGTGGTCGTGGTAATTGCGCACGAAGCGCAGTTCGGGGATGTTGCGCACCGAGCCGTAGTGCTGGAACACGGCGTCATAGATCGAGCCGGTGGTGGTGCCGGAATACTGCGGATAGGCCGGCAGCACCAGGATGCGCTCGCAGCCGTCGGCTTTCAGCTTGGCCAGCACCTCGGGAATCGACGGCGAGCCGTAGCGCATGGCCATGGCGACGGTCAGGTTTTCGTGGCCGCGTTCGCCGAGCGCGCCCAGCAGGTACATCGCCTGGGCGGCGGTGTGGGTTTTGAGCGGCGAGCCCTCGCGGGTCCAGATGGTGGCGTACTTCTTGGCCGACTGGCCGGAGCGGAACGGCAGGATGATCAGGTTCAGGATGAACCACCAGACCGCGCGCGGGATTTCCACCACGCGCCGATCGGACAGAAACTCCTTCAGGTAGCGGCGCACCGCCGAGCGGGTCGGGGCGTCGGGCGTGCCCAGGTTGACCAGCACGATCGCGCTGCGGCCGACGGTGCCGTGCTTGTAGGGAGGTTCTTTGGAAAAGGTCATGGGGGCCAATGGCGGTTTGAATAGGACAGGCCGCCATTATAGATAAGAAACCCGCTGGGCTGTGTTGCCCGCCGCCCCTACCGTCTAAGCAATCCAGGGATTAATGACGTGCACACCCACGGCTTCAAATGGCTTGGTATCCCGCGTGGCCACCGAGAACCCGTGGACGAACGCAATTGCCGCTATCTGGCCATCCGCGACCGAGACGGGACGGCCCAAAGCGCGTGCGCCGCACATGCTGATCAAGCCATTGTTGAACGCGGACATCTCCATTTGGCTTCAGCGGCTCCGAAACGACGTTGGTATCCAGGATGATCATTCAACCTCTGCGGGCTCAGGCGGAGTTTGATCGCGCAGGTTTTTCAGATCGATGCCGCCGTGGAGCCGTCCAAAAGCGGCGAGTTCGGTTCCTGCCTTTAAACGCCGTCGTTCGGATTTACCGCGCTCTTTGGGAAGGTCTGGCCGGTCGCGCTGCGGTTCACGCGGTGGTTTGGGATCGGTATCTGAGCTCATGTCGTCACCTCTCTAGCAAGTGCATATGATAGCGCGTTCCTCATTGAGAAAAGTCATCTTGAATTGAGTTACCTCAATCGGTATGGTGAATGCATTGCCCTCGCAAGCTAGTCGAAAAACCTGCACGGTCGAGCGCCACGATGGCTCCCGATCTGCCGCTCTCCCCTTATCGCCGCAGCGTCAGCCCGCCCTCCACCACGACGGTGCGATCGGCGCCGGCCAGCGGCCGCGCCGGCTCGTTGTCGTAATCGACCACTTCGGCGCCGGTGGCGGCGTCGGCGTGCGTCACCCGCAGCCGCAGGCGGTCCAGCCCCGCGCCCTGCACGGCGCCGCCATCGACGGCTTCGAGCACGAAACGATAGCCCGCCCGGCCATCGAGCCGACCCGTGCCGGCCACCCGCACCCGCCCCTCGCCGGTCCGGATGGCGCGCGTCACCGACTCGCTGCGGAAGTGGAAGGGGCCGGAGAACCAGGCCACGGGCGGGCCGGCGGCGGCGCCGTCGGCGGGCGCCGTCCCGTCCAGCGGGGCCCATAGCGCGAACCGCAACGGCGCCTGTTGACGCCCGTGGCGCCCGCGCCCGGCCGGCGCCGCGCCGCCGGCCAGCGCGCCCTCGCCGCTGAGCGCGGCCAGTCCGGGCGCATCGACGTAGACGTGGCGCCGCAACTCGGTGGCGCGCCCGCCCGAATCGGTGACCACCACCGTGACGGTATACACCCCCGCCGCGCAGAACCGGTGCCGCAGCCGCACCTGGCCGTACCCGCCGGCCTCGCTGACCGTGGGCGCCGGCGACGCACAACCGTCGGTCCAGACCGCGCTGGCGTTGTGGGTTTGCGCCCGGGCGTTGTCGACGAAGTTGATCGTCAGCGCCAGCTCCTGGCCCAGTTCGACCACGGTCGGCAAGCCGGCGATCGGGCCGAGCACCGGGGCGTCGGTGCCGCGCAGGCCGGGACGCAACATGACCAGGCCGGCGTTCGAGTTCGCCAGGATCGTGCCGCCGTCGTTGATCGCCAGGGCCTCCAGCAACTCCAGTCCCGCCGGCGCGCGGTACAGCCGCGTGTTCAGGTCGACCGGCATGGCGGCGAACGACGGCCAGCGCACCGCGCGCCGGCCCTCGCCGGTCGGGCGCAAGGTCACGCCGACGATTTCGCCGCGCTCGTTGATGTCGGCCGCGTGGCTGAACAGGCTCGCGTCCACCGGCAACCGCACCACCCCGCGCCCCACCGTCCACTGGAACGCCTTGCGCTGCTCGCCGGTCTCGCCGCTGCCGACCAGCTCGCCACGGTTGTTCAAGTCGCCCAACCGATGGTCGATGCCGGCGTCGATCCGCAGCGCGCCCGTGGCGCGGCTCCAAAATAAGCCGTTGAAGTCGGCGAAAGGCATGTCGGCGATGATGCCGGCCACTTCGTTGCGGTCGTTGATGCGCAAGCCGTACGCCAGGCCGCCGGCGAACGGCGTCAGGTCGGTCTGGCCGCCCGTTCGGTCCCACAAGACGGCGTGCGGCAAGGTATCTTCGCTGGCGCCGCTGGTGACGCCGGTCGAGTACCCGAGCAAGTTGATAGCGTTGGCCTGGGCGTACGGCGCCAGCGGCGGCCCGAGCTGGGTGACGCTGCCGTCCGGATTCCAGCGCAGCGCGCGCGAGGCGACATCCGGCCCCGACACCTGGCCGACGATCTCGTTGCGGTTGTTGACGTCCCGCGCCGCCGCCGGCGGCGGTCCCGGCAGCGCGCGCATGCCGCCGGCCAGCGTCCAGGCGTAGGCGAACGGGCCGGTTTCAGCGGCGTCGGTCGAGGCGCCCACCACCACGCCACGGCTATTCAAGCCGATCACGGACGTGAAGCCGCCGCCGAGCGAGCCGATCGGCCGGATGCGGTCGCCGTCGAAGAAGTGGCTGTTAGTGTCGGGAAAATTTTCGTCGGTGAACGCCGCCTGGCCGCGCTCGTTGAGCCGCGCCGCGGTCGGCTCCGGGCCCAGGTTGATCACCGTGTAGAGGCCGAACAGCGGTTGACCGGCCTGACTGGTTTGCGGATCGGCCGGCGTGGCATGCGCAGCGGCCCAGAACGGCAGCGGCGCGCACAACGCGGCGATGGCGCGTATCGATGGAAATTGCATGATGGCTTCTCCTTGCAAGAAGTTGGCGCGAGCGGGCGCCCGCGCTGACGGGACCGGGCCCGGCGCAACGGGAGGGCCCGGCCCATTCGATGCCGTTAGCGGCGCAGCGTCAGGCCGCCCGCCACCACGGCGGCGCGATCGGCGCCTGCGCCCGGTCCCGGCGCGCCGTTGTCGTAATCGACCACCTCGGCGCCGGTGGCGGTGTCGGCGTGCGTGACGCGCACCCGCAGGCGGTCGGCGGCGGCCGGACCGCTACCGCCATCGACGGCCTCCAGCACGAAGCGGTAGCCGTCGCGGCCGTTGAGCCGCCCCGTGCCCTCCACCCGCGCCCGGGCTTCGGTCGAGGTCGCGTGCGTCACCGTCTCGCCCTGGAACTGGAACGGACCGGAGAAGCGGACCACGGACTTGCCGGCGGCGGCCGCCGGCGCCTCGCCGAGCGGCGTCCACAGCGCGAAGCGCAACGGCGCTTGCCGATGCCCGGGGCCGGCGGTTGCCGCGCCGGCGGCCAGCACGCCCTCGCCGCTGAGCGCGGCCAGCGTCGGCGACACGACCAGGAAGTTGCGCCACGTTTCGGTGGAGCGCCCGCCCGAATCGGTCACCAGCACCTTGACGGTGTAGTAGCCGGCAGCGCAGAAATCATGTTGCAGCCGAACCTGGCCGGTGCCCCCGGCCCCGCCGACCGTCGACGACGACGACGGGCAGCCGTCGCTCCAGACGGTGCTGGCCGTGTGGGTTTGCGCGGCGTTGTTGTCGGAGAAGTTGAGCGTCATCGTCAGCTCCTGGCCGAGCTCGACCATGGCCGGCAGCCCGATGATGGGGCCGAGCACCGGCGCGTCGGTGCCGCGCCGGCCGGGGCGCAGCAAGACCAGGCCGGCGTTGGAGTCGGCCAGGATGTCGCCGCGTTCGTTGATGCGCCAGGCCGCGCGCAGTTCCAGGCCCGCCGGCGCCCGGTACAGTTGCGTGTTCAAGTCGATCGGCACGGCGGTGTACGACGGCCACAGCGCCGCGCGCCAAGGGGCGCCCTCGGCCGCGGCGATCGCGCCCACGATCTCGCCGCGGTCGTTGATGTCGTACGCCTGGCTAATGGTGCCGAAGCCGAGCGGTAACGGCACCACGCCGCGCCGCGCGGTCCAATAGAATCCCCGGGGCCGGCCGCCGATCTCGGCGCTGCCGACGATCCCGCTCCGGTTGTTGAGGTCGCCGAGGGCGTGTCCGGGGCCGGCGTCGATGCGCACCGTGCCGGTGTCACGGCTCCAGAAAAACCCCACGGTGCGGCCGGGGTAATTGAACACGCCGGCCACTTCGTTGCGCTCGTTGATGCGCAGGCCGAAGCCGTCGCCGCCGTCGAACGGGCCGAGGTCGGTCTGGGCGCCGGCCCGGTCCCACAAGGTGGCGTGGGCGCGGATATCGCCGTTGGCGACGCTCGTGTAGCCGGTCGCGTCGCCCCGGTTGTTGATGGCGGTGCCTTCCGACGACGAGGCTGGAAGCGGCCCCAACAACGTCGTGCCGCCGTCCGGATTCCAGCGGATGGCGCGCGCGGCCACGCCGGGCGCCGACACCCAGCCGACGATCTCGTTGCGCTCGTTGATGTCGAGCGCCGTCGACGGCGCGCTGCCCGGCAGCACGCGCAGGCCGCCGGCCAGCGTCCAGGAGAACGCCCGCGCATCGGTCTCGCCGGCGCTTCGCGTCGCGCCCACCGCCACGCCACGGTCGTTCAATCCGGTCACCAGCGTGAGGCCGCCCTCGGCCGGGCCGATCGGCCAGATGCGCTCGCCGTCGAAGAAGCGGCCGACGGTGTCGGAGGCATTGAAAGCAGTGAACGCCACTTGGCCGCGCTCGTTGAGCGCGGCGTTGGCCAGCTCCGGCCCCAGGTTGATCACCGTGTAGAGGCTGGCGCGCTGCTGGTCGACCGGCTTGGCTTGCGGCTCGGCGGCCGAGGATTGCAGCGACGTGAACAAGGCGCCGATGGCGGCGGCGACGAGGCGGCGGCGCGCGCCGGTGTTGCGGATCGATTGAGGTTGCATGATGGCTTCCCTTTGCAAGAAAGTAAGCGCAAGCAGGCGCTTGCACTGGTGCCACACGGATCGCGTCGGGCACGCGTGTCCGGTGCTGCCTCCAACTCTAGGCGCACGCGGCGGCGCGGCGCTGACGAGGCGCAAACGTACCGGCGACAGCGGCGCCGGTCTTTCGGGCAAGGTTGGAGAAGGGAATTTCGTCGGGCGGATGAGCCCGTGTAGAAATGGTGGACCTGACCCCGGATCAGGAGGCGAGCAGCTCGCGGGCGTGCTTGCGCGTGGTGGCGGTGATCTCCAGGCCACCCAGCATGCGCGCCACTTCCTCGACGCGCGCCTTGGCGTCGAGCACGTCGATGCGCGAGGCGGTCTTGCCGTTGTCTAAGGTTCCCTTGGCGACCTGGAAGTGCTGGCCCGCCTGGCTGGCCACTTGCGGCAGGTGCGTGACGCACAGCACTTGCCGCTCCTGCCCCAGGCGGCGCAGCAGCCGGCCGACCACTTCGGCCACGCCGCCGCCGATGCCGCTGTCGACCTCGTCGAAGATCAGGGTCGGCGTGGTGGTGGCGTTGGAGGTGATGACGGAAATCGCCAGCGAGATGCGCGCCAGTTCGCCGCCCGAGGCCACCTTGGCCAGCGGCCGCGCGGCCACGCCGGCGTGGCCGGCCACCAGGAATTCGACCTGCTCCAGGCCGTGCGCGCCCGGTTCGCCGGCGTTGAGCGCGACCTCGAAACGGCCGCCCGTCATGTTCAGTTCCTGCATCGCCTTGGTGACGGCCTCGCCCAGCTGGCGCGCGGCCCGCGCGCGCGTGGCGCTCAGGCGCCCGGCCACGTCCATGTAGGCGGCCTTGAGTTTTTCCTCCTGCTTGCGCAGGCCTTCGATGTCGCTGGCGTCGGCGATTTGCGACAGGCGCTCGGCCAGCTTCACGTGCTCCTCCGGCAGCTGTTCCTCGGTGACGCGGAACTTGCGCGCGGCCGAGTGGATCGCCTCCATCCGCGATTCCACTTGGCGCAGCCGCTCCGGGTCGAGGTCGACGCGGTCGAGGTAATCGTTGATCGCGTACACCGCCTCCTGCAGCTGGATGCGCGCCGGTTCGATCAAGTCGACGATGGCCTGCAGGCCGGTGTCGATGTTGGCCAGCTTGCCGAGTTTTTGATTGAGCGACGACAGCTGCGACAGGATCGGATGGTCCTCCGATTCCGACAGCGCCGCCAGCGCCTCCTGCGCGCCTTCGAGCAGGCTGGCGGCATGCGACAGGCGGCTCTGCTCATTGCTCACCTCGGCCCATTCGCCCGGCTTGACGGCCAGCTTTTCCAGCTCGTTGACCTGCCACTCGAGCCGCTCGCGTTCGTACAGCACGTTGGCGGCGTTGGTTTCGAACTCCTGCAACTGCCTGGCCAGCGCGCGCCACGCCTTGTGGCTGGCCGCCACCGCCTTGACGTCGGCGCCCGCGCCGGCCTGGCCGTCGAGCAGTACGCGCTGCGCCTCGGTTTTCATTAGCGACTGGTGCGCGTGCTGGCCGTGGATGTAGACCAGCATGTCGCCCAGCTCGCGCAGCTGCGACGCGGTGGCGGCGATGCCGTTGATGTAGGCCTTGCTGCGGCCGGCGTTGTCGATCACGCGGCGCAGCAGCGCGCCGCCCTCCTCCACCGAAAACTCGTTGGCGGCGAGCCAGTCGCGCGCCTGTTCGCTGACGGCGAAATCGGCCGTGATGTCGGCCTTGGCCGCGCCTTCGCGCACCACGCTGGCGTCGCCGCGACCGCCCAGCGCCAGGGTCAGCGCGTCGATCAGGATCGATTTGCCGGCCCCGGTCTCGCCGGTGAAGACGGTGAAGCCGGCGGAAAATTCCAGTTCTATCGAGTCGACGATGACGAAATCACGGATGGACAGGGTACGGAGCATGGATGCCTGGAGAGTGGTTAATTGAGTTTGCCTTCGCCCGACGGATACTCGTTCCAGTGGAGCTTGTCGCGCAGCGTGTTGAAGTAGTTCCAGCCCTCCGGATGCAGGAAGGTGATCGCGTGCGGCGAGCGCTGGATCAGGATCTGGTCCTGCGTTTGCAGGCTGGCGAAGGTCTGCATGTCGAAGTTGACGCTGCAGTCGCGCCCGCGCACGATCTCGATGACGATCTGGCTCGATTCGGGCAGCACGATGGGCCGGTTCGACAGCGCGTGCGGCGCGATCGGCACCAGCACCACGCCGCCCAGGCTCGGGTGCAGCAGCGGGCCGCCGGCCGACAGCGCGTACGCGGTCGAGCCGGTCGGGGTGGAGATGATCAGGCCATCGGAGCGCTGGTTGTACATGAAGTGGCCGTCGACGTCGACCCGCAGTTCGGCCATGCCGGCGCCGGCACCGCGCGCGACGACGACGTCGTTGACGGCCAGGCCGAAGTGGATGTCCTTGCCATCGCGGCGCACCCGCCCCTCGAGCAAGGTGCGGCGTTCGGCCTTGTAGCTGCCGCCGAGGATCTTGGCCAGCACGTCGAGCATGCCCTCGAGCGGGATGTCGGTCATGAAGCCGAGCCGCCCCTGGTTGATGCCGATCAGCGGCACGTCGAACGGCGCCAGCTGGCGCGCGATGCCGAGCATGGTGCCGTCGCCGCCCATGACAATGGCGGCATCGCATTCGGCGCCGATCTCGCTGGCGCTGAGCGCGCAAACGCCGTCGAAGGCGCCCGCCAGATGCTCGGCGGTCTGCTCCTCGAACACCACCGTGCGCCCGCCCCGGCGCAGGAAGTCGACCACGCTGCCCACCGATTCGGAGATGCCGTCGGTGTTCGGGCGCACGACCAGTGCTATGGTTTGAAAATCGGCGTGCATGGCGGGCATAAAAGTCTCGGCAAAAAGGTGGAATCGACGACACGCAGCAGAGTAACCCATAACGCCGGCTTCTGCCATCACCCGTCGGCCCACCCGTTACTGTACGTTTAGACAGTATTTTCCGCAGTATAGTGCGCGGGCCGCCAGACTGCAAGCACCGGCCCGCATTTGAACCGCCGCCATCTCGCCGCGGGGCCGCTCAGTGCAAGGTCATGATGCCGCTGGCCGCGCTCAGGGCGCTCGCCAGGAAGATGCAGATCATGAAGGACGTCATCAGCACCGCCCAGCGCCAGAAAGTGCCGAAGCGGCTGCGGTGGTAGACGCGCCGCATCGCCCACGGCAGATAGGCCAGCAGCCAGCACCACAGCACGAAGTCGATGATGCCCACATTGATCAGCAACATGGCGCAGAAGATGAAATAGGCGAAGGCGTTGGTGTGCAGTGCGAACAGCACGTGCTCGCCGAAGCGCCGTCCCGATCCAAGGTACAGGATCTTGAGGAACAGCGCGAACACCGGCATCAGGCAGAAAATCGCGTACGGCGCGTAGCGGTAAAAGGCGTCGGCGAACACTTTTTTCTGCTGCTCCTGCGGCAGCGCGGTGAACATATGCCATTGGTGTCGCACGCGCGGCCAGCCGCTCAGCAGGTCGTCGAACTCCTTCGGGCCGAACTCGTTGTCGGCCTCCGTCTTGCCGGCCTTGCGCTCGTTATTGTCGGGCGTGCCGGCTTTGAGCTCCTGTTCCATGTCGGCGATGGCCGCTTCGGCCGCCGCCTTGCCCCGCTGCGCGTCCGGCGCGTCGCGCCCGGCGGTGTGCGCCACCTCGGCGCCTGTCGGTCTTGCCTTCTCGTCGATCACCGGCTCGAAACCGCCGGTGAACTTGAGCACCGCGAAAAACAGCAGGCTCAAGGTGAGGTAGATGCGCAGCGGCTGCACGTAACGCACGCGGCGGCCACGGATGTATTCGTTGGTCAGCGCGCCCGGACGGAACAGCAGGCGCGACATCGTGCCCCACAGCTTGCCCTCGATCGCCACGTAATGGCCGATGAATTCGTGCAGGAATTCGCGCGTGCTGGCGTGGTGCAGGTGGGCCTCCTGGCCGCAATTGGCGCAAAACGCGCCGGTGAGCACCGCCTCGCAGTTGGGACAGCGGGAGGCCGGGGCGTGGCTGTCCGGGACGGAATGTGCGGCAGTGCTCATGCGTTCAACCCTGGTGGAAAAGTAGACTAAATGATAAACGAGTTCACCCTAATGTTGTCGATATTCAATCTAGCGACCGATGCAAAACCAACTCGTTACTATCGTTAAAACAACGATTCGAGGGAGAACCATCATGAAGGACCAACAAGTCAATACCGACGCCAAGGTGAAAAACGACGGCCAGAAGCGCATGCCGCACGAGCGCGACGAGTCGCCGGACAGCCAGGACATCGAGCCGCGCAGCGTGGGCAAACAGGCCGCCGCCGACGTCGACAGCGGCATGGTCGATACCGACGCACGCAACAAACCGGGCGTCGAGCATGTCAAGACGCCGGTGCCGCGCGAGGCCACGGCGCGGCCGCAACCGAACACCAAGCGCGACTGAGCCGCCGGCTCATCCGCCAACCATACAAATTACCAGGGTAACGAACATCATCATGAAAAACACCACCGCAGGCGCACTTCTGATCCTTGGCGCGGTGCTGGCGCCTCAAGCGGCGCTGGCGCAAGGCGCCTCCTATCCGGTCGGCTACGGCCCGAATCCGGCGCTGCCGGAGCCGGAGAAATCGCTGATCCCCACCGTCAACGTCGCGCCGGTGGACCGCTGGACCGCGCAGGAAACCCCGCAGCCGGCCGCCGGCTTCGCCGTCACCGCCTATGCGCGCGGGCTCGACCATCCGCGCTGGGTCTACACCCTGCCCAACGGCGACGTGCTGGTGGCCGAGACCAACGCCCCGCCCAAGCCGGACGACAGCAAGGGCATCAAGGGCGCCGTCATGAAGCACCAGATGAAGAAGGCCGGCGCGGTCACCGAGTCGGCCAACCGCATCACCTTGCTGCGCGGGCTCGACGCCAAGGGCGTGGCGCAGACCCGCACGGTCTTCCTCAAGGGCTTGAATTCGCCGTTCGGCATGGCGCTGGTCGGCAACAACCTGTACGTGGCCAACAGCGACGCCATCGTGCGCTTCCCGTACAAGGAAGGCGAGACCAGCATCACCGCGCCCGGCGTCAAGGTCATGGACCTGCCGGCCGGCACCTTGAACCACCACTGGACCAAGAACATCATCGCCAGCCCGGACGGCAAGTTCCTCTATGCGACGGTCGGCTCGAACAGCAACGTCGCCGAAAACGGCATGGAGGCCGAGGAAGGCCGCGCCGCGATCTGGGAGCTGGACCTGGCCACCAACAAGTCGCGCCTGTTCGCCACCGGCCTGCGCAACCCCAACGGCATGGGCTGGGAGCCGCAAACCAAAGCCCTGTGGACCGCCGTCAACGAGCGTGACGAGCTGGGCAACGACTTGGTGCCCGACTATATGACGTCGGTCAAGGACGGCGGCTTCTACGGCTGGCCGTACAGCTACTTCGGCCAGAAGGTCGACGCCCGCGTCAAGCCGCCCAAGCCGGATCTGGTGGCCAAGGCCATCGCGCCCGACTACGCGCTGGGCGGGCACACGGCCTCGCTGGGGCTGGCGTTCTACGAGGCCAAGCTGTTCCCGCAGAGCTACCAGGGCGGCGTGTTCATCGGCCAGCACGGCTCGTGGAACCGCAAGCCGCACAGCGGCTACAAGGTGGTGTTCGTTCCATTCAGTAACGGCAAGCCGTCGGGGCCGCCGCAGGATTTCCTGTCCGGTTTCCTCGACAAGGACGGCAAGGCGCAGGGCCGGCCGGTCGGCGTGGCCGTCGACAAGGCCGGCGCGCTGCTGGTGGCCGACGACGTGGGCAACATCATCTGGCGCGTGGCGCCGGCCGCCAAGACGGCCGCGCGCTGACGGCCGGACGCAGTGTGCGCCAGCGAACGGACCGGGCCGCACACTGCCGCCATGATGAGACTTCTATGTACAGACCCACCAAACGGAGATCACCATGAGCAACGAACGCGCAGGATCAGCAGTCTGGAGCGGCACCCTGAAGGACGGCGCCGGTAAGATTTCCACCGAGAGCGGCGCCATGGATGGCGTGCAATACGGCTTCCACACCCGCTTCGAGGACGGTCCCGGCACCAATCCGGAAGAGCTGATCGGCGCGGCCCACGCCGGCTGCTTCACGATGGCGCTGTCGGGCATCCTGGCCGACGCCGGCATGACCGCCAAGCATCTGGCGACCACGGCGACGGTCACGCTGGACAAGGTCGACGGCGCCTTCGCCATCACCAAGGTGCACCTGAACCTGATCGCGACGATTCCCGGCGCCGACCAGAAGAAATTCGACGAGGCGGCGTTGAAGGCCAAGCTGAACTGCCCGGTGTCGAAGCTGCTCAACGCCGAGATCACGCTCGACGCCCAGTTGCAGGGCTGAGCAAGAATGCGGCAAAACGCATAGAATCCCGGTTTCTCACTTCACCAACGAAAGACCACGATGCGTATTTTGCACACGATGCTGCGGGTCGGCGACCTTCAGCGCTCGATCGATTTTTACACCAAGGTGCTGGGCATGAAACTGCTGCGCACCAGTGACAACCCCGAGTACAAGTACACGCTGGCGTTCCTGGGCTACGGTTCCAATCCCGACCATGCCGAGCTGGAGCTGACGTACAACTACGGCACCACCAGCTACGACATGGGCAACGCCTACGGCCACATCGCCATCTCGGCCGACGACATCTATGCGGCGGCGGCGGCGGTGCGCGCCAACGGCGGCACCGTCACCCGCGAACCCGGCCCGGTCAAGGGCGGCTCGACGGTGATCGCCTTCGTCACCGACCCGGACGGCTACAAGATCGAGTTGATCGAGCGCAGTTTCGACGGCCAGGGCGCGGGGCTGTAAGGTTTAACGCGCCAACAGCGCGTTGACCGGCGCCAGATCCTCTTCCTTCAAGGTGCCGGCCGCCGACTTCAGGCGCAGGCCGTTCATGATGGTGTCGTAGCGCGCCTTCGACAGGTCTTTCTGCGTCGCGTACAGCTG
Organism: Burkholderia sp. LMU1-1-1.1; assembly: GCF_040675865.1. Taxonomy (NCBI): domain Bacteria; kingdom Pseudomonadati; phylum Pseudomonadota; class Betaproteobacteria; order Burkholderiales; family Burkholderiaceae; genus Burkholderia; species Burkholderia sp. LMU1-1-1.1. The sequence continues at coordinate 9,835 of NZ_JBEGHG010000078.1, read as the reverse complement.
GCGCTGCGCGTTCAACACGTCGATGTTGATCCGCACGCCGACCTGGTAGCCCAACTTGTTCGAATCGAGCGACGATTTGCTCGACACTTCCGCCGCCTCCAGCGCCTTGACCTGGGCCAGGCCGCTGTTCATGCCGAGGAAGGCCTGGCGCGCGTTTTGCGACGCCAGCCGCTTGGTCGATTCCAGATCGTTGCGAGCCTTGTCTTCCAACGCGATGGTTTCGCGCACCTTGCTGGTGATGGCGAAGCCGTTGAAGATCGGGATGTTCCAGGTCAGGCCGATGGCATTGGTCTTTTGCGTGCCGGACGCGGTCTGGCTGGTGTGCTGGGTGGCCGCCGTCAGGTTCGCGGTCGGCATGTGGTTGGCGCGGTTGCGCGAGATCTCGCGCTTGGCGATCTCCAGCGACAGCTGGGCCGAGATGACGGCGAAGTTCTGGCCTTCCGCCGAGCTGATCCACGGATCGACGGCGGCGGGCTCCGGCGCGGCGATCGTCACGCCGGCGCGCAGCGGCGCCAGTTCGCCCGGCGCCTGGCCGATGATGACCTGGAGCGCCGTGCGCTTGTTGTCGAGGTCGTTGATGGCGGCGAATTCCTGCGCCACCACCAGATCGTAGGCCGCCTGCGCCTCATGGGTGTCGGTGATGGTCTGGGTGCCGACCTCGAAGTTGCGCTTGGCCGAGGCCAGCTGCTCGGTGGTCGCCACCTTTTGCGCCTGGGTCGAGGTGAGGTTGTCCTGCGCCGTCAGCACGTCGAAGTACGCTTGCGCGACGCGGGTGATCAAATCCTGGCGCGCTTGGGCGAAGGTGGCCTCGGCCTGCGCCTGCGCCAGCTTGCTCTGCTCGTAGCTCTGCCACAGGCCCCAGTTGAACAGCGGCTGCGTCAGCGCCACGGTGTAAGTGTTGGTGTGGAAATCGGTGTTGCGCTTGTTGGCGACGACCGGCACGCCGCCGATGACGTCCACCTGGCCGACATTGAACGGCGTGAAATCGCCCGTGTTGCGGGTGTTGGAACCGTTGGCGCTGATGGTCGGCAGCAGGCCGGAGCGCCCCTGCGTGATCCGCTCGCGACCAGCTTCAACCGAAGAGCGGGCGCTGGCGTACGTGGCGTCGTTCGCGAGCGCTTGCTGATAGACTTGAAGAAGATCGGCCGCCTGTGCGTTGAGCGTCAAAAAGGCGCTGGTGATCAGCACGGCGATAAGGGGTCTCTGCATTGCATTCTCCGTTGGAGTCGTCAAAAAAAGTTGATCAAATCAAAAACAGTGCCGCCTCGGCGCCGCCGGCTGCGTCCCGCGCGGCCTTAGTACTTCGCCATCGCGGGATCGACCTGCAGCGCCCAGGCGTGGATGCCGCCGGTCAGGTTAACCGTCTTGCCGAAGCCGTTACGCTCCAGGAAGGCGGCCACCTGCAGGCTGCGCGCGCCGTGGTGGCAGATGCAGACGATCTCGGCGTCCTCATCGAGGTCGTCGATGCGCGCCGGTATCGTGTTCATCGGGATCTGTACCGAGCCGTCGATGCGGCAGGTCTCGAATTCCCAATTCTCTCGCACGTCCAGCAACACCGGCCGGGGACGCGCCTCGTCGGCCAGCCACGCGGCCAGTTCCGGAGCGGTAATATGCTGCATACGCCGCCCGCCGCTTAAAACTGGAAGGCCGACGGCGTCGTGGCCGAGGCCAGCGGTTTGACGCTGGTCTCGAACAAGGTGCGCGTGTCGTAGCCGGCTTCGCCGGTACGGGTAATCAATTGCGCCTTCATCGCCGGCGCCTGGCCGATGATGACGGCCAGGCGTCCGCCCACCTTCAGTTGCTGCAGCAGCGACTCCGGCAGCACCGGCAGCGAGCCCGACACGACGATCACGTCGTAGGGCGCGCCGTTCGGCCAGCCCTGCGCGCCGTTGCCCAGCTCGACCGTCACATTGGTCACGCCGTTGTCGGCCAAATTCTTTTCCGCCAGCGCCTTCAGTTCCGGCGAGATCTCCACCGTCGTCACGTGGCGGCCCTTGTGCGCCAGCAGCGCGGCCATGTAGCCGGAACCGGTGCCGATCTCGAGCACGTTTTCGTGCTTTTTCAGGTTCACGTCCTGCAACAGGCGCGCCTCGATCTTAGGCATCAGCATCGATTCGCCGCCCGGCAGCGGGATCTCGGCGTCGACGAAGGCCAGCGCCTTGTGCGCGGCCGGGACGAAATTCTCACGTTTAACCACGTGCAACAGCTCCAGAACGTCCGGGTCGAGGACGTCCCAGGGACGGATTTGCTGTTCGATCATGTTGAAACGGGCTTGTTCGATATTCATCTTATGACTCGGTCGGGATTAAATAATCCGTCATTTTATCGTTGAACTGGCATGGAGGCACATATTAACGAGTTGACGGCCGTATCGCGGGAAATTGCGACAGTCTGCAGTTTAAGGGGGATGAACCTACCAAATTGGCAACTTGGACGGAAAACGCCACGGGGCCGCTCACGACGCGACCGCCTCCAGGCCGCCCAGCGTGGTGCCGATGAAGGTGTCCATGAAAGCGTGCGGATCGATGGCCGGCATCTCGCAGGCCGGCATGAAGGAGTTGGTCCACATCATCAGCATCATCACCGGCGCGATCAACACCGGCGTCATGACGGCCGGATCGACCAGCCGGAACTCGCCCCGGCCGATGCCGCGCACCAGCACGCTGGTGATCAGGTCGCTGCCGCGCTTGACCACCTCCTCGTTGTAAAACTTGGCAAGTTCGGGGAAATTCTGGCCTTCGGAGAGCATCAGCTTGGTAATGCCGGCCAGGTGCGTGGTGCAGATCTCGTCCCACCAGGCCATCAGGATGGTGCGCAGCAGCTCGCCGCTGTGGCCTTCGAACACGGCCGCGTCCTGTTCGGCCTCGCCGATGGCTTGCACGATGTTCTCGCGCACGACGGCCTTGAATAGCTCTTCCTTGTTGGTGAAATACAGGTACAGCGTGCCCTTGGACACGCCGGCGCGCTTGGCCACGTCTTCAAGACGGGTGGCTGCGTAGCCACGTTCGACGAACTGCTCCAGCGCGGCTGCCAGCAACTCCTGCGGCCGCGCGTCCTTGCGTCGCTCCCAGCGTGGCTTGGTGTCTTGAGGGGCTTGCATGGGTGGGTTTCATATTAACTTACTTGTAAGTCATTAATATAAGCGCAAGCCCCCCCAGCGTCAAGCCAAGCGTCATTGTTACGGTGTCCGTTAACGGTGCATTGAGGCTCCAGCATCGATTTACTGGGGTACAATTGAACGTAACTGTACTGAACTGTACAGTTCAATTTCTTTTACCCTCACTGGAGCTAACTATGAACCACAGTAATTTCCGCGTTAACGAATATAAGTTCGATATACCAAATAGTGTGATCGCCGGTGCGCAACGCGCCTACGAAAGTTACGTAGCAAATACACCGATACCATCCGTGACGAACTTGACGACTGAAATTGTCAGCACCGCCGCGTTGACGGCCTCGACCGCCACCGCCTGGGACGCCTCGAACGCACGCGCGACATCGGTGCCGCCGGCGCTTGGCTATCCACACCCGGCCGGCGCCTTCGACGACCACGTCGGCTACAGCTTCACGGTCGAAGACGGCGCGGTCACCGCGGTGCAAATCACAACAAAGTTCGGCACCACGGCACTCAGTTCCACTTTGCCTATCGGGCCAACCACCACTTTCTCGATCGGCGCGGACGGTACCGTGACGGAGAATTCCGTGTATGGACACACCATCGAGCGTACCGATTTCAAGCTATCGAGCGAGACAGGCCTGTACACCAAAACCGACGTGATGGTGAGCGATATCCCTGCGAACGGTGCGGCCACGCTGCTGGACGTGGCACCATATGCCCGCGCCACGTTCACTTTCGACGCCAACGGCGCCATCAGCGCCGCGCAGCAGGTGCTACCTGACGGCAATAAGCTAACGATTACCCCCGGCGGCGGCCTCGCCTACAGCTCACTCGAGCCAGGTTATGTGCTGGAAACGCGCTCCGTGGGCGGTTACACCTTCAATGAGGTTTATCACGACGGCAATGGGGACGGGATCTATACAGCGGTAGCGCACGGCAGCGGCAATACGGTCGACATTGTCGGGCTGAAGGCGCAAATTACCGGCGCCATCGATAGCGTGCTCTGACACGACGGCGCTGTACGGCGGTCGGATATTCTCTCAAGCGCCTGGGGGAGCGGCACGGTCCTGGGCCGCCTCCCCATGCTTGGGAGATGCTTCGCCCTTCGGCGGCCGCGCGGCGGCTGAAAGAGGAGCACGAAGGTTGCTGGAACGTGCAGCCTTTTGCTTAACTGCGGCTACGATTACTTGCTGAAAATCGTGGCGCCGAGCGTGGCCCATTTCCAGGCGCTTGGAGCGGCTCCTGGAAGACGATATCGGGATCGAAAAGTTTTCCAGCCGAATCGTCCCGCGCGAGCCGTTCGCGGCGCGCAACGTCCCGCCGAGCGGGATCGAAACCGGAAAAACCGCTGGACGTGACGCTCGGTGCGCCGCCGCATATTCTGGCATGGAACGCCCCGTGTTAAACCGATTGTGTCGCTGCCGATGCATATACGGCAGCGCGCGCCGATCGCGCGCGCCTATACTTTGTGGACATTCTATTCAAGGGAGAGGCGGCATGACGCGACTGTTAGTGAAATTCGAACTGGACCAACTCGGCGAAGCGCGTGAATACCAGCCGCCGGCCGAGCGCGTCATCGAGGGCGACATCCGGTGCAAAAACTGGGATATCGACAGCGCCAAGGACGGACTGGTGCGTGCCGGTGTATGGGAGTCCTCCCCCGGCACCAACCGCTCGATCAAGGGCGAAACCTGGGAGTATTGCTGCATCCTGGCGGGCGTCGCGGAAATCACCGAAGACGGCCACGCGCCCATCATCGTCAAGGCGGGCGACCATTTCATCATGAAGCCCGGCTACACGGGGACCTGGCGCACACTCGAAACCATCCGCAAAATCTGGGTGCTCGCCTGATCGACCGCTACATCACCGCCCCAGCCCCTTTCTTATCCAGCACAACCTGGATCAAGCGGTCGCGGTAGCGCACCCGCACCTTGTCGTGCGGCTTGCCGCGCAGGCGCAGGCGGTGCATCCGGCCGTCGGCCCAGTCCAGATCGAGCTCGACGCCGCCCTTGGCGCGCACGCCGCGCAGCGAGCCTTCCGGCCACGCCTTGGGCAGGGCCGCGAGGATGTGGATCTCGCCGCCCCACGACTGCACCAGCATGTCCAGGATCGCCGCCGCGCCGCCGAAGTTGCCGTCGATCTGGAACGGCGGATGGGAGTCGAACATGTTCGGATAGGTGCGCTCCGGCCCCAGTAGTCCTTGAAGGATCGCATAGGCGCGCTCGCCCTCGCCCATGCGCGTCCACAGCGCCAGCCGCCACGCCGTCGCCCAGCCGGTCGATTTGTCGCCACGCGTGTTGAGCGTCACTTTCGCGGCGGCGATCAACTCCGGCGTGTCGCGCACGTTGATTTGCTCGCTCGGATACACCGCGTACAAATGCGAGACATGGCGGTGCTGCTGCTCCGGCGCGCCGGCGTCCCAATCCTCCAGCCATTCCTGCAACTGCCCCTGCGCGCCGATGCGGTCCGCCGGCAAGCGGGCGCGCATCGTCTCCAGGGTGGTGGCGAAGGCGCCGTCGCCATCCTTGAGCAGCGCATGGGCCTTGAGCGTCCAGCCAAACAGGTCGCGCACGATCTGGCGGTCCATGGCCGGGCCGGCGCAGGTGGCCACGCCTTTGTGATGCTCATTCTCGGGCGAGATCGACGGCGATGTGACCAGTCCCCTGCCCTGAGGATCTTCGACCAGCGTATCGACGAAGAACAACGCCGCCCCTTTCAGCAGCGGATAAATCCGGCGCAGCCAGGCCTGGTCAGGATTGTATTCGTAGTGCTCCCACAACGCCTGGCACAACCACGCGCCGCCGCACGGCCACATGCCCCATTTCGGGCCGTCGATGGGCGCGGCGGCGCGCCATAGATCGGTGTTGTGGTGCGCCATCCAGCCGCGCGCGCCGTAGCCCTTGCGCGCGGTGACGGCGCCGGTGACCGACAAATCCTCCACCATGCGCACCAGCGGCTCGACGCACTCGCCCAGGTTGGCCGATTCGGCCGGCCAGTAATTCATCTGGGTGTTGATGTTGATGGTGTACTTGGAACCCCACGGCGGATTGGTCCCTTCGTTCCAGAGGCCCTGCAGGTTGGCCGGCTGGCTGCCGGGGCGCGAGGACGACATCAGCAAATAGCGGCCGTACTGCACGTACAGCGCCGCCAGCGCGGCGTCGGGGCGCGCCTCGACGGCGGCGATGCGTTCGTTGGTCGGCGCGGCCGCGGCGGCATTGGCGCCCGCGCCGGAGCCGATGCGCAGCGACAGCCGGCGGAACAACTTCTGGTGCGCGGCGAGGTGCGCGGCGCGCAGCCGCGCGTACGGTTTGGCGGCGGCCGCCTCGGTTTGCGCGCGCACGGTCTTGAGCGGATCGCCACCGACATCGGCGTAGTTGACATAGCTGGTCGCCGCCGCCACCAGCAGCGTCACCGTGCGTGCGCCGCGCACTTCGATGCGGTCGCCGCGCGGCGTGATCGTGCCGTCGCCGACGGCCTTCACGCGCACCGCGTAGCGCAGCGCCGCCGGAATGCCGGCCGCCTCGATATTGCGCCCTTCGACCAGCAGCGCGTCGCCGCCATCGGCGCGCACGGACAGGGTGGTCGGGCGCTCCCCGGCGCGCGGCGGTTCACGGTAGTCCCACGCCACGCCTATCGGCGCCGCAGCCTCTTTCTGGCGACCGTCATAATCGGTGTCGCCGTACTTGGCGGCGGCAGGATGACGATAGCCGAGATCGAAATCGAGCGTGCCGCCCTGGGCGGTCAGGCGGATCACGAGCACCTGGTCGGGCGCGCTGGAAAACACTTCGCGCAGATGCCGCGCCTTGCCATCACTGAAGCGAGTGGTGGCGATGGCGGTGTCCAGTTCGAGGGAACGCCGGTAGTTGTCGGCGCCCGCCATGCCCACGAAGTCGAGCAACAGGTCGCCGGCCGCGCCGTAAGGCATCTGTATCAACGGTTTGGCCATCATCGAGGAGGAGATCATGTCCGCCGCCTCGGCCAACTTGCCTTGATCGACCAGCTTCCTGATCTCCGGCAGCGCCTCCAGCGAACGCGGATTGTTCGGGTCATACGGCCCGCCAGCGAACAGCGTGTCCTCGTTCAGCTGGATACGCTCCTGCGCGACCCGTCCGAAGCACATCGCTCCCAGGCGGCCATTACCCACCGGTAGCGCTTCGACCCAAGCGCCGGCCGGGCGCTGATACCACAATTCGAGGTTTTCGCGGCCGCCGCCCGCCGTGGTGGCGACCACCGTGGCGCCGGCCAGTCCCGGAAACGCCATCGCCAAACCGGCCGACACCAACAACTGCCTGCGGCCTTCCGAGATACCTTTGTCCACACCGTTCGTCTTCTTCTTGTTCAAGTCATCCTCCAGATGGATCTGATTACCATTTATTGAGACGCGGGCGGCGCCGGGCCGCCCGTCGGCGCTTATTTGACCTCCAGCTCGAACGGCGCCGCCGGCAAGTCTTCGGCGCTGTAGAGATTCACGTAGGGCGCATCGGCCCAGGCATAACGGACACGCGTGGTGCCTGGCAGGTTGGCCCCTTTCAAAGTCACCGTATCGCCTTGCGGCACCGCCAGCACATACCGGCATTCGGCGCCGGCGCACGCCTCGAAACCGGTCGCGTGGCCGGCGCCATAGCTGCGCAAACCGCCGCCGGCGTTCTTGAATTTGACCACCAGATCCTCGCCCGTCCGCGCCACGCCGACCGCCTCGGGTCCGCCGGGCGCGATCGCCTCGCCGTACGCCAGCGCGCGCGCCGCCAGGGCCAGGCGCTCCCCCACGACCGCTTTCTGCGGCGGATGAATATCGGTGCGGTCGCCGACATCGATGGTGACGGCCAGGCCGGCATGCGGGTCGTTGCGCACGGTTTTGGCCTGGGCCTCCCGCAAGCGCGCCCAGTTCGAATCGACAGGCTTGGTCGGGACCTGGCCGAACGCCGACAGCTGGGCGACCAGGAAAGGCAATTGCGGCTGGCCGAAGGTCTTGCGCCAATCGGCGATCAGCAGCGGCAGCAGGGTCTCGTATTCCTTCGGTTCGCCCGCGTTGGACTCGCCCTGATACCACGCCGCCAGTTTGAACTTGTAGCCGGCCAACGGCGCGATCATGGCGTTGTGCAGAGTCGACAGGCTGGTCGGAATATCCCACGGCGCCGGCGGTATCGACAGGCCCTTCAGACGCGTGCCCGCCTGGTATTTCCATGGCGCCGACAAAGCGATGAACTGGCCATCGCCGGTTTTGACGCCGCGATATTCCGGCTGCCCGGTCAACCCGCCTCCCGTGCCGCCGCCGAGCACGTGGACCGCGATCACGTTGCGGCCCGGTTTGAACACGCCGGCCGGCACCGGATAATCGCGCCACACCCAGGCGGTGCTGCCGCCGCCGACGCGCACGCCGTTGACCCAGGTACTGTCGTACGTGTCGATGGGGCCCAGCTGCAGCGTGTTCGCCGCCCGCGCCTGCGCCTCGTCCAGGGTTACCGTGGTACGGAACCACGCGGCGCCGTCGAAGTCCGCCAGCGCGGGGATGCCGGCATCCTTCCACGATCCCTTCGGTGTCAGGCTCGGCCACGCGGAGTCGTCGAAGTCCGGCGCGCTCCACTTGCGCTGTGCCTTGGCCTGCGGGTCATGGGCCTCCCACCATTGCTGGTGCCGGCGCGCCTCGCCGGCCATCGCCTTGGCCGGATTCGACGCCATCCCGGCCAGCGCATCGAGCCGTCCGGCATAGGCCGGCAGCGTCTTCAGCGATGAAGCGCCGATCCAGCCCTGGATGGTCGTTCCGCCCCAGCTTGAATTAATGAAGCCGACCGGCACCTTTTGGCGCTGTTGCAGCGTGCGCGCCATGTAGTAGCATACCGCCGAGGCCTCGCCGGCGGTCTTGGGCGACACCACCTGCCATTCCAGCGGCCGCTTCAGATCGTCCTGGACGGCGGCTTCGCTGACGTTTTGAATATTGACGAAGCGCAGGTCCGGATTGGCGGGAAAGTCCGGCCACGCGCCGGTCGACAGCCGCGCCGGGAACGCCATGTTCGACTGGCCGCCGCACAGGTAGACGTCGCCGATCATGATGTCCTTGAGGGTGGCGCCGCCGCCATTGCCGGCGACCGACAGGGTATGCGGTCCGCCGGCCGGCATCGCCGGCATGGTCAAGCGCCATCGGCCGTTCGCCCCCGCGCTCGCTTCGACGGTCGTGCCGGCCAGGCTCACCGTCACGCGTTGGCCGGGGCTTGCCGTGCCCCATACGGTCAGCGGCTCGCCGCGCTGCAACACGGCGTGGTCGCCGAAGATGGCCGCGAAGGCAGGTGGCGTGACCTGCGCCATCAGCGGGGCGGCGACCGACGAGGCAAGCACAAGGATGAGCATGCCGGCGATGCGGCGGCGGGATGGATTTTTCATGTTGTCGCCTGGAATAAGCAAAAGTTATCGTGGCATGAAGTGTCGCCGGATTTCCTATTGTGCAATAGCCCGTTTCAATAACGAAAACCGCCATTTACCGTTATATTTTTTACCAGGCTGTTTCAGCCGCCAAAACAGTTCTTGATGGTGAAATCCGCCAACTCGTATCGCGTCGCGCCGCGCGAGGCCGGAGCGACCTTGAAATGCCCCATGGTAATCCCCCCTGCAAATGATCGCCATCAGAAGTAGAATTTTCTCAATTAGCTTTTTGAAAGTTCTGCAATGAAGACTTCCCGATTCACCGACAGCCAAATCATCGCCATCCTGAAGCAGGCAGAA